>NZ_PDYG01000102.1 GCF_002735305.1 Agathobacter ruminis
ATGAGTTTTGTGTATATAGGCACCATGCATTACGCAACGTCGTGTTGCAATCGCATTTGCACCGCCGTCCGTGGCGGCGCATGCCTATAAACATCAAAACTCATTTTTATTTCATTAGGGCGCACTCCGATTCACCCGGGTATCCTTTAGACTGAGGAGTACATATACGAAAGCTTATTTGTGTCCGCCAACGATAAACTTTTTTCAAAATTGTGTATTCCTTGATGGAGAGTGATTGGATATAATAAAAGACAGTAATTTTTTCAAATCAGGACTGGGAGAAATCGATGACGATAAAGCAGCTGGAATATAACGACTATAAGGACCAAAAATACAAAACGAAGATACTATCTGATGCGTATTTAGCCATAGAGCCTGCAGGCGACGGATTTTATCTCAGTCGGGGTTACAATCTCCGACTGAGATAAACGCTCCGCGAGGATGCGC
>NZ_PDYG01000103.1 GCF_002735305.1 Agathobacter ruminis
TTTCATCGGCTCTTAGTGCCAAGGCATCCACCCTGCGCTCTTTTTTGCTTGACCTCGTTACGAGCGGTGTTAGTATAAATTCGTGCCGCGTTGGAAGCTTGCTTCCATAAGCACAAACGAATTTATGCTAATTGCGCGACAGCGCTTCATGAGAAAATGCAAAGCATTTTCGAATGACACCGATCGTATATTTAAAGATATGTTTCCTGGTATAGCGTTACCAACATATCTTCCAAAGTTATTCATTAAAG
>NZ_PDYG01000104.1 GCF_002735305.1 Agathobacter ruminis
GAACTCTTGACCCCCTGCTTGCAAGGCAGGTGCTCTCCCAACTGAGCTACACCCCCACAAAATTTGGCAGCCACCTACTTTCCCATGCCGTCTCCAGCATAGTATCATCGGCCGCTTAAGTCTTAACCATCGTGTTCGGGATGAGAACGGGTGTTACCCCTAAGCGCATCGCCACCAAAAATAGGGTTATTAAGTTGTTTTAGTTACTTAATAACTAAACAGTGAATAATCTCTACTTGATTTCCTTAGAAAGGAGGTGA
>NZ_PDYG01000105.1 GCF_002735305.1 Agathobacter ruminis
TCAAGGTGTTTGCGATGAAAAGACAGTTTGTCGAAGTGCAAAATCGGTGAAAGGACAACCACAGAGGGGTGGGTAGAGTGGAATTGCGGTAGATGGGTTGAGGTTTGGGGCGGATTTGATATAGAATGGAGGTACGCAGAAAGGGGAAGATGTATTATGGAATTTAGGAAGCTTACGAAGGTGGATGGCGGCGCGCATATTTGCAGATATGATCTGGAATATGAGACGCAGGACCATCGTGTGAAGAAGTACGAGATTGTTTCGAGAGATCAGGGGTTGCGAGGACTGGAGGATTTGCAGCGCTGGCACAGCACGACTGTGGTGATTATCGGAATCTCGGAAGATAATGATAGGATATTGCTGAATCGTGAATACCGCATGGCCTTAGGAGACTGGGTTTATAATTTCCCGTCCGGGCTGGTGGATGAGGATGAAACACCGACAGAAGCGGCCGCGCGGGAATTAAAAGAAGAAACGGGATTGACATTGGAGCGCAGGATTGTCAGACTGCGCAGCAGCTATAATGCAGTGGGGCTGACAAATGAGTCGAGTTCATGTGTGCTTGCCGTGGTATCCGGAGAGATACAGGAAAGCGATTCAAGCTTTGAAGAAATCGAAGCGCATTGGTATACCAAAAGTGAGGTGAAGGACCTGTTGAAATATCATAAGATGTCAGCCCGCGCACAACTGTTTTGTTTTGGCTGGGCCTATGGGGATTTATCAATCAACAAATTGGCGGAGGAGTCGGATGAATATGGAGATGGGCATCTCAGATAAAACATATTTGTATAATCTTATCGCAAAATTATGTTCGCATGTCACACGCACATTGACCAAGAACTATCTGGTGCGCTACAGCTGTATTTCTGAGGAGGAACGACAGCGCGTAAATACGCGAATTGAAAAAGAGACACCATTTGTATTGGGATCAAAGGGGAAATTCTGCCCAATCGCAGAAGCAGATATCGATGAAGAATATGTCAAGAAGCTTGCAGGATTCAGTGATCTGTTAAAAATCGCGGATGATAAGAACTGCATTATGCGCTTTTTGCAGGCGCTGGATGAATCACTGGCGGAAGTGCTGATTGAGGAGCGAAAGAGATTGCAAAACGGTCGTGTGACACGCGGATTAAACAGCAATCGAAAAGAAACCGGAATCGCGATTCTGCCGAAGTGCGAGTGCGTATGGGCGCGCAAAAGCAGAGAATCTTTTTCGTATCGCCGGATTGACAATTATCTGAAGCACCTGATGATTATAGAGGATCGTGTACTTGAAGATGTGGAGGATCGTCATATATTTATTCCAAAGGGATTTTTCCCGAATTTTGATGCAACCTCTCAGATGAAGATTGCAGCAACACCACTCAATGCGAAATCCAGCTTTGACATTCGCTATCACCGCAATGATGATTTGCAGGTGTTTTCTTTGGACTATCATGAATCTGCGGCAGCGCGCGACAATGAGCGCGTCTGGGAGAAAATTGTACAGGCAGGCGCAGAAGGCGCCGAATTGATCGCATTCCCGGAGATGCTTGGCAATGCGACGATGGAGTATGCCATTTGCAGAAAACTTAAAAATTTGTCAGAGCAGGAGCGGGAGCAGATTCCGCCGATGATTGTGTTGCCATCCTATTTTTCGGGTACACAGAACTTTTCTTCGATTCTGGATCGCGCGGGGAATGTCCTTGCGCGCCAATTCAAACAGAATCCGTATGTTCTGAAAACGCGTCACGGCGATTTCATGGAGAACATCGATGGTTCAAATGAAATCTATATTTTTCATTATGAGGGAATCGGTCGCTTTGCGGTCTTGATTTGTAAAGATTTTCTGACAACAAAACATATGGAGCGCATCATGCGCGGATTTATGCTGACATTGATTATCGTTCCGGCTTATTCGACCGGATCCTATGATTTTAAGATGTCTTTTGATCTTTGCGCGCATGATTATTGCAATGTCGTCTGGATTAACAGCTGTGCAGCTATGATTCCGGGAAAAGAGAGTAATTTTGCATTTATCGGATATGTACGCAAGCGCATCAACCGATATCAGGATGAGTCGGAATCGATGAGCGAGATGAAACCGTGCGATGGATTATTAAACGGAAAATGCGATGGAAAGTGCATATACTATGATCACTTTGGCACTGTGTAGTGTCGTTGACACTGCATTGCTGAAGTGCTATTATTTAAAAAAGGGATTTTTGTTTGAGGGGTATGTTATAAAAATAGCGAGGGTTGATTCTAGCGGCATCTGCCGCACATGATGGCTTGTTTCATTAGTCATTTATTTCATTTCCCATTTATTTCATTTCCCCAAAACAAGAGAACTGGAGTCGGTAACTAATTTTTTATTATGAAAGGGGTTTTTTATGAAAAATTATTTGAAAAGGGTTACTGCTGTATTACTTGCGCTTGTCCTAGGGATTATGTCGCATACTTCAGTGGGATTGAAGGCTGAAGTGGCTCCACCACCGGATTTAAAGTGGAACGGAGAAGCGGCCGCAGAATATGCCAGAGAA
>NZ_PDYG01000106.1 GCF_002735305.1 Agathobacter ruminis
TAGAACCATTTTTTGTTTGTCTCTATAATATTTCCATTTGTTTTATCCTTATATGATTTTGGAAATGTCATAAGCATGCCACCAGCTTTTATACACTGCGAAACATAATTTGTACAATCCGATCCGTAATATGCATATACAGGATTATGTCCATCTGCCCATTCTCTGGCATATTCTGCGGCCGCTTCTCCGTTCCACTTTAAATCCGGTGGTGGAGCCAC
>NZ_PDYG01000107.1 GCF_002735305.1 Agathobacter ruminis
TTTGAACAAATTCACAAGATAGTTATACACCTTCTCGGATATAAATATATGCACATCATCGCGGAGCGTTTATCTCAGTCGGAGATTGTAACCCCGACTGAGATGAATATGATACGAGTATATTTCTTTATTCGGATGAGGTCTATCAAACATTACTTTATATCCTAATTACACAACTATTCATCATCGCTTTCTTTATAAATCTCACTTGGATAATAAAGCCCATTCTCCTCATAATATGTTTTCCCCTGCCACCATTTGTAAAAAGACACTAACCAGCATTCCTCCATTCTATCCCATCCGAAATCTTCTACTCTTCCATGTACATATTCCGTTTTAATAGGGATCTCTACATTTCCCAAAAAGTGTAGCCTTTTTCTAGGATACTCAGATGTTTTTAAATAATCCATTCCAGCTGACATATCAAGCGGAAACGTTCTCAGCAATTCTTCGTTTTCCCTATATGGTATATCCGCCGGTAATAATCGAATATCTTTTATTACTTCCGGGTCCGGCAATTCATCAAACAACCGATCATATATCTGTATGACATCATATTGAAACCCTCCCATATCCTCTGTCATAGTTTCTTCCCCAATTTTTTGCATCAATATATATTTCTTATATATACCGGCATCTTCCGCTTTTTTTGTAGAAAACTGATAAGCATACACATCTCCCATATTCCACAATTCCAGTGGTTCCAATTTTTTTATCTTTTTATAAGGCTTCATAGGGCTATTCAATTTGTCTTCTAACTTGCGCAGTATTGTTCCCCATTTTTCCCGTTCACGGCCTTCAAATAATTCTTCACCGCCATTTTGCGCTAAAAATTCAAAGGCTTTTTCTTTTACTTCATCACATAGACGTCCAATCTTCCATTGTGTATCAGCAAGGGCATACCAGACTAGGCATTCCTCATCTGTGCCCATAAATTCTTCTAATATTTCTTTGGTCCGCTTTAATGCTTCTTCATCATCTCCAGTCAATTCTAATTGAATCCTATAAGTGTCTCTCGCATCCAATGAAGCATCATTGCCATATAAACTACAACTAAAGTATCCCATGTTTCTCCTTTCATTCCGGATCAAATCCTGCTTCGATTAATGATTTATCTCAGTCGGGGTTACAATCTCCGACTGAGATAAACGCTCCGCGAGGATGCGCAGA
>NZ_PDYG01000108.1 GCF_002735305.1 Agathobacter ruminis
ACTACGAAAAGAACCTTCAGGGTGATGTGGTAGGCATCCTCAATACAGAAGGAGAAGAAGTCGTCCACTATGATTACAATGCATGGGGCGAAGTAACGGGAGTCACCGGAACGCTCGCAGATACCCTTGGCAAGGATAATCCATTACGCTATCGTGGATACTTCTACGATGAAGAAACAGGACTGTATTACCTGCAGAGCCGCTATTACAGCGTAGAACTCATGCGATTCCTTTCCGAGGATGACCCTGTACTCTCAAATGACCAGGGCGAACCACTGGGAAGCAATCTGTATGGGTATTGTGTGAATAACCCAGTAAATTATAGTGATTATACCGGACACTATGCAGCTTCCATTGCACTTCCGGCTTCGATTATTACGCAGTTGGCTGCGGCGATGACTGGAATTATGGGCGGAATTCGTTTTTCAATGGACAGCGTAAAAGCGGCGATTGCATGTTCATGGCTACCTCTAGTATGTATCGCTGCAACATCAGTTGCAGTTGCTGGGCTGGTATATACAGTAAAGACCTTTAAAAAGATGAATGCGAACGCTGCAAAAGTACGTGCAGCGGTGAAAGCTTGCGTAGCAAGAGGTGGAATTGATCCTGATAAAACACATGGTAATACTGTCTATGTAATTACTCGAAGACGGAGCGATGATGTTGTATATGTAGGAAGAACAAATGATTATAAAAGAAGAAGGAATGAACATCAAAATAGTAAAAAAGGAAAATTTCCGGAAAAAGAATATGACATGTATGCGGTTGCAACTGGGTTATCAAAACGAAAAGCAAGAGCATTGGAGCAAACACTTATTACAGCATATTCGCTCGAAACATTAGCAAATATGATTAATTCAATCTCTCCAAAAAAGTGGAAAAACTTTAAGAGTGAATTTGAACAGATGAAATCATTAATCGAAGCAGGATTTGATCCGGAATAGAGGAGAAAGAAATGGGATACTGGA
>NZ_PDYG01000109.1 GCF_002735305.1 Agathobacter ruminis
ATGGTGCCTATATACACAAAACTCATTTTGTCATTTCACTTGGCAAACGGAGTCTGAACCTGGGGATCCCTTAGACTGAGAAGTACATAATACCAACAAACTAAGTGTCCGCCATTTGATAAACCTTTTTCAAAATGGTTCGTTCACCCAAAGACACATTCTCATTCTTTTGCAAGAATCTTAAGCCCTGCAATTCCAAGCACAATGAGCATAACACATATGACCTGCGGAACCGACAGTTTTTCATGAAAAAGAAATACGCCCAGCAGCGTCGTTCCAAGGATTCCCATTCCGGTCCACATGGCATAGGCAGTGCCTAATGGCAGCTGTTTTAGCGCGATGGCCAAGAATACTGCGCTGGCGATGTAGCCCACTCCTGTGACAATAGACGGAACCAGCACCGTAAAACCGTTTGACATTTTCATTGCCACAGCCCAGGTGATTTCCAACGCTCCGGCAATCAATAAAATTATCCACTTCATATATTAACCTCCTAAAATTCAAGTCTCGCTCGCGAGACTTGGCGCGAGATTTGCGTCAGCGTAGCTGACATATTTCATATGCAAATCTCTGCGCATCCTCGCGGAGCGTTTATCTCAGTCGGAGATTGTAACCCCGACTGAGACCAGTTTGTTATAACCCCTACCTTCGCTTAGAGGAAGGGGTCTTATCCGACTGAGATAAAATACGCCATTCCTCCACCTGCTAAGACCTAACGGCGAAGGAATGACGCGAATCCCACTACTCAGTAGCAACGGGCGTCTGTCTCAATTGCATTTTCATGTCAAGACTCGCTCGCGAGTCTTGCGCGCCGGATTCGGGTCTGCTTCAGCAGACAAATTCCTGTCCGAATCCGTGCGCATCCTCGCGGAGCGTTTAACTCAGTCGGAGCTTGTACCCCGACTGAGTTAAAAATCATATACATGTGCACCCATGGCCCAACCCTCATCCACTATGATCTTATTCACATATCCGTCTTTATCATACTGGATAAAATATCCACAGGCTCCGATATCACGAGCAGGTTCGTTGAATTCATCCATTTTGTTCGTTTCAATCAACTCTTGCAAGGTTCCCTGAAGCACAAACTCATTTTTATTATTGATATATTCTCTCTTATATACCTTTGCATCTTTTCGCATTTTGATGGAGGAAGATTCTTCATCTATACCCCTGTACTCCACACAAAAAGAATTTGCATTCACAAGTGCGCCGAAGCCATCGATTCCATTATAGGAATAACACCCTTCATCAATCTCCCAAACCTCATACTTTCCATCTTCTGTATATTTGGAAGCATCCTTCATCGGTACATAGTCTACTTCCATGAGTTCAGTGACTAATTCGTAATAATCTCCCTGATCCATATAGTCTAATGGCTTTTTATCGTTAACCCCTGAAATCCAGGTATATAACGGATTCACATTGCGCACTTCTTCTCTTTCCTCATGCGTACATTTATCCACGACTTTCAGCGAACCATCCTCTTCATCTGTTTCAATATGGATTGACTTTTGAACAGGCGCTTTCTCTTTTGAAATCAATTCTTTTTCGATATGAAGTTCCCAACCGGTCGCTTCTTTTATCACTTTTGCGAACATTCCTTTGGAATCCGGAAGGAAATCACAGCCCACCGTAAGTACCGGAAGTGCAATTCCTGCATCGACGCATGGTGCAACATTGTTCCAGCCTTTTATCACAGGTAACGTTTCGGCTCCTACATTGATGCCAAGATTGCAATATGGTTTTACCAATCCGCATTTTAAGATTTGCAAATCTCCGGATACTCCGATGCCGCCTTCAAGAGAGACACTTGCCTTAATAACCGGCTCTTGCACTTTTCCCTTGTCTGATTTTGAAAAATCCAATTTCTTTTTTCCGACATCCATATTCATTTCTAATCTGGTATTGTTGATTCGGTATTCCAGTTCGACCGTTCCGTCTGCATCAAAATACAAATATGGTTCGATGACCACCGAAACCGCTCCCATCGTTACCGGAATCGGCACAACAATCTCAGCAAGCGGAAGCTCACCTTCGATTTCCCCTTCGCATTTTAAATTCAACACTTCGTTGGAAGTAACTTTCACATGTGCACGATTCTTCTTAATATCTAAAAAGTTTACCTCGCCATCTGCGGATATTTCTAAATCTTCCAGTGTGACCGAGCCTTCAATCGTGCAGGTTCCGCTTGTTGAAAGTGAATCTACATCTGCATCTTGTGACTTCATATGCTCATCATCGGATGTGTTTTGCTTTTCGGAAGATTTTTCATCAGATTCTCTGTCCTCTTTTGATGCAGACATCGACAGACCATTCATTTTCACATCGGTTTTAAACGAGCCTTTGCCCGCATCGTCGATTGAATATGACAGCGCGATGGTTAGGTCAATAGGACCTGATTTTTTCGCAGACGAGTTGTTATCGGCTGCATAAACTTTAGTTTTTCCAGCGAAAATGGATTCGTTAGAATTATTCTTGGCACTTTTGCTTTCTACGCCATATACGCCAAAATCAGCTTTGCCGGAAAAAGACATTTCATCCATGATTTCCGACAAATCATTTACCTTGGTCAATTCATAGACATAACTTCCATCGCCTCTTGTATCAACACTTTCAATTCTACAAGCAGTCTGATCTCCCAACTCATCCTGCAGCAAAAGATACTCTCCTACCTCCGGCGATTGCTCCGGCTTCGCAATCAAAGAAGTCATATCGTCACTTTGTCTTACAATATCCCACTCGTATGCCGGATATACATCTTTGTGGAATGTCACCTTGAAATATTCTTTATCTCTGTTTTTAAAAATAAAAAATACACACACACACGCTAGCAGTACTGCTGCGATAATTGAAACAATAATAATTCTCTTTTTACTCATTTTGGTTACATTTAATCCCTTGCTTTTTTATTTTCTACTGGTGCCTTATTACCTCAAATCGCTGCAACTGCACCGTTTCTGACGAATCGATGCCCCCCTTTTGCATTGCAATGGCAACTTGCTGTTCCACCGTATCCACGCCTTCGAGATTCGGCAGCAACAATCCTCTTTTCTTTCCACTAGAAACAATGACACCATATCTTTTTGCATCCAGCCGATTGGTTGATTGAACTGGCTCCGGCTCGCTGAGCACGTCGACATGAATCTCCAAATCTTTTAATTCTTCCGGAGAAATCGCATTGAATCGCGGATCCAGTGTTGCTGCATGGATTGCGTTTTGGATAATCTCCTGTGCGATACATTCCGTAGTCGGAAGAAAAGTCCCGATGCAGCCTCTTAATTTTCCAAATTTGTGAATCGACACAAAGGTGCCTGCCTCTTTTTGCACCATTTCCGGTGGCAACTCGTCTTCTGACACGACCAGTTCCTTCCCGATTAACAGATAATGTGCGATGCTTAGTTGCGCCAGTCTCACATATGGGTCGGTGATGTCATTCCTTTTTTCATTGATCGGATTCAAAAAGAATGATCTCAACTGGTTGATATATTTGAAACGAAAATGACGATTTTCATCCTCTGCGATCGGATAGAACGAAGCGATGCCATATCCAACTCCGGTCACATCCTGATGCGCATACACTTTTGCCTTTACAGCCATGCCATCCAAAGCCCCAGCCATCATGACAAAAGATTTGTGTCCACACTCCGCAGCCTTCATGCAAAAGTCATCATCAAAATCAAACCACTCGTCAAACGCCGCCCGCTCGGCCACTTCGAGCACTCGCCGATCATACTCCGGCCCCTCCGGAGCAAATCCATAAGGTCCGTATTCCTGCAATTTATGCGACAAGTCTCCGCTTGCAACCCAAACCGCTCGTCTCCCCAACTGGTCAGCCGCCTCGCGCACAATCTCACCCAATCGATAGTGATAAAGCAATCCCATTCCTGATAAACCAATTCGAATGATATTTCCGCTTTGATATTTCTGTCTGATAAACCAAAGCGGAACCATAGTTCCGTGATCGAGTTCAGAATCTTTCTCTCCTAATTTTCCGGCTGCGACTCCATACGCATCTGCTTTTTTACAGATTAAGCCACGCAATGCCTCGTCATATGTCTCTTCAAAATTGACTTCCGGAGCGCCAAACTCTGCAAACGATCCTTTTGCACCCGCTCCCGGCGAAATATGAAAATAATCCGAGTACAGGATGCTATGCGGACTTGAAATAATAATTGTTTCCGGTTGCAGCGCTGCAATTTCATCAGCCACCTGTTCATAGGCAGCAATTGTCTCTGCGATTTGTTGTTCTGCGCCTTTACCGATTTCCGGAATAATCATTGGTGGATGCGGCACCATAAATGTTGCAAGAATTCCCATGTATTCTCCTTTCTGCCAAATCCGTATGCGGGTTCGGCTTAGACAGGCCAAACCGCACAATCTTTGCTTCCAGCGGATGGAATGACTGCTGCAAGACCGCATACGCGATGCGCATCTGTTCATCTGTCAATTGCTTTGCAATCGTGATATGCGGAATCCACTGAAACGGCAAATAAAAACGATTTGGCCTAGTGGCAGGGTCTACACAAAATTCTTTATGAACCATCTCGCTCAATTCAAACAAATATCGATTCTGTACGGCCTCTAAATAAATGACAGAAGGTAAAAAAGCTCCAGGCGATGCAATATAAATATGATTAATATCATTGCCGCTATTAATAGTACTACTGCTTCTATTGCAATTGATATTTCTACTACTGATATTACTACTACTGATGTTATTTTTATCCGCAATCAGCTTCTCAGAAAATCGCTCAAACAATTCCACCGCTCTTTGTGGATTCTTTTGATCAAAAGCGCAAATCGTTAGATGTGGTGGGACATGATTGCGTATCATGAAATCATTTCCTGTTTGTCTGGCGACTTCATCCATCAAGCGCTGCAACTGTTCTGTTGTAGAATCATCAAAATAAGCTGTCAGTAGGTACATTTTCCCCTCGTTTCTGTTACTTCACTAATTGCCGCACCTATTATATGCGCCTGTTATTGTGCACAATTTCCCTGTCTCATAACGACCGCGCCTTCTTTTTTGAGCCAGTCTTTTGCGACGCGATAGTCCGGCAAAACATTCTCGACTTCCATCCAGAATGCTTTCGAGTGATTCATCTCGATGCGATGACATAGCTCATGAACCACGACATAATCCAGCACTTCCGGCGGTGTCAAAAGCAAAAGGCAGTTAAAATTGAGATTGCCTTTGCTGCTGCAACTGCCCCAACGCGTCCTTTGTTTGCGAATGCTGATTCGCTCGTAAGTGATTCCCATTTGTTCGGCGAAAAAGGCAACGCGCTCCGGAATGACGGTATGCGCGCGCTCTCTGAGCTGTTTCAATTCTATTTCAGATAAAGCAGGAGGCTGATTCGCTTTCATCACCGCAATCTGTTTTAAAATCCAAGGTTCTTTTTCCTTAAGGATGCGGGCGATTTCACGCTTCGTCGCGCGGTACGGTGCACGAACCGTCACAGTCAAATCCGGATTCACACGAATGCATACTGTTTTTCGCCTGCATTTGATGATGCTGATATTCATAAAACCAATTCCATCCCAATCTTTTGAGGCACCAACCCCATCGCCTCATAAAATTTGATTGCCCCCGGGTTGCAACTCCAGACATTCAAAGTCACATTATAAAATCCATTTGTTTTTGCATAATCCACAATATGATTGTAGAGCATTGTGCCAGCGCCCTGTCCGCGTGCAGACTCTGCCACGCAGATGTCGTCAATATATAATGTTTTGATATCCGTCAAAACCGCGTCATCCACTATCTGCTTTTTGATACAAAACCCATGCGCCAGAGCTGTATCTGTTTCATCGACGCAGACAAATACCGGTCTGCATTCTGTCTCCTCCGTCAATATTTGTTCCAACTCTTTGGCATCATATTTTGTCGCCGGCCCTTTGAAAATGTCCGGTCTTCCGTTGTGATGCACCATATCCACCTGCACCAATAATTCCAGGATGCGTGGGATATCTTTTATTTCTGCTCGCCTTACCTGATTCATATCAATTTACGTCTCACATTTCAAAAAACATTTATCGATTCCAGTTGCAAATCAATTACATTATCATTTTGTTTCATCTTGTCTGTTCGTTGTGCAAACTAGATTACCATATCAATTTCGCTGCCGCCGCTCTTTGTCTTCTTCACGACAATCTGTCTGTCAATGCGTTCCTTCAGATCCGCGACATGCGAAATAATACCGACAAGGCGGTCTCCTTCCGTCAACCCGGCCAGCGCAGAATAAGCCATATCGAGCGCCTCCGGATCCAATGATCCGAATCCCTCATCCACGAACATCGTCTCGATGCGAATGCCTCCTGATGAAGACTGCACTTCATCTGACAAGCCAAGCGCCAGCGACAGGGATGCCATGAAGGATTCTCCTCCGGACAAAGTCTTTACACTGCGCTGCGAACCGTTCGTATGATCAATGACACCCAAATCCAGTCCGCTTTGGCTTTTCGCATTGTTCGCTTCTTTCAGGCGAATCAGTTCGTACTGACCGCCTGTCATTTTCAGGAGTCGTAGATTTGCACGGCGAATAATCCGGTCAAAGTAAGTCATCTGGATGTATGTTTCCAGCTTAATCTTGTCTTTGCCGGATAGCTTTCCGTTTGCGGTATCATCCAGTGCCCTCATCCACTGAAGCCGCGTTTCCAGATTGGAAATATTGGCTGCCTGCTTTTCGATGTTGCCTTTGGTCTTCCGGTTGCTTTCAAGGCGACCGTTGACCGCTTTGCCGCGATTGATACACTCGGTCAGTTTTCCATCCCATTCAGCCTTTTTTTCACGTTCCGTTTCAAGGTCAGCGCTTGCTGTATCCTTTACAATTTTCTCATTGCCTTCAATCTGTGCTTTCAAATGGGTAATTGTCTCATTTTGTTTTGTAAGTGCTTCTGTTGCCGAATCAAATGCATCCTGCAATTGTTTTGCCTGAGACATACGGTCTTGTTGCACTTTCTTTGCTTCTGATGCGGAGGCAAATGACAATTTCTTTTTCGAACTTTCAGACTGCTGACGCTTCTCTTCAAGCTTGGTCTTTGCCGTTGCCATGGAAATGCGTGCCTGCTCCATATTGCTGCCCAAGGTATCTACTTCCTGCTTTAACTGCGGAATCAGTTCCTCGATTTCCTGCTTACGAGCAGCTTGCTTTTGAAGTTCTTTTATTGCAGACTCTGCGGACTGCTTTATTTCCTTTACTTCCTGCTGCTTGCCGCCTAATTCTGACTCGGCGTGTTCAAGTTCTTCACAAGACAATAATTTTACGCAGTCTTTTTGCAGCTGATCTTTCATTGTTTCGAGCGCTTTTACCTGGCCGCTGATATCCTGTGCACTAGCATCACGATTCTCGCGAGCTTTATCAGCATGCTTTTTTGCTTTTTTTAGTTCCTCTTCCGTCGGCACAGAATCGGACAGATGTGCCAGCTGCGGATGCGAAGTCGAACCACAAACCGGGCACTTCATTCCCTCCTCAAGACGGGAAGCCAAAATTCCTGCCTGGCCATCGCGAAATGCCTGATCTAAGCTTTCATAATATGCATTCAGCTGATTAAAATTATCGCTTACCGACTGATAGTTTTGTTGCGCTTCCGCAAGTTTTTCTTCTGCTTTCCGATAGGTCAAAAGAGAGTTCTTCAGCTCATCCAAAGCCTTTTCCTCTTCCATCGCTTTATCTTTTGCAGCCTCCCATTTCACCAGTTCGGTTCCAACATCCTGATGTTTTTCCTGTTCTTCAAGCAAAAGATGCAACTCTTCTGACTTTTTCCCTTGTGACTGTTCTGCCTGAGACAAGTCGGCTTCAAGTTTTTGTAACTCATTTTGAGTCTCTGAAATTTCTGTTTCTAAACGACTAAGTGTCTCATACTCCGGAAGCTCTGCTTCAATTGCACTAGCCTCGCGATTTAATTCCTCTTTTTTCGCAAGTGCAGCTTTCTTTTCTTCCAAGTCTGTCTGCAACGTTGCCATTTTCGATTCTTCCTGCGCAAGCTTTTCCCGGTCAGCAGCGATGGCATCTTTGGCCTTTTGAATCGTCTCTGCCACCCCGATTCGTGTATTGATCTGTTCCAATTCTGTGCGGATGGATTCCTGCTCCTGATCAAGTGCGTTCTTTTGCCGCTGATCCTGTGCAATCAATTTTTCCAAAAGGGAAAGCACATCTGCTGTGGTCATTTCTCCTTTTTGGGCATGCTCCACATCGATCGAAAGGACATCATCCGCATCAGCCATAATTCCACCGATATATTGGTTGACGCTTTTCTTGCCGTCCTGCACCTTGCCGTATAATTCTTTCTGACTCTGTTCAATGCTTTTTTGCAGATCCAGATATTTTTCGGTTTTAAATAAATTGCGGAAAATCTTGATGCGATCCTCCGTCGATGCCAGAAGCAGTTTCAGGAAATCGCCCTGCGCCAGCATGGCAATCTGCGAAAACTGATTCTTATCTATCCCCAGCATTTTTTTGATTTCGTCCGTCACGGCATTTACTTTTGTAATCACGCTGCCATCCGGCAAATCCAGTTGTGCTTCCGCAACCTGCTTCGTCCATCCGTCCCCGCGCTTTGCCGGGCGCATATATTCCGGATTGCGGGTTACGCAATATTCTTTTCCGCCGTGGGTAAATATCAATTTCACTTCGGTCGGTGTTTCCGGGTCAGCATACTTCGAGCGAAACATATTCACATCACGGTTCGGTCCGCTTGCCTCCCCGTAAAGTGCAAAACAGATTGCATCAAAAATTGTTGTTTTGCCGGCTCCTGTATCGCCCGTAATCAGATATAATCCCTGGGCTCCAAGTTGTTCCATCGGGATTGTCACCTTGCCTGCATAGGGTCCGAATGCAGACAGTTCCAACATCATTGGTCTCATATTCTACCCCTCCCAAATCTTTTCTATCTGTTGTTGCACAAATTGCTGCTGTTCCCCGGTCATCGCCTGATTGTTTTGTTTTTCATAAAATTCCGCAAACAATTCAATTGGCTGCTTTTGCTCCACATTCTGTGCATCCGTTATCTCCTGATTGGCCTGCGTGCGCTTGTTGTCATAGCTAAGCTTCATCAGATTAGTATAAACCACGCGCATCTTTGCCATTGCATCAATGACATCATTCTCATCGGTCAATACAGCATGAATATAATCATCAACCGCAGTATCCTCATAAGTTTCTTTGCACATCAATTCTTCATAGGTTCCGCGGATTTCGCGCAGGTCATGGCGTGGGACAAGCGGGATTTCGCTGATTGTCACCTTTCCTTTGGTCCCAAGTTCTACCACGGTGACCGATTTCTTATGATTTTTTTCGGAAAAAGAATATTTCAGCGGCGTGCCGCAATAACGCACGGTTTCTCGCCCGATATGCTGCTTGCCGTGAATATGCCCCAAAGCGACATAATCAAAATCATCAAAAACCGACGCGTCGACATTGTCTAATCCGCCAACCACAATTTCTTCCGACTCGCAACGGCTTGCTCCGGTCACAAACTGGTGTGCCACCAGAATATTGCGCTCGCTTTTGTCCACCTGCATGTGCTCTACCGCTACGCGGCATGCATCTGTATAATCGTTGATTTCTTCCTCCGGAAACAATGCACGCACCGTCGCCGGTTTGATAAACGGGAGCAGATAGATTCGAACCGGTCCATACTCATCTTCAATCGTGCAGCACTTCGTATGCCCGTCAAATACCGGTGAAAAATGTACTCCGGCCTCTTCAATCAAAGCCCCATGATCCGCAAATCTGATTGCCGAATCATGGTTCCCGCTGATGGCATACACCGGTACTTTTTTTTCTGACAATCGCACCAGAAAATCATCCCACAAGCGCATCGCTTCTTCTGTCGGCACCGAGCGATCATATACATCGCCCGCAATCAGGATGCCATCCGGCTTCTGCTCATTTACAATCGTAAGAATTTCTTTCAAAATATATTCCTGATCATCAATCATGGAAAATTCATTGACGCGCTTGCCCAAATGCAAGTCTGATAGATGTAATAACTTCATTCCAATACTCCTGTCCTTTTTTACCGATTCTTTTTAATTCAAGTCTCGCTCGCGAGACTTGGCGCGAGATTTGCGTCAGCGTAGCTGACATATT
>NZ_PDYG01000110.1 GCF_002735305.1 Agathobacter ruminis
AAATATGTCAGCTACGCTGACGCAAATCTCGCGCCAAGTCTCGCGAGCGAGACTTGAATACATTGATGATTTGCAGTTTGAATATGGACTATTTTAACGAAGAATTGTATAATTGCATGCAAGGATATGAAAAGGAAATAAAAAAGAGCTAAAAAAGGAGATCATAGTATGGAATATGTTGCACCATTTATAGTTGGAGCAGAGTTGATAGCATTGTGCATTCTTGTAATTTTGCTTTGGCATTTTGGGAGAACTAGGCGGAAAAACGCGAATTATTGGGTGATTGTAATTGGTATCATTACGATGGCATTTGTAATTCTAACCCCGATTCCGACAATGATTGCCGGATTGGTAATTAATTTGATTTTGTTACTCTATTTAATTGCATATGGAAGCAAAGCAACTGCATAACGATTGACATCAAGACTCCGGAGATTGTTCCGGAGCCTTTTTTTGTTACCATTCACAGCCTGCAATCTTGCAATAACATCCTCGCCCCATGGCCCCGGTATGGCCTTCACGTTTTGCGAATATTTTTGGTTTTCAATATGCAAAAGGCGAGCATCACTCATGTGTCTTTTGATGAATGAACCATTTTGAAAAAGGTTTATGAAGTGGCGGACACTTCATTTATTGATATTATGTACTCCTCAATCTA
>NZ_PDYG01000111.1 GCF_002735305.1 Agathobacter ruminis
TGCTGACTCAGATGCGCTTACGCTTGCTGACTCGGAAGCACTTACACTTGCTGATTCAGATACTGATACACTTGCTGACTCACTAGCACTTACTGATGCTGACTCAGATGAATGATCTGATGCAGACTGTGACTGTGAAATGCTAACGCTTTCACTGTATTCGTGATAATCTTCATCCGTCAACAAATCAAACTGGTTATTTCCATGAGGAATCGCATGTGTATAATAAACTTTGTATGTATGCCAACCAGAAGTCTGATACTCAACCCAATTGGTATCGGAAATCTTAATAACATATGCGTTACCTTTACATTTATAAAGATATCTGCCAATGTTCTCATTCCCCTGGGTTCTCCAGG
>NZ_PDYG01000112.1 GCF_002735305.1 Agathobacter ruminis
GCGGAGGGAGAAAATCGAAAATGGGCAGTGGCGCGCGGCGGGAATTTCGAATATAATAGTGGGTGACCCTAATGCGGTCAGACAAAAAAGGAAAGAGGAATTTCAATGAATAAAAAAGAAGTTATGGAACTGAAGCGCCGCTTTAAGAAGGACGCGGCCACATTCTCGCGTCTGGTGGGATGCTATGTGGATGGAGAACATCACAAGGTATGTAAATTCGGCGGACAATTTCTGACGCTCGAGGAGGACGAATATTATAAGTATCTGGAGATTGCGAATAAGCTGCTGTCCGGAACCATCGGCAATAATCTGCTGAATCTGGAGTTTCCGATTGATGAGGAGGCAGTGGGCGGAAGACAGCAGATTCTGATGGCACTGCGCGACTGTGATCTCGAGAATGAGGATTTGCTGGATACCTATTATGATCTGGTGATTGATACCTATGATGAGGTGGGAAATTATCTGATTCTGCTGTATCTGGACAGCTATGATGTAATGACACGCACCAAAGATAATATCAATCTGGATGAATCGGAAGAAATCTATAAATATTTGCTGGTAGGTATTTGTCCGGTATCGCTTTCGAAACCGGGTCTGGGATATCTGGAAAAGGAAGGACGCATCGGACCGCGTATCCGCGACTGGGTTGTCGGTGCACCGGAGACCGGATTTTTGTTCCCTGCGTTCAATGACAGAAGTACTGACATCCACTCTACCCTGTTTTATACCAAGAATACGAAGGAGCCGCACTCTGAATTTATGGCCAACGGATTGGGCTGTGGCATAGAGCGTACTGCAACTGAGCAGAAAATGGCATTCCATTCGATTGTCAGAAATGTACTCGGTGCGGAGGAAGAGTCGACCGAAGATACTTTGCTCGATATCCAGCAGACGCTGGCCGACATGGCGGAAGATTATGCGGAAGTTCATGATGTCGAGGAAGATCCGTTTATTCTGGACAAAGAAGTCATCAAGCAGGTACTCGAAAGCAGTCATGTGCCGGAGGAAAAGATTACCCGCATCGAAAAGAATGTCGATGAGGCATTTGGAGAGAAACTGCCGCAGGCTGAGAATGTCATCGACAATAAGGCTTTGGTTGCAAACGAACTTCGCGTCGAGAAGCTGGCACTCGAAGAGCAGGTTGGCGATCTGACACTGAAATTGAACGAAAAGCAGGAAGAGATTGACAGTTACAAGGAAGAGGTCAAAACCTATGATGTGGTGCTGCATGTAAAGCCGGAAAAAGCATCTCAGATTAAGTCGACCACCATCGATGGTGAGAAGTGTATTGTCATCCCGATGAAAGAAAACGAAAATGCGACCATCAATGGTGTAAATACCACAATTTAACTTGTGGCATTATGGCGCATCTGTTATGATAAAAATTGAAACAAACAATCAAATAACGGAGGTAAGTTATGGATAATAACAATTACTATCAACCACAACAGCCATTCGCACCTAGACCTGGCTTCCAGTTTAGCAGCTTATTACAGCTGACATGGAAGAATCTGGTGATTTGGGCCGGAGCATTACTCTTTGTATTATTCTTCATTCCAATTATGTCAATGAAGATAACCTTCTTCATCGAAATGAAAATGCGTGTCAGTGGATTAAACATGATGATCAATCGCTTTCATTTCATGGGCGAGTGGGGATCTCTCGGAGGTGGATTCTTCCTGATCGGATTCCTGCTGTTTTTGATTCCGATTGCACTGATTGTCATTTCACTGATCAATGCAATTGCCAATCAGCTGAAGGCCATCCTCACCATCGTGCTCGGCGCATTGGGATTCATCCTTGAAATTATCGCATTTGCAAAGTTAAAAGCTGAATTATCAGATGCAGATTCCGCACTGGGCGAGCTTTTCGATGCCGATGTGAAGGTACATGTGAATTTCTTCTATGTGCTTGTCATCCTGCTTTTCCTTGTTGTAATCGCCGCAGGTGTTATGATGATAATCACTAAACGCACCGATTCCATTAAGGACAGTATTCGCCAGCTTTCAGGTACCCGTCAGGTATATGCTACTCCGGTACAGCCTGTTGCTACCCCGGTTCAGCCTGTTGCCACTCCGGTTCAGCCTGTTGCCACTCCGGTTCAGCCGACTGCCGCTCCGACTCAGGAGCCAACCAGAATCTGCAAAAACTGCGGTTCTCCGGTAACCGGAAAGTTCTGTGCGAAATGCGGAACTCCGATCGAGTCATAATCAATTCAAGTCTCGCTTTATCAAAAAAAGAGCTGCAAATGCAGCTCTTTTTTTTACCATGTATCAACAACCGTTCCTGTTCCGTTTGTGACGGTTGTGTAGACATGATTGGATCCGCTTTCCCATACAACATTTCCTGCGGCATCCTTTTTGATGTACTTATACTCGATTCTGGTACCAGCCGGCAAACTGATATCATAGAACCAGGTAGGGTAATTTGCAATACTTGCAGTGTTATTGAAGAAGCAGCCTACTGCTTTATCCGGATTCCAGTTGCCCAATTCCGCGATGTTACCTACGATATAGAGGGACTGACCATAATTGGTATAGGCATTGTTCACAAAGAATCTTGTAGCAACCTGTGTGCGTCCGAATGTAACGATGCCTGCAGTATTGGTTACATCCTATAACTAGCCTTTCACAGCACCTGCTGCGATTCCGTTTACCATATTTCTGACAAGGCAGAAATACAACACTACGATTGGCAATGCGATAAATACACTGCCGGCAGCAAATCTGGCAAATTCCGTTTCATCCAGGCTCATCAGTCCGACCGCAACCGTATAGAGATTTTTTTCTTTTAACAGCAGCTTCGGCAAAATGAAATCACTCCACGGCCAGGTAAACGAAGTCAATGCGGTATAGACAATCATCGGCTTTGCCAGCGGAAGATTTATTTTGGTGAAAATTTGCAGATTTGTTGCGCCATCAATCTTTGCCGCTTCATCGATTGCCTTTGGAATGGTATCGAAGAAGCCTTTTTGTGTCAGATACCCCATAGGTGCGCCGGCAGCATAAATCAGAATCAACCCCCACAAATGGTTGATCAGACCAAATTGTGTCATCAAAAGATACACTGCTGTCATACCCATGAAAGACGGAAACATTCCAAGCACCATCGTGATTTTCATCATCGGTTTGCGCGCTTTGAATTCGAACCTTGACATGGTATAAGCTGTCAGGATGGTCAGAAATGTTCCAAGTATGCAGCTTCCCGTCGCAACCATAAGCGTGTTCAAAAACCACTTTGGGTAGTTATACATGGTTGTGTCCGTAAAAAGCTTTTTAAAAGTCGCAAGACTGTATGACCGTGGGAAAAATCCATCAAAGGAGTAGATGCTTCCTGATTTTGACAGTGAGGCTAAAATAATCCACAAACATGGAAAGAAAAAGATAAACGCCACAGCAATCAAAAGGACGTAGGTCACGCCGGTATCGAGCATTTTAAATCCATTCTTTTGTTTCATTACTGGAATGTATCCTCCTCTCTGTAAGATGGTGATTTCACATAAACAGTCAGAGAAATCACAGATGTAATCAGGAATATTACCAAACTGATGGCAGCACCGATACAATAATAATTGTTATCGATTGACAGGTTATAAAGCCAGTTGATCAGCAAATCGGTATCGCTTGCAAGGAAATATCCATCCATATACATACCGCCTCGCAGGAAATAGAAAATTCCGAAATTGTTGAAATTTCCGATAAACTGTCCCAGCAATACCGGCATGGTTGCAAAGAGCATAAACGGAACGGTCAGTTTACGGAACTGTGCGAACCGTCCTGCCCCATCGATTTTCGCAGCTTCATACAAGGACATATCACGGTTGGAAAGATGTCCTGTGGCAAGAAGCATGATGGACGGCACACTGATCCAGCAATTGACCAGAAGTCCGATCAGACGCGCACTCCACTTTGCATCGATTCCGAGGAATCCGAACGGGGTTCCTCCATTACTGATGATCATCTGGTTGATTGGTCCGCCGTACGAAAACATGAATTTGAATGCGAGCAGGGTAATGAATCCCGGAATTGCATATGCAAGAATCGGAAATGCACGCCAGATGGCCTTGCCCTTGACACATTCCTTGTTCAATAACAATGCCAGCCCCAGTCCCGCAAAATAATTGATTGTGGTAGAGAGCAAAGCCCATAAAAGGTTCCAGCCCAAAATCTTGAGGAAGGTCGGACCGAATTTGGAAAGGACCATTAATTTCCGGAAATTGTCCACGCCCACCCAGTCAACCAGCTCCGGCGGAACAATATTGCCGCCATAGTTGGTGAATGCAATCAGAATCATAAAGATAATCGGAAGCACATTAAATACACAGACTCCGATCAGCGGCAATGCCAATACCAGCACATAAAATTTCTGATCCAGCAGGTCTGCCAAATCCTGGCGCAAGGTCTTCTGCGGGAGATTATTTTCTGCACGCTTCTGCATTGCATATGCGCCCTTGATGTTTTGGACATAGAAGAATGCAAATACCGCAATTACGATAAATGCAAAAATACCCATGAGCATCATCACGACCGAGTTATCCCCCTCGATGCCTGCCCATGCATCTGCACGCTGTGTTCCTAATGTAAAAAATCCCCTGATATCATTGAATCCGCGCTGTACCAGATAATAAATCATGGACAGTTCCACGAATAAATACAAAAGCCCCTTTGATATACTTCCGTAGCGGAAATGTCCCGCTCCCATCAGGAGCAGGGACATTTTCACCGGTACGGTAGCTGTCTTCATAAATGTCTGTACGGTTTGTTTCATTGTTATTGCCTTTACTGTAATGTCGTGATTGCCTCGTTAATCTGTTTGCACATGTCTTCGAGACCTGCTTTCATTGACGCAAGATCTTTGTATTTCTTTTCGTTATCCGCACGGTATACATCCTGTGCCAAATCGATAAAGAATGTCTGACCCGGGGTCCAGATTTGTGCGATTGCCGAAATCGATGGCATCAAAATGATATTGCCTGCATCCAGATTCTTGAAAATCTCCTCGGATGTTCCGCCGACTTCCTTTGCCACATCACCTCTCGCCGGAGCAATTCCAAGCATATGTGCACGGCGCTTTACCATATCATAGCTTGTTGCAAATTTTACAAATTCAAGACATGCATTCGGTGCCTTCGTATAAGAGCTGACTGCATATCCGTTGACACCACCCATGCACTTGGAAACAATCTGTTCTGCATTCTTGTCTGTCAGATCCCCGCTTGAAGGCAACTGTGGAAGTGCTGTCATCACAAGATTTTCTTCCGCCTTTTTTGCGGCATCCCACTCGGAAAGACCCTCCTGCTCTTCATAAGCCTTGGTCAGCTCATCAAGGAAGGTAGAATAAACATCCGGTGTGGAGATGGTTGCAAAATAGCTGCCGTCTGCAAGTTTGCTGTATGCATTTGTAGTGATGGTATCATCGATGCAGTCTTCGTTCATTGCAGAAGCAAGCTGGCTTAACACCTGCGCACCCTTTTCTGCTTCGCCGGCCGCAAAACCGATTTCGGAAGGATCGGTATTGTTATTTCCAAAAATATATCCACCATATGAGAATAAGAATCCGCTTGAGAAATACATATCATTGAGCGACTTCATATAGCCATACTGTTTTTTGTTTGCCTCATGACGGGCAACTGAGTAGTCGTACATTTTTGACCAGGACTGAATCATATCCGGTACACTGTCCTTGTCCTCATCCCATGCGCTCTCCCAATCTGCCGGCAGCAGATCCTTGCGGTAGTAAAGCATCGGTGCCTGCACATTGACCGGAATTCCACAGGTATATTCGGTTCCGTCCACTGTGGCATGAAAAGCATTCCATGCTGTATCCGGAATCTGCTCAAAGCAGTCGAATTCTTCTGCCGGAAGCGGAAGGATATGCTTTCCGTCCGCATATTTCATGATAATATCATTTGCCTGATACAACACATCAGGTCCATATCCGTAAGGTCCGTCATTCGCGAGATCCAGATACTGATCCATGTTGGCATCCACAGCCTGAATTCCCTTATCTTTATACTCCTCATTAAAGGCGTCAATCAGCTCTTTGAAATAGCCCTTTTCAATTGCGGTATCATTTTCCAGTACGCGGATGGTGACATTCTCCTCCAGCTGTCCGTTAAATACAGCAGCTCCTGTTCCACCCTTTTTTGCAGTATTATCTGTGGTATCTGTGTCCGCGCCACCGCAGGCAGTTGCAGTGAGCGCTACCGTGGCAGCAAGTACTGCGGCAATCCATTTCTTTTTCATGATTTCATTTCCTCCTCATAAACTTCATAGTTTTCACGATTTAATTTCAATATAAATTTTGTTTTTTGATAACGACGTTCCACATACAGATAATCATCCTTTGCATAGACACGAACGATTCCGTAGCGGATGACATCTTTTTTCTTCCACTGCAAAATACTTTGTACTTCGCGTAAGAAATCCATATCCCAATGGCTTTGATCCCAGTCGAAACAGCGTCTCGAATCCGGATCGTATCCGCCTTCCATGCAGATTTCCGTTCCGTAATAGATACAGGTTGCTCCCGGAAAAGCAATCTCAAGCGCGATTGCACTGAGCAATTTCTTTTTATTCTTCCCCACTTCGGAGAAGAAGCGATGTGTATCATGCGAATCCAGCAGATTGAGCATCATATCATTGACCTGTGCCGTGTTGCGCATCAAATTGCTGTTTAATTTTTCCGCCATCTGCTTTGCATCAAAATTATCATGTGCAAAATAGTCCAGGCACGCCTTGGTAAATGCATAATTCATAATGCTGTCATACTGGTCACCCATCAGATAGGAATAGGCGTCGTGCCAGTTCTCCCCGACAATGACACAGTCTTTTTTGAGTGCCTTGACCTCACGACGGAAGCGACGCCAGAAATCATGTGACACTTCATCCGACACATCCAGTCGCCAGCCGTCAATTCCGGCCTCACGAATCCAGTATAATGCAATATCCAGCAAGAATTCCTGTACCTGCTCATTTGCCGTATTCAACTTTGGCATATAATTGCAGGAGGCAAAGCATTCATAATTGCATTTCTCCGGTTCCGGATAATCTCCGTCAATGATAAACCAGTCATAGTATTCGGATTTGCGCCCCTTCTCCATTACATCGCGAAACTGTTTCATGTCCATGCTGCAATGGTTGAATACCGCATCCAATACGATGCGAATGCCTTTCGCATGCGCCAGTTCCACCAGTTCACGGAAGTCCTGCATGTTTCCAAACATCGGATCAATGGTTTTGTAATCTTCAATATCATATTTGTGATTGGACTTCGACAGAAAAATCGGTGTCAGATAAATAGCACTGATTCCGAGATTCTCAAGATAATCGAGTTTCTCGATGATTCCGCGAAGGTCGCCGCCCGCGAAGCTTTTCGGGGTTGGCTTGTCGCCCCATTGCATATTGATATAGGAGCGGTCTTTTTGTGTATCCCCTGCAAAGAAACGATCCACAAAAATTTGATAAAAAATGGCACCCTGCATCCAGTCGACCGTCTCCATACGGTCATTCTCATTGATGTAAGGCATTTGGAAGAAGTTGTAAAAAGCTTCCGGAAAGGAATAGCTTTCTGTCAGGCCGTCCTCACTGTAATACAGGCTTTTGCCATCTTCTTCCACTCGAAAAATATATGCCAAACGGACATCGTCCAATTTTAATCGTTTTTCATAATATTTGTAAAGATTGTCTTCATAATGTGCAGTCATCTCCATTTCAGACTGCTGCATCTGGAATTGGTATTTCGGTCCGTAAACCAGAAATACTTTCACTTGATCGTCTTTTGCCATTCGAAGACGAATTACAATCTCGTCTTTCCCGACTGCAAAGCAATATCGCGAATCAGGAATATGTAATAATGCATGTTGGTTCATCTTATTTCCTTTTCCCCGTCAAAAAATAATCATGCGCTCATATTGACAAATTATTTTTTCACTCTGATAATAATACTAAAATTGCTGAAGCGATTAAACCCTTTTATGGAGGATTTGAAAATGTCCAGAAAAAAAATCACAATCAAAGATGTGGCTCGTCAGGCCGGTGTGTCCACCGCAACCGTTTCGTATATTGTCAACAATCGTACCGATATCAAAATCACAGAAGAAACCCGCAAAAAAGTACTGCAGGTGGTCAATCTGTTAAATTACTCGCCGAATCAGGCAGCTCAGGCACTTGCGGCAAACCGTAAAAGCCTGCTGGCAACCTATCTCCCGGCAACCGATACCTTGTTGCAAAATGCGGAGAATTTGTACATTCTCAAAACACTGACCAACTATTTTCATCAGAAAAAATATGAGATGATTATCTTAAATGATCTCGATCTTGAAAAATGTGATCAGGCAGATGCCATCATCTGCTACAATACCGATTCCGAAACATTCCATAAACTCGGTAATAACAACTTCATTCCTCTGCTCGCTGTCGATTGCATGATCAATGATCCTTTGTTCTTTCAGATCAATTCGGACCCGAATCGTTTAAAGGAGGCAGCTGACAGGTTCTTCCATGGGGAAGACTATTCGTTTGTCATGCTGGTGACTCCGAACAAACCGCGCGAGCAGTTTTTACAGACCGCATTCCCAAAGATGACTTTTGTTTCCACTCCGCAGGAGTGCAATGCCATCTCCGGGAAAAATATTCTCACTTGCGACCATACCCTGTATGAACTCCTGAAGGAGGAAAATGAAGTATGCTATGTTCCATCGCTGAATGAACAAAAGCTGTCCACGATTCATACCTGTATGGAAGAGGCGCTGGCCCGTACACCGCTCGACCAGCACGATGTGCTGGTCTAGGCATTTTTCTTTTACTTACCGTTGTAGGTAAATGTGATGGTATCGTATGGATTCAGATTGAAGTTCTCTTTGGTTGCTTCTGTATAATACGCATCCTCAGTATCATAAATATCTTCTGCCGGATAAGTGGTAAGTGTGAATGTATAATTTCCAGCTACCGCAACTTCGATGTTAGACTTCTTTACGGAAGCATCACCGAGGGATCCGGCACTCTTGAAATATTCGGTTCCATCCTGCTCTACAGATGTCAGATATCCGAAACCTCTCTGATCTGACCAGTTCTTGTCAATTGCAAACTGGAACTGATCTCCTGCCTGAAGATCCAGAGTGATGGTATAAACATTTGCCTTATCATTGGATTCCTTGGTAAGTTTCTGTGCGTCACCGACTACTGCTCCCCAGTTAGATTCCTTTAATACATCACTCTCACCGCTTCCTACGATATAGAAAGTTCTTGTATCTTCCGTATACTGTGCAAATCCTGCATAAATGGAAGTGTCTGCGGTAATTGCTGCTGTTGCATCAAATGCTCTTGACAATTCAGGGGTTGCATACCATCCCATGAATGTGTATCCGTCCTTTGTCGGAGCTTCAATATCCAATGTCTTTCCGCTCTCAACTTTTACAGTGTCGAGTACGGTCTTTCCGTCACTGTCATAAACGGTTACCGTGCATTCCGAATCCTTCTGCTCACTTTCTGTTGCGGTCTGGTTCTTTGCTGCATCCGTACCTTTATCGGAACCGCCGCATGCACTAAGGCTTCCTACCATAAGCGCCCCCAAAACCAATGCTGTTACTAATTTTCTTTTCATCTTGTTTTCCTCCTATTTAACCGTTTAAATTAAACTGAAAAATAAAAGCGGGCGCCTATATCCCGCGCCATCGCTTAACCGTTTAACTGGTTTATATCATATCATCACTTATTCCCACCGTCAACCGACAATAATTGCTAGTTTTTGTTATTGATTTTTGTGCAATACTACAAAAGGCTCCTTTCGGAGCCTTTTGATAATGAGAATCTTATTTGTATTCATTTACATTGGTTGCGTCAACCGGTACAAACGGAACCCAGACATATTTATGATCTTTGCTCGCACCTTCAATGTTTGACAATGACTTGCCGTTTCCAAGTGCGACTGCAGATTCTACCGCACGTGCGCCCTGGCCGCCTGCATCCTGCAATACTGTCATATACATGCCACCATCAACGATGGACTGGCATCCGTCTGCAGTTGCATCTACTCCTGCCACCGGATATTTGGAAGTATCATATCCATTATCCTTCAGCCATTTTACGGCACCGAGTGCCATCGTATCATTGTTGCAGATGATTGCATCAAAAGGCTGACCTGTCATCTTAAAGACATCGAGCTTCTCATACGCTTCCGTATCAGACCAGTTTGCATTATCCATAAAGACGATATTGGCATCCACCTGATTGTCGCGGAAGAAATACTTCACGGCATTGGTACGGCCAATTGCTCCTGAATGTCCCTTTTCGCCCTCAAGTATAATCAGATTCAGGGATGATGGTTTGCCAAGCTTATTCCATACATATTCCGCCTGGAATTTGCCGGCGTCCTGTTCATAGGATGCGACACAAACAAACTCATCATCTTTTAAATATTCCTTGTCCGGCACATTGTTGACAAATATCATTGGCAATCCATTTGCCACCACTTCCATCTGAAGTGCTGTGGTAGAATCAACCAGAAGGCAGATAATTGCATCATAGCCGGCAGCTTTCGCACCTGCAATCTGTTTCTTTTGCTCTTCAATATCATTGCCGCAGTATTGCACATCCAGTGTAACACCCTGGTCTTTTGCCGCATTGCGGATTGCATCTGAAAGAGTTGCACGGAAGGTATCATCTTCATCCGTAAGCGTATACAGGATTTTGCTTCCTCCTGCCGATCCGCCTTCGGATTTTGCGCCTCCACAACCTGCTATCAATGTCAAAGTCAACATCATTGTAAATACAATGGATAATAATTTTTTAAATTTCATATTCATCGATCAATACCTCCTATATCTTAAACTGCTGCACATAAGCTGTCAGCGTATCAGAGGTATTCGCCAGTTCATGCGAATTATCTGCCACATCCTGGCTACTCTGCGTGATATTATTTGCCTGTTCTACCATTTGATGGCTGGTCTCGAGGATTTCATCCGCGCTGGCCGCCTGTTCTTCCGAAATTGCTGCGACATTGGAAGATACATCATTTACTTTTTCGACATCCTGAATCATCAGGTCAATCAGCTGATTTGACTTCTCGATGTTCTCATAGATGCGATCAAAGGTATCCACAGCCGTCTGAATCAGGCCGCTGTTCTCTTCAATGTTACGCGCACTCGTCTGAGCCTGTTCCACAACACTTGCAACTGCATCACGTACACTGTCGATCAGGCGTGCGATGCTCTCTGCAGATGAGGAACTGTTCTGTGCGAGCTTTCCGATTTCACTTGCAACAACCGCAAATCCTTTTCCCGCTTCGCCGGCGCGTGCCGCCTCGATGGAAGCATTCAGTGAAAGCAGATTGGTCTCCTCTGAGATTTCTGCAATCAAGCCGACAATCTTTGTAATTTCTTCGGAAACCCTTCCGACCTCATTGATGGAATCCACAAGTTCATCATTGGCCATCTTGATTCCCTGCATTGCATGATTCAGCTGTTCCATATCAGCACGACCCTGCTTGCTGATTTCTACAGTCTCCTTCATGCTTTCGTTTGCTTGATTTGAATTCTCACGGGTATCTGAAACAACCATCGCAAGTGTGGTTGCATTCTGTGCGATTTCATTAACCGCTACGGCAAGCTGATCCACCGTTTGATTCAGATTCTTCATTGCATCTGACTGTGACTGTGATGCCTGGAACATATTCTTTGATACACGGTCACTGTTGTCTGACTGCTCTTTGAGTTTTTCGGATTCCTGGTTGATGTCGGCGAGCATCTTGCGCATGGAAACCACGAATTCACTCACCTTGGTACCCATCACACCGATTTCGTCATTGCTCTTGTTGGTCACCTCAATTGTGAAATCTCCGGCTGACATATCGCTGATGCTCTTTGTAATATTGCCAAGCGGAGCGATAACCTTGGATACAGTCAGGTTAATCAGTACAATAATTAAAATAATTGCAACTACACCAACCAGAATCAGAATCTGTGTCAGTTTCATAACATCTTTCAAAATGGTATTTTCTGAAATATAAGATACCAGAACCCAGTCAGTTCCACTGATTTCAGAGAATGCCACCGCATTTCCGGACAAAAATTCTGTTGTATACTCACGATCCTTGATCTTCTTTGCAATCGCTGCCATCATCTTGTCGCTGTCAGTCTCTGTCAGTTCTCCGAAGATGCGCGATGAATCGCGATGTGCCAGGATGGTATATGTACCGGTATCCACCAGGAACGATGCTGCCTGATCCATCTTGACTCCGGAATTGACGATTGTGCTGATTTTGTCCAAAGACAAATCTGCCGCAATTACCTTCAATTCTCCGGATCCGTCGTTCAAAATACCGGATGCACTGATGACAGCCTTTCCATCCGCTGTCTGATAAGCAGCGCCGTAATCCATGTTTACGCGGGTCATTCCCTGCTGATACCATGTTTCCTGTGTCGGATTGGTCACCGTTTTCTGTGACTCTGCTGCCTTGTACATTTTTCCTGTGGCGGTTGCCACATAAACACCGTCTGTACAATTTTTATTGAATCCGTAATATGCATCCAAAAGCGCCTGCAGACCTGCCTCATCCGGCTTTGTCCGCTCAATCGCCTGCTTCACCGTGGAGAAATTCTCCAGATTCTGACTCAGCCACGACTCAATATTGTCGCCCTGGTTGCTGATTGATGACTCAAGCTGTGCCGTTGCCATTTTTGACATACTGTTTCTGGACAATGTGCCCGAAATCAGTACCAACGCCAAAATTGTCAGTACTACCGCCGGCAGCAGAAACAGCAACAGCTTATTCTTTATTTTGCCTTTCTTTTGACTTTTCTCTCTTGCCATTTGCCAAGCTCCCTTCCTTGTTCGCTGAATTTATTTCCATAGGAAAATATTACTACATTTTTCCTATTTTCGCACTACTTTTCTCTTTTTTACGAAAAAAAGCATGTTGCCTCTCCCGACAACATGCTTTCTGTTGCATTCTCATTATTACCAGCTGATGACTTCATAGCCATCTTCCGTAACAAGGACCTGAATCTCCCACTGTGCAGATGGCTGATGGTCGGCAGTATATACTTCCCAATCATTTTCCTCATCCACAAAAATATCGACCTTGCCCATATTTACCATCGGCTCAATGGTAAACATCAGTCCCGGCGCCAATACCATATCGGTTCCGCGTTTGGTATGATATCCGACCCATGGCTCCTCATGGAATTCCACGCCTACGCCATGTCCGCCGATTTCGCGCACTACAGTATAGCCATTCTCATATGCATGATCATGTACGGCCTGTCCCATATCTCCGAGGAATCCCCACGGTTTTACTTCTTTCAGGCCCAGTTCCACACATTCTTTTGTCACCTGCACCAGACGCTTCTTTTCTTCGCTTACCTCACCAATCATAAACATGCGGGAGCTGTCCGAAAAGTATCCATCCAGAATTGTGGAACAATCTACATTGACGATATCCCCGCTCTTCAGAATTCTATTTTCCAACGGGAATCCGTGACATACCTGATCATTTACCGAAGTACATACGCTATACGGATATCCTTCATAATTCAACGGAGCCGGAATACCTCCCATATCCGTTGTCATATCATATACCAGTTTGTCAATCGCTGCCAAACTCATCCCTTCATGCACGGTCTTTGCAATCTCGTCGAGCACTGCCACATTAATTTTGGCGCTCTCCTTAATTTTTTCCACCTGCTCCGGAGTCTTAATCAGATCTCTTGTCGGCACTCTGTGATGCTCCGCCGCAAGTTTCGCCAGTTTGTCATCAAATGCCGCATGGCATGTCTTATACTTTCTTCCGCTGCCACACCAGCACGGATCATTTCTTCCAATCTTTGTTGCCATCTTCTTCCTTCTTTCCTCATTATTTTCCTCAGCAACTTCACTATGCAAATATACTTTAATTTTTCCCATTCGTCAACTTCCGCCCCACACAACTCCCCTGTCCCTCCCACTACTCCCGTCCCGGCCACCCGCCGTGCCTATCCCTCAAACCACACGATAGGCGGGCAGCTTAGATTCTCCAAAGGCATACGCGACGCTTCAAGAGGCTGTCCTTTCACCGATTTTGCAATTCGACAAACTGTCTTTTCCACGCAAACACATGAGAACTATCATATTTCTTTCCTGTCCATATAGACCGGTGCGGAACACTGTCCACTTGCTAAGTAAAACAACGAAGCCGCTTTTGAGTACTCGATACCGCCTCAGAGCGTCCATCCGGGACGCCATCGGCTCTCGCCACCGTCCGTGGCGGCTCGTATCGAGCACTTCGCAAAAGCGGCTTCTGTTTTACTAAGCGCGTTCCCAATGATGTTCCTTCACCGGTCTATATGAACCAGGAAAGGAATCAGGACTTTCGGGTGTTTGCGTGGAAAAGACAGTGCGGAAGAAGTGCAAATAGTTGAAAGAACAGCCTCAATCGAAGAAGCGTCGCGTGGCTTTGCTGAGAATCTTGCCGCCTTATGCCGTGTGTGGTTTAAGGGACAGACAGGGTGTTGCATTTGCGGGGGCGGAGGGTTAGAATAAAAAAGTAGCGTAAATTACACAGGAGGAATTTATTATGGGAAAAAAATTTGTGAAGACTCTTATCGCTTCCGCAGCAATCGCCGGTGTAGCCTATGCGGCCATCAAGAATAAAGATAAAATTGCGAAATTTAAGGATAAGATGAGTGCAGATGATGACATCTTTGACGATGAGGACTTTGACGAAGATCTTGATGATGAAGATGAAGATGAAGAAGTTGAATCAGAAGATGATACCATCGAAGCATATGATACAAGCGGTGACGGCAAAGTGGATACCGTGGCCATCGACAATTCGGGCGACGGAAGACCGGACGAGCTGATTGTCGATACGACAGGGGACGGCAAAGCCGATACTGCATTCGTGGATACGACAGGGGATGGTGTGGTAGATACCACAGTGGATTTATAATTTGATTTGTTAGGCAGATAGAATGAGAAAAGAGACGCAAATGCGTCTCTTTTTGATTTAGCGATCAATTTCTCCTTCAAGCGTAATCATGACACGCTCTCTCAGATAAGTCGGACTGGCAGGCTTGATAATATAATCGGAGGCGCCCACTGCCTTTCCTTTCATGACGGTTTCACGGTCACAGCTTGCCGTCAGGAAGATGACCGGTATTTTGGTAAACCCGCTGTCACGAATGGAGCGGACCGCGCTGATTCCGTTTAAAACAGGCATCTCGACATCCATGATGATCAGATCCGGAACACTCTTTTCCTTGATGAAGGAAATTGCTTCAATTCCGTTTGCAATGGCGACGACTTCATAATCCTGCCCGATTGCAGCCTTTGTCTGCATCAGACTGATTGGGCTGTCATCTACAATCATCACCAGCTTGCGGCGATCTTCTGTATTGCGCTTTTCGTTGAGGACTTCTACCGGCTCGTCCTTGATGATAGTGGCAATTCCGGATGCAACAATCGTAATTTCTCGATATGCGTGATCATTGCTCAGATCCACTTTGACATTGCGATGTTTCAGGCGGATAATCGGTCGTCTCGGCTGATCGGACTGATCAATGACAATCGCCTCTTCCCCATTCGAGAGTTTCACATCGATTCCCGGCGGATAGGCCGGAATGACTGCATGAATGGCATCGACAACACTATGGTCAAATAATGTATCTTTCCCTCCTTCGAGATAGTCATGCGCTTTCTCATGTGGATAAGGATCTTTGTAGGAGCGCTTGCTGGTCAGCGCATCATAGACGTCACAGGCGTGAATGATCTTGGCCAGTTTCGGAATCTCATCACCGGTTCTGCCAAGCGGATATCCGGTGCCGTTTTCATTCTCATGATGCATCAGAACTGCCTGACGAACGGTCGCAGAAATTGCATCATTGTCATACAAAATATCATATGAAAATTTGGAATGATTCTTGATGGTGGCATATTCCTCATCGGTCAGTTTGCCCGGTTTGTTCAGAATTTCTGCCGGAATTTTGCTCTTGCCAAGGTCATGGCACAGAGCGGCAACCGCCAGTTCCTCCAGCTCCGCATAAGACAATCCCATTTCTTTTCCGACAGCAACCGCATAGATGCCGACATTGACCGAATGATGAAATGTATAATCATCATAAGAACGAAGGTCTACCATATCTACGGAGATGGCAGAACTCGAAGCAATCTGATTGACCATGCTCTGCGAAACATCAATGATATCATCGACATTTCCCTCTGCAACGGCCTCCACTCCGGCTTCGAAAGTTTCAGTTTCGATTGTCTCATGGATGACAACATCCTTTGACAGATCATCTTCGATATATGCGCCAAGATAGCCCTTTCCCTGAAGGTAATTGACATATTTGGCGGTCAGTTGCGTTCCTTTTGCAAGCATAAATGCCTGCTTGCGACTGATGATGCTGCGCGCAAGAATCATGCCCGGAACCAACGATTGAGCTGGTACAAATCTCATTTATTTATCTCCCCGAATTCATTCATAGGACAATGTAATTGATCCAAATTCAAGCTGCTTCCAGGCAGCTTTGTTTATTTCGCCTTCCCATTCTTTTAACAAATTCTCATAACCCGGTGCCGAAAAATCATAATCTTCATATTCGACTCCGTTCATCCCTGCATAAATCAATTGCATCTTTTGCGCATAACTCATGCGCTCTAAAGTTGCATCGATATCTTCTTTTGATACACCAAGCCGCTCTATCCGGTCATCTTCTTTCAAATCATTCCAGACATCCTTCTGGTAATTCGAGAGGGTACGCCGGTCCTCCTCATTGAGCGTAATCTTTTCTCGCATCGCCATCTGATAAAATATCTCATCATGCAATGCCATCTGTGCGCAGGCATTTCGCGCTGCGAGACGCACAAATACTCCATCCACATGGACATTCCAGTATTTCTCCGGATTCTGTGGATTATAGACGCGTGCCTGCTCGTCCACCTGACTTTCCTCATACGCGACATAAAAAGCCACCTCGCGAAAAGTCCTTGTCTGATCCCCGACCTTCACGGCAGTCTCATCAAGCACGGTATCAAACGGCACACCGGTCTTTTGACGCTGATCGTAATGATACAATGCGAGCGCGATCAAGACCGCGCTCAAGCATAATGTCAAAATCCATTTTTTAGGGCTCTTGTGAAAATTTCTGATCCCATTCCAAATTGTTCGAATGATATACATTAAATCAACCTGCGAATTGCTGTAATCGTATGGCAGTCTGCGCGACGATTGTCCGTCACACCCTGTCTGCTTCCCTGTGCTTCAACAATGCATCCGTTTCCGATGTAAATGGCCACATGACCCGGATATACGATGACATCACCGGCACGCATATTGTTGTATGAAACCGGCTGTCCGACAGACTTGAATGACTGCGAATAACGCGGTGTGCTAATGCCGAAATGACCGTATACCATATGCACAAATCCGGAGCAGTCGATTCCTTTGTCCGAACTCCAGTCATAAGTAATAACATCTCCGCCCCATTTATAATGAGCGCCGACAAACTGTCGTGCATAAGCAACCAATTCTTCACCGGATACCGAAGTGCGGTTGGAAGGATCGTTGGAATCATCTGTCAGATATCCTGCATCACCGAGTCCACCCTTTCCGGATCCGCCACCTTCGTAATCATCCGCATTCTGTCCGGCAGCTGCAGCCTCTTCCGCACGTACGCGCGCTCCCAGCTCCGATACAGATTCTTCGTATTCTTCCTTTTTGTCTTTTGCATTTGCAATTTGCGATGCATAAGTAGCCTGCTCTTTTTCAAGCATCTTCACGGTCTTTTCCGCCGCAACCTGCTGCTTTTGATAATCGCTTTGCATTTCAAGCAGTTCTTCCATGTTGCTTGCGAGTTCTTCGCTGACCTTTTCCACTTCCTCAAGTGCCAGCTGATAATTGTCCATCAGCTGACGGTCGGTCTCATGCACCTGCGTAATATATTCGAGACGGTTGAGCACCTCCGAAAAATTGCCTGCGGATATAATTGCCGACCAGACCGAATTGGCAGAACTGTTCTCATACATGAACTGAATACGCAGCTTCATGGATTCGTATTCTTCATCCACTTTTTTCTGTGCTGCTGCCAGTTTAATATTGTTCTCATCAATTTCATCCTGGCATGCGCTGATACGACGCTCCAGTTTTTCCTGTGCCGCAATCAGTTTGTTTAATGCGGCGGATGCTTTCTCGAGATCTTCCTTGGATTGTTCAGCCTGTGATTCGAGATCATCGATTTCATCAATGGTCTCCTGCAGTTCCTTTTTGGCATCCTCCCATTCTTCTCGTGTATCTGCAAATACTTCCTTACTTTTTTCTCTCGTAATTGGGAGTGTCGCTAATAAAACGGTTGCCAAAAGCAAAGCACACGCGCGCATCCATTTTTGATTTTTTTGTTTCAAAAAGAATCGCATAAGTCTACCTCCACAATATTCTATTGATTTAAAAACTCTTCCGAAATCATGACCGGAATGTCATCGATATCTTTGTCAAGTGCAAAGGCGAGTTCCGTATATAATTCGTCCTCTGCCATACGAAAATATTTTTCGTCGCAGGCCGTCGACTTCTTGCCTGCATCCTGGCGGGCTTTTCTGCGGTTATACAGATCTTTTAGCACACTGACCAGACAATGCGGTTTGCCGCTTCGAATGGCCTCTTTGTATTCCTGTTCACGCAGTTTCTCCACCTTAACCTGCAATGGTTCAATCCGGGTAAACTGCCCGATCAGTTCCATCGCCTCTTCTTTTGTCATTACATCGCGGATTTTTGTCTCCGCCCCCTCAACAGGCACATATAGTTTGCTTCCCTTCTTTACCTCCGGAACCAGATAATAATACATCTGTGTTTTGTCTCCAACTGCGAAATCAGGATGTCCGATCTGATCAATCCGACATACTCCGTTTCCAATTTTTAACACATACTCTCCGACTTCAAACATATCTTGCCTCTTCAATTAAACTACATTTGCACGCATACGCGTGCCACCCTACTATATATTGTACACAACCCCTCCGTTTTTTTCAAATCCCCATCCTGAAAAAAATAATTCTAACCCAGATCTTCCGGCTCAATGGTTGACAAAATTTCTTTGTCAATCCGGCCCTCCTCCATTTGAACGACGCGACCGGCCTGTTTGGCAATCGCCTGTTCCATCAGATTACGCACAGAGCGCGCATTTGCGAAATTCTCTGTCTTTTCTGCAACCATGCGCTCCACAATCTCCGCGGCTTTGGCCTTTGCCGCCTCGGAAAGATGATATTCCTGCTTTTTCAGATTCATTTGCAAAATCGCCAGCAATTCCTCTGCCGTATAATCTTCAAAATGAATAAAATGATTAAAGCGCGATTTCAATCCCGGATTGGAACTTAAGAATTGCTCCATCAAATCCGTATATCCCGCCACAATCACAACAAGTTCATCGCGATGATCCTCCATCGCTTTGAGCAGGGTGTCCACAGCCTCCTGGCCAAAGTCTCCTTCACCCTTATTCACGGTCAGCGTATAGGCTTCATCAATAAATAAAATACCGCCCAATGCCGATTCAATGACCGTCTGTGTCTGTGTCGCCGTCTGTCCGACATAGCCGCGCACGAGTCCTCCACGGTCTACCTCAATCAGCTGCCCCTGCTTTACAACGCCCAGATATTTATAGATGTCCGCCAGGATTCTGGCAACTGTCGTCTTGCCGGTTCCCGGATTGCCGGAAAATACCATATGTTTGGAAACATCCGTCACCTTCAGTCCCTGCGCCTTGCGCATCTTCTGAACTCTGATGAGATTAATCATGGAATTCACCTGATATTTCACGCCGGTCAGTCCAACCAGATCATTCAGTTCCTCCAGCAAAGCTGACAGCTTTTGCTCGCGCACTTCCTCCGATTCGGTTGGTTCGGTGATGACATCCACAGGCCGATACTGTTTCTGTGAGCCGGCATACCAGACTGCATATTCGCGCAGGAATTGCTCCATACGATCCATATATGCAGTGAAAAAAGCGGATTCCGCCTCATCCGGTTCCTCGACATGCAAAGCCAGAAGCATCTGCCCGAACAGCAGAAATGTATCATAGATGACCATTGCTTTTTGTCCGTGAAACGGATCGTTTTGCACTTTGTTTCCCGCATCCGCAAGGACAGCAAACTTCAGTACGGACGGAATCTCATTTGCGAATCCCGCCGGAAGTTTTTCTTTTTGAGCAGCCAGGTATTCTCCTTCTGCCCGGATTCCGAGCGACTGTGAGATCAGCTGTGCTTCCGCAGGCTCAAGTTTGCCGTTTGCATCTGCCAGATAGATTGCAAATCGCAACAGTTCCGTGCGAAAACGCTCCGAAAGGGAAATCCCTTCCGAAGCGTTATTCCCTACATTTGCCGTCTTCAAAAGCTCACATATTTGATTTGATTTTTCAATGTAACCTTTTATATCGAGCTGTTGCATATTACATTCCCAGCTTTGCCTTCAATGCAGCAAGTTCATCATCCACAGAAGCAGAATCACCTGCACTGGTATACTTCTCGGTCAGGCTCTCTGCCGTAACCGTCTGCTCATCAAGTTCTGCCGAAGCATTTGCTTCAGCAAGCATGCGGTCTGCTTTTTCCTCATACTTGTTAAATGCCTCAAAATTCACAGCACTGTTTGCTTTTGCAGCGGTCTTGTTGATTGACTCCTGTGCCTTTGCCATCGAAATCTTTGCCTTTGCAACGTCCTTGCGCTGCTCAAGCTCTTCGATATTGCGCACAAGCTTGTTGTAGCCATCCTGCATCATCTGTGCATTCTTCTGCGCCAGTTCAAGATTTGCAGCCAGACTCTGACGGGTTACTTCCGCAGTCTGCTTTGCAGCCAGCAATGTGCGGGCATCGTCCTCGTTGCCTGCCTTTAATGCATTCTCTGCTGCCTTCTGCTTTCTTGCAATGTCAGCATCACAATCTGCCAATTTCTTTTCTGCCATCTTGACATCTGCCATAACTGCAGCCGTATCGCGCTTGACATCTGCGAGATCTCTCTTGTAATCGATCAACATCTGATCAATCATTTTTGCCGGATCCTCCGCTTTGTCCAAAAGCGCATTCAAATTTGCCTCCAAAATCTTTGGAATTCTTGCTAATGTGTCAGTTAATCCCATGTGAAACCCCTTTCTTATTTTCATATAAAAATAAATAAATTATTTTTGATCCTCATTTAAATATTTGCTGGTCAGATCATCTGCCTTGGCGTCGACAATGTCCTCCAGCGGCGTATTTAAGATGCGCTCGTCTTCCTGCGCCTTCTCTCTGGCACGCTGATTCTTCGTCTTGACCAGCCAGATAATCGCGCAGACCACCAATGCGATTGCCACCACTATCAGGAGCCATTTCATGACATCTTTTCCGGTTGTCGATACACGCATAATGGTCTTTGCGGTATCATGAAATGTATTCGTAAAAACATCATCGGTTGACATCCGTGTAACCCAATACTTATCCAGCGTATTCCAGAATATTTCCACAGCTTCGGAATCCATCACGGAGCTTGTCTGCTTTCCGTTGACATATGCCATATATCCAACGGAATCATCCGTATTCCGTTCTGCAAAATAGACATACAAAAAGATATTCTCGACCGTGAAATGTTCCTCATAATATTGCTCGGCCCATTCCTGCTTCTCGCTGTCCGAAGTCAGCTCCTCATCATATGCATGGAGTACGATATACGGCTGTACACCGGTCTTTTCCCAGAATTCTTTGAGTTTTTTCTCCGTCTTACCGACGTTGTCAAACCAACCGATCTCATCCACAATGCAATCATTGATATATGCATTTCCGGTATCAAGCTTTTTGCGCTCAATCGTGGATTTCGTCTTGCTTCCGCTTCCAATGCCAAAGACAATGCACATAATAATCAGGAAAAAGGCAAGCACCACGATTGCAAACAGGCCACCGCCGCTTCCGCCGTTACCACCGTTTCCGTTGTTACCGGTATTTACATATACCGTTCTTCTCGGTCCGTAGAATCTGGGTCCGCGACCGAATCCGCCACCGAATCCGCCTCGCATTCCGTTTCCCATTCCACTTCCCATTCCGCTTCCTGCACGAGATCCACCAACACGGTGTCCTCCGCTTACGCGTCCTGACGAATGGCCTCCGGATGATACATGGCCGCCTCCGCCACCAGCTCCTGCTCTAGGCATATCGTTTCCTCCCTTTTTGTTTTTCTCAACAAATCTATCATATCTTATTTCACTTCAAAAATCCACATTCAAACTCCAACTTCAATACGTTTCCGGCACAATATCCGGTTGCGAAATTCAGCATATTTCTATCGCGCGAGTGCGCATCCATAGCGGAGCGCTTTTTATCATAAAAAAAAGCCGATGGGAAATGATATGTACCCTCTTTACTGGACAACGAATAGTTCAGTAAGGAGGGTTATTTTTATGCGCTATAGTTATGAGTACAAAAGAAAATGTGTTGAGCTGTTTCGCCAAGGGATAATTCCAGATGTTCCAGAAGGTATTTCTAGAGATCGTTTCCTGAAGTATTTAAACAAATGGATGCGTCTTGAAAATGCAAATGGCCCTGGGGCATTAAAGCACAATAATCAACACAAAATCTGGGAACCTGATGATAAACTTGTTCTTGTTTCTAAAGTAATAGCTGGCCAATCTATCTCTTCTGTTGCGATTGATGCAGGAATAAATGAAGGAATGTTATATCAATGGGTTCGCAAATACAAGATTTATGGCTACAATGGACTTATCAATCAAAAGAAAGGTCGCAAGCCCATGAATCCCAAAATCAAGAAAGTTGGAACTAGAAAACCACCAAAGCCTGATGAATCCGAGTACGAGGAGTTAATTCGACTACGAGCTGAAAATGAATACATGAAAGCCGAAATTGAAGTGATAAAAAAAGAGATCGCCTTGAGAGAACAAAAGGAAGCTGCGCGACTCAAGGCGAAAAAGCAGCGATCATCAAAGAACTCAGAGAAAATGGATTCCAATTAAAGCATCTTCTTAAAGCTATGCATATGGCTAAATCAACTTACTATTTTGAGATTAGTAAGAAAGATGTTGTTGCCGAACGTAATCAAGAAATACTAAAAGAAATACAAAGTATTTTTGAATCAAACAAGCGCAGGTATGGTGTCCGACGAGTCCATCAAGAACTGAGAAATCGAGGATACCAGGTAAATCATAAGCGTGTTCAACGTCTTATGCACGAAGCAGGATTAGTGGGGAAACGCCCAAAAGAAAAGTACCATTCTTATAAAGGTGTAGTTGGAAAGATTGCTGATAATATAGTAAATAGGGACTTTAGCACAACTGCGCCTTTAGAGAAATGGACAACAGATGTATCGCAGTTTAATTTTTCATGGGGAAAGTGTTATCTATCGCCAATTTTAGATATGAATACAAATGAAATAATTTCCTATGATTTATCTAAGAGCCCTAATCTTGAGCAAATAGACAGAATGTTAAATAGAGCTTTTGATAAATTCCCCTCAGTTGAAGGACTTGTATTTCATTCAGATCAAGGCTGGCAGTATCAACATGCGTATTATAGAACTGCTTTAAAGGAACATGGAATTATTCAATCCATGTCTCGAAAAGGTAACTGCTATGATAATTGTATTATGGAGACATTCTTTGGAAGATTAAAAAATGAGATGTATTATGGCTACGAGAAAGAATACCATTCTTTCGAAGATTTCAAAAAAGCAATTGAAGAATATATAGACTATTATAATAACAAAAGAATTCAGGCAAAAACAAAATGGATGCCACCTGTACAATACAGGATAGCATCCATGTGTTCAGCCTAGTTCATAAATTTGTGTCCAGGATTCTGGGTACATATCAAAATCCCATCGGCTTTTGATGATTAATTGATTTTGAAGGTGCTGACAAAATCTCCTATTTTTGTAGCGGAGTTTGCAACCGTCTGTGCGCTTTGGTCTACGCCCTGACTCTCATTTGCAACCTGCTCGGCAGATTCCACAACGGTATCAACCGTATCCGTCACCTCAATGGTGCTCGCACTCTGTTCTTCGGAAATTGCCGCAACAGAAGATGCGATTTCGTTGACCTCGCTCATCATGTGGATCATATCCTGAACGGTGTGTCCGGTCAGATCCAGATTGCGGAAGATTTCTGCGAATGTCTCACCGGCAGTGGAAACTGCCTCGGAGCTCTGTCCGATTTCTTCGACATTTCGTTTGGACTTATCGGACAGATTGCGAATCTGTGCGGTAATATCCTGAATGATGGCACTGATCTCTGTGGTAGCATTTGCACTTTCGTTTGCAAGATTTCCGATTTCGTCTGCAACGACTGCAAATCCACGGCCTGCTTCACCGGCTCTTGCAGCTTCAATGGAAGCATTCAGAGACAACAGGTTGGTCTGTGAAGAAATGGAATTGATCATTTCTACAATACTATTGATCTTTTGTGCACTTTCGTCCACAACATTTACAACATCGTTCATTTCATTCATGGAATCGGCTACATTCTTCATGCTCTCCTGTACCGCTTCCATATCTTTCTGGCCACGGCCTGCCTGCTCAACCAATGCACCCATGGTTTCGCTTGCTTCCATTCCTTTATCGGTCAGGTCGCTTACCGCTCCGGCAAGGCTGGTTGCATTATTGGCAAGTTCTGTTACGGATTCGGAAATACCGTTCATGGTATCACGAATCTGCATCATAGACTGGCTCTGCTCGTTCGCCTGACGGTTCAATTCTCCGGAAGCATGCTGACTGTTGCCTGCCTCCTCAGAAAGCTGTCCGGTTACAGTCTTCATATCGCCAAGCGTATTGCGCATGGTGGAAACATAATCTGACATGCAGCGGTTCATCAGGCTGATTTCATCATTGCCCTGTCGATCGATTTCTACGGTGAAATCGCCCCTGGTAATGCGTTCAATATTTGCTGTCAGCTTTGTTACAGGTTTTGTGATAATCGTTCTTGTCAAAATAAACATCACGACTGCAATCAATACGACAACAACTGCGAGAATCACAAAGATTAAAATCATAAATGTGTTCAGGTCTCGCAAAACATCTTTTTCATCAATCGATGAAACCATGGTCCAGGTGGTGCCCGGAACATTGGTCAAAGCCATATAATAGGTAGAGCCCTGCGCTTTGGATGTGACAACTTCCTCTTTGCCACCCTGCATTACGCTCGAAAGCAGTTGCAGATATCCATTATCCGGATAATCAGAAATCTTTGTTCCGTTTAAAGAGCTGTCGGCAAAGGAAAGAATATTGTCTCCGTCAAACAGCATTGTGGTTCCGTTTCCCATCGGAACAAATTGTAAAATTTCTTCCATGATACCGGACAATTCCACATCAACTGCTGCCACACCGCTTCTGCCGTCTGCCATTTTAATTTCGCGGCTCATCGAAACAACCATTTCTCCGGTGCTGGAATCCAAATATGGAGTTCCGTATTCAAAAGATGGTTTTCCCTTTCCTTCGAGATACCAGTCGCGTTCTGTCACTACGTAGTCTGCGTCCGGAACCCATCCTGACGGATCAATAAATCCACCATCATCCAAACCGATATACATTGCATTTGCAGCAAGTTCATAACGATTCACAAATGAAGCCATGTAATTTAAAAGCGTCGCATCATCGGCAAATTTTACTGTCTGGATGGTGTCCGCTTCCACATTAAACGAGTCTGTTAAAGTTGTCACTTCTCGCCCGATAATTGCGGCATTTGACTGCCCCTCTTTCAGCAACGACTCCTTTGCCATTGAAGTAATAATCGCGGACGCCCGAAAAGATGTGAACAGCACAAGTGCAACAATTGCAATTGCGACCATAGGCATCAGAATTCGAAGCAATTTGAAGCTGATTCCAACTTTTACCTCCCGATTTTTTTGTGTGTTTGTTTTAGCCATATGCATCCTCCTTTAGTCCCCCATGCATCTCTCCTTAGTACTATTTTACCATCAAATATTCTCTTTTCAATAGCCATTTCATAATTTTCGTCAACTATTCGTGGAGAATCACACACAAAAAAAATTATTAATCCATGGGCCCGCTAAGCCCTTCACAATGCAAGAATATTTTGGTTTTCATATATGCAAAAGCTCACATCTTGATTACCATGTGTAATGAATGCCTGTACAATTTTGAAAAAAGTTTATCGTTGGCGGACACACAAAGCGATCGTATTTAATCTTTTGTGATGCGATTCTTTCCGTTCTTTTTGGAGTGATATAAATGGTCGTCCGCACGCTTCACCACATCATCGCGCCCTTCTCCCTTTGCAATTCCCATGCTCAGGGTAATGGTCAGCCCATCCTGGAAATCCCAGATTTGTGCTTCAAACAGTTTGCGAATGCGTTCTGCAATTTCATCTACAGTGCCAAGCGCATCTTTGCTGACCAGCAGAACAAATTCCTCTCCGCCATACCGGTAAGCACGCACCTGTCCCTTTGCAAATTTGCGCAAAATCTTTCCCAAACGGATCAATACGCGGTCACCGGCCTGGTGGCCGTAGGTGTCATTGACCGATTTAAAATTGTCGATGTCCATCATGACAATTCCATAAGTATTCAATGTCTTCTTCGCCCGTTCAAGGTCATGATTGAATACCTTACGCGCACGCAATTTGGTCAGTCCATCTGTCTGGCTGTTGCCAATGATGATAATAAAGATCACAACCAGAATCGCAATCAGCAATGCCGAGGCAATCATATAGATGACTCTCGTGGAATTCTCCTGTTTGTACTTTTCCTGATGCTCCATGACAAGTTTTGAATCGTCCACCTGTCCGGCAATCAGTCTGGCATAATCCTCATTTTGCGCATCAAACAGACGCACATATAATTTTTCGATGGTAGCCTGAAATTCTTTGGTGATTTCTTTGCCCTGCGCTCTGAACTGTTTTTCCATCATGAGCAGACTGTTCAATTCCTGCTTCTCGCAGCTTTCGCGCTCACAAAGAATAATATATTTGTTGATTTCTGCCCGAGCAGCCTCATCATTCAAATCCGTCGCATTGGCCAGGGCGATATAGCATTTCACCTCATAATAAGGCAAAATCAGATCTTTCATCAGTGCGTCATGATAGATTGGTCTGGCAACCAAGCTGCTTTCCTTGTATGCATCAACAATGTCCGCGGCCTTCTCGTATCTTCCTGTTACTGCATAGACACGCGCCAATGCCACTTCCGTCATCAGGCGATCCGTATTTTCGTAGAGATCGTTGTATGACCTGTTGATCAGCTCCAATGATTTTTCTAACGCCTGCTCCGACAGATTATATTCTTTTCGATAGAAATGCATCATGCCCTGCATTCGATATGCAAGACTTTTGATTTGTGAATCCGCAATCTCATCAAACTGCTCCACCTGCATTGCATGCGTAATCATCTCTTCCGCTCGTTCAAAGGAAAAATTATCGATATAGGAATTGGCCAGATCCATATAAAGCTTTACGGTATCATCCTTTTCCCCGCTCTGCTCCAGATAATAAAGCGCATATCCGGTATAGCGATAATAGGTAATCATCTCGGATTTTGCACGATAAATCATGCTCGCGCGCTCATACAAAAGACCTTTGTCACGATCCGTCAGGCTCATGGTTTCGATACAGTCCAGCACCTGATCAAGCTGCTCCTGCAATTCTTCCTCGGACTGCGGAATCCTGTGGTTGACAATATTATGGACCTTCTTTTGATTGGCCACTTTGTCCAGATAGTTTTTTACTTCATAGAATGTCTGCAGCGCGATTAGAAGCCCCATCACAATCAGCACTGTCACTAAGATTTTGCGATTTGTTGTTTTTGTCATGATAACCCCGTATTAATTCTATTTCTTTTGCATACCCAATATCGTCATTCGGTGTTTCCAGAATGAACGGCTTTCCCTGTAAAACAGGGTGCATTGATAGATTCCCTAAAGTCTCTTCGCCGAGAAATCCTTCTCCGATTTTCTCATGGCGATCCTTGTGAGATCCAATGGCATTTTTGCTGTCATTGATATGCAGTGCATGCAAGCAGTCAAGACCGATGATTCGGTCAAATTCTTCAAATACTTCATCCGGATGTGTCAGTAGATCGTAACCTGCATCCCAAACATGGCAGGTATCCAGACAAACTCCGATTTTGTCCTTCATCTCAACCCGATCGATAATCTGTCTTAACTGCTCGAAATTTCTTCCGATTTCACTGCCTTTCCCCGCCATCGTCTCAAGCAGCACCGTCGTGTGCATTCCTTCAAACATACACTCGTTCAGTGCATCGGCAATCTGTGCGATTGCAGTCTGTTCATCCTGTCCTGTGGCGGAACCCGGATGAAAATTATAATAATTGCCCGGAGTGAATTCCATCCGACGCAAATCATCATATAACATATCATGTCCAAATTTACGGACATCTTCTTTGGCAGAACAAAGATTCATGGTATAGCTTGCATGCGCCACCAGCGGGCCAAATCCGTGTTCTTTCTGATAATGCATAAAAGCCATCGCATCAGCCGGATCAATTGCCTTGGCTGCTCCGCCGCGCGGATTGCGCGTAAAAAATGCGAATGTGTCTGCACCCAATCTGGTTGCATGTTTGCCCATTGCAAGAAATCCGTCGGATGATGACAGATGGCATCCGATATAAATCATCGTATTTCCTCTCAAAATAACTTGTCTTTCACTTTTCTTTATAATACCCTATATATAGAAGTTCGTAAACCTTACCCAAAAGTATGTCGACACTTCCATTATTAACCTTGGAGGACCATTTGTCTATGAATAAAAAGGCTCGTTTTTCTATCATCCTTGGACGATATATGCTTTTGACACTCGCGACCATAATTATTATCATTGGAATCTATGTTTTTAAATTCCCAAATAATTTTTCTTTTGGTGGTGTCACCGGTATCGCAATCGTTCTTGCACCGTTTGTACCCGTCACACCGGGTATCCTGACACTGATCATCAATATGTTTTTGCTTTTGCTCGGTTTTATCTTTTTGGGCAAATCCTTCGGCCTGATGACGGCCTATGTCAGCATCCTGATGTCTGTCGGTCTGCGACTTTGTGAATTGTGGTTTCCGATGAATCAGCCACTCACCGACGAACCGGTATTGGAACTGATTTTTGCAATCGCCCTTCCGGCGGTGGCATCCGCTGTCTATTTCAACATCGGTGCATCCGGCGGCGGTACGGATGTCGTTGCAATGATTTTGTCCAAATATACCTCGCTCAACATCGGCGCTGCTTTATTTGTTGCAGATTTGTTGATTGTCATTGCGTCCTGCTTCGTCTTTGATACCAAAACAGGACTCTGCTCGTTGACCGGACTGCTTGCCAAGTCCCTGGTAGTGGACGGTGTCATCGAAAACATCAACCTCTGCAAATACTTTACGATTATCTCCGACAATCCTAAGCCGATTTGCGATTTTATCACAAATGAATTAGGCCGGAGCGCTACCCTGTACAATGCTCAGGGCGCATACTCCGGCGCTGATAAAACCATCATTATTACAATTACCAAGCGTTCACAAGCCGTGAAGCTTCGTAATTTTATCAAACATATGGAACCGAGTGCCTTTATCGCAATCACCAATTCGAGTGAAATCATCGGAAAAGGCTTCCGCGGAATGAATTAATTCCGTCCTATTTGGATGGGGATGGTGTCGGTTCACATACCTCTGTATAATGTTTCTTGCGGGCCTGGAATTCCGGGTCCTTAAACAAATCCATCAAACGGCCTTCGTTCTCGAAAATATCCTGGCCGTGTGCCATTTTGCCCGGCAAAATGTCATGCGCATGTTCCGGCAGTCCATTCGGGACAATGCTCGGATCGTTTTCGAAACGGAATGCGCCATCCACCAGTTTCAGACGACCTTCCAATCCGCACAATTCGCATACCACATGATCGGTTCCCGGGAAAATATAAAATGCATTTCCGTGACAATGCGGACATGCGCCGTCTTTTCCCTGCCAAGGATCATATTCCTCGGATCCCGGAATAATCATCTGCTTGTCAATCATATCCTGAGCCGCATCGACAAGATTCCGGCCGATTTCCTGCATACGTGCAATCTTGTCATCCTGCATGATAACATCCTTACACCATGAGAAATATTCATTGTTGACTACTTTCCATCCCGGACTTAATGCAAACATTCTGTGGTCGGTCTCAACACGCACCGCCCAGTCCGATCCGCCGATGCCGACAAAAGACAATGCCTTCTGGCGGAAGTAGCGTGGATTGAGTCCTTCTTTGCCCTGCTCTTTTAATTTTCCGTCAGCCATCAGCATCATGCCAGTATCATGTCCCGGTCCCATACGGTCGGTAATGATATGGAACAATCCGGATGCACCTGACTCATAAATCGGATCGACAAAGAGCACACCATCTGCCTCGATGATTTTTTCGTAAAGCGCATGGAAGTCATCCTTTACAGTACATACCATGCCTTTTCCCATAACCAGGCTTCTCGAACATGCAACACATCCGGTGCATGGTCTGATATCCCAGTCAAACAGATGGATAAATTCAATCTCTGCGCCTTTCTCTCTTGCTGCTTCCAGCGCAACACGGCACATTGTATCATTATTTCCGTTTTTTGTACCCAGTGAAATACCTAAAATCTTCATTTGTAAAACCCTCCTGATTAAACTCACCTGTACCCTTATTATCTATGCTATTTGTCGACTTGTCAACAAGTTTATTAAATAAAAAAGAAAGCAGGCTCTGGCCTGCTTTCTCTTGTATGATTAAATGTTAAGTAAATCGCTGTATACAGCCAATGCGCCTTCGGTTTCATGAGCCAAAACACGCTTTGCAAGTACCTTACCAAGCTGAACACCTTCCTGATCGAAGCTGTTTACATTCCATACGAATCCCTGGAACATTACCTTGTTCTCGAAATGCGCAAGCAATGCACCAAGTGATTCCGGAGTCAGCTGATCTCCGATGATAATGCTGCTTGGGCGTCCGCCCTCGAAGTTCTTGTTCTTGTTCTCATCTTCCTTGCCGCAGGCGAATGCTACAATCTGTGCTGCAACATTTGCGCAAAGCTTCTGCTGGCTTGTGCTTCCCTGAATATCAACATCTGTTCCAATCTGGCTGTTCTTGAATCCGATGAACTGAAGCGGAATGATGTCAGTTCCCTGATGAAGCAGCTGATAGAAAGAATGCTGTCCGTTTGTACCAGGCTCACCGAAAATAACCGGTCCTGTAGGATAATCAACAGGCTCTCCGAAGCGGTTTACGCTCTTTCCGTTTGATTCCATATCCAGCTGCTGTAAATGTGCAGGGAATCTTGAAAGGGCCTGAGAATATGGCAATACTGCAGTCGAATCATATCCGAGCATATTGCGCTCATAAACACCGATCAAAGCGTCAAGCAATGCAGGGTTCTCCTTGATATTGCTGTTCGTTGCAAGCTTGTCTTCCTCTGCTGCACCGTTTAAGAAGCGCGCAAAGATTTCCGGTCCGAATGCCAGTGAGAGCACAGCTCCACCAACTGCGGATGTAGAAGAATATCTTCCTCCGATATAATCATCCATAAAGAATGCTGCAAGATAATCGCTGCTCTTTGCAAGCGGAGAAGTCTCTGATGTAACTGCAATCATATGCTTTGAAGCATCAAGACCTGCCTTTGCAAGTGCATCTTTTACAAATGACTCGTTTGTCAAAGTCTCAAGTGTGGTTCCTGATTTGGAAACCAGGATGAAGATACATTTGGAAACATCTACAGAATTCAATACCGCAGCTGCATCATCCGGATCAACATTGGAGATGAATTTTGCATCCATCTTGAAACATCCGTTCACCTTTGCCCAGTTCTCAAGTGCAAGATACATTGCGCGAGGTCCGAGATCCGATCCACCGATTCCAATCTGAACTGCAGTTGTAAATTTCTCACCCTTTTCGTTGGTGATTTCACCATTGTGAACCTTGTTTGCAAAATCAGCAATCTTGTTCTGCTGCTCTACATAAAACGCACGCTTGTCTACGCCGTCTGCGTTAACCGCATTGCCAAGCTGGCCGCGTGTCAGCTGATGCAGTACCAGACGCTGCTCGCCTGTATTAATCACTGCTCCGTTGTAGAGTTCCTTAAACTTCTCTACGAGCTCAGCTTCCTCAGAAAGCTTTGCGAGGAGCTCCAAAATCTTATCATCTACCTGTTTCGCCGCATAATTATATGACATGCCGGCTGCCATTGGTACAGTGTAATTTTTAACACGTTCTGCCGTAAGCGCCTGAACCAGATCAACACATTCGGTCTCATTCAAAGCCTTATAGCTCTCTAACTGATCAAAATTCTTCCATGCTACCATACTGTATAACCTCCATATAGATATAGAAAAATCGCTCTTCCACGAAATCCTAACCTATTATATATGGTTTATCCTTACTTTTCAACCATTCTCGGGCTTTGAAGCGTTATAAAGTTACCATTCACAGTCTGTTTTATATCAAACAGCCTCGCTCATGCCCCCGGTACGCGCTTCACATTTTGCGAATATTTAAGGTTTTCAATATGCAAAAGGCGAGCATCACACATGTGTCTTTTGATGAATGAACCATTTTGAAAAAGGTTTATGAAGTGGCGGACACTTAATTTATTGATATTATGTACTCCTCAGTCTAAGGGATACCCGGGTATCCTTTAGATGAAAAGTACATATACAATCGCTTTGTGTGTCCGCCAACGATAAACTTTTTTCAAAATTGTACAGGCATTCAAAAGACATATGGTAATCAGGATGCGAGCTTTTGCATATATGAAAACCAAAATATTCTTGCAAAGTGAAGGGCTTACCGGGGTCATGAGCGAGGCTGTTATTATATGCTATAAATTGTGAATGGTAACATTAAAAATGTCCGTTACCGGCAGCCTGTTCAATTTGATCTACGCGCATGACACTGTCCCAGTGCTCTGCAAGCTTTCCGTCTTCAAGGCGGTACATGTCGAAAACCTTCGCAACAGTTCCATCCTTAAAGCTACATTTAAAAAACATGCAAACCATGTCATCTTCCGCAATGGCCTTGACAATCTCCGCATGCGGTTCCTTCTTGATGAATTCACGCATGAATTCCATGAATCCCTCTTTGCCGTCACGCACACCTGCAGAATGCTGGCGGTAATCGTCTTTCATATGCGCATCGACATAGGAAAGATCCCATCCGTTAAATACCTTTTCGTAAAAATCCAATACAATTTGTTTGTTATCCATACCCGTCTCCTTTTTGTTTTTTATTGTCAAGACTCGCTCGCCTTGCCGAATTTCTGCAACATAAAATAGGTCACCAGACCCGTAAACGCACCGGTAATCACCCCACTGATCATCAAATAAGGAATATATACCAGAATTCCGGTCATGTGTAATACCACAAAAGCCGCAAAAATCTGTCCGAGATTGTGCGCAATTGCACCGAAGATACTCGTCACAAAAATTGCATGACCCTGCAAAAACCGGTTCAGTATCCACATCACAATCAGACATGCCACGCCACCGCAAATACTGTACAGAAATGACACAGCCTGTCCGGCGATTACGGTTGCCAGTACAATTCGCACCAAAAGAACCGCTCCCGCTTCGCGCAGTCCCATCTCATGTATCACATACAATGTAATGATATTTGCAAGTCCCAGCTTAATTCCCGGAATCGGAATCGATGGAATCGCTGACTCCAGTACGAAAATAGTCAGTGCCACCGTGGTCAGAAGCGCAAGTTTTGTTAACTTTGCCGTATTCAAATTTCATATCCTCCCATCTAAATCCGATTCAGATAAAAACGATTTGCTGCATTCTCCCCACTTAGATGAATTGCCGCAATTCCCGCAGCGATTCCGCCCTGATAATCATTTTCAAAGCTGTCGCCAATCATCACGGTTTTTTCCTTGTCCATCTCATATTTGTCCAGCAGTGATTGATAAAACAGGACATCCGGCTTCATGCAATGGTATTCACTGGACAAAAAGATATCATCCATCATTTTTTCCAACCCAAAATTGTGAATTTCCGGCCAGGTAAACGATGCCTGTGCGTTGCTTAAAATATAAATTTTCTTTCCGTTGTTTTTTAATGCACTTAAGAATTCCTTGACGCCCGGGAAGAGTTTCATATAACTGCGTGAAGCTTCGCGAAATGCATAGGCCGCCTTTAAAATCAATTCATCCGACAGATCTTTGTTGCCATAGGTGGCAAACATATCGCGGTAAATATCGCAATAATCGATTTCCGGACATTTAAAATCTCCCTTTGATTTTGCCTCTTCGATATATTTTTTCTCGAGCCGGTAAAAGTCTCTGCGACATTTGCGATAGCGAGGATGCGCAATATTCTGGGTATTCAGATATTTCAGCCAGGTCTTCCAGGTCTTTGCATCATACTCATCGGTTCGGATATCAATCAATGTTCCATACAAGTCAAATAAATAATTGTCATACACCTTTTCTGTTTCCACTTCTAAATTCCTCCTTGATCCCCTATAAATCCGCGAGTCGCTTCTCTACTTCCTTCTCATATTCCCCCCATTTATCCAATACAATCTGCTGTTGCCGTGCCAGACCTTCCCATACGTCCTCTCGATCCGTTGCCCGCTTCATTTCGACCAACGAAAGAAACATATCCTGACATTGCAATCTGCGTGCACGAAATTCTTTTTTTAATTCCTCATCCGTGCATGCTTCCACACGCTCATCCAGTTCCATAATACTTGTTTCCTTTTCTTGTTCCTTTGCTTATATCTTATACTTTTTATCTTTACATTTTACCATTATATCGTTTCGAAGCCGAATATACTACGAATATTTTACCCCTGATGATCGGGAGTCGGTTTGATGTCGCCGGCTTTGATATGTTCTTTTAGAATCTGATCGACAACTTCAAACAGTTTTTCCGATCCGAGCACGGTCTTCCCCTGGCGACCGTAAACCTGGTCGGCGTCCACTTCGTGCAGGCGCCAGTCCCTGCCGCCGTTGCTGTGATTGAGCAAGAGCGGCTGCAGATTGTCCATCGCTTTGGCAAACTTTGCCTCGCTTGTCTCATATGCTTCAAATTCATCAAACAACGCAATCAGTTCCTGCTTTTGATCTTCCGGCAAAACGGAAAATATTTTTTCCTTTGCCGCATCCTCGCGCATCTTTTGCGTCTTCAAATTTTCCTGATCGTAGGCATAGGTGTCTCCGGCCTCAATCTCGACGATGTCATGAATCAGACACATCAGCATCACCTTGCCGATATCGACAGGCTCATTGGCATACTCGCGCAGAAGGTATGCCATAATCGCCATATGCCATGCGTGTTCCGCATCATTTTCGGCGCGCCCGTATCCGGACAGATGCGTCCTTCTCATGATATTCTTTTCCTGATCAATCAAGAGGGAAAAATCAAGCTGCTTTTTTAATCGTTCATCCATAGTTCGTTCCTTTGTTATATTTATTTTCGAAAGTTTATAAAGTGTTTATGTTCATGTCACATTACTGTCATATTTTATGATTATGATGATTCTATCAAAAGGAGCTGTAGAGTTGTAGACGGGGGTTTATAGTTCGAGCAGTTCCGCCTAAATAATCCCAATTTTTTGGTTTTCATATATACTTTTTCATAACTCCTCAACGATAGGCCGACGTTTGTCGGCTTATTTGTTTTGTGCTATACTTATTTCCCGGAGGTAATTACAGATGAAATTTGAAACAGTCACAGTCGATGATGCCGCAGAACTGCTAAGCATCTATGCGGGATATGTCACCGACACCGCCATCTCTTTCGAGTACGAAGTACCTTCTTTGGCGGAATTCACACAACGTATTGTAAACATCCGGAAAAAATTCCCCTACATCAAAGCCGTTGATGATTCCGGCGCGATTTTGGGATATGCATATGCGAGCACGTTTAAGGGACGCAGCGCCTATGACTGGTCTGTCGAATCCACCATCTATCTGCGCCAAGATGTGCATGGAAGAGGCATCGGCCGCGCACTTTATACCGAGCTGGAAAATCAGCTTCGTGAACAGGGCATCCTGAATATGAATGCCTGCATCGCACTGGCCGGCGAAAACGATCCGTATCTGACCAACGCAAGCTATTTCTTTCATACCAGCATGGGGTTCTCACCTGTTGGCACATTTCACAAGTGCGGATTCAAATTCAACCGCTGGTACGATATGATCTGGATGGAAAAAATGCTTGGAGATCACACCGATAAACCAAAGAATCCATTTTCATCCACATCCATCTAAATACATGAGAAATTCCCGGACATTCCACATTGGAAAGTCCGGGATTTTATCTCAGTCGGATAAGACCCCTTCCTCTAAGCGAAGCGAATGTAGGGGTTATAACAAACTGGTCTCAGTCGGGGTTACAATCTCCGACTGAGATAAACGCTCCGCGAGGATGCGCAGAGATTTGCATATGAAATATGTCAGCTACGCTGACGCAAATCTCGCGCCAAGTCTCGCGAGCGAGACTTGAATTTAATCTAAATTATACATTTGCAATTGCTGCAACCAGCGCCTTGAGCTGTGGCTCATCTGCCTCATGCAAAGTTGATTTAATGGTCAAGGTTTCTTCACAAACTTCGATATTTTTCATTTCTTCAAGCATCGCACGCATCACCTTGCCAGCCTGAGCTGCCCATGATCCGTTTTCCACAATTGCGACCTTGCGATTCTGCCAGGTCTTTGCTGCCAGATGTGACAAAAAATCATGCATTGGCAGGAACAGTCCACCGTCATAAGTAGACGCACACAATACCGTGCGGTCATACAAAAATGCCAGTTCCACGGCATGCGACATGTCTTCGCGGCACAAATCCATAAAAGTCACTTTCTGTCCGCATGCCTGTAATTCCTCTGCGATTCGCATCGCAGCCGCTTTGGTATTCCCGTGAATAGAAGCGCATGCAACCAGAATTGCTTTCTCCTGCGGCTCATACTTACTCCAGGTATCATATGCTTGGATATAAGGGGTTAAATCTCCTTTTAATACAGGTCCGTGTAATGGACAAATCGTCTCGATTGCCAGACCGGATGCTTTTTTCAACAAAGTCTGTACCGGTGCACCGTATTTTCCCACAATATTAAAGTAATATCGTGCAGCTTCCAGCTTCCAGTCCTCGATGCCATGCTTGCAGTTCGCACCGAAGGTTCCGAATCCGTCTGCCGAGAAGAGAATCTTCTCCGTGCTCTCATAGCTTACCATCACTTCCGGCCAGTGCACCATCGGCGCCATATAAAATGTCAGGGTATGACTTCCCAGCTCCAAACTGTCGCCCTCTTTGACTACAACCTGATCATTTGACGGCGCTGTCTGCAGAAACTGTGGCAGCATCTGAAAAGTCTTTGCATTGCCCACCAGTTTCACATCCGGATACAGTTCCAGCACTCTTTGCACGCTGCCTGCATGATCCGGCTCCATATGCTGGATCACCAGATAATCCAGGCTTCTCTCCCCGAGAGCCTCCTTCAGATTGCTTTCCCACTCTGCGGTGCCTCGCTTGTCCACCGTATCCATCAAACAAGTCTTTTCATCTAAAATTAAATATGAATTATATGAAATCCCTTCCGGAACCCGATACTGACTCTCAAACAAATCAATCGTCAAATCATCTACCCCAATATACCGAATTGCATCCGAAACTGTCATCGCCATTTTTCTCCATCCTTCCTGTATCCCGGGCCTTCTTGTATCCCCTTTATTCTACCACACCCCCTCTGTTCCCGCAATCTACTGTCATCCCCCACTCTTCCCATTGCTGCCGCCCCTTCCATACCTCTGTTCCCTTCTCCCTCCTCCCTCCGTGTACAGACCACAAAAGATTGATTCTTTGGAAAGTCACGCGTCGCTTCTTTCATTGAGAGTGTTCTTTCAACTATTTGCACTTCTCCTGCACAGTCTTTTCTACGCAAACACCCAATATTCCTGATCACTTTCCTGTCCTATATAGACCGGTGGAGGAACATCATTGGTAATGCGCTTAGTAAAACAGAAGCCGCTTTTGCGAAGCGCTCGATACGAGCCGCCACGGACGGCGGCGAGAGCCGATGGCGTCCCGGATGGACGCTCTGAGGCGGTATCGAGTACTCAAAAGCGGCTTCGTTGTTTTACTTAGCAAATGGACAGTGTTCCGTACCGGTCTATATAGCACAGGAAAGCAATTTGAAACACTTCAAGGTGTTTGCGATGAAAAGACAGTTTGTCGAAGTTATGATATAGAGGAATTTCGGAGAAATTTCATATATCATAAAAAGAGCAGGTTCTTCTGAACCTGCTCGGTATTATTCGGTGATACTTAGGTCTCTGGTGAAATACCAGATGAGTAAAGAGCCGGCCATGTTGCCGACAATGGCAATGAGAAGTGACGGATGGATTGTTCGTGCAACTCCCATGTAGACCACATTGGCGATACAGTGCTGGAATCCGCAGAGGATAAAGAGCGGGATACCGATGATGATGCCAAGGATTGTGCCACATTGGTACAGTTTAACCGCAATATACATCAGGACGCCACAGAGGAGCGACTTGATGAAAAAGCCCGGCGTGAAATTCCAGGTAGAAACCTTCGCGGCAGCGGCGTCAACCAATTCGGAAGAGATGGTACTGTAGGCAAGGCCGAGCAGATAGCCGGTAGCAAGGTTGCCAAGCAAGATGAGCCAAAGCTCTCTCCACTTCTTGTTTTCGAGTACGAAACCGCACTTCCCGGTAAATAAATTCAGTTTTAATTTACAGATAGTCAGTAGGCCCAGTGTGAATAAGAGGGCGGATGCATAGTTGTTTTCAATCACAAGTATGCCGTAGGCGCCGATAGAAATCATGATTCCGGCGGCAATTGATTTGCGTAATGTGTCCATATATTACTCCCTTTGCTGTGATTTCGCGTGCCTACTCAAACAAGTCCTTCATCAGATTTGCAGTATTACCGGACTTTGCGCGTTCTTTGACGGCTCTTTGAAATTTCTCTGTGAATGAGAGATTCTCTTCATCCGGGAGAGTGCGCTTCTTTAATTCTTCCGCGATACAGGAGTGACACATGTTGCGAAGATGTTCTTCTTCCCCGTCGGCAAACCATCTGTTAAAATGATCCGTCAGGGCATCCTGATCTGCAGTTTCCGTTCCGGGCTTGAAATTGCTCATTCGAAGCATCAATTCCGAATTGACACGCTGATTGATAATACCACGAATCTCTCCGTCAATCAAGGCATTTTGGTTTTCTTTCAGATACAATTCCATCTCCTCGTTTGCAATTGCCGTCGCACGCGCATTGATTAGTTGTACCGTTGCCGATAAGATTTCCTGATTGCTAAGCCCACTCATACCAAATGCTCCTTTCCCTCATAAAAGAATCAATTTGCTTTTTCAAAGTGTTGATAGTCCTTGCTGTCCTCCCAATTGCCTCCCCAGGTAAAACCATGTTCCGTAAACAAACGGTATGCCAGATCATTTTCATCAATCTTATAATCAAAGGATTTGCTGCGGTCCGCATACTTTTTGCCAAGCGCCGGCGAGCAAATCTCGACACCGGATGCGGTGCGATAAATATAAGGATTGTAAAGCGGATTGATATCCACTGCCAGACCCTTGCTATGATTGGATAAGATGTCCGTATTTTCGATTGTACGATAATTAAATGCAGATGTATTATTTGCGCTCATCGAGCGTTCATCATTGGCATCATAGTCATCCACAAGCACCATCTGCTCAATCGGATAGGACTGACGATATAATTCCCGAAAGATCGCAAGCACATCGGCTGCAATGGACTGGTTGACAATCATCTCCCCGATATGTGTCTTGCCATTGATATCTTTATATAGCATACGCAGATAACGCAGCTCATCAATCGTGACCATATGATTCTTACGATAGGATTTGCCGTCGATTCTGCGAAAAATTTCTTCATCAATCACTCTGCTGTAAAACATGCGATCCAAGTCGCCCTCTGAAAAATCACTCACATCAAGCTCTGTCGATGCAGGCAGATTCTGAGTATGAATTACCACTTCAGGAACCTCACTTTCCGTATTGCTTTGCGCCCCATGACACGCAGACAGATTCACTGCAAGCACGCAGCACATCAGCGCAATTGTTCGCATTTGTTTTCGTTTGAACTTATTCATATCATTGCATTACTCTCTGCGATTGTTTTCACTCTTGGCATAAAATGCCTTTTTGTCCTCGTACATACGCTGATCTACGATATTCATGATATCTTCCACCGTCTGTTCATCCAGATCAAATTCACTATATCCGATGGACACAGACAATGTATAGCCACGATTTAATTTCTTACTATAAATTCGAAGCTGTTCATGAATGTGACTGATATATTCTTTGACAACCGCTTCATCTCTGGTATTGAGCAGTACTACAAACTCATCACCGGCATAGCGGATGACCATTCCGTTGTCGCCGACCACCTCCCGAAGAATCTCTGCAACCGCACGCAAGGCCATATCTCCCTCAATATGACCGAATTGATCATTGATGGCTTTAAAGCCGTTCATGTCCATCATCATCGCCGTCAGCTTGCGTTCCCGGAATTTCACATTTCTGTTGCTGAGATTGTCAAGAAACAGACGATTATAAGAGCTTGTCAGCTTGTCCAGAAAGACATTTTCATTCTGTAGGCTAAAGCATACCCCGCACATAGAGATGGTCAGGCACGGCCAAATCGTTGACACGCCATAGAATACGGTCTGTAACACCAGTCCCACCAGAAGCGGGAGCAAAAATTCCGTCACCGGGAAGAAGCGAACCACAACGCCCCGCCGTTTGCTGACCAGATAACAAATCACTCCGTCCGTCAGGAAGACATACATGATTGCGATATACAGCCAGTATAATGACTGCCTTGAATAAACATTGTGACTGTCAATTTTGAAAACCACCGGCACAAACAGATTAAAAATCAATACCAATGTTCCCACCACTACCATCAGACGAATGAAATATTTGTGAATGGTACTGATTTGACAGTGAATATGGCTGGTAATCATCGCGATTCCAAGCGGGCCTACCAGCACGCCGGAGAAAAACAGCCATGAATTGGTTGCCTTCCCTGCGATTCTGGCAAATGTTCCTGCCATTCCATCCACCGTAAAAGACAGTGATTCCGCGATACATGCAATCAGCAAAACATATGTCAGTGTCAGCAAAATTTTGCTTTCGACCGTCTGCTCCCGAAAACGCCACGCATTCTCATACAGAACCACTATGGATAACATCACACCCATTAAGTCGGCCACATAGACCGCCGTTAGATTTGTCACTTTTTATTACCCCCTATTTGCATTTATTTCCGTTGAAATAAGGTTTCCTTCGTCGATACAATTTTGTCTGCCAGACAGACAATCCAGGCCTCCCTGGATTTCGGTACGCGCGTCAGATTAAGCGGCCACATATGGGAATATATGATTTCCTGCTCTTTCCGGTTGATATTAAAATATTTTTTTGCGTTCTCAAGTGCGCGATCCGCATGATGAAAACCATGCCATTGATGTGTCCCCTCATCATAATCATGCCAGTCATAGAGATAAAAATCATGCAGCATCGCACCGCGCAGCATTGCCTCCCGGTCGAGATTGCGAATATGCAGTCTGCGGCTGATCCGATCGCTCATTTCCGTCACGCGTTTGCAGTGCTCCAAAGTGGTAATCCGACCATGCTGGATAAAGTTTCCCATCTTTTGTACCTGCTCATGCATGGTCAATTTTGCAATATAATCAAAAGCTGCGTCGTTCTTTTCTTTTCTCGCACGAGACAGCTCATCTCTGATATGTTTCAATTCCCCTTTACGCTCCTTAAAATGGGCCAGCGCCCCGATTTTGTTATATGGGAAAAAGCTCCAGACAAGCACTTTGTTCAGCCTGCCCAAACGCTCCTTCAATGTGCCGTAATATTTTTCGCCACCGCATTCCATCGGCTTTTTGGCACGAATATATGCAATGAGATCATCCTCATTACAGATTGGCTCCTCGATCTTTGTATATGCCAGACCAATGCTGTCCTCTCTGTGTGCATCGCTGCCACCGGTTGTCGGAAGTTCATAAAGATGACCGATTTCAACAGCGCGACGATTGACCTCCATCGACTCTCCAGAATTGTATCCTTCGATAAAATCAAATTTTGATGCTATGGAAATATTATATTTGTATTTTCCTGTCGAAAAAATACTCAAGAATGGCTCTCCGCATGGATGTGCCGGTCCGAGGACACCTCCATACTTATGCACAATATGAATCAATATCTCCACCGGAAGACCCCGATGTTCCAGAATTTTCAGATGCACATTATGTGGCATGATGACAATAATATGGCCTGCATTGGAGGTATCATATTCGATTCCTTTCAGACACACAAAATCCCCCGGCATGGTCTTTCTGTTGCGCATATAATGCCGCCATCCGTCATATGAATCATGATCCGTGACAAGCATACCGCCAAAGCCTTGCTCTTTCAAACGGGCGATATAGTCTCCGATTGCCACTTTCGCATCCGGAGATCCTTCTTTTGTGTGACAATGCATATCTAATTTCATAACACTTATTCCGCGAAGCGCTTCCACATCCAAACATGCGGTACGCCTTCATCCTCATCCTGTTCTCCTTCGGCCTGATAGCCAAAGCGTTCATAAAAAGACATCTTGCTCACCTGCGCATGCAATGCCAGGTTTCGGCCGTGCAGATCCTTTACATAATTCTGCGCCGCCTCAATCAAGTCCTCTCCAAGCCCCAGGCCGCGATAATCCTTCAGCACCGCGATACGCCCCAGGCAATAGGTTTCCATCAAAGCATCAAAGTAAACACGCGCTGTCGCTACGGGTTTCTTGCCATCGAAGATTACAAAATGATGTGCATTTTCATCGATGAAATCAAACTCGTTCTTGTATCCCTGCTCATTGACGAACACCGAGGTGCGAACAAGCATTGCAAACGGAGACAATTCATCATACTGCGTGATAGTTAAATCATAATTATATGTACGCAGTGAACGCTTTGCCGCTTTGCTTCCTGCCATTGCGCCCTCCGAAAACCAATGCATGGCCTCGGCTTCATTCTTTTCGGTGCCGATTCCGCTGCTGTAGCACACGCCCAGTTCATACATCGCATCGGCAATTCGATAGTTTTCCGCACCGATTTTCATACAGCGAAAAAACTCATCGTAATTGTATGACAGACCGTATCCCGTCTTGACATTATTGCAAACAATGCGGATTGCGCGCTCATCCCCCAGCAGCCCCGCACGAATGTAATAAATCATGGCTTTCGCATGCTCTCTGCTAAAATCATACTGTTCTGCCTGATCCAAGAAAAATTCGATTTTCTCCTGTTTTTGCTTTTTGAAATCCATTTAAACCCATTCCCTTTTTGTATTATATAAGAAGATTATACCATGCTTATCGCGATTTGGTCGACTAATTATTTTGCGCGATTTCTCCGATTCCACATCGTAAACATCATCAGCGAAACCATCGTCATCATTTCCAGGAATCCGACCAGCAAGGTAATGATCAGTGCGCGGACACCCCATCCGTTGTCACTGTATTGCAGATAATCATCCAGACGATAAACCTCAATCTGTGTATAGTCCCCGATGTTTTTGACATCTTTTCCAAACAAAATCAATTTATCATCCTGCCCGCCGGCATTGTCCGAAAAAGACGCATCCGCACGCACAATGAAATCCGCGTCATATTCGCCCTCTCCACTGTCGGCGCGATGTGCATGGAATTGTAAATATTCCACATTCTCAAGCACAATCGGATTCTTTCTTTCGCAGACATAATATTCTTTTGCAAATCCGGCGTTCTGCGCCTCAGCCTGCACCTGCGCATAAAGGTTCTGCTTTTGAGAAAAGCGAATCCATGCAAAAATATCAAAAAAAATGACTGCCGCAAAAATTGCAAGCATAATCAGCAATAATTTCTTCGTAAATTGTGTCGATCCAATCATAATTTTCTTTTTCTCCTCTACAATTATCTATTATAGCGATTTTACACATATTACGCTATGTTTTGTTACAATTTGGGCAGGCACTTTCCTTCTGGTAATAGCAAATTGTTCCTATTTTTTAAATTTTTTAAAAAATTCCTTGCATCCGGGCGCAAAATACTGTATGATTGCTTTCAAGTGAAGAAATTGTTTATAGAGCTGATGGCTTCTGCGACGCGAAACGCAGGGGTTGTTGGCTTTTTTATTTTCGCAAATCTGTCAAAAAAGGAGCTGTTATCTACAGCTCCTTTTTTTGGCAGATTCTATGTCATTTTGTTTGATGGAATTATGAGAAGAAGTGCCTGATCATCGACAAATATTTTCGGTTTGCCAGATCCGCACAGGCCTGGGCACGATGATGTTTCCACTTTTGATTATTCTGCAGGGCACGAAGCGGGCTCTGTTTTGCCATCGCAACCATTCCCTTGTATTCAGCCGAATCGCGTCCCAACTCATCCGCCATTTTCTGCTCGAAATCATCAAACAATTTGCGAAATACACGGGATTCTTCCAGCAAATCCTCGAAATTGGTATTGATATCAAAAGCAGCGTTTGCCGTTATATCCGGCAGCGATTGTTTGTACAAAGTCAAAAAATCCTGCTCGGACGGAGCCCCGACCGGATTGCGATACCAGTTTGCAAGTTTCGAAAAAGCATCACTGTTTCTGCTCTCATGCGTCGGTCTCATGGCATCTGCCTGCTGGCGTACCTGCCACTTGCTGCCTACATTGACACGGTCCAACATATCCAGATCTGCCTCAATCTTCAAGACGGTTCCTGTCTCAAGCGGGCTTCCCGTCACCTCACACAGATAGTATCCTTCATCGACAATCCATCCATGATCCCAGATAGCGAAATCACGTTCATCTAACTGAATGACAACGTCCATTCGTTCTCCTGCTTCAAGATCCACTTTTTCGAAATGTTTCAGGACACGCTTTGGCCGGTAGCAGTCCTTGAACAGATGACTGACAAACAGGAACAATGTCTCTTTTCCCGCACATTTTCCTGTATTTTTCACCGTAACGGTCAAAGTCTTTGAAATACGGTCAAGCCTCGGATTGCTATAGGCAAATGTCGTATATGACAGTCCATATCCAAATGGGAATCGCACCGGGACACCCGCGGTTTCATAATAGCGATATCCCACATAGATTCCTTCACGATATTGTGCATTGCGATGACCTTTTCCATAATAGCCGGCTGTCACCACATCCTCATAATGCATCGGCCAGGTCTCTGCAAGTTTTCCGGACGGATTCACCTCTCCAAGCAGAATTCGCATGATTGCTTTTGCTCCAGCCTGCCCAGATAACCCGGCATAGAGAATGCCCTCCACATCATCAGCCCATGGGACTTCCACCGCCGAACCGCATTCCAACACCACAATGACGCGTTGGTTAACTTTCGCAACTTCCTCGATCAGACGATTATGCCCATCCGGCATCTTCATATTCGCACGGTCATATCCCTCCGACTCATAGATATCCGGCAATCCTGCAAACAGAATCACTGTTTTTGCTTTTTGTGCCAATGCAACCGCTTCCGCAATCAGCGCATCATCCGTATCTCCGTTTGCATCATATCCCGGCGCATATGGCACCTGCGGATAAAGATTAGTTACCTGTTCAAGCTTTGTCGGAGTCACACGACTGCTTCCGGAGCCCTGATATCGAATCTCTTCGGCCATTTTCCCGAGAAAAACAACTTCTTCAAGTCCGTCAAGCGGCAAAATATGATGTGCATTCTTCAGCAGAACCATACTTTCTTCTGCCACTTTTTGAGCTGTCTGGTGTGAAATTTCATGCTGGCTGCGCGAATCTACATGCGCCTGTATCAGAGCCTTTTGGGCTTTGCGCGCCATTCGTGCAACGCGCCGCGCCGAACGGGTCACTTTTTCCCTCGGCAATGTTCCGTTTGCAATATTGCGCAGAACCTCACGCTCGCCATAAGCATTGCCACCCGGCATCACCAAATCACAGCCTGCAAAAAATGCATCGGTTCGATCCTCGACTGCAGTCCAATCAGTAATTACGGCGCCTTCGTAGTGCCATTCTTTACGCAATACATCTGTCAACAGCCACTTGTTGGAACAGCAATAGGTTCCGTTCAGCTTATTATATGCCCCCATGACCGCACGCGGATGGCCTTCCTTAACCGCTACTTCAAACGGGAGCAGATAGATTTCACGCAAAGTCCTCTCATCGATCAGACTGTCCGATGTCATGCGATAATACTCCTGATTATTACAAGCGAAATGCTTCAGACAGGAACCGATTCCCGTACTCTGTATTCCTCGGATCACAGCCGCTCCCAGATATCCCGAGACAAGCGGATCTTCAGAAAAATATTCAAAATTGCGCCCACATAAAGGATTGCGCTTGATATTGACTCCCGGCCCCAGAATCAGGCCGACATTCTCTGCTTTCGCTTCTCGCGCAAGCTCATACCCGTAGCGCTCCATCAAATCTGTGTCAAAACAGCAGGCTGCAATGCTTGCTGTCGGGAAACAAGTCGCCGGCTTTTTGTCAATACGAAGGCCGTTTGGTCCGTCACTCATGCGAAACGATGGGATGTTCTCCTTGGGAAACGCTTTCGTGTTCCACTCGTCCGCACCGCTGCATAATGCAATCTGTTCTCTAATTTTCATATAACCGCCCCATACAAAATCATAGCACTAACTTTTTGGTCACTGTACTACTATTATATGACTTTTCGCCTATTTTGTCTTTACAATTCTTTTAAAATCCAATCAATTTTTGACGATTTGTTTTTCACTGCGCTCACAAGCATAATGATGATCGAAACAGCACCAATCAAAACTGCGCTTTGCCATATCACTTCCAATCGGATCCATTCATCCTCCACAATCACATAGTGATACAAAACAAAATTCAGACATTGACATAATAACAATCCCAACAGCCATCCAAACAGGATTGCAAAAGCAGTTTCCAGCGACTTTAATCTTTGTAGCATTTTCGGAGAAATACCCATGGCATTGAGCAGTGCAAATTCATTTTTGCGGGAATCAAATTCATAGATGTTTTGCAATTGCATATTGCTGTATACGAATAGAATTCCCAAAATAAACATGGTCATCATTCCATACCACATCAATCGATGAACATGCGTGATATCATCCAAAACTTCATGCTGGTTCAACAATCGGATATGTGTCTGATCCGTAAGCATCCCCTGTATTTCATTTACTTCTTCCTCTGTCAGATGTTTCAGATAAAATGATGATGCATAATCATGCCCGTACAGATACAGATACTCATTAATATCGATCAAAAGGCATAGGGTATCTTCTTCCAGCATCGGATAAACCGGAATATTGTCTGCAAGATTACAGATTTGAAATTCCACATCGATATAATTAGGATTTCCGAATTCATCCGGTTCTCCCTCCGTACGCAATGCTTCTTTTTTGATGACGGCGCCCTCCATACCGGAAAGGCTGCCTTCCATATTGTGCTTCCCCGTAATGCGATTCAACAGAATCGCTCCATGCTCCGGCAGCGGATCCATTCCCATCTCAGCGACTGCCTCCGGACCAATTGCCATAATCGCCAGTTTGCATTGAAAGGATGCATTGGTACGCGCGAGCGCTGCAGCGCCTTGCGCAGTTCGCGCATAGGTATGTTGCAACTCTTTGGACATGTTCTGTTTCGTAATATCATAATGATCTACGAAAAAGGCATCATAATATGGGATATGCCCCTTTGAAATGCAATAATCGCGCACGTTCTTCCATTTGCTTAACAGATTCTCATATTCAGCCGGATAGGTGGATGCGTCCACAACACCATAAAGATCCATCTGCAAGTAGTAATCATATGAGTCATTATTATCCTGTTGCTTCGTCTGGTCCTTTACCACCAGACTCACCACAAACAAAAGCACAACACAACCTGCAATCGCCAGAATATTCACGACTTTTTTGAGATGATAAGTCATAAAATTGCGCAGCGCAAATCGCACAAACATAAAATGTTTTCCGCGAAAGATGGTACGCGCTCCGGTCAATCTGATATTTCGGTTATATTCCTTTACACGAAGTAAAATGACAAAAAAGAACAGTGCTTCCAAAATCAAAGATACTGCAATCATCTTAACCGGAACATATAAGGTAAATCCAAGCAGTCCGGAAGCGCCCAAGCCGATTGTTAGGCCAAGCAACATTCCAAGCAATTCTCCGCAAAAACAATATGTGTAGAGCACTTTGATAAAGGTTCGATTGATTTCACTCATATTTGCGCCGAGCACAAAATAAATTTCAAAAATGCCATGCATTTTTTGCATCATGACGCGCAGCACATTGCGAATCAGTATTGCGCTGAGCAATACCGTCACAATCATAATTGCAAGATATCCCCCCAGATAGCGAAGCATATTGCGCTTTCCATCTTTGGTGATTCCTTCCAGATAAAGAATTTCGTCATTGCTGTCGCAGGTAATTGTCTCAGATTCATATGTAAAACCCGGTACAAGACTGCTTACAATGTCCTCTTTAAAATCTGTCCCTTTGAGCCGTACATATAATACATTCACTTCCCCCGGCCATTGTATGGTATCCTCATTAAAAAACACGCTCGTCCCATGGTGTGCTGTTAAGCGTATATTGCTATACCCACTGCAAACAATTCCGGATACTACTTTCGGTTCATTCTCACCGCTGATCGGGTCGATCATCTCAATGACATCACCAACCTGAGGATTCTCAGAATGACTTCGTTGTTCCAAAAACCACCTCGGCACCAATACCTCATTGGCAGCCTGTGGAAATCTCCCCTCGACCATCCGGTATTCAGAGATATCAAACAATGACTCATTCACACACATACAATTACAAACATAATCTTTGCCAATTGTTTCTATGTTTCGCACAAGCGCGGTTTGCTCAACCGCATCATGATGATTCACATAATCGATTTGTTCGTCCGTTAATCCATGGAAACAAAAATGATAACTACCGTAGAGATCAATGCTTTGATCCAGTTGATTATTGCGATAAGATTCGAGAATTACACCAAATGCAATAAAAATAAGAGTCGCTATGAAAGCTGTTATCATTGCCCAAATCATATATTTACGATTCGGTCGAAAACTTTTTTTAATCACGCTATTTCCCCATCTACAATCTCGATTTTGCGATCTGCCATTGCTGCAAGTGTCTCATTATGTGTCACAAAAACCAAAGTATGTCCCAGTTCTTTTGCACACGAAATCAACAAATCCATCGTCTTGAATCCATTTTGTGAATCCAGATTTCCGGTTGGCTCATCTGCAAAAATCACACTCGGTTTTAATGCCAAAGCTCTTGCAATGGCAACTCGCTGTTGCTGTCCGCCGGACAGTTGATCCGGCATTTTTTCCAATTCTGATTCTATCCCCAGATTTTGAACAAGCTGCGTCACATACGCTTCATCCACCGATTCTTTTGCCAAAACATACGGGAGACAAATATTATCATGGATATTTAAAGTCGGCATCAATTGATACTTTTGAAATACGAAGCCGATATTGTGTAATCGATAATCAGACGCTTCTTTGCCATTCATTTTGGTAATATCCGTATCGTCAAAAAAGATTTCGCCCTCGGTCACATCCGTAAGGCAGCTCATGACATTGAGCAATGTCGTTTTCCCGGCTCCGCTTGCACCGACTATGGCGCATATTTCTCCTTTTGGGATTGTCAGATTGACATGTTTGAGTGCCGGAAATCCACCACCTGATGTCCCATATAATTTTGATACATCCACTAATCTAATATTTTGATTCATAATTACTTCCTTCTATTCTGCAGACCTATTCATACGGATTTGGTTTAAACAAACTTAGAAACGACTCATATGTTTCACCTTCATAAGCTTCATATCCAACTTTGTAATCATCTGCACAAACCGTCAATTGTCGCTTGCTGACATGCCCATTTTGGTCCTCGATATACGCATATACCTTCAGCTTATTCGCAATCTTTGCAATCGCATCATAAGACATGCCATAAGTACATCCACACAAAGTTACGCCACGCGCACATTTCTTATCGGTGTCCTCCTCATGGAACAGTTCATCCACCTCATTCATTCCCTCTTCTGCGAAAAACACCTGTTCATCCTCATCCAAGTTTGAATAATCAATGGAAAAAGAGACCTTATAATCATTTCCGGTCCATTTCCTTGTCCACTCATAACGCACATGTATATTAAAAAGTTCTCCATATTGCTGATTATCATTTAAGTCAGCTATATGCATTCTTCCTGTCCACCAATCATTTTTTATCTTTCCATTTGCAATTTGATCAAACAGGCTGTTAATCTCATCCACATGTTCCTGCGTCAAGTCCACATCCTTGTACGCCTCAAAGAATACTTCAATCTCTTCTACATTTAAGCGGCGATACCATTGTCGATATCCATAAAATCCGGCAACCGCCAGCAAGGCAAGCACCAACACAGCCCAAACAATCATTCTATTTTTCTTTATTTTCACAATCAAATCCCCTACTTAAAATGAAAAATGCGATATTTACAAGTTTCTCCCCAAATATCAGATGCGTCTTCCCGAAATTTCTTAAATGAATAGCTATGTCGTGCATTTGTATGCGCACATATAAAGAGATCATTTATATTTTTTTGGGTTACGATGATCGAGTGC
>NZ_PDYG01000113.1 GCF_002735305.1 Agathobacter ruminis
ATCCCCAACATAATATTTGTTTTCTCAACTTTTTCATTCTTCTCACCCATATATAACTCACAGAACTACATATTATCGTTCTGGAACACTATCCGGGCTCCAAACTCCCTTAGGAAAAGTTGGAAATGGTGTATTCTGATTAGCATAAATCACCGCATATTTTAAATTCTCTTCATAAACCCAATTCCTCATAAAATGATGTGTTCCCCGCTTAAATAAATAATGATATCCTTGTGAAACATCTTCTGCAAAATTGCCAGTAGTTTCATTTGATCCATAAACATAGGCAGTATAGGAAGCATTGTCTCTCAACTCTTTACACTTCATATAAGAGGAAGAATCATCTGTTTTTCTTCTTCCTTCAGTATGATCAAAGTAATTATGAAAATAAAAATTGAATTGAGTATCCTTATGGTTATTCGCATTGACACGATTCATACCTAGGTGCACTGATGTAACAGCAAAAAATAATACCAATAAAATTGCAATTCCTCTTTTT
>NZ_PDYG01000114.1 GCF_002735305.1 Agathobacter ruminis
AAAATCATATAAGGATAAAACAAATGGAAATATTATAGAGACAAACAAAAAATGGTTCTACCATGGAACCGCAAGCAAGTATGCCTGCACAACCTCATGGTTGAGATGCTCTGGTTCCAATAATTTTGGAGAGTACTGGAAGAAATATGTGGTGGGAACCTATTCATCGTTTGAAAAAATCCGCAAAAACGCTGAAGTGGGGGATGTGATTCAAGTGATC
>NZ_PDYG01000115.1 GCF_002735305.1 Agathobacter ruminis
AATAAAAATGAGTTTTGATGTTTATAGGCATGCGCCGCCACGGAAGGCGGCGCAAATGCGGTTGCAACACGATAATGGTGCCTTCGTGTTGCCCGTTTTGGTGCCCGAATAATGAAGCAACAAGTTGATTATAGTTATAGTTTTAAAAGTTAGAGAATCCCTAGGTCGACAAATTTCTAAAAAATGAATATTGGATTTAGGACACTTATCCTTAAGTGGTCTTGATTAACATAAAACAAGTCCTTCCGGGTTTGTCAAAAGCAGAAGTAGTATTTTGTCCTTTGACATACTTGGGAGGGCTTGTTATTTGGTGTATCCACAATATATTCCTCTACATTTTGATATAACATACTATATCTTGGTGAGATTCCTGAAAAAGAATTGACAATTGCAAAAATGCAATTTATAATTTGAACTATGAAAAGGAGGTAGGAGCCATGGCATGGAATGAAAAGGTACTTAACTTAATGAATGAGAGGAATATTAATCAAAAGCAGTTATCTCAGTTAAGCGGTATTAATGAAA
>NZ_PDYG01000116.1 GCF_002735305.1 Agathobacter ruminis
GATTCACAGTAAACATGCGGCTTTTAGCCGTCTTCACCGTATATCGGTGAATAATTCAGGCTTATGAAGGAGTTTCTGGAAGGGTTCCTGGATCGGCTTGAGACAAAGACAGAGCCGAACGATGGCGAATATCTGTCTGAAGACGGACTGCTTTACTGCGAAAAATGCCATACGCCGGTACAGTGCAGGAAGATGTTCCTCGGAAAGATACGCACGCTGTCCTGTGTATGCAAATGTAAGCAGGAGGAAATGCGCCGGGAGAAAGAGGAGGCGGAAGCCAGGGAACAGATGATTCAGATCCAGCGGATGAAATCTACAGGGATCCAGGAACGGCATCTGTTAGATTGGCGGTTTGATACAGCGCAGGAAACAGACACGATCAGATGGGCAAAGAAATATGTTGCGGAATGGAGAAAGGTCAAGACGGAAAACCTTGGCCTTTTGCTTTGGGGCGACGTTGGTACAGGAAAATCCTTTGTGGCAGCCTGCATTGCCAATGCCCTGCTGGAACAGATGCGTTGTCTGCAGTGATGTGTCATATCTTTCTAAAACGGAAAAAGAATGGCCGTTTATTCAAACAATCGGATGTATCAGGACAACCAGAATTCTGGAAATATTGGATGAAAACGGAAAAGATATCACCCCGAGCCCAGAGGAATTCCGAAGCAAAAGCCGTTTCCAGCGATTTCGCCTACGATTTTGCCTTCGACTTTGCAGGATGCATG
>NZ_PDYG01000117.1 GCF_002735305.1 Agathobacter ruminis
GCTCTTAGTGCCAAGGCATCCACCCTGCGCTCTTTTTTGCTTGACCTCGTTATGAGCGGTATATATGAAAATTTTAAATGTGTCGGAAGCTTGCTTCCGTAAGCATTTATAAATTTGAATGTATAGCGCGACAGCGCTTCATGAGGAATGCGAAGCATTCCGAATGACCGCTCATAACGAGTACGAACGATATACATATACCTCTCAATTCGTTAAAGATATGTTTCCTGGTATAGCGTTACCAACATATCTTCCAAAGTTATTCATTAAAG
>NZ_PDYG01000118.1 GCF_002735305.1 Agathobacter ruminis
GACGAAAAGACAGTTTGTCGAAGTGCAAAATCGGTGAAAGTACAACCTCTTGAAGCTTGTGCGGCTTTGGAGAATCTAAGCTTCCGCGCCTATCGTGTGAGGCATGGCAGAGGGCGGCGGAGCTGGAGGAGGCGAGGAGAAGTACTGGGCGTGGCAAGGCGAAGAACTGAAAAAAGTGCTGAATAGGGGAATTAAGCATGGTCTTATTGAATAAAGACTGTTACAATATTTATGGTAAATATGTGAAATATCGCCAGTTAATTATTTGTGGATTTATGATCCGTTGGAATCGGGTAGTGAAAAGATACTGAGATACAGTCAAGTTGTAAATGGGTATGGAGGAAGGAAATATGATGGAACGGTCTTTAACATGGAGAAAAAGTAGACTAGTGCGCTATGCAATGACAGTGGTGATGCTGACAGTTTTGCTGACGGTGTTCGGGGTGCGAGACGGTGTGAAGGCGGCTGAATTGCCATATGATACGATTGAGGATGCAACAGGAATTTCAATCGCTGAATTCGAAACAATTGTAAAAAATGAAATCAAAATCCAAAATGAGGGTGAGTCGACTTTTGTATCTGAAGTAGATGAGCGCCATACGAAAATAAAAAATTATGACCTTCAAAATGCCTATATTGAATATGATTTGGCAAATCTGATTATCACTAAGTATAAAGAGAAGTCGAATTTCCAAAGCTTGATGGACGAAGATTATAGTGTCAAAATCCCGTGTGAAATGGAGGATGGAACACCGGCATCTTTGGTGCTAATCCCGGAAAATGGAACACTGGTTTTTGCGGAATTAGGATTATATAACGAAACTCCAAGTGATACAATTACCTATGATTCACTCGAAAAACTGATTTCTGAAACAACATTGGAAGGGCAGATTGAACAGATTCGTTTTACCTATGCAAATATGTATCATATGCAGCTGGTATATATCGTAACCTCAGAAACTGAATATATTATGCCGCGAATGTCAGAAGCGTACGATGGCATTCAGTCGAATCATTTTTATCAGGTGGATGAATTCTTTCAACAAATGAATCAGGTATTTGATGAATCTGCGATTGAACCGAACTTGAATGGTGCGGTGCCGTATAGAAAGCATTTTAGCGATTTGATTCCGATAGGGATTGCTTTAATCGGATTTTTAGGCGCAGTGGTATGCATTATATTGTTGGTTAGAAAGAAACACATGGACAAAAAGGTGAATATGGCATGAGTAGCTATTTTTTTGCGTTGGTTATGGGTATAAAAAAGAAGATGCGAGAGTTAGTTCTCGACATCTTCCTCTAATTCATAAAGTAAATGAGATTTCCAGTTCTCTGTAAATCCCATAAGATGAATGTTCACATATGGATATTTGGAAACGAGAGTATCTAAATTTTCAACAAATTCATTCCATTCTCTTTTGTCAGAAATTAGATACTTCATGCAGCATATAACGCCAAATATACGTTGATTACCAATATTTGCAAGACGGTCAGATTTGTAAAGCTTCGGTGTTTTGGTAAGTTTAACATTATATAATCTGCCATAGTGGGCACAGAGATTTCGAACATAAGCAATTGTCTCAATCCAACTCTCTAAATAAGAGTATTTGAGATTATATAAATTGGCTATGGTTGCTTTGTCGTCTGTATTTAGGTTTTTGTAAAGGCGAGATAGCCTGCCAAAACTTAAAGTTTCAGCCAAAGCATAAAATGGAATATCGCCATTTTCATAGTTGTCCTTGAAATTCCTTATAAAAGGAGAACGGGAATTTCGCTTTATTTCTCGATTAACATCATTCATCAGAGAAGCATGATACTCTTCGCTTGGCATAATAGATGGATTTTTATAGCCTAGAACGCCATAGTTTTCACACATATGATTAGATAATCGTGTCCGGAGATTGATTTCAATTATTTCGATTTTGGAAAACAATAACTGACGTAGTTTTGCATTAAAAAGATATAACGATACAATCTGCTCAAAAGAAACTCCATCATGATAATTGCCATTTTTTTCTTTTAATCCAATGCTGAATCCCTTAATTAGTCGATAATAGGAAACATCATTTAGAAAACGGCGAGCATATTCTTCATCAGGGATTGATAGACCAATGGATTTTAAATTTTTGATTTGATCATCTATAGACATAGATGGTTGAAGTTGCTTTAACATAAAAAACTCCCTAAATTAAAATGACCCGACGTGGTCCGCATTGTTAAGAGGCGTGTCGGGTACTGTTACCATTATAATATAATAGATTCGGCGGAAATTCAATGGACTTTTTGCATCCTGATTCATATCTTCTACGTCTCATCATCTGACTCTCGTTTTCCTCCCTCAGCATTTATCCCCACACCCCTCTTTTCTACATCTCGCGCCTCTCCTCGCATCCCTTCCGCGCCCCCTCCTGTGCATTCCGCCGCCTCCAGCTCCGCTACCCTCTGCCATGCCTCACACACGGCATTTCGGAAGCAAGATTCTCTGCAAAGCCGCGCACAGCTTCTTTGATTGAGGTTGTTCTTTCAACTATTTGCACTTCTTCCGCACTGTCTTTTCCACGCAAACA
>NZ_PDYG01000119.1 GCF_002735305.1 Agathobacter ruminis
CAATTCTAATTGCTCAAATTTCTTTATCTTTTTATAAGGCTTCATAGGGCTATTCAATTTGTCTTCTAACTTTTTCAGTATGGTCACCCATTTTTTCCGGTCACGCCCTTCAAAAAGGTCTTCGCCACCATTTTGCGCTAAAAATTCAAAGGCTTTTCCTTTTACTTCATCGCAAAGGCGTCCTATCTTCCACTGTGTATCAGCAAGAGCATACCAAATCAGGCATTCCTCATCTGTCCCTATAAATTCTTCGAGTTCTTTTTTTGTTTGCTCTAATGCTTCTTCATCGCTATCTGCCAATTCTAAACGCACAAGATAAGTATCTCTT
>NZ_PDYG01000120.1 GCF_002735305.1 Agathobacter ruminis
TGAATCCAATCAAAATAGCACGACTCTTGCAACTGTTTAATTGCAGAATAATCCATTTTCAATATTGGAATTTTATGTCCTTGCACAATATAATAATCATCCGGGTTTTCTGTTTCTTCCGTCATTGCAGTTTCTGAAACATCGCTTCCATGCAAACTATTTGTCTGAGAACGAGCTTCTTCTTTTACTGTAGAGCAGGCAAAGCAGTTACCGACAAGTATGATTATGAATCCCCAACATAATATTTGTTTTCTCAACTTTTTC
>NZ_PDYG01000121.1 GCF_002735305.1 Agathobacter ruminis
CATTTATTGATATTATGTACTCCTCAGTCTAAGGGATACCCGGGTTCAGACTCCGTTTGCTAAGTGAAATAACAAAATGAGTTTCATAATATTTTATATCTCCTTAAAAAGTCTTTATTTTACGGGCTTTCTGCGTTTTGCGATTACGACCAGGCACCACATCGGGCACCATCTGTTTTGATTTTGCATTAAGTTTTATATCACTTTTAACGCGTCAGCCACGAGATCAATCTCTCTGTGTTTTTTCTCACTCTTGACATTGATTCCATAGAAAACTATAATTTAAATACTTGTTTGGAGGGTATTCGTATCCTCAAATATGTC
>NZ_PDYG01000122.1 GCF_002735305.1 Agathobacter ruminis
AAAATCATATAAGGATAAAACAAATGGAAATATTATAGAGACAAACAAAAAATGGTTCTATCATGGAACCGCAAGAAAGTATGCCTGCACAACCTCGTGGTTGAGATGCTCTGGTTCCAATAATTTTGGAGAGTACTGGAAGAAGTATGTGGTGGGAACGTATTCATCGTTTGAAAAAATCCGCAAAAACGCTGAAGTGGGGGATGTGATTCAAGTGATC
>NZ_PDYG01000123.1 GCF_002735305.1 Agathobacter ruminis
CTGGGAGAGCATCTGCCTTACAAGCAGAGGGTCACAGGTTCGAGCCCTGTAGGTCCCATTAAGTTGATGCCGATGTGGCTCAATTTAAGTGGTATTGCTGATTACAAATCAGCACATAGTAGTACGCCGATGTGGCTCAATTCACGATAATTGATGAGTGAAACGAGTCAATTATAGGCAGAGTTGCTGATTACAAATCAGCGTACAATATTATGCCGATGTGGCTCAATTGGCAGAGCAGCTGATTTGTAATCAGCAGGTTATCGGTTCGAGTCCGATCATCGGCTTTACAATTAAATAAATTAATTGTTATGGGCAGATTCCCGAGTGGCCAAAGGGGACAGACTGTAAATCTGCTGCACATTGCTTCGGTTTTACTCGTAAGAGTAATCAATATATGGCTCCATGGTCAAGCGGTTAAGACATCGCCCTTTCACGGCGGTAACACGGGTTCGATTCCCGTTGGAGTCATTTATTTTTTTGAGTAGTCGGCAAATTCGGACCATTAGCTCAGTTGGTTAGAGCACCCGGCTCATAACCGGTCGGTCCTGGGTTCGAGTCCCCGATGGTCCATTCAAAAAAGCATATGGCCTAGTGGCTCAGTTGGTTAGAGCGCCGCCCTGTCACGGCGGAGGTCACGGGTTCGAGTCCCGTCTGGGTCGTTTCAATTAAAAAGCTCTGGGATCTTAGCTCAGCTGGGAGAGCATCTGCCTTACAAGCAGAGGGTCACAGGTTCGTCTTTCTTTTGAAAGCAAAAATAAATATCGCGGGATGGAGCAGTCTGGAAGCTCGTCGGGCTCATAACCCGAAGGTCATAGGTTCAAATCCTATTCCCGCAACTCGTGCCTAGTTAGCTCAGTTGGTAGAGCGGAGGACTGAAAATCCTTATGTCTCTGGTTCGATTCCGGAACTAGGCACTTTCATTAAGCAGTACATTGCGTACTGCTTTTTTTTGAAAAATATAAGAGGTAGATTTATGGATCAGATTTTTAATGCCGACAACCGTTTTTTCAGAGGATTAAGCAAAATTATTGATTGCGTCGTGATCAGTTTTTGCTGGTTTATATGTTGTGTTCCGTCTATTACAATTGTATTTATGTGCGTATCTGCAGCGAATTATTTGTTGATGCCGCTGTTGATCCCTCTTATGGTATTGGTGGGACCGGCTTCCAGTGCACTCTATTATGTGACAGTAAAGAATATCAGACGAAGTCAGGGATATTGTTTCCGCGAATTCTGGAATGGCTTTCGCAACAGCTTTAAGCCGGCCTTTTTAGCCGGTATGGTCAGCATGGGATTCTTTTTGCTGATGCTGTTTGATACTTATGTGGTATCTGCATATCTGTATGATGCAAAAATCGGTCCTGTTAGCTGGATTTTTGTTGTAATGGCATTATTCTGTGTTATGTGGTCGATTAATTTATTTGCCTACATCGCCCGTTTTGATGACAAAGCGCGTGTGGCAATTAAGAATTCGCTGATCATTGGCATTGCGAATCTGCCAAAATCGTTTGTACAGCTGGTGATTACTGTCGCTGTTATTGTTGGCTGCTATTTGATTTGGCCGTTGACTTTTGCGGCTATGTTTATTGTGCCTGCAATCCTGACTCTTATCATCAGCATGTTGATGGAAAAGACTTTTCGTAAGTATATGTCTGAGGAAGATATTGCGTCTGAAGACGAAAAAACCAGAGTATATTAGCAAAATTACAGCCGCTTCGAGGAAAATCGATGCGGCTGTTTTTAGAAAAAACACAATATGTGGGCAATTTGTCAGACAAAATAATTTATTTAGTGGTTGCACGCCATCAGGACGTGCGTTATAATGTAAATGTATAAATGGACTTATTATAGCCCCGGTGCGGTCTGCATTATTTCAAGGAAGAAAGGAGGGGATCGAATATGGCTAAGATTGATAGTGCGTATGATTACTATGTCAGTACATACGGCACACAAAAAGCGTCGCGCTATGACTCTCATAAAAAGAGCGATCTGCGCAAAGTTTACAACCAAATCGTAAAAACCAATAAAGAATCTCCTCTGTACAAGATTTCCAATATGGATGAGGCGAAGCGCTATGCGATTGATATTAAGGAGAGTGCTAAGGCAATTCAAAATGTTGTTGCCTCTTTGACTGATGTCAATGGCGGTGTTTCTGAAGCCTTCCAAAAGAAAGTTGCAGTTTCTTCCGACGAGAAAACCGTTGAAGTTGAATATGTTGGAGATGGCACGGAAGACAATCATACGAATCAGTTTGAAATCGAAGTGGAAAGCCTGGCAACACCACAGGTAAACCGCGGTAATGCGTTGCGTGCGGATGCGTTGTCCTTTACACCGGGCTCCTATGCATTTGATCTGAATACGAATACCGCATCGTATGAATTTCAATATAATGTCTCAGCAGGTGAGACAAACGGCGAAGTATTAAACAAGCTCGCACGACTGGTGAACAGTTCCAATCTTAAGATTACGGCCGATGTAGAGGACGCCGGAGGCGGTCAGCGTGCATTGAAGCTGACATCCGTTCAAACAGGACTGCACGAATCAGAGCCATATCTGTTTGATATCGCACCGGAGGCATCACCGGAATCCATGGCAGCAATGAATTTGCTTGGAATCAATAAGGTGACGGCGCCTGCACAAAATTCAACCTTCTATTTAAATGGACGTGAAGAACACTCACTGAATAATACATTTACCATCAATAATGCTTTTGAACTGACCTTAAAGCAACAGAGTAAAGATCATGCGCAGACATTAATCAGTTTTAAGGCAAATGCGGATGCGGTTGCTGATAACATCCAGGAATTACTGGATGGCTACAATCGGGTACTTGATACCGCACAGCGCTACTCGGAAGGTCAGGCTGCTTATCAGGGACGCAAGCTTTACACAGAGATGAGTGCCGTGGCACAAAACAAGCAGGAGATTCTCGATTCCATTGGATTAATGCAGAGTGAAGACGGCAGACTGTTTGTGGATCGCGAAACTCTGGCAGAAGCAATTATGCCGGATCGCGCAGAAGAAACCTTTGGCATTCTGGCAAGCTTTCGTGATGCACTTGCAAAAGAAGCAGAAGATATGGGTGTCAACCCGATGAATTATGTAAACAAAGTTGTGGTGGAATACAAGAACCCGGGCAAGAATTTTGCAACGCCTTATATTTCATCCATCTATGCAGGAATGATGCTGGATAACAAAATATAACCTTGATGCGTAATGAAATCGTGTCGAGGTTATATTTTTGCTACTATATATAGTAGGAACAGAATCAGGAGAATACTTTTTTTGATGAAAAGACAAAAAATGTTTGACGGCTGTACAAAATCATGTTATATTGTTATGGCTTGAAACAATAGGTCTTTTTTTTATGCCCATTTTTATGGGTGACAACATGATTTAAACGGAGGTGGAAGTTGTGCGTACAAGAATTACTTTAGCTTGCACAGAATGTCAGAGAAGAAACTACAACCTGACAAAGGACAAGAAGACTCATCCGGACAGAATGGAAACCAAAAAGTATTGTAGATTCTGCAAGAAGCATACAATGCATAAGGAAACCAAATAGTTCGGCACAAGTGAAGGAGTGTTACTATGAGTGAAAAAACAGAAAAAGCTCCAAAGACTAGCTGGTTTTCCGGTCTGAAAGCTGAATTCAGCAAGATCGTATGGCCAGATCGTAAGTCGCTTGTAAGACAGACAATTGCAGTAATTGCAGTGTCGGTTGTGGTAGGACTGATTATCGCCGGACTTGACTGGGTGATCCAGTATGGCGTTAATTTCCTTGTTGGTTTAAGTTTCTAATTACGGAGGCATTATTTTATGGCAGAGGCAAATTGGTATGTTGTTCATACCTATTCAGGTTATGAAAACAAGGTCAAGGCGAACATTGAGAAGACAATTGAAAACAGACATTTGGAACAGCAGATTTTGGAGGTACGCGTCCCTCTTGAGGATGTGACCGAAATGAAGAACGGAAAGCCAAAGCTGGTTACCAAGAAAATGTTCCCGGGATATGTTCTGATTCATATGATCATGAACGATGACACCTGGTACGTTGTTCGTAACACAAGAGGTGTAACCGGATTCGTTGGACCTGGAAGCAAACCTGTTCCTCTTACCGAAGCAGAAATGAGACCGTTAGGAGTGAAGTCTGAAACCGTTGTGGTTGATTTTGCAGAAGGTGATGCAATTGTTATTCTTGCAGGACCTTGGAAAGACACCACGGGTGTTATTACCGCGATGAATCATCACAAACAGACAGTTACAATTAATGTAGAGCTGTTCGGTCGCGAAACACCGGTAGAAGTAAGTTTCGCAGATGTTAAACGAATGAATTAAGGAGGCAATTCCAATGGCAAAGAAAGTCGAAGGATATATCAAATTACAGATTCCTGCTGGAAAGGCTACACCAGCTCCTCCAGTTGGACCTGCTCTTGGACAGCATGGTGTAAACATTGTTGAGTTTACCAAGCAGTTCAACGCAAAGACAGCTGATATGGGTGATACCATCATCCCTGTAGTTATCACTGTATATGCAGATAGAAGCTTTAGCTTCATTACTAAGACACCACCGGCACCGGTTCTTATTAAGAAGGCATGCAAGATTCAGTCTGGATCAGGCGTACCAAACAAGACCAAGGTTGCTCAGATTACCAGAGCTCAGCTCGAGGAAATCGCTAACACCAAGATGGCTGATTTGAACGCAGCATCTCTTGAAGCAGCTGTAAGCATGATCGCAGGAACCTGCAGATCAATGGGTGTTGAAGTAGTAGACTAATATTTATTAATAAGTATTACGAAGTGGGAGGGTCCTCTCCCGATAAAACCACAGGAGGTTATATTCAATGAAAAGAGGAAAGAAATATCAGGACGCTGTTAAGGCATATGATAAGCAGACTCAATACGACGTTGCAGAAGCAATCGATCTCGTAAAGAAGAATGCCACAGCGAAGTTTGATGAAACAATTGAACTTCATCTTAGAACCGGCTGTGACGGACGTCACGCTGAGCAGCAGATCCGTGGTGCGGTAGTATTACCTCACGGAACAGGAAAGACAGTCAGAGTATTGGTTTTCGCTAAGGGAGCTAAGGCTGACGAGGCACAGGCAGCAGGCGCTGACTTTGTTGGTGCAGAAGATCTCATTCCGAAGATTCAGAACGACGGATGGTTAGATTTTGATGTTGTTGTAGCTACACCGGATATGATGGGTGTTGTAGGTCGTCTTGGTCGTGTACTTGGACCAAAGGGCTTAATGCCAAACCCAAAGGCCGGAACTGTTACTATGGACGTTGCAAAGGCTATCGAAGATATCAAAGCCGGTAAGATTGAGTATCGTTTGGATAAGACAAACCTTATCCATGTGCCAGTTGGAAAAGCATCTTTCACAGCAGAGCAGCTTAACGACAACTTCCAGGCTCTTATGGGAGCAATCAACAAGGCTAAGCCTTCAAGCTTAAAGGGACAGTATATTAAGAGTGCTACTCTTACATCTACAATGGGACCTGGCGTGAAGCTTAACGTTGTTAAGATTTCTCAGTAAGAATATTTGAAACTCGAGACCAAAAAATTCAAGCAAAAGACTTGTTGACAAAATTGCAACAGGTTGTTATAATAGCAAAGCATATTGCCGAAGACAGTAGGTGCTGAGAAAGCGTAACTCCAATGGATACCTACCGAGGAATATTAAGAATCATAGATTTTATGAATGCTTATCCCTCTTTGTCTAATGGCAAAGAGGGTTTTTTATTTGTATAAACTTTGCGCGATATGCTCAAAAATCTATAAGGAGGTAAAAATCGTGGCAAAAGTTGAACTGAAACAGCCAATCGTTGATGAAATTTCATCTGTAATGAAAGATGCGGCATCTGTAGTAGTTGTAGATTACCGTGGACTTACCGTTGCAGAGGATACTCAGCTTCGTAAGCAGTTAAGAGAAGCAGGCGTTTCTTACAAGGTTTACAAGAATACTTTAGTAAGCCGTGCTGTAGAAGGAACAGATTTCGAAAGCTTAAGAGATGTTTTGGAAGGACCAAGCGCATTTGCGGTTTCAACTGAGGATGCAACAGCTCCGGCAAGAGTACTTGCTGAGTTCGCTAAGAAGGCTCCTAAGTTAGAGATTAAGGCCGGTGTTGTAGAGGGAACTTACTATGACGCTGATGGAATGAAGGCAATCGCAAGCGTACCTTCAAGAGAAGTACTTCTTTCCAAGTTACTTGGAAGCTTACAGTCACCTATTGCAAACTTCGCTCGTGTTCTTAATCAGATCGCAGAGAAGGGTGGCGCAGCAGATGCAGCCGTAGAGGCAGCTCCTGCAGAGGAAGCACCGGCAGCTGAAGAAGCTCCGGCTACCGAAGAATAATCTTTTTATAAAAGAAAAACAAAATTTTTAAATGGAGGAAAATTAAAATGGCAAAGTTGACCACAGAAGAATTTATCGCAGCTATTAAAGAGCTTAGCGTATTAGAGTTAAATGACCTTGTAAAGGCATGTGAAGAAGAATTTGGCGTATCTGCAGCAGCAGGCGTTGTAGTAGCAGCAGCAGGTGCTGACGGAGCAGCAGCTGGAGAAGAGAAGACTGAGTTCGATGTAGAGCTTACTGAAGTAGGTTCTGAGAAGGTTAAGGTAATCAAGGTTGTTCGTGAGGTTACCGGTCTTGGACTTAAGGAAGCTAAGGAAGTTGTTGATGGCGCTCCTAAGATCGTTAAGGAAGCAGCTGACAAGGCTACCGCTGATGACATCAAGGCTAAGCTTGAGGAAGTTGGCGCTAAGGTTACTCTTAAGTAATTCAACTTTAAACGATTTTTCAAAACCACTCGCTTTATGCGGGTGGTTTTTTTTGAAAGTTTTACTTGCAAATGAGAACGTTTTGATGTATAGTATAGGTTGCACTATTGTGGTGCACTAGGCGATGCTATGCCCTTTTTTAGCCGGAAAGGCTTGAAAATAAAGGATTTGGCAACAATCAGTGTTCCCGATAGCACGTCGTTGATTCGATACACAAGATATAGTTATTGCGCAAAAATGAATCAACATTATCTAGAAAACGAGAGGTGAAACGTCGAATGGAGAAAAACAGAATACGTCCGGTCAAGGCTGGAAAAGGCATGCGTATGAGTTACTCAAGACAGAAGGAAGTTCTTCAGATGCCAAATCTGATCGAAGTCCAGAAGGATTCTTATCAGTGGTTCCTGGATGAAGGATTAAAAGAAGCATTTGCAGATATTTCTCCGATCGCAGATTACAGCGGTCACTTGAGCTTGGAATTTGTAGATTTTACATTATGTGAAGATGATGTGAAATACACGATTCCGGAATGCAAAGAAAGAGATGCAACATATGCAGCACCTTTGAAGGTTAAGGTCAGACTTCTTAACAATGAAACAGGCGAAATCAATGAGCACGAAATCTTTATGGGAGATCTTCCGCTCATGACTGAGACCGGAACATTCGTTATCAATGGTGCAGAGCGTGTCATTGTTAGCCAGTTGGTTCGTTCTCCTGGTATCTATTACGGAATTACTCATGACAAAGTGGGTAAGAAGCTGTATTCCTGCACTGTAATTCCTAACCGTGGTGCATGGTTAGAATACGAAACAGACTCCAACGATGTTTTCAGTGTTCGAGTAGACAGAACCAGAAAGGTTCCGATTACCGTATTGCTTCGTGCATTGGGTCTTGGAACCAACCGTGAGATCCTTGATATGTTTGGTGAAGAGCCAAAGATTCTTGCATCTTTTGCAAAGGATCCTTCTATCAATCCGGAGAAGTATCCGGAAGGAAGCTATGAAGCAGGTCTTCTCGAATTATATAAAAAGATTCGTCCGGGTGAGCCGCTTACGAGAGAAAGCGCAGAGAGCTTGATCAATGCAATGTTCTTTGACCCGCGTCGTTACGACCTTGCAAAAGTTGGTCGCTATAAATTCAACAAGAAGTTGATGCTCCGCAATCGTATTCGCGGTCATGTCCTGGCTGAGACTGTCATTGATCCGTCAACCGGAGAAGTGCTTGCGGAAGCCGGTACTACCGTAACACGCGAACTGGCTGATACCATTCAGAATGCAGCTGTTGAGGCAGTATGGATTCAGACCGAAACCAGAAATGTCAAGGTATTGTCTTCTTTGATGGTAGATGCAACCGCACAGGCAGGATTTACTTCAAAGGATTACATCAACTATCTCGATAAGGTCCTCAAAGAAGACATTATCGACAAGAGAACCCGCGATGAAATCGAGGGCTTTTTAAAGAACCTTCCTTCTGAAAAGAAGATGACCGAGCTCGATGAAATCTTATTGCGTGATTTCACATTAAAGCAGGCCGGTGTAACCGAGCTTGTATATTATCCGGTTATGAAGGATCTCTTAGAGCGTTTCACCGATAAGGTAGAGCTCTTAAGCGAAATGAAGAGAAACATCGGAGATTTGATTCCGAAGCATATTACCCGTGAGGATATTTTTGCATCCGTAAACTACAATATGCATTTGGAATGGGAAATCGGACATGATGATGATATTGACCATTTGGGTAACCGCCGTATTCGTGCCGTAGGTGAGTTGCTTCAGAACCAGTATCGCATTGGTCTTTCCCGTCTTGAGCGTGTTGTACGCGAGCGTATGACCACACAGGATATTGAAGGTATTTCTCCTCAAAGTTTGATTAATATTAAACCGGTAACTGCAGCTGTAAAAGAATTCTTCGGTTCTTCACAGTTGTCACAGTTCATGGATCAGAACAACCCGTTGTCTGAGTTGACACACAAGCGTCGTCTTTCCGCATTGGGACCTGGTGGTCTTTCAAGAGACCGTGCCGGATTCGAGGTTCGAGACGTTCACTACTCACACTATGGTCGTATGTGCCCGATTGAGACACCTGAAGGACCTAACATCGGTTTGATCAACTCTCTTGCATGCTATGCAAGAATCAACGAATATGGATTTGTGGAAGCTCCATATCGTAAGATTGACCATTCTGACCCACAGAATCCGGTTGTAACCGATATTGTAGAATACATGACTGCAGACGAAGAAGATAATTACCATGTTGCGCAGGCGAACGAAAAGCTTGATGCAGAAGGCCACTTCGTTCGTAATAATGTATCCGGTCGTTACAGAGAAGAAACTCAGGAATACGATAAGACAGCATTCGATTATATGGATGTCTCTCCTAAGATGGTATTCTCGGTAGCTACCGCATTGATTCCATTCTTGCAGAACGACGATGCGAACCGTGCGCTGATGGGATCAAACATGCAGCGTCAGGCCGTTCCGCTTTTGGTTACCGAGGCTCCTGTTATCGGAACCGGTATGGAGACCAAGGCAGCAGTAGACTCCGGTGACTGTGTCGTTGCAAAGGCCGGCGGTGTTGTTGAACTCGCTGAGTCAAGCAGAATTGTTGTACGCGAAGATGACGGCAACAAGCGTGAATATGCATTGATGAAATTCACACGAAGCAACCCGTCTAACTGCTATAACCAGAGACCTATCGTATTTAAGGGACAGCGTGTAGAAGCCGGCGAAGTAATCGCTGACGGTCCTTCTACCTCAAACGGTGAGCTTGCTCTCGGAAAGAACCCGTTGATTGGATTCATGACCTGGGAAGGCTACAACTACGAGGATGCGGTCCTTCTGAGTGAACGACTGGTAGAATATGATGTTTATACATCTGTACATATTGAGGAATACGAAGTAGAATCCCGTGATACAAAGCTTGGACCGGAAGAAATCACACGTGATGTTCCGGGTGTCGGCGATGATGCACTCAAGGATCTCGATGAGCGCGGAATCATTCGTGTCGGCGCTGAGGTTCGTGCGGGAGATATTCTTGTCGGAAAGGTAACTCCAAAGGGAGAGACCGAGCTGACTGCAGAAGAAAGACTTCTTCGTGCAATCTTCGGCGAGAAGGCCAGAGAAGTTCGTGATACTTCCCTTAAGGTTCCACACGGTGCATATGGTATCGTAGTTGATGCCAAGGTGTTCAGCAGAGATAACGGCGATGAGTTATCACCTGGAATCAACCAGTCTGTTCGTATTTATATCGCACAGAAGAGAAAGATTTCAGTCGGTGATAAGATGGCTGGTCGTCATGGTAACAAGGGTGTCGTTTCCCGCGTACTTCCGGTTGAGGATATGCCATTCCTTCCAAACGGTCGTCCGCTTGACATCGTATTGAACCCATTGGGCGTACCTTCCCGTATGAACATCGGACAGGTCCTTGAGATTCATCTTTCTCTTGCCGCAAAAGCATTGGGATTCAATATCGAAACACCTGTATTTGACGGTGCAAAGGAAATTGACATTCAGGATACGCTTGAACTTGCAAATGATTATGTAAATCTTCCATTTGACAAAGAAGAAGCAAAGAATCCTGAGTGGGCAGATACAACCGAAATCTTCTACGAGAAGTACAAAGATACTTTACTTCCGGAAGTAATGGATTACCTTTCAGAGAATCGTGCACATCGTGCACTTTGGAAGGGTGTTCCGATTTCACGTGACGGAAAAGTACAGCTTCGCGACGGTAGAACCGGTGAATGCTTCGATGGAAAGGTAACCATCGGACACATGCATTACCTGAAACTTCATCACCTGGTTGACGATAAGATCCATGCTCGTTCAACCGGTCCTTACTCACTCGTAACACAGCAGCCGCTTGGTGGTAAAGCACAATTCGGTGGACAGCGTTTCGGAGAGATGGAAGTTTGGGCGCTGGAAGCATACGGTGCCGCATATACCTTGCAGGAGATTCTGACTGTGAAGTCCGACGATGTGGTTGGTCGTGTCAAGACATACGAAGCAATCATCAAGGGTGACAATATCCCTGAACCGGGAATTCCGGAATCATTCAAGGTATTGCTCAAAGAATTACAGTCATTGGGACTTGATGTAAAGGTACTTGATGAGGATCGCAACGAAGTTGAACTCATCGAAACCAGTGAATACGGAAATACAGACTTCAATTCAGTAATCGGAAACGATAAGGATTACGCATTCGAAAGCAGCGAATCCTTCGAACAACATGGCTTCCAGAAGCAGGAGTTCGACGAGACTGGAGAGCTTGTCGCATCTGAAGACGAAGACGCATCTGATGATTTTGAATATGATGATGACGATCTTCTTGCAGAAGACAGCTACGACGATGAAGATTAAGGAAGGGAGAACCCGTAAATGCCAACTACAACTGTAAATGATCAAAATCAGGCAATGCAGTTTGACGCACTTCAGATTGGACTTGCGTCACCTGAAAAGATTCGTGAGTGGTCATATGGCGAAGTAAAGAAACCTGAGACCATCAATTACAGAACATTAAAGCCGGAAAAAGATGGTTTGTTCTGTGAGAAGATTTTCGGACCAACCAAAGATTGGGAATGTCATTGCGGAAAATACAAAAAAATTCGCTACAAGGGCGTTGTGTGTGACAAGTGTGGTGTAGAAATCACAAAGTCCAGCGTCCGCAGAGAGCGTATGGGACACATCGAGCTTGCAGCTCCTGTGTCTCACATCTGGTACTTCAAGGGAATCCCTTCCCGTATGGGATTAATCCTTGATTTGTCACCACGTATTCTCGAGAGAGTCTTATATTTTGCGTCCTATATCGTATTAGATCCGGGCGAGACCTCTTTGAGCTACAAGCAGGTATTGACTGAAGCTGAATATCAGGACGCCTGTGATACCTACGGAGCACACATGTTCCGAGTGGGAATGGGTGCAGAATCCATCCGCGAATTATTGGAGCACTTCAGTGCACCGGTAGACCGTGATGCTGATCCGGAATACACATTCCTTGACAAAGAAGCCGATGAATTAAAGGCTGAATTGGAAAACTCAACCGGACAAAAGAGAGCCCGCATCATCAAGAGACTTGAGGTGGTAGAGGCATTCCGTGAATCCGGAAACAAGCCGGAGTGGATGATTATGACCGTAATCCCGGTAATTCCACCGGATCTTCGTCCAATGGTACAGCTGGACGGTGGTCGTTTTGCTACATCTGACTTAAATGACTTATACAGAAGAATCATCAACCGTAACAACCGTCTGAGAAGACTTCTCGACCTTGGCGCACCGGACATCATCGTGCGTAACGAGAAGCGTATGCTTCAGGAAGCGGTTGACGCATTGATCGATAACGGTCGTCGTGGACGTCCGGTAACCGGACCTGGAAACAGAGCACTCAAGTCTCTGTCAGACATGTTAAAGGGTAAGGGCGGACGCTTCCGTCAGAACCTGCTCGGAAAACGTGTTGACTACTCCGGTCGTTCCGTTATCTGCGTAGAGCCAAAGCTTAAAATTTACCAGTGCGGACTTCCAAAGGAAATGGCAATCGAATTATTCAAGCCATTTGTAATGAAAGAGCTTTCCGCAAACGGAACAGCACACAACATCAAATCTGCCAAGAAGATGGTAGAGCGTCAGGAAGATGTTGTATGGGATGTACTTGAGGAGGTAATCAAGGAACACCCTGTAATGCTGAACAGAGCACCTACTCTTCACAGATTGGGTATTCAGGCATTCGAGCCAATCCTTGTAGAAGGAAAGGCAATCAAATTGCATCCGTTGGTATGTACCGCATTCAACGCCGACTTCGACGGTGACCAGATGGCGGTTCACCTTCCATTGTCTGTAGAGGCTCAGTCAGAGTGCCGCTTCATGCTGCTCTCTCCAAACAACCTTTTGAAGCCTTCCGATGGTGGTCCGGTAGCAGTACCTTCACAGGATATGGTACTTGGTGGATACTATCTGACAATGAGAAAGCTTCCAAACTATATGGATGATGCAAAGGTAGAAGCGGTCAGCGACCACATCTATCTGTCAGAAGAAGAAATCAAAAAGGATGCAGAGCCGGGCAAGAACGGCAAGGCAAAGATTAGTCTCTATGACTTTATCTGGTATCGCGATATGAGTGATATTGTCGGAACCGATGAGAATGGAGAGCCAAAAGGCCGTAAGGTATTATGTAAAGCAATTGATGTCCTCGGATATCATTACGGAAGCATGAACCAGGCACTGCTTGCACATGAGAATGGTGAGATTACACTTCACCAGAAGATTTATGTATATCGTAAAGCAATGACAACTCCGGCGGGCGATGAGCAGCCGGTTGAAGTAGAAGGCTTCGTAGAGACCACACTCGGCTTATTGCTTTACAACGAAATCATTCCTCAGGATCTTGGTTATGTAGACCGTTCTAACCCGGATGAAGTACTCAAGTATGAGATTGACTTCCAGGTTGGAAAGAAGCAGATCAAGGCAATTCTTGAGAAAGTCATCAATACCCACGGCGCAACAAAGACCGCCGAAGTATTGGATGATGTAAAGGCAATGGGATACAAGTATTCCACCATCGCGGCTATGACCGTATCTATTTCAGATATGACCGTGCCGCCACAGAAGCCGGAATTGATCGAACAGGCTCAGAAGACCGTAGACCGTATTACAGCACAGTACAAACGTGGATTCGTAACTGACGAAGAGCGTTACAAAGGTGTTGTTGAGACATGGAAAGAGACGGATGATGAGTTGACCAAGGCCCTTCTTGATGGATTGGATAAATATAATAACATCTTCATGATGGCTGACTCCGGTGCCCGTGGATCTAACCAGCAGATCAAGCAGTTGGCAGGTATGCGTGGTCTGATGGCTGATACAACAGGACGTACCATCGAGTTGCCAATCAAGTCAAACTTCCGTGAAGGTCTGGACGTACTCGAGTACTTCATGTCTGCGCATGGAGCTCGTAAGGGACTTTCAGATACCGCGCTTAGAACTGCGGACTCCGGATATTTGACACGAAGACTGGTAGACGTATCACAGCATATCATCGTTCGTGAGCGCGATTGCTGCGAAGGCACCGATCGTGAGATCCCTGGAATGGTAGTAAAGGCATTCATGGATGGAAAAGAAACCATCGAAAGCCTCAAGGATCGTATTACAGGACGATTCTCATGTGAGACCATCTGCGATGCAGACGGCAATGTGATTGTCAAGAAGAACCATATGATCACTCCAAGCCGTGCAGCAAGAATCCTTTCAAAGGGTGTTGATGCAAACGGAAATCCGATCGATCAGGTTAAGATTCGTACCATTTTGACCTGCCGTTCACATATGGGTGTTTGTGCGAAGTGTTACGGAGCAAACATGGCTACCGGACAGGCCGTACAGGTTGGTGAAGCAATCGGTATTATTGCAGCACAGTCCATCGGTGAGCCTGGTACACAGCTTACCATGAGAACATTCCATACCGGTGGTGTAGCCGGAAGCGATATTACTCAGGGTCTTCCTCGTGTCGAAGAAATTTTCGAGGCACGTAAGCCGAAGGGTCTTGCAATCATCACTGAGATTGCCGGTGTTGCAACTATTAAAGACTCCAAGAAGAAGCGTGAAGTAATTGTAACCAACAACGAGACCGGAGAGACCAAGACTTATCTGATTCCTTACGGATCAAGAATCAAGATCCTTGACGGAGCAGTACTTGAAGCCGGTGATGAAATTACCGAAGGTTCTGTAAACCCACATGACATCTTAAAGATTAAGGGTGTTCGTGCCGTTCAGGATTACATGCTTCGCGAAGTACAGCGCGTATATCGTCTGCAAGGTGTAGATATCAACGATAAACATATCGAGGTTATCGTTCGTCAGATGCTTCAGAAAGTTCGCATCGAGGAAGCTGGAGACTCCGAATTCCTTCCGGGAAGCATGGTTGACTCTCTCGACTTCATCGAAAAGAACGAAGAACTCGAGGCAGAAGGAAAGGAAATTGCAAAAGAAGAACAGATTCTTCTCGGAATCACAAAGGCTTCTCTTGCTACCAACTCATTCCTTTCAGCTGCATCCTTCCAGGAGACCACCAAGGTTCTTACCGAAGCAGCAATCAAGGGTAAGGTTGACCCATTGATTGGTATGAAGGAAAACGTAATCCTTGGTAAGCTGATTCCTGCAGGAACCGGTATGAAGCGTTACCGCAATATCAAGTTGGACAGTGATGTGGCTGCAAATGCAGTTCTCGATCTCGATACCAACTTAGAAGAAATCGACGCAGAGATGTTTGATGATCAGGACGAAATGATTACAGCAGAAGTGCTCGACGATTTTGAATAAAAAGCTTCTATAAATAAGGACACAGAATCAGCGTGATTCTGTGTCCTATTTTTTGCTTGACAATTTGGGAAAATATGATACAATATTTTAGCATGCGTAATAATATGCAAAAATATATTCTAATAGGAGGTGAAATCAATGCCAACATTCAACCAGTTAGTAAGAAAAGGTCGTCAGACTTCAGTTAAGAAATCTACTGCACCTGCACTTCAGAGAAGCTTTAACTCTCTTCAGAAGAAGGCCGTTAACACATCTTCTCCACAGAAGCGTGGTGTTTGTACAGCTGTTAAGACTGCTACACCTAAGAAGCCTAACTCAGCTCTTAGAAAGATCGCCAGAGTACGTCTTTCTAACGGAATCGAAGTAACATCTTACATTCCGGGTGAAGGTCACAACCTTCAGGAGCATAGCGTTGTTTTGATTCGCGGTGGTCGTGTTAAGGATTTACCAGGTACACGTTATCACATCATCCGTGGTACATTGGATACTGCAGGTGTTGCAAATCGTAAGCAGGCTCGCTCTAAGTACGGCGCTAAGAGACCAAAGGCTGCTAAGTAATTTACGCTTAGTGCAATGAAATGTATTTCACAAACGAAAACTAACGTAAAGTGTTGGGAATTGATTTTCAATATACCTGCACGAACACATTAGTAAGACACATGTGAGTACCGAAGATCTAACAAAAAATTTTAGTTAAGGAGGGAAGTAACGTGCCACGTAAAGGACATACTCAGAAAAGAGACGTTCTGGCAGATCCACTTTACAACGATAAGGTAGTTACCAAGCTTATCAATAACATCATGTTAGATGGTAAGAAAGGTGTAGCTCAGAAGATCGTTTACGGTGCATTCGCCAGAGTTGAAGAGAAAGCTGGAAAGCCAGCTCTCGAAGTATTTGAAGAAGCCATGAACAACGTTATGCCGGCTCTTGAAGTTAAGGCTAGACGTATCGGTGGTGCTACCTATCAGGTTCCGATCGAGGTTCGCCCGGATCGTCGCCAGGCATTAGCACTTCGTTGGCTTACCACATTTTCTCGTGCAAGAGGTGAGAAGACTCAGGAAGAGCGTCTTGCAAACGAAATCCTCGATGCTGCAAACAATACAGGAGCAGCTGTAAAGAGAAAAGAAGATATGCACAAGATGGCAGAAGCAAACAAGGCTTTTGCACACTATCGTTTCTAATAATAATAGGAGGAAAAAATCTTGGCTGGAAGAGAATATCCACTTGATAGAACAAGAAACATCGGTATTATGGCGCACATCGATGCTGGTAAGACCACATTGACCGAGCGTATTCTTTACTATACCGGTGTTAACTACAAGATTGGTGATACTCATGAAGGTACTGCTACCATGGACTGGATGGAGCAGGAGCAGGAAAGAGGTATTACCATTACTTCAGCCGCTACTACTTGTCATTGGACTCTTGAAAAAGAGACCAAGCCAATGCCGGGTGCATTAGAGCATCGTATCAACATCATTGATACCCCGGGTCACGTTGACTTTACAGTAGAAGTAGAGCGTTCACTCCGTGTACTTGACGGCGCCGTAGGTGTCTTCTGTGCAAAGGGTGGTGTTGAGCCACAGTCTGAAAATGTATGGCGTCAGGCTGATACATACAACGTACCAAGAATGGCATTCATCAATAAGATGGATATCCTTGGTGCAAACTTCTACGGAGCTGTTGAGCAGATCCGTACCCGTTTAGGAAAGAACGCAATCGTTCTTCAGCTTCCTATCGGAAAAGAAGATGACTTCAAGGGAATCATCGATTTGTTTGAGATGAAGGCATATATCTACAACGACGATAAGGGTGATGATATCACTGTTACCGACGACCTTGGAGATATGGCTGCTCAGGCAGAAGAATATCGTAACGAATTGGTAGAGAAGATCTGCGAATTAGACGATGATCTGATGATGATGTATCTTGAAGGAGAAGAACCATCTGTAGAAGAAATGAAGAAGGTTCTTCGTAAAGCAACCTGTGAGTGTACAGCAATTCCTGTATGCTGTGGTTCTGCTTACAGAAATAAGGGTGTTCAGAAGTTACTCGATGCAGTAGTTGAGTATATGCCTGCACCTACAGATATTCCTGCAATTAAGGGAACTGACCTTGAAGGAAACGAAGTTGAGAAGCACGCTTCTGATGAAGAGCCATTCGCAGCTTTGGCATTCAAGATCATGACTGACCCATTCGTAGGAAAGCTTGCATACTTCCGTGTATATTCAGGAACCTGCAAGTCCGGATCATATGTATTAAATGCAACCAAGGGCAAGAAGGAGCGTGTTGGACGTATCCTTCAGATGCATGCAAACAAGAGAGAAGAGTTAGACATTGTTTACTCCGGTGATATCGCTGCAGCAGTAGGATTTAAGCTTACTACTACCGGTGATACAATCTGTGATGAGCAGCATCCGGTAATCCTTGAGTCTATGGAATTCCCTGAGCCGGTTATCGAGCTTGCAATCGAGCCTAAGACCAAGGCTGGACAGGGTAAGATGGGTGAAGCTCTTGCCAAGTTGGCAGAAGAAGATCCTACATTCCGTGCACATACCGATCAGGAAACAGGACAGACCATCATCGCTGGTATGGGTGAGCTTCACCTTGAGATCATCGTTGACCGTCTTCTCCGTGAATTTAAGGTAGAGGCAAACGTTGGTGCTCCTCAGGTAGCATACAAGGAAACCTTCACCAAGCCTGTTGATCAGGAATACAAATATGCAAAACAGTCCGGTGGTCGTGGACAGTATGGACATTGTAAAGTTCGTTTCGAGCCGATGGATGCCAACGGAGAAGAACTCTTCAAGTTCGATTCCGAAGTTGTCGGTGGTGCTATTCCTAAGGAATACATCCCAGCAGTTGGCGAAGGTATCGAAGAGGCAACTAAGGCAGGATCCCTTGGTGGATTCCCTGTAGTTGGTATTCATGCTACCGTATACGACGGATCATATCACGAAGTCGATTCATCAGAAATGGCATTCCATATTGCCGGATCTATGTGCTTCAAGGAAGCTATGGCTAAGGCATCTCCGGTTCTTCTTGAGCCTATCATGAAGGTTGAAGTAACCATGCCGGAAGAATACATGGGTGATGTAATCGGTGATATCAACTCACGTCGTGGACGTATTGAAGGTATGGATGATCTCGGCGGCGGAAAGATCGTACGCGGTTATGTACCACTTGCTGAGATGTTTGGATATTCTACCGACCTTCGTTCTAAGACACAGGGTCGTGGTAACTACTCAATGTTCTTCGAGAAGTATGAGCCGGTACCAAAGAATGTTCAGGAAAAGATCCTTGCAAACAAGGACAAATAAATCGTTTTTATTTCGCTAAAAACTTGAAAATGCCCGACTAATCCCGTATAATCAAGGATAGTCGGGTTAAAGAAAAAAATTAACCCAAACGGGTAATTATTCTAAGGAGGAATTTTACAAATGGCAAAGGAACATTTTGACAGAACCAAACCACATTGTAACATCGGAACCATCGGTCACGTAGATCATGGTAAAACAACTTTAACTGCAGCAATCACTAAGGTTTTAGCTGAGCGCGTAGCAGGAAATGCAAAGGTAGATTTCGAGAACATCGATAAGGCTCCGGAAGAGAGAGAGCGTGGTATTACCATTTCTACCGCACACGTTGAGTATCAGACAGAGAAGAGACATTATGCACATGTTGACTGCCCGGGACATGCTGACTACGTTAAGAACATGATCACCGGTGCTGCTCAGATGGACGGCGCTATCCTTGTAGTTGCTGCTACTGACGGTGTTATGGCTCAGACAAAGGAGCACATCCTTCTTTCTCGTCAGGTAGGTGTACCTTACATCGTTGTTTTCTTAAACAAGTGCGATATGGTAGACGACGAAGAACTTATCGAGCTCGTAGAGATGGAAGTTACCGAGCAGCTTGAAGAGTACGGATTCAATGATTGCCCAATCATCAAGGGATCTGCTCTTAAGGCTCTTGAAGATCCAAACGGCGAGTGGGGCGACAAGATCATGGAACTCATGGCAACTGTTGATGAGTACATCCCAGATCCAGAGCGTGACACTGATAAGCCATTCCTTATGCCTGTAGAGGACGTATTCACCATTACCGGTCGTGGTACTGTAGCTACCGGTCGTGTAGAGCGTGGTACATTACACCTCAACGAAGAACTTGAAATCGTTGGTGTTAAGGAAGAGACTCAGAAGACCGTTGTAACCGGAATCGAGATGTTCCGTAAGATGTTAGACGAGGCTCAGGCTGGTGATAACATCGGTGCTCTTCTTCGTGGTATCAACCGTGACCAGATCGTTCGTGGACAGTGTCTCTGCAAGCCAGGTACTGTTACCTGCCACAGCAAGTTCACCGCTCAGGTTTACGTATTGACCAAGGATGAAGGTGGTCGTCATACTCCATTCTTCAATAACTATCGTCCACAGTTCTACTTCAGAACTACTGACGTTACCGGTGTTTGCAACCTTCCAGAAGGAACCGAAATGTGCATGCCTGGTGATAACATCGAAATGACTATCGAATTGATTCACCCAGTAGCTATGGAGCAGGGTCTTACTTTCGCTATCCGTGAGGGTGGTAGAACAGTAGGTTCAGGCCGTGTTGCTACTATCATCGAGTAATCTTATTCGTAAAGTAAATAAGCCAAATATATTAAAGCCTTTCAGGGAATATCCTGAAAGGCTTTAATTTTTTGTTTAGAAATTATATGTATTAAATCAGCAAATCTATGATTCAATCATAGCAATCAAAGACGGAACGATTGTGGAAAAAGGGTCATATAATGATTTGATTGAAACAAAGTGGTATGTGTGGGCGTTAACAAATATAGAGTTAAATATTACGCAAGCATAGAATATTGCCGTGATTTTCGCGAAGATATTCTAAAAGAAAATATATAAACAAAAATTATATTATGTATGAGCATAAAATATGATGAATAATAATATATAGATTGACATATAATTGACGGATATGTAGTATAAATATAAAAAGAAATATCGGGAGGGTAAAAATGAAAAGACGATTATTAAAAAGAACTTTAGGTCTAGGATTGTTATTGGCAATGAGTGTTGTAACAATATATGCAGCAGATAATTATAAAGGCTATTGGGGATATTCTTTGCCTCCGCGTAGAGGAAATAATTATACAACTCAACATGAAAAGCAGTATAATGATAATTATATTAACAATAAAGTGGTTTCATTGAAAAATACCAGTACAGTTACTTTTTGGGCTGCAGATTCAGATAAAGATCAAATATCGAATGACTATGATCAGAAGGCTGGTAGTACAGCAAAGATTAAGTTCACGGAAAAGGGATTTAATAAAGCGGGGAAAGAAGTAATGCTTGGAATGGAAAATGCTAGTTGGTATTGGCGAGAATATGCATTCGCTGATGGAAAAGTAGATTTCAGATAGTTATTTAGGCAATCAGGTTTCTCTGATTGCCTTCTTTAATATTAAGGAGATGAAATGAGAGTATTAAAAGTTCAAATGAAGGAATGTTTGAACCAAATTGAATTTAAAGTATGTTTTGCATTTTGGTGTTTGATTAGTTTTGGCGGGATTGTAATCAGTTGTATGAAATACTATGATTGCAATTATTTAAATATCAGAAGTGCAGCAGATAGTTTTTTGCTGGTATCACCAAATGCGAGTGCAGTCGCGCAGATTTTTACTTTGACATTCCCGTTGATTGCGGCCGTTATGTGTGCCGGAACCAGAAGGAATGGAGAGAAATCGGGGGGGGGATTGTTTTCGATGACGCGAATGAGTCGCAAACAATATGTTTTTGGAAATGCTTTGGTTACGGTATTATTAACCGGGGCGAGCATATTATTTACCCTTTTGGTGAATCAGCTACTATGTCTTGTTGTATTTCCGGTGGAAGGATATAGTAATCGTTTTGGTGTGGCTGAATATCTGGCGCCATTAAATTATGATTCAAACGCATTATTGGATTTTTGGCAGGTTCAAAATCCATATTTATATAATCTGATATATATGGTGCTGATATCAGTGCTTGGAGCCGGAATAGGATTCGTTTGCTATGCTGTTCAATTGCAGAAAATCTTCCAACGATATCGAACATTATATATTTCGATAGGTATCTTTTTGTTATTTATCGGACTATCGATTATGGGGCAGATTTTAGACATGCCACTGCTCTCTTTTTTGTCATATGTGGAAGTTGGTCATTATGTACGAATTTCAGATTATATTCTTTTTGTGATATTGATTTATGGTGCAGGAACCATTCTAACAATCAGAGGTGCATATCAATATGAGTATATTTAAACGAATATCATTATTTTGGTATGTGACGGCAGGATTAGAAGTGTTTTTGTGCGCCTTGACATGGCGACAAATGAATCGCGATCCTATGCTGTATCTGTTTGCACTATTTCAGGATATGTTGAATGAAATTACATTATTAGCCGTTGCGATACCAATTTTTGCTGGAATTATATTAAAAGAAACAGCGCTCAGTAATTTATGGATTTTACGATTGGGCGGACGCGGGGCATGGAAGCGTCGGATAGAAAAAAGAATCCTGATAATTAGTGGAATCTATACCATACTATTATTGTTACCATTAAGTATCGTTTGGCTGATATTCGGATACAGAGTCGATCTGGCTATGAATCTTACATATTTCGGACTGAGTCTGATGGGATACTTTTTTTCATTTAATATCATTGCGTTTGTGATTGGCATCATCAAGCTGAAATGGAATAAAGATGTATTGGCTTTTCTTGTGGTCTATGCACTATGTTTTATGCCATTCGTAGTAACTAAAATATTGGGATTTGTACCGATTGACTATTCGTCCATCGTTAATTCGTCGTTGTTGATTCATGCGAATGGATATCAATGGGTACAACATGCTATAATCTGCGGTTGGATGGCAATCGTGGCATCTCTTTGTCAGTGGGTTATTACTGTACAATCGAATCGCAAGGACATTATGATGTGAGGGAAAAATGAAAATAAACGCGTATCATATGAAATGCATTTTGATGTTCGCACTGCTGCAACTGTTCTTTTCTGCGTATTATGGATATCTGAATGTAGGTGGTTTTTGGTGGAATCATAGAGAAGCAATCACTTTTTGGGGCGGAATTACAATAGAGGACAGTACAGATTTATTGTATGTTATTCTATATTTTATACCTCAATTCCTCCTAATTACATTTGTAATCAATGATTATATAAAGGAAATGAAAAGCAATTTTATTTTCATCTTTCTTAGAACACCCAACCGAATGCATTGGCTGTATCAAATGCATATGAAACTGATTTTCAGTATCGTGTTATTTGAATTGATATGGCATATAATACCGTGGTGTTACGGATATTATGAAGGGATTTGGAATGAAACAGCGTATTTATTACTGCTTGCGTCAGTATCAAATCTATTATATTTTTTCCTGCCGGATTCGGTGAGTGTATTGGGGACAATATTGGCTATCATAACACCTGTTTTCTTGATTGGAGTGATATATGAAAATCGTGGACCATGGCAGGTGTTGATTGATCGACTGCCATGCTATTGGGGCAACTGGAATTATTTCCGACACAGTGAGATGACAATGGGATTTGCATTATGCGCAATGCTATTATTGTATGTCGTTGTTTTTTTTGTTCAAATGTGGAAATTTAAGAAGTACGAATTTGTATAAGACAAGAATTTGGAGAGTATAGATGAATATCATTGTGAAGAATATAGACAAAAATATAAAAGGAAATCAGGTCTTGGATAACATTTCTATTGAGATGTGTGCCGGAAATATTTATGGAATATACGGTCGGAATGGTTCCGGAAAAACAATGCTGATGAGAGCTCTTTTGGGATTAATTCATGTAGATTCCGGAGAAATTATGATAGATGGGCAGAAGATAGGACAGGATATTGATTTTCCTGAAAATGTAGGAGCAATCATTGAAAATCCTGGATTTTTCACACATGCAACGGGATATGAGAATCTTAGATTGCTAGCAGATATTCGAAAAAAAATATGTGATGACGAGATACGAAACGCAATGCAAATGGTTGGGTTAAATGATCGTGATAAAAGAACTGTTTCAAAATATTCGCTTGGAATGAAGCAGAAACTGGCAATCGCGCAGGCAATTATGGAAAAGCCGGATCTTTTGGTTTTGGATGAGCCGACAAATGCATTGGATGAGGAAAGTGTTAATCAATTCCGGGATATCATCAAAGAATTTGCAAAACGCGGGACATTGGTTATATTGGCAAGCCATAATAGGGATGATATAGAGACTTTATCTGATGTACAAATCAAAATGGAAGCCGGAAAAATAGTCGATGTTCAGTCAAAAGAGGGGTAAATGATATGACAGCAACAACAAAAAAATTTTTTATTGGATGTTTGTTTGCCCTGGTATTGATGTTTGGTGTTGCAATCGTTACGCGTACAAGCTATTATGGCGCGACAACATTGGATCAGCTGTCAGAAAGCGGAGAATTGGATGATTATTTGCTGGAACAATATGATGATGCGCCGGACGAGAACAGTATATCCATTCATAACATGGATGACTTAAAAGCGGCAACTGACTGTATCGTAAAAGTTAAAGTGACAAATGACAGACAACTGCGAGCCAATTCTATACTCACAAAGGTGCAGGTAGAAGCAGTATTACAGACCTCTGACGACATCTCTGCAGGAGAGGAAATCTTTATCTATGAACCGGCATCGTTTAATCAGGATTTTCAGATTTATGAAGAAAAAGTAGGTTATCAACTGATGAAAGTTGGGGAAGAGTATATCGTCTTTTTGAATCATCTGAAAGTAATTGATGGATATCAAATGAGTCAAAAGGAAAAGCGGACATATTATCCAAGCACATCATTATATTCGACATACAGATTGTCCGAGTTAAACGCGGATGTCCTGGATTCGGAAAGAGTCTATGGTGATGGAGAGCGTTATGCGTACAGAGAAATAAAGGATATGGATTTGCTTACCATTCATCAGGAGGAGCTAGACCTCTATAGGACGCTGAGAGAACAAGTATTAAAATGGTAGATTGTTCCGATTGGCAGTTTTGCCATCAATGTGGTAGAATGGATAAATCAGAGTAGAATAATTTCAAAAAACGAGGTGAACTATGGAACTTTCAAGCTTAAATAAAGAATACAAGCTGGTACGCCAGGATAGCATGGACAAATTTATCAAATTAAGTCATGTAAATCCAAAGATTGTTTTAGTTGAGGAATATTGGATTACCTCTGATCAGACAATGGGCAACAGATGCGCTTATTTTGAGTCATACACACAAGCAGAAGAATATGCATATTTGCTGGCTGCGAACCGCTCGGCATTGAATCAGAACCATGAGAAGCCGTTCTGCATTTTTATCAATGGAAAAGAAACCAAAGTAGATGGTAATCTGCAACAATTTCTGGCAGGTGAATTTCAACTGAAGCAGGGCTAGTATCCAAGCCGCTCAAACGATAGATTTTGGTTGACTTTTCAGACTTCGCGTATTACAATCAAGTCGTGCGTCGATAAGGAATAGTATACGGTGGAAAGCCTGCAGAGAGAAGTCGGATGGTGTGAGACTTTGGTGAGTAAAGCGTAGAACCGGCCTTGGAGCTATACAATTCTATAAATGAGAGCAGGTAATACCTGAATTTAGGTGGTAACGCGGATTTGATTCGTCCTAAAATACATCAGATGTGTTTTTCGGATGAATGGAATCCGCTTTTTTCATTAAAAAGAAAAGGAGCAAAAAGAAGATGAAATTAAAAGACTTAGTAGGATTACGATTCAAAGAACGCCCGGCCGACTGTGTGATTGACAGTCATGCCTTTTCTGTGCGAGGCGGTTACATCAAATATGTTTCCAATGGTATTTATTCCCTGTATACGCCGATGAAGCGTGTGACTTCCAAGATCGAAGCCATTATTCGCGATGAGATGGAAAAGGTGGATTCACAGGAAGTGATGTTCCCTGTTGTATTGCCGGGATCGCTGTGGGAAGAATCGGGACGCTATGAAAGCGTCGGCGAGGAATTGTTGCGATTCACCGACCGTAACCGTGCCAAGATGGTACTTGGAATGACACATGAAGAGGCAGCAGTACAGCTGGTGCGTGAATATGGAAGCACTTATGCAAACTATCCGTTTTCTATTTACCAGATTCAGACCAAATTCCGCGATGAGGCAAGACCTCGTGCCGGATTGATTCGCGTACGCGAATTTACCATGAAGGATGCTTATTCTTTCCATACGTCCCAGGAAGATCTGGAAGCTTACTATGACAGAATGGCAGAAGCATATTTCCGCATTTTCAAGAGAGCGGGAATCCCGGAAGTCGTATCCGTAAAATCCGATTCCGGAATGATTGGTGGAAGCGTATCGCATGAATATATGCTTTTGGTGGATGCCGGTGAAGATTCCATCGTTCTTTGCAAGGAATGTGGATACAGTGCCAATATGGAAGCTGCGGACAATACTGTTGATAACAGTGGAAGCGCACCAATCGGAGAACTTACAAAAGTGCATACACCGAATGCCAAGACCATGGATGAAGTATGCGGATTCTTACATGCAAAAGTAGAAGAATCATGCAAGGCTGTGGTATATCAGAAGAATATGACGGACGAATATGTAGTGGTATTCCTGCGCGGTGATTATGAAGTGAACGAAACCAAGCTCGTGAACCTGATTGGAGACAAGGTTCATCCGGCTGAAATCACAGATGGATGTGGCATTGTAGCCGGATTCTGCGGACCGGTCGGACTGAAGGCTGACTGTCAGGTAATCTATGACAAATCTTTGCAGGGAATTGAGAACCTCGTATGCGGAGCAAACGAAGTGGACTACCATTATACCGGCATGAATCTTGCCCGTGACTGTGAAGGCGTGGAATTTGTCGATGTGGCAAAAATCAAAGAAGGTGGCATCTGCCCATGCTGTGGCAAGAAGACCATCACCATCAGCCGCGGAATCGAAGTAGGTAATATCTTCCAGTTGGGAACCAAATATACCGAAAGCATGAATATGACTTATACAGCAGAAGACGGTAAAACCAAGACCCCTATCATGGGTTGCTACGGAATCGGAGTCGGCCGTCTGGCTGCTTCCGTATGTGAAGCAAAGCATGATGAACGTGGACCAATCTGGCCAATCACAATCGCTCCATGGCAGGTACATCTGTGCTGCATGCGTGTCGATGACAGCGCCTGCAAGGCAGAAGCCGATCGCATTTATGAGGAATTGCAGAATGCCGGTGTAGAAGTCATTTATGATGATCGTGATGTGCGCGCAGGTGCAATGTTTGCAGATGCAGATCTACTCGGCGTACCTGTTCGTATTGTCGTAGGTCCAAAGGGTCTTGCAAATGGTGAAATCGAGCTTGCAACACGCGATAAGAGCGTACAGGAGCAGGTAAAGAAGGACGAAATCGTAGCTAAGACACAGGAATTGATTCAAACTCTGACCGACAAAATTATGCAGGCTTAAGGGATTGCCTGAATTACGAATGAACAAAGACGATTATGAACTTTTGACAAAGGCGGGACTGACGCTGGAACAGCGGCCGGAAGGGCTGACTCTGTGCAAAGGTGAGCTGTCCATGTGCGGCGATTTCACACATATGATTCCCCGCTTGACGCCAAACCGCCTCAATGGGGAGATGCTGGTGCGTGCCGCAAAAATCAAAGGGATAGATCATCCGACTTTATTTGATGCGACAGCCGGAATGGGAGAAGATTCGCTTTTGCTCGCGGCTGCCGGGTTTGATGTGCAATTGTGTGAATATGATCCGATTATATTTGCACTGCTTTCGGACACGGTAGAGCGGGCAAAACAGGATCCGGACTTGATGCACGCGGTTGCACGCATGCAATTAAAGCACGGTGACAGTATTGAGATAATGCACAACATGGCACAGCCGGTCGATGTCATTTTACTCGATCCGATGTTTCCGGAGCGCAAAAAGAGCGGTCTGATTAAAAAGAAATTTCAGTTGCTGCAACAGCTTGAGCGTCCATGCGACAATGAGACGGAGCTGCTTGAAGCTGCAATTGCTGCCAATCCGAGGCGCATTGTCATCAAGCGGCCGCTAAAGGGTCCATATCTGGACGGCAGGAAACCTTCCTATTCTATGAAAGGAAAAGCAATCCGATATGATTGCATTGTTTTACACTAGGATTTTATGAGTTGGGATTTTTTATTTTTCTTAAATAGCATATTGTTGGGCATAGGGCTCGCAATGGATGCATTTTCGGTGTCCATTGTAAACGGGCTAAACGAGCCGGGCATGCGGATGCGCAAAGGTATCTGGATGGCCGGCGTATATGCGTTCTTTCAGTTTTTGATGCCGATGGTCGGCTGGACCTGTGTGCATCTGATTGCAGATCAGTTTGTGATGTTTGAACGCATGGTACCATGGATTGCACTGCTTTTGCTGCTGTATATCGGAGGCAAAATGCTGTGGGAAGGCATCCGCGAAAACTGCAAAAGCGATGAGGTTAAAGAAATCTGCCTGGCTGCAGAGGAAAAGAAGCTGACGGTTTCGGTTCTGCTGATTCAGGGCCTTGCCACCTCTATCGATGCACTCTCGGTTGGCTTTACCATCGAGAACTATCCGCCGGTAATGGCTTTTGTTGCCGCAATCATCATTGCGGTGGTCACTTTTATCATTTGTCTCGGAGGATTGAAAGTCGGCAAATTTGTCGGCATGCATTTGCTGGGCAAAGCTTCTGTTTTTGGTGGGCTGATTCTGATTGGAATCGGAATCGAGATCTTCCTCAAGGGAATTCCGGCATAAACCTTGCCGGATTCACAACAAAAGTGTTGAAAAACTGCAGAAATTGTATATAATGTTAGTGTATGTGGATTTTTGCGCCCATTTCGCGTGAAGCTGCATTTTGCGACATGAAATTTGAAAAAGATTGTTACATGACATATACGATAGATAGAAACTGAGATGACCCTCAGGAAGGAGTAGAAAATGATTGGATCAGATATCGGAATTGATTTGGGAACTGCCAGCATTCTGGTTTATATAAAAGGAAAGGGTGTTGTATTAAAGGAGCCATCAGTTGTGGCTTTTGATCGCGACACCAACAAGATTAAGGCCATCGGAGAAGAAGCGCGTCTGATGCTTGGCCGTACTCCGGGCAATATCGTAGCAGTGCGTCCGCTTCGCCAGGGCGTTATTTCGGATTATACTGTTACCGAAAAGATGATCAAATATTTCATTCAAAAAGCACTTGGCAAGAAGAGCTTCCGCAAGCCACGCATCAGCGTATGTGTACCTTCCGGTGTAACAGAAGTCGAGAAGAAGGCAGTAGAAGATGCAAGTTATGCAGCAGGTGCCCGTGAAGTGGAAATTATCGAGGAGCCGATCGCAGCAGCAATCGGAGCCGGAATTGATATTGCAAAGCCATGTGGAAACTTAATCGTGGATATCGGTGGTGGTACCTCGGATATCGCCGTAATTTCACTCGGCGGATCTGTTGTCAGCACATCCATCAAGATTGCCGGCGATGATTTTGACGAGGCAATTGTCCGTTACATGAGAAAGAAACACAATCTTTTGATTGGTGAGCGCACCGCAGAAGATATCAAGATCAAGATCGGAACCTGTTTCCCTCTTGCAACCAATGACACGATGGATGTACGCGGCCGTAACCTTGTGACCGGTCTTCCTCGTACCATTACAGTGACTTCCGAAGAAACAGAAGAAGCACTTCGTGAGCCGACTCTTCAAATTGTAGAAGCAGTACATTCCGTACTGGAGAAGACTCCTCCGGAACTTGCAGCCGATGTCGCTGACCGCGGTATTGTATTGACCGGTGGTGGAGCACTTCTTCGCGGTCTTGAAGAACTCATCGAAGACAAGACCGGAATCAATACCATGACAGCAGAGCAGCCAATGACCTGTGTTGCCATCGGAACCGGAAAATATGTCGAATTCCTTGCCGGAAAGCGCGACGAAATTTAATCAGAACGATATGGGCCCCCGCAGTTTGCGGGGGCTTTTATAAATCAGATATTGCAGAAGAATCGCATATCTGCTAGGATAAAAGTACGATATTAAAAAAAGGGGTTAAGTTCCCCGAAAATCCTCCGATATACATTTCAAGAAAACATCAGTGGCAACGAAATATTTTTAAAATCAAGGTTAAGGTTTTGGACGTTGCGTCCGATATTTTCATTAAAGAAGTTATTTCAGGGAAGAAAGGAGATGCTGTTATGCGTATAGATGCATATAATCAAATCGCCCAGGTTTACGGAACACAAGCAACAAATAAGGTGTCAAAGGCTCAATCTGCTTATGGAGTGCAGCAGGCATCTGATCAGTTGACCATTTCCCAGACCGCTCGCGATTTTCAGGTAGCTAAAGCTGCAGTGTCGGGAGCTTCAGACGTCAGGGAAGATAAGGTCGCAGAACTTAAAGCAATGGTGGATTCGGGAAAATATACTGTGAATGAAGGCGACTTCGCCAGCAAGTTACTTGCAAAGTATAACGAGAAAATTACATTCTAGGAAATGAGGAATCATTCGTGGCAAGCTTGGTCGAGGAATTAGTCGAAGTATTGCATAATGAAAAGGAGATATACGGAGAGTTAATCGAATGCGGAACAGAAAAGAAAGACATTCTGATTCGTGGTGATATCCCTGCATTAGAGGCATTGACAGAAAAAGAACAGGCTTTAAGCGATCGTCTGTTATCCGAAAGCAATCGTCAGATTGCTTTGCTCGGAGATATTGCGAACGTACTTGGCAAAGGCTCCGAGCAGATGACAGTTACGAAACTCATTGTTGCGCTTGCATCACAACCGCAGGCGGTACAACAACTCACCGATGCAAGGGATCAGCTTTTGGAAGCTGCAAATGAGATGCAGCGGATTAATGTCCAAAATGAGGCCTTATTGAATCAGGCGATTGAACTCACCGAATTTGACATTACCTTATTCAAAAGTTTGCGACAAGCACCTGAAACTGCAAACTACAACCGCAATGCCTATAACACAGGCGCTCTTTTAGGGGGTAGTGGCTTCGACGCAAAACAATAACAGATAGGAGGAATAAGGTATGGCAAACGGCTTTGGAAGCCTTTATATCGGCCAGTCCGGTTTAATGGGCGCACAGAACGCACTGAATACAACTGCCAACAACTTAGCCAATGTCAATACCACAGGCTATGTTCGGCAACAGGTTCGATTTGCGGACCAGGAATATGCAACACTTAAAATTGCGAGCAGTACTACAAATCTGCAACAGGCGGGACTCGGTGTCTCGATTGGAGATGTAGTTCATGCCCGCGATATCTTTTTAGATAAAGCATTTCGCTTGGAAACAGGAAGAGAATCTTTTTATTCTACCTGCTATGAAGTAACCACTCAGGTGGAGGATTTGCTTCAGGAGCTCGATGGCGAGCAATTCGCCAACAGCATCAAAGATCTGTATACGGCAATCGAAGAGATGGCCAAGGAACCGGAAGATTCCACCAAACAGAATCTGTTGCTGCAGAAATGTGAACTCTTTCTGAGCAGAAGTGCATCTTTGTACTCTGATTTCAAGAGTCATCAGTCCAACTTAAATGAACAGATCAAGGACTCAGTAGACACCATCAACAAAATCGGAAATCGAATCTATGAACTGAATGTCGCAATTCAGCGTGTAGAGTCTGCCGGCGTTGAGACGGCCATGACCATGCGCGATGAACGGGATCAGCTGATTGATCAGTTGTCCGGCCTGGCAAAAATCGAGGCGACAGAGGATCAGTTTGGTTTTGTAACCATCGAACTCGAAGGCGCGGAATTTGTCATCGATCGAGGCTGCATGAACATGAACGTATTGTATGATTCCGATACCGGATTTGATACACCATACTGGCCACATCTCTCCAATGACGATACAAAAACCTATATCGAAGTGTTCAATCTGACCTATGATGCAAAGACGGAGAACAATACCGACATCGGTGCGGTAAAAGCACTCCTGATTCAGCGCGGCGATCATTTCGGAACCAAAGAAGATATGGCAAGCCTGGAGAGCTTCTCCAAGATTGAGAGTTCGACCATGATGGAAGTGGAAGCGGAGCTGGATCAGATGTTCAGCAAAGTGGTCAATGTCATCAATGACCTGTTTTGCCCGAATATGAGCATAGACGATTCAAAGGCAATCCTCGATGATATGGGTCTGGCAACGACGACCGTCATGCCGGATGAAATCGGAAATCAGGACAGCGTTTACCAGCTGCATGGCAGCAAATCGGAGAGCAACAGTTACTATATTATTGGAGTACAAAACGGGAAAACGCAGATTGTCGCAACAGAGACAGCGCAGATTCTCGATGAAGATAAATGTTATTACGGAATTGATCACCAGTTGCCACCGCGCGAATTGTTCGTGCGCAACAGTGTGGACAGATACACACAGGTGCAGGCCGGCGGTCGTACCGTTTATGTATATAATGCTGAGGATGTGGAAAACTCCAACACCTGGTATCACCTCGGCACAACACGCATCAATGATGAATTGCAAAAGCAGATTACTTTGATGCCTGCATATCAAAAGGATGGAGATGTTGCATACGACCTGGGAGCAGCACTTTCGAATGCGTGGGCTTCCGCGACACTGACACTCAATCCGATGGACAAGAATGTGACAAATTTCGAAAATTACTATAATAAGATGATAAACAAGCTCGCGACAGACGGAAATATCTATTTTTCCGCATCCGAGACCTTGCAGGCGACGAAAGCATCGCTGGAAAATTCCAGACAGCAGGTCACCGGTGTATCATCCGACGAAGAATTGACCAATATGGTCAAATTCCAATCGGCCTATAACGCGTCAAGCCGTTTTATGACAGTCATCTCTCAGATGACAGAAACGATTGTTGGACTCATCTAAAGGAATTTGCCATTCGTGCCGATATCATTATCAAGACGAAAATATGATGAAAGGAGTGGCATATGGCATCCACATTTATGGGATTGAATATTGGAAGCAGTGCGTTGTCAACCTACCAGACAGCGGTTAATACCACTGCGAACAATATCGCAAATGTCAAAACCGAAGGATATACCCGCCAGACAACCGAGATTACATCGACTGCCGCTCTGCGCATCAGTGAGAGATACGGTAGTGTCGGTACCGGCGTTGAGGCAAGCAAGATTACGCAGACAAGAAGCGTTTATTATGATACAAAATATTGGGAAAACAACAGCAGCTACGGTCTGTTTGAACAGAAGCTGTACTATCTCGATCAGATTCAGGGGATTCTGAAGGATGACAGCACACAAAACGGATTCTCTACTATTTTTGCCAATATGTTTAATGCGCTGGATTCGGTGATTACAGGCGGACCGAGTGATGTCAGCGCGCGCAATCAGTTTATCAACAAGGCGCAGAGCCTCTGTACATATTTTAATGCGCTTTATACAGATTTGCAGGAACTGCAAAAAGACTGTAATGAAGAAATCAAAACTTCTCTGGATTCGGTAAATGCCATGTCTGAGAAGCTGGCACTGCTGAACAAAGAAATCTATAACCTCGAAGTCAGAGGCGGTACGGCAAACCAGTTGCGGGATGAACGCAATTCTCTGCTCGATCAGTTGTCCACAATGGTAAAAGTAGAGACCTCAGAAGTGGATGTCTACAATACCAACGGAGAAAACCTCGGGGTAAAGACCTGTCGTATTTTTATCAACGGACAGGTTTTGGTAGATGGATTTGACCATCGGACACTTGAGATTACATCCACCGATTACAAGAACAATCAATGTGATATCGATGGTTTGTATGATATTGTATGGAGCGATACCAAGATGAACTTCGCGGTATCGGGCGGAACAGCAGGCGGAACCCTTAAGGGACTGTTCCAGATGCGCGACGGCAACAATGCCGATTCCGAGCATGGAACCGTAACGATTGCAAATGCCAATACCATTCGCATTGAGGATCTGGCAATTACCGATCTGGCAGCATTTGCCGTTGCAGATCGCGGAAGCGTCACAATCGGCAATTACTCTTACCATTATGATTCATTTGAAATCGAGATGACCGAAGACGGTACCATTTCTTCTGTGACATTCCAGCTCGCAGAGGAGAACAACAATACTTCACCGGCATTGATGGATCGTCTGGTTGGAAAGAATGGCGTGGTCGGCGCGTCGGTAGATGCAATGGGTGTCCCATATTATATGGCACAGATCAACCAGTTCATTCGTACTTTTGCGAAGGCCTTCAATGACATTGAGCGAACCGGAGAGACCCTCGATGGGGAACCGATGGGAACATTCTTTACTGCAGAGAATCTGGTAGGAACCGTATTTGACTATTCAGAGCAGTATGATGCAGCTTACGATCCGGGTTCCAATGAAGCAACCTTTACAGATAAATCCAATACCTATTATCAGCTGACAGCAGGTACATTTCAGGTCAACATCAACAGCATTCGCGATCCGCGTTATTTTGCAACCACAAAGGATGTCACAAACGGAACGGATGCCTATGAGCTGATTACGGAACTCAAAAAATTACAGGCTGATGTCACGATGTTCCGCGGAGATGACGCGGAGAGCTTCCTTGAGACATTGCTCTCGGACATTTCGGTTGACACCAACAAATCAGATATCTTTTTCAAGAACTATAAGAACCTGGCAGCATCGATGGATCAGCAGAGAAAATCGGTGGCCGGAGTTGATGAAGACGAAGAAGCTCTGGATCTGATCCGCTTCCAGAATGCATATAATCTTTCTTCAAAGATGATCAGCATCATGACACAGCTCTATGACAAACTGATCAACGAGACAGGAGTAACCTAAAGCACGCGTAAGGAGATCATCATATGAGAATTACGAATAATATGATCATGGACAATACAAAGACCAACATCAATGGCAACAAGGTCAATGTAGACAAGTACAATACGCAGATGACAACCCAAAAGAAAATCAGCAAGGCATCCGAAAATCCGGTGATTGCGATTCGTTCTCTTCGCCTGGGCACTTCCATGTCACATATTACGCAGTATCTGGACAACAATATCAAGGATGCCGCTTCGTGGCTGGATGTCACCTACACGGCATTAAATAATATGAAAGACCTGCTGACGGACATCAGAACCCAGTGTGTCAACGGTTCAACCGACACGTTAACTGCAGACGATCGTCAGACAATTCTGAAAAATCTTGAAGCTTTGCAAGATCAGATATATACTGAAGGTAACGCAGACTATGCCGGACGCACGGTCTTTACAGGATATCGCACCACGGAGAATCTGACATTCAACGAAGATGCACCGGAGACTTCCTATGCGATTGAACAGAATTATACCTTTGAGGATCTCAAACAGCATCGCTTCTATTACGGAGATGCAGCAGTGCCGTCCGCAACAGATGTGGCACAGCATAAGCAGAATAATACCGAATATACCGAGAATGTTGGCCGAGAGACCAATTACAGAGTTCGCCTGGCTTATTCCGGAGCAGAACTTTCGGATACCAATGCATTTATGATTGATGGGACCGAATATACGGACATCACGGTATATGACGACGAGAAACAATGGACAGAATCTGCGGATTTCCCGCTTGCTGACGATGCAACCACCTGCATTTTCATCAAGTCAACCGGCGAGATGGTTATCCCGAAGGATATGGCGGAAGAAATCATCGAAAACAAGCAGTCCATGACAGTGAACTACAACAAGACCGGATTCGTGGAAGGAGATCTGCGTCCGGAATATTATTTCAATTGCACTCTGAATCCGGGAAAGGATGATGAGGTTGTATTTACATTGGAAGAACAGGAAATCAACTATACGATTTCTGCAAATACACAGCTGACAGTCAACACCCAGGCACGCAATGTATTCAGCCAGGACATTGACAGAGATGTGTCGGAGATGATTGACGCAGTCAAATATGCAATCGATGCGGAGACAAAAGTCGGCCGTATCGAAGAGATGATGCGTCAGGAGCAGTATGCAGATCCTGAGTCGCAGGAAGTCCTTCAGGGATATCTGGATGTGGCAAAGAAAGAGCAGGATCTCGCAAATGACAATCTGCAAAAGCTCTATGACAGCTATGTCGGCAACTTTAACAACTATCTGACAAAAGTAAATACCGCGATTACCAATGTCGGCTCCATGCAGGCGCGTCTGTCGCTGACACAGAACCGTGTTGAGAATCAGAGCACAACAGTGGAGCAGTTGAAGTCTTCCAATGAAGACCGCGAGATGTCAGATGTCATTATTGACTACTATGCTGCTTATAATGCATATACTTCATCATTGACAGCAGCTTCGAAAGTAGGAGAACAAAGCTTACTCAAGTATTTGTAAACCAATGTGCACACCCGTGGAGCGGGAGGAAGGAAAGACCATGAAGGCAAAAACAAGACTTTTCGGTGATATTGATATCGCTGATGACAAGATTATTACCATGGACAAGGGAATGATCGGTTTTCCACAGCTGAATCATTTCGCTTTGATCTTTGATGAAGAAAAAGGAGTGCGTGAGACCTCCATTATGTGGCTTCAGTCTATGGATGATCCTGATATCGCATTTCCGGTTATGAACCCGGCTGCAGTTAAGGAAGATTACAATCCAAATGTATCGGCTGAAATCATCGAACCACTTGGAAAATTAAACGAGGACAATACCTTTATCCTGGTAACCGTTACGGTTCCAAAGGAGATTAAGGATTTCTCTGTTAACTTAAAAGCACCTATCGTAATCAACAACGAAACCCAGAAGGGCGTTCAGATTATCGTCGAAGACGATCTTCCGATCAAGTACAAAGTTTACGAAGTCCTTCAGGCCAAGAAGTCAGAAAGGGCAGGTGAATAATATGTTAGCATTGACGAGAAAGAAAGGCGAAGCCCTTGTTATCAATAATAATATCGAAGTAACTGTATTAGAGATTCGCGGTGATCAGATCAAGATCGGTATCAGCGCACCAAAAGATGTTCCGATTTATCGTAAGGAAGTATTCTTACAGATTCAGAAGGAAAACGAAGAAGCTACCGCTACTCAGGAAAGCTTCGACTTGTTGAAGAATCTCATTGGATAATGTGTCAGAAAAATTTTTTTAAAAAAATTTTTATTTTGCTATAAACTTTTTTGAGGGTTAGGACGATAATGTAAGTAGACGGGCAATCTACTCTATTAGTAGACCCCTAAAATTTCACATTTTTCGTCAGGTTTAGTCACATGGAGGTGTAAAGATCATGGCAATAGAAGCAATCAGCGGAGCAGGAATGACTTATCAGGGAAGTGCGTCAACTGCAGAAGTGCGACACGAGGCACAGTCCAAAGTGGATGCATCTGAAATTCAAATCACATCAGAGAAAATCGCATCCGAAACCAGCAAGTTAAACACACAGGAAACCAATCCTGACCCGGAGGATCATCAGGGTCAGCAAATGACACCGGAGCAGCAGCAGGCTGCAATCAAAAAAGCGGTGGAAGATATCAATAAGCGCGCCAACAATTCCGAAGCAATTTTTGGAATTCATGAGGCGACCAATCGCGTTACCATTAAATTGGTAGACAAAGACACGAAGGAAGTCATCAAGGAGTTACCTCCGGAGAAAACACTTGACATGATAGCCAAGGTTTGGGAAATGGCAGGTCTGCTTGTAGACGAGAAGAGATAAGACAGGAGGGGTCGATATGCCTACAAGAGTATCAGGTCTTGTATCGGGAATGGATACTGAATCGCTCGTATCGGCAATGGTATCATCCTATACAGCAAAAGTTGACAAATACACAAAACAGCAGACCAAACTCTCCTGGACGCAGGAGGCTTGGAAAGGCTTAAATACAAAGGTATACGGATTGTATACCAGCATTTCCGGCTTGCGTTTTTCAAGTGGATATTCTCTGCAGAAAGCATCCGTATCGGATGTGACCAAGGCAAAAGTCACCGCAAACGGCAGTGCCGTAAACGGTACGCAGAAATTAAATATTATTGCTTCTGCGCAGACTGCCTACATGACATCTGCGGATTTGTCCAAGAAATATTCCGGAACCATTGACTCCAAGACAGAGTTGTCCAAGCTGGGCTATGATGTGAAGGACGAAGATGGCAAACCGGTCGCTGCCAAAATTAATATTACGACAAAGGATGAAGATGGCAATGACAAGACGACAGAATTGTCTTTATCCGGCAATTCAACAGTCAAGGATTTGCTTGATGGATTACAAAAGGCAGGCATCAATGCGAATTATGATGCAACGAATCATCGTTTTTATCTGAATTCAAAGAAGACCGGAACTGAGGGTGATTTTAGTGTGACCGCAGCACCGGGCGATGAGAATGCGGATGCACTGCTTGCTGCAATCGGATTGAATACCCAGCCGGAGGGCGCAGAGGAGAGTGACACCACCAACTATGCGACAATGGTCAAAGGTGTGGATGCAAAGATTCGTCTGAATGGTGTATTATATACCGGCAACAGCAATACATTTAATATCAATGGACTGACAATCGAAGCATTGGGTGTGACCGGAGACGGTGACGAGAATGCAATTACAGTCAATACACAGACAGATACACAGGGACTCTATGACAAGATCAAAGACTTCCTGTCTCAATACAACAGTGTGATCAATGAAATCACAAAGCTCTACAACGCAGAGTCCTCCAGCGGATATGAACCGCTGACCGATGACGAAAAAGACGCGATGAATGAGACGGAGATTGAAAAATGGGAGACCAAGATCAAGGATTCCCTTTTGCGCCGGGACAGTACACTCAGCGGCGTAATGCAATCCATGATGTCCGCAATGAGCGGTACCTTTACCGTAAACGGAACCAAGGTATCCCTGGCATCCTACGGCATCCAGACACTTGGTATTCTCAATTCTGCCAAGAATGAGCAGAATGCATATCACATTGACGGAGACGAGGAGGATGAGAATACCTCCGGCCGTAAAGATAAGCTGATGACAGCACTCAGCGCAAACCCGGATGAAGTTGTGGACTTTATGAAGCAACTCACCACCAAACTCTACGATGCAATCGGAGAGAAAATGACCGCTACGGAACTTAGTTCTGCTTATACCATCTACAATGACAAACAGATGACCAAGCAATATGGCGATTATACATCCATTATCAAGCAATGGGAAAAGAAAGTAACGGATAAAGAAGATTTTTATTATCAGAAGTTTGCAAAGATGGAAGCAAAACTGTCCGAATTACAAAGCCAGACCTCTTCTTTGACCGGAATACTTGGATAGTTCAAACACAACGGAAAGGGGACGATCCTATGTTACAGCAACAGGCATTTAATGCGTATAACAACAGCAAAATCCTCACCGCATCACCGGCAGAATTGACTCTGATGCTTTATGATGGCGCGATTAAATTCACGAACATCGCGATTCTTGCTTTGGAAAAAAAGGACATAGAGAAAGCTCACAACAATATTAGAAAGACCGAACGAATTGTGATAGAATTCCAGACTTCGTTGGATCACAAATATGAGGTGGCAAAAGACTTCGAAAAGGTATATCTGTATCTGATCAGCCGTTTAAGAGAGGCCAATATCAAGAAAGATGCAGAAATCTTAGAGGAAGTTTTGAAACATTTGCGTACTATGCGTGACACATGGAAAGAGGTAATGACAATTGCCGGAAATGGAACAAAGCGTGCAATCTAATGACAACAGTTATCTTGACATCATGGTGCAGTCTTTGACCAAAAAGCTTGCGGTACTTGATGCCATTGAAAAAGTGAACATGCAGCAAAAAGAAATCCTCGAGGACGATATGTCCTCGCCGGATGCATTTGATAAAACCGTCGACCAAAAGAGCGAGTATATTGATCAATTGGATCAGCTCGACAGTGGTTTTGACAAGCTTTTTGACCGTGTCAAAGAGCTGCTCGAGACCGACCGCGAATCATACCGGGATAAGATTATCCAAATGCAGGAGCTGATCCGACAAATCACCGACAGGAGTGTGGATTTGCAAAAGCAGGAGGCCCGCAATAAGGAGCTTATGACCAATCGATTTGCACAGGTGAAGCATCGCGCCAAATCGGTGCGTGCCAATTCGAAGGCAACGACGGAATACTATAAGACCATGATGAAAAGCGGATTGATTGATCCGCAATTCATGGACAATAAAAAGTAACAAGGGCAATACTTGTACATTGACAATTTTATAAATTTTCTGGATAGTTGTGAGTTGCAAAATCCTTGTTTTTCAAGGATTTTGCAGCTTTCGCTATAAATTTTCGGTACTTTTGGCCGAATTAGTACTTTACAAACCGTGACGAAGGTACTATAATCAAGTCACAAGTGGTGAACAATTCAACCGAAGCGTACGGTCGAGAGAAAAGGAGAGCCACATCAATTACCAAACTTACCGCAAGGACGCGGCATTTTATTTTCAAGGAGGAAAAAATTTATGGTAGTACAACACAACATGCAGGCGATGAACGCCAACAGAATGCTCAACATCACAACAGGTGCTCAGTCTAAGTCAACTGAGAAGTTATCTTCTGGTTACAAGATTAACCGTGCAGCAGATGATGCAGCTGGTCTTTCAATTTCTGAGAAGATGCGTAAGCAGATCAGAGGTCTTGATCAGGCTTCTACCAACGCAGAAGACGGTGTATCTGCAGTACAGACAGCTGAAGGTGCTTTGAACGAAGTACAGTCAATGCTTCAGAGAATGAACGAGCTGGCTACTCAGGCAGCAAACGGAACAAACTCTGAGTCTGACCGCGAAGCTATCCAGAACGAAATTTCACAGTTAACAACTGAGATTGATCGTGTTGCTGAGACAACCAAGTTCAACGAAACTTATCTTTTAAAGGGAACAAACGGAACACAGACCAACTACTTAAAGGGTCATGATGCTGGTGTCGTTGGTACCGATGCAAACAATGTTACATTCGTAGACGGATCAGACAAGGCTACATTGACTGTAGAACTTAAGGCTGGAAAGTCAGTTACCATCGCTGGTAAGGAATATAACATTACTGAAGGTAGCGCTAATACCGCTGATGATTCTATTGATACATTGAAGACCGCTTTAGATAGTGCTTCTTCTGTAGTAATCAACGGAACCACCTATACAAAGGGTGCTGACAACAAGTTCGACGCTGGTACTGGTACCTTATATTCAGCTGATGAAATTAAGGAAAAGGTAGTAGATGGCGCTAAGATTAAAGTTGGTAATGGTACTGAACATGTAGCTCGTGATTACTCCCTGACATCAAAGAACATTGATGCTGCTACTGCTAAGAGCAAGATCGAAACAGCTTTGAAGCAGGCTAACAACATCGGTGTTGATACCGGTACAGTATCTGCAACCGGTGCACAGGATGGATCTACCAATAACTATAAGTTCACTATCAACAAGGGAAAGGCTACTGTTGCTAAGGATCTTTCTTTCGCATTACATGTAGGTGCTGATGCTGATATGTCTAACAAGATTACTGTAGGCATCTCTTCTATGAGCTCTGCAAGCCTTGGTGTACAGGGACTTAATGTAAAAGATGATTCAGGTATGGCTGCTACATATGCTATCGATGCAATCGCAGACGCAGTTGCAAAGGTATCCGCTCAGAGATCTGCACTCGGTGCTATCCAGAACAGATTAGAGCACACCATCGATAACGTAGATAACGTAGTTGAGAATACCACAGCTGCTGAATCTCGTATCCGTGATACCGATATGGCTCAGGAGATGGTTAACTACAGCAAGAACAACATTCTTGCTCAGGCTGGCCAGTCAATGCTCGCTCAGGCGAACTCTTCTAACCAGGGTGTTCTTTCACTCCTCGGCTAATCGGAGTACCGAATATTTAAAAGTTAAAAAACAGTTAGAAATAACACTAGTTCAAGGAGTCGCTCGGCGACTCCTTGAATGCTCTAAAGGTATCAAACAAGCCGCACGGCTGGTTACCGTACGAGCTCCTTTAGAATTTAAATTTGGTTAATTTGGTTGAAAACATTGTTGCTGTGCAACATTACTACTACTATAAAAGAACCGCCGCAAGGCGGTTCTTTTTTTGTGTTTTTACGATATTTCTCAAAAAAGGGTAAAGTTTTAACCGGTACTTCCGATATAGAAATCAGTAGAACTTTGTCTAACCTATATTCGAAAGGAGATACAAAGCCCAAACATTTAACAGGTATTTATTTTTTCAAAGAAAAATTAAATAGAGAAAGACAAACCAAAATTACCGCAAGGAAGCGGATGTTTTATTTTCAAGGAGGAAAAAATTATGGTAGTACAACACAACTTACAGGCAATGAACGCAAACAGAATGCTCAATATTACAACAAATGCTCAGTCCAAGTCAACTGAGAAGTTGTCGTCTGGATTTAAGATTAACCGTGCAGCAGATGATGCAGCTGGTCTTTCAATTTCTGAAAAGATGAGAAAGCAGATCAGAGGTCTTGATCAGGCTTCCACCAACGCTGAAGACGGTGTATCTGCAGTACAGACCGCTGAAGGTGCTTTGAATGAAGTACAGTCAATGCTTCAGCGTATGAACGAACTGGCTGTTCAGGCCGCTAACGGAACTAACTCAGAATCTGACCGTGAAGCGATCCAGAACGAAATCGCACAGTTGACCACAGAAATCGATCGTGTTGCTGAGACAACCAAGTTCAATGAGACCTATCTTTTGAAAGGTACCAACGGAACTCAGGAGAATTACCTGAAAGGACACGATGCCGGTATTGCAGGAACTGACCCGAACAATGTAACATTTGTAGACGGTGCCGATAAGGCAACTCTGACCGTCGAATTGAAGGCCGGAAAGTCAGTTACCATCGCTGGTAAGGAATACAACATTACCAAGGATGAAAAGGCAAATGCAGATACCGCAGCGGACGGACTGAAAGTGTTAAAGGATGCAATCGGAGCAATCAATGCGGCAGGTGAGACTGTAGTAATCAACGGAACCACCTATACCTCATCTCTTGATAACGGTACAGTAAAATTTGATGCAGGAACAGGAACCATCTATTCTGCAGGAGAATTACAGGAGAAGGTTGTAGACGGTGCAAAGATTAAGGTTGGAAGCGGCAATGAAGAGGTCGCTCGTGATTACACACTTGCAAGCAACATCACAGCTGACCAAGCAAAGGAGAAAATCCAGACTGCTTTGGTTCAGGCAAATAACATTGGTGTTGACACCGGAACTGTTTCAGCTACGGGAACCATTGACGGTGACAAGTGCACATTCGTAATCGAAAAGGGAAAGGCAACCGTTGCCAAGAATCTTTCATTTGCATTACATGTAGGCGCTGATGCCGATATGTCAAACAAGATTACCGTTGATATCGCAGCAATGAGCGCAGCAGGACTTGGAGTTCAGGATCTCAATGTCAAAGACGACTCCGGAATGGCTGCAACTTATGCGATTGATGCAATTGCCGATGCTGTTGCAAAGGTATCCGCTCAGAGATCTGCACTCGGTGCAATCCAGAACAGATTAGAGCATACCATCGACAACGTAGATAACGTAGTTGAGAATACAACAGCTGCTGAGAGCCGTATCCGTGATACCGATATGGCAAAAGAAATGGTTACCTACAGCAAGAACAACATTCTTGCACAGGCTGGCCAGTCAATGCTTGCTCAGGCAAATCAATCAACACAGGGTGTACTTTCTCTTCTCGGATAATCGGGCAAAAGACAAAGCTATACAGTGTAAAAGGGACGCGAAACGCGTCCCTTTTTGTTTGCCCTTTGCTTGACAGATATGGGGAGATTTGAGACACTGTATACACAAATCATGGAAAGGAGAAGTGAAATGAAGGGAAATAAAGGAATCAGAATCGCAATCCTGATTGTGATTTATCTACTTTGGCTGGGATGCACTTATTATGTATTGCTTCCGGCACTGAATCCGCATTCGATCGGATTCTGGCTGTACCTGGCTTTGGTCGTTTTGTTGCCGCCGGCCCTGGTATCGCTGTTTCACACATCGGATGTGAAGGTGACCAAAAAGGGTGTCAAAATGATAAAGACGGTCGCCAACAAACCGGCAAAAATATTATTTGGCGCAATCGGTGCCTGCATTATCATCATTTTGATCGGAGATATCGCAGGTGCGAAGCTGTTTCATGCAAAGGGATATGCCTCTATTTTGAAGACAGAGGATTATGAATTCTCGGAGGACATCAATCAGCAGACGGCATTGTCGATGATTGCTTTGATGGATACCAACAGTGCCATCCGACTGGGCAACCGCGAAATCGGAAGCTTAAGTGATCTCGTCAGTCAGTATGATGTGTCGGATGACTATTCACAGATTGACAGAAATGGTGCACCACAGAAGGTGTCAGCATTGCGTTATGCAGGATTTTTCAAATGGTGGGGCAACCGTGACAAGGGTGTCCCGGGATATGTTGCTGTTGACCCGGTTGAGCAGAATGCAGATTATGTAAAGCTTGAAAAGGGCATGCGCTATGTACCGTCGGCATATTTCAATACCGACCTTGAGCGCAATATCCGCTTCCACTATCCGACAGCAATTTTCGGAAATACCCACTTCGAAGTGGATGAAGAAGGCAATCCGTATTACGTTGCAAGCGTATATACCTACAAGATTGGATTGTTCGGTGGCGATACTGTAAAGGGTGCAATCATCTGTGATCCGACCAACGGAGACTGTGATTATTATGACGTTGCAGAAATTCCGACCTGGGTCGATGATGTCTTTGACGGAGAATTGCTGACGAAGCAATACAACTGGACAGGAGAACTCGGCAACGGATTCTGGAATTCACTATTTGGCAAAAAAGGTTGCAAAAAATGTACGGAAACCTACAACAGTGAAGATGAAAATTATGTGGCGGATTATGGATATGTCGCAAAGGACGGAGACATCTGGATCTATACAGGCATTACTTCCGTGAATGATGATGCATCCAACATCGGATTCATTCTCGTCAACCAGCGCACATCCGAAGCACATTATTACAGCATCGCAGGTGCAGATGAAAATTCCGCAATGTCCGCAGCCGAAGGCGAGGTACAGGAAAAGGGCTATCAGGCGAGCTTTCCGTCGCTGATCAATGTATATGACAAGCCGACCTATGTCATGGTATTGAAAGATGCCAGCGGAATCGTCAAATTATATGCAATGGTCAATGTGGAACAATACAATATTGTGACAACCGCGTCCAACCTCGATGACTGTTTCAGCAAATATAAGAAGCTGGTAAAAGCCGGTGGCGATGAAGATGCAGTTGACGATGGCGATACCAATGATGATGGCGACGAGACCAAATTGAAAGATCCTGTCGATTTGGAAGTGACCATTGCATCCATCGAGTATGTTGCAATCGGAGGCGACACCTATGTCTATCTTGAGGCGGAAGACGGAACCATTTTGCGTCAGAAATTTGCCGATAATGAATCTTTGATTTCATTGCGTATCGGAGATAAAATCAAGGTAAATGCGCAGCAAAGTGAGACCGGAACATACTATATTAATACGATTTCAAAATAATATTGGCAAAGATTCACAAAGATTTGCAATCAAAATGTTGGGCGTAATGCCCAACATTTTTTGTTGTCATGTACAAGATATAGGAAAATCAAGGGTTTACAAATGAATAGGAAAAAGGTACTAATTTTAATTTTTTTCAAATTTTCACTAAAGTATTTCAATTCGAGCCCGATATAGATTACAAGTAACAAAACATTAATCAAAAAATAACCAAACCAAACAACCAAAAAAGGAATTGCGGTTAACCACCGTAGCACATTCAAGGAGGAAAAAGTAATGGTAGTACAGCACAACATGCAGGCAGTGAATGCCAACAGAATGTTAAACATCACAACAGGCGCACAGTCAAAGTCAACTGAGAAGTTATCTTCTGGTTACAGAATCAATAGAGCAGCGGATGACGCAGCAGGACTTGCTATTTCTGAAAAGATGAGAAAGCAGCTCCGCGGACTTGATCAGGCATCTACCAACGCAGAGGACGGTGTATCTGCAGTACAGACAGCTGAAGGTGCTTTGAACGAAGTACAGGCAATGCTTCAGCGTATGAACGAGTTGGCAGTACAGGCAGCAAATGGAACAAACTCAGAATCAGATCGTGATGCGATTCAGAGCGAAATTAATCAGTTAACAACAGAAATCGATCGTGTTGCTGAGACAACCAAATTCAATGAGACCATGTTATTGAAGGGTGCAAACGGAACCAAGACTGTTCACCTTCAGGGTCATGATGCAGGTGTTGTCGGAACAGACAGTGCTTATATCTCATTCGTAGATGGACCGGAAAAGGCAACACTTACCGTTAAACTTGAAACAGGAAAGACTGTAACCGTAGCTGGTCAGCAGTACAATATCAAGATGTCTGACAGTGGTGTCAGCGCAGCAGACTCTCTGTCTCATGTACAAAGCCAGATTTCAGGCGGAACTCTTGATAAAGTTACCATCGGTGGAACCACTTATACCAAGATTAAAAACCCGACTGCAGATAACCCAGCAGAGGTATATGATGCAGGAACCGGATCAACTTATCAGTTTGCTGAATTGGCAGAAATGGTTAGCGCCGGAACAAAGGTTGCACTTGGCGAAATTACAGATACCAACAAGCCGGTTACTGTATGGGCATATGATGACAAGCAGCATACATTGACAGCTGAACAAGTAGCTGAAAAGATCAGAACTGCACTTGTACAGGCAAACAACATTGGTGCAGATGAATTCTCCACCACAGATGAAGCAGAACATGATGATGATCAGAACTGGACTTTCACCATCAACAAGGGATCAGTAAATGTAGCAAATGATCTTTCATTCAACTTACATGTTGGTTCTGATGCAGATATGTCCAACAAGATTACTGTAAACCTCAAGGCTATGAGCGCTGCAGGTCTTGGAATCAAGGGACTGAATGTATCAGATGATTCCGGTACAGCTGCTACCTATGCAATCGATGCAATCGCAGACGCACTTGGAACAGTATCTGCTCAGAGATCTGCACTCGGTGCAATCCAGAACAGATTAGAGCATACAATCGATAACTTGGATAACGTAGTAGAGAATACCACAGCTGCTGAATCTCGTATCCGCGATACAGATATGGCAGAAGAAATGGTTACCTACAGCAAGAACAACATCCTTGCACAGGCAGGACAGTCAATGCTTGCACAGGCAAACCAGTCAACACAGGGCGTTCTTTCCTTACTCCAGTAATCAGAAATTACAACCTTCAAAACAAAAACCGGATGGAATTTTCCATCCGGTTTTTTTATAAGGACAGAGATACTTTGAAAATGGGGTGGAATATAGTAGAATAAAAAGATAAAGAAATGAGATACAGGAGGATGAAAAGATGACCTTAGAGAATTTGCAGAAAGAGATGATTGCAGCTATGAAGGCAAAGGATAAGCCGAGAAAAGAAAGCATTTCAGTGCTGGTTTCGGCTGCAAAGAAGGCTGCCATTGATAGCGGTGAGCGTGAGAATCCATCGGAAGAATTGGTGAATTCTGCGATTTTGAAGGAAGTAAAGAGCGTTAAGGAACAGATTGATACCTGCCCGGCAGACCGCACGGAACTGCTGGAGGAATATCGCGCACGCCTTGCTGTATTTGAAGAATTTGCACCAAAGATGCTTTCAGCAGAAGAAGTGGAAGCAATTTTAACAGAAAAGTTTGCCGATGTATTGGCAACAAAGAATAAGGGAAATATCATGAAGCATGTCATGCCTGAATTAAAAGGCAAAGCAGACGGAAAAGTGATTAATCAGGTCGTGGCAAAATTATGCCAGTAGGATTGTGTTAAAGGAAGAAACAGATGCACGGGAAGAAACAGATTCTGCTCACGATATCGGTGATGGCATCGAATCGCAAAGAGACAACTGAAAAATGTTTTCAATCGCTGACCAGATTGCGGGAAGAGGTACCGTGCGAGCTGATCGTAACTGACACCGGATGTGATGCGCAGATGCGCAGAATGGTGGATTCGTATGCGGATAAAGTGATTGAGTTTACCTGGTGTAATGATTTTGCGAAAGCCAGACAGGTCAGCCTCGATGCCGCACAGGGCGAGTGGTATCTGTATCTGGATGACGATGAATGGTTCATTGATACGGATGAGCTGATCGAATTTTTTAAAGGAGATGGGCACAAAAAGTCTGAATTTGCGACCTATATTCAGCGGAATTACCATGACTGGGACGGCACGGAATACAGTGACGCATGGGTTGGCCGCATGATTAAAGTGGAGCCGGGTGTGCACTTTGAAGATAAGATTCATGAGCATTTGGAACCGATTGAAGGCAAGAATATTGCTGCGATTGCATCCATTGTGGAGCATTATGGCTACATTCACAAGAGCCCGGAAGAGGAGCGGCAGCATTATGAGCGCAATACATCCCTTTTGCTTGAAATGATTCAGGACGATCCGCAAAATCTGCGCCCGCGCGGACTGCTGATGCAGGAATATCATGCTGCAAAAGAATATGACAGACTGCTCCGTTGTGCACAGGAAGGGCAGGAACTGACACGCGAAAAGCTGCTTGCCAATCCGGATCATGCGTCGGAATACGGTGTGAATCTGACCGGATTTTATGCAGGAGAACTGATTGCGAATACGGCAACCGGACAGTTTGAAGCAGTCATCAAAGTGGCTGAGGAGATGATGAAGGATCCGCTCGTGACCCACAGTGGACGCGCATATGCCGCACTGTATGCGGCGCATGCATATGTGCAGACAAAGGCATATGCAAAAGCATGTGAAATGGTACAAATCTATCGAGAGCAGGATGCTTATCTGAATCAGAACCCGGCACTCAAATTCATCGAATCCTCATCGGTTTTTGTCGGAAAAGCATTTGATCAGTCGAGCCGGCAACGCATTTATTCGATTGCCCTGATCGCGGAATTAAAGCAGAATGACTGCACACATCTGGCGGAGTACAGCCGTCATCTCGGCTGGGAACAACACAGCTTATATATCTACGAAGGCCTGCTGGATACCATCGGGGAAGCGATGGCAAGACCGCTGGATCCGGTAAAAGATTCCAAAACGGCAGACATCTGGAAGCAGGCACTTACGACTTATTTTGAGAACGCATATATCTGGGACAAATTATCGGATCTGGTGATGCTCTATGATGCGTCTGAAGATCATGACGAACTGCCGCTACTGGAGAAGCTTGCGCTGGTAGACCGGTATGACTGGATTTTGTCCTATGCAAAAATGAGGACCATTGACGGTCATCAATTGGAAAAATATTTTTTGTCCATGCCGCCGGAAGTCTGGCAAAAGGAGCTGGAGGCACATTTGCAGCATCGCGGCTGGCTGGCAGTGGCACAGATGAAGGAATATTTTGCACAGATTAAGAGCTGCGAGGACCCAAGATATGATTATCTGGATCTGTTTGTACAGGAACTGACTGTGCGATATGGGCTCGAGCGCCTGACCATCGAGGAACAAAAGCAGCAGTTTCTGGCATATGCGCATGCACTCGAAGCGCGCATTGCGACAAAAATCCCGATGCAGTTGCCTTCGATTGAGCTTGCAAAGCATCTGATTTGCGCATTTGAGACGGCAGATCATATGGATCATGTCAAGGAATTGCATCATGTGGCGGTGGAATATCCGGATTTTGCCCCAAGTATCCGCGTATTTCTGGTGCGTGAAGAGGCCGAAGAAAATGACAGGAAGCGTGAGGCCCGCGCTGAGATGGAAGCATTGAAAGCACAGATCCTTGCCACGGCGGAACAGCTGCTTGCGCAGGGACAAAAGGAGCAGGCAAAAGCGATTTTGTCACAGTTGCAGATGACGACAAAAAATGACCTGGAAGTGGCAGAGATGTTGCTTCGTGCAAATATGTTATGAGTAAAACAGTACGAAAACAATTATTGAATTCAATAGAATGGATGAATCGTGCAGCACTGCAGATCGCGGAGGTCGGTGAGACAAAAAGGCCTTATTTTCTGCAGGCATTACAGGAGCATGCAGTTGCGCTTGGCACACGAATCGAGGCACTTAAGGGTCTGGACACACAGTCTGTCCCGGTGCTCGAAGAGATTTGCGAAGCAATTTACGAGACATCGATGGCGGATGCGCAGTCCTGTGGGGATGCAATCGCACATTTGTTGGCGCTGATTACCAATTTGCGCGAGGTTTTCGCGGAGGAATTTCCGGATTTGACGGAGGTCGTTTTTTTGCCTTACAATCTGGCAATGTGGGACAGTCTCGAAAGCGTATGGCGCAAATATGCGTCGGATCCGCAGGTGGAATGCCATGTGATTCCAATCCCCTATTATGAGAAGGATCCACAGGGAAATTATAAAGATGTTCATTATGACGGACCGGATTATCCGAAGGATGTGCCGGTGGAGGATTACCGCGAATATGATCTGCGATTGCATCATCCGGATATGATTTTTATCCACAATCCATATGATCAGTGCAATCATGTCACGACGGTTCCGACGGAATATTTTTCCTGCTATATCAAAGATTACACTGAGAAGTTGATCTACATTCCATACTTTGTGCTCAATGAGATTGATCCGCAGAACCAGAAAGCAATCGATGGCATGAAGCATTTTTGCTACACGCCGGGAACGATTTTTGCGGATGAAGTCTGGCTGCAATCCGAGAATATGCGCCAGATTTATATCAAAGAGTATGCGATTGCCGCAGTGATGCATGGAAGAGAAATCAATCCGCAGGAACTGTATCGACGCTTTGTCGCGTACGGTTCACCAAAATATGACAAACTGTTTGAGGCCAGGGAGCGTGCCTTGCGGGATGAACTGGAGATTCCGGATGACTGGAAGCCGGTTTTGTATCGCGAAGACGGGACGAAGCGCAAGACGGTGCTCTATAATATTTCTTTGTCGGCTATGCTTCAGCATTCGGACAAAATGCTCGACAAGATTCGGCGCGTTTTACAGACATTTTATGAGAATCGAGAGGATATTGCCCTTTTGTGGCGGCCGCATCCGCTTTATCTGCAGACGATTGAATCCATGCAGCCGGAGCTTCGGGACGGTTATCTGCAAATCGTGAACCGGTATCGGGAAGAGAAATGGGGCATCTACGATGAATCCGCAGAACTCGACCGCGCGCTGGTGGTTGCCGATGCCTATTACGGGGATCAGAGCAGTCTGGTCGCGCTTTGCAAAGAACTTAAGATTCCGATTATGCTCGAAGATATAGAAGTCTAAAAATGGAAGGAGACCAATATGGAGTTCGAATTGACTGCGTCAATGATGTGCGCTGACTTTGGACATTTGGAAAAAGAAATACGGGACCTGGAGGCGGCGGGAATCGATTCGTTTCACATTGATATCATGGACGGCCGTTATGTGCCAAACTTTGCCATGTCCTTAAACGACCTGCGCTATATTCGTTCTGCCACGGACAAGCCATTGGATGTACATTTGATGATTGAACATCCGAATACGCATATCGATCTGTTTTTGCGCAGCCTGCGCCATGGGGATACGGTCTATATTCATCCGGAAGCGGAATATCATCCGTCGACGACGCTGCAATCCATTATCAATGCCGGACTGACACCGGGAATTGCAATTAATCCGGGCACCAGTGTGGAGACGGTCATGGAGATGCTGCGGATAGTCGATCGCGTACTGGTTATGTCGGTGAATCCGGGAAATGCGGGACAGATGTATCTGCCATATGTCGGACAAAAGGTCGAACACCTGATTCGTCTCAAGGAGGAAATGGGATTTAAACTTTACTGGGACGGCGCCTGCAGTGCAGATAAGATTCTGGAATTTGCACCAAAAGGTGTGGACGGATTTGTCCTCGGTACGACGGTGCTGTTCGGAAAAGGCCGTCCGTATGCGGATATTTTGCGGGATGTGCATGCATTAAATATTTAAAAGGATGTTGACACTGACGGCAAAAAAATATATAATTGCAAACAAATTTAACATGTGAAAGGCTATGAAAGGAACAAGTACCTTTATTGTGAAACAAACAGAAAGTTGCCGGTTGATGAGAGGCGCGTGGGAAGCATATTGGGAATACATCCCGGAGCTGTGCACCAAATATCCGAGAGGATTAGTAGGCTGCAACGCAGTGGCGCGCGTGATCAACGCCAGAGTATCATAGATTGGCTATGGCACTTGCTGAGGTATTTCGTGTGAGCGAAATACAAAATAAGGTGGTAACGCGAGTAATGCCCCCTCGTCCTTATAATACAGGATGAGGGGGCTTTTTATATTAAGAAAGGGATACTATGAAAGAACTGTCAAACTTAATGAACTTCCGTCCGGACATTCGCGTGGTCGATGCAACACTTCGAGATGGCGGATTGGTAAACGATTTCTTTTTCACCGACGAATTTGTGCGTGAGCTGTACAAGACGAACGGCAAAGCCGGTGTGGATTACATGGAATTCGGTTACAAAGCCGACAAAGAAATGTTTGATGTGGATAAGTTCGGCAAGTGGAAATTTTGCAACGATGATGACATTTATGAGATTGTCGGTGACAAGGAAAACGGCGTAAAAGTAGCTGTCATGGCTGATGTCGGCAGATGTAATTTCCGCGAGGATATTCGCCCGCGTTCCGACAGCCCGATTGATCTGGTGCGTGTAGCCTGCTATGTACATCAGATTCCGGCAGCAGTGGAGATCATCGAAGATGCAAAAGCAAAGGGATACGAAGTCAGCTGTAATATTATGGCACTGTCCAACTGCCAGGAATCCGATATCCGCGTAGCGCTGGATATCATCGGCAAATCACCGGCAGATGTGATTTATTTGGTGGACAGTTTCGGTGCATTTTATCCGGAATCGCTTGCCCGTGTTTGCAGTGTCTATGAAGAATTTGCAACCAAATTCAACAAGAAGCTCGGCATCCATGCACACAACAACCAGCAACTCGCATTCGCCAATACGATTGAAGCGGTTGGAGACGGTGTGGATTATCTCGATGCAACCTACGGCGGAATGGGAAGAGGCGCAGGCAACTGTCAGATGGAATTGTTGCTTGGCTTCCTCAAGAATCCGAAGTATCGTGAGATTGAAAGTTTCAAATTCATTGAAAAATATATTGTTCCGCTGCGCGAATCCGGTGTGGTCTGGGGATATGATCTGCAATATCTGATGACAGGACTGCTCAACCAGCATCCGCGCACAGCGATTGCATTTACAAAAGAAAAAAGAACCGATTATGCAGAATTCTACAAGGAACTGACACTCCTGGATTAATCGGTTGAAAATATAAAAGGTATAAGGAGACGCAACTATGCAAATTTATGAAGAGTTAGTAGAAAGAGGATTGATCGCTCAGGTGACGGATGAGGCCGAGATCAGAGAGATGGTCAACAACGGAAAGGCTGTTTTTTACATTGGATTCGATCCGACAGCGGATTCTCTTCATGTAGGACATTTTATGGCACTTTGTCTGATGAAGAGACTGCAGATGGCCGGAAACAAGCCGGTAGTTCTAATCGGTGGAGGTACCGCGCAGATCGGTGATCCATCCGGCAGATCTGACATGCGCCAGATGATGACCACAGAGACGATCAATCATAATGTGGAATGTTTCAAGAAGCAGATGAGCAAATTCATCGACTTCTCAGATGACAAGGCAATTCTGGTCAACAATGCAGACTGGATTATGGATTTGAATTATGTGGATGTACTCCGCGAAATCGGACCGCATTTTTCCGTAAACCGTATGTTGACAGCAGAATGCTACAAGCAGCGTATGGAGAAGGGACTTTCCTTCCTCGAGTTCAACTACATGATTATGCAGTCCTTTGACTTCTATACATTATTCCAGAAATACGGCTGCAATATGCAGTTCGGAGGAGACGACCAGTGGTCCAACATGCTCGGCGGAACCGAATTGATTCGTCGTAAGCTTGGAAAGGATGCATATGCCATGACTATCAATCTGCTTCTGAATTCGGAAGGCAAGAAGATGGGCAAGACACAGTCCGGTGCAGTATGGCTTGATCCAAACAAGACTTCACCGTTCGAGTTCTTCCAGTACTGGAGAAATGTATCGGATGCCGATGTCCTCAAATGCATCCGCATGCTGACCTTCCTCCCGCTTGAGGAAATCAACAAGATGGACAGCTGGGAAGGCGCACAGCTCAACGAAGCAAAAGAAATTCTTGCATTCGAGCTGACCAAACTCGTACACAGTGAGGAAGAGGCAGTCAAGGCAAGAGAAGCCAGCCATGCACTGTTCGCAGGCGGCGGAAACCTTGCTGACATGCCGACCGTAACACTCGCCGATGAAGATTTTGCAGACGGCTCCATCGACATTTTATCCGTTCTGGTAAAATCCGGCTTATGCGAATCCCGCGCAGATGCACGCCGCAATGTACAGCAGGGCGGTGTATCGGTTGCCGACGAAAAAGTCACCGATATCGCAACACGCTATGAGCGCAGCGCATTTGAAGGCGACGGCCTTCTCGTAAAGCGCGGCAAGAAAAAATTCGCACGCGTCCAAATCTAATCCCCAAACATCGCGAAGCAGGCACTGCCTGCTTCGTTTTTTGTCGCACCCCCCTTTCACCCGGCTCCCTCGGCTCCTCCGCCACCGCTGCCCACCCTTTCTCAGCCCTCCCTCATACACGGCGCCCAAGACATGATTCTCTGCAAAGCTGTACGCATCACTTCTTCGAATGAGGTTGTTCTTTCAACTATTTGCACTTCTCCTGCACAGTCTTTTCCACGCAAACACCCAATATTCCTGATCACTTTCCTGTCCCATATAGACCGGTAGAGGAACATCGTTGGGAACGCGCTTAGTAAAACAGAAGCCGCTTTAAGCGTACGGCTTTGGAGAATCTAAGCTTTCGCGCCTAGCGTGTCCAGCGTGGGTGGCACACGGAAGGGTAGGCAGGGAATATGGGATATAACCAGGATGTATGGAACAGTTGTGTTTGATTACTTGATGGATTTTGCATAAAATGGTATTATATTATGCAAAACAATGTGTTAACAAATGGTGAAATAAGAGTTTTTAAATTGATTTTGCAATTTCGAAGAGAAAGAATTGCAAAAATCGGACGATTGAAGGGATTTCCTATGAAAGAGAATGAACAATTGATTGAATTGGCAGACTTAAATAATACGGTTGTGATTCCGGAGGATCTGGAGGACGATCCGTTTTATGTGAATCGGGAATTTGTCAAGAAAATTGCCCGTTTGCGCCGCGAGCTGGCCAACCATCCGCTGTTGGATCCGAATCTTTATCTCGAATATGATGTCAAGCGTGGACTGCGTGATGCAGCAGGTAAGGGTGTCCTGACCGGATTGACGGAAGTATCCGATGTCGTTGCATATCGGCTTGAAAAAGGAAATCAGATTCCGGATGACGGACATCTGTATTATCAGGGGGTCGAGGTCAATGATCTGATTGCCGGACTCGGAGATCGCAAATTTGGATTTGAGGAGACAAGCTTTCTGCTGATTTTCGGTCATCTGCCGAACCAGGAGGAGCTCGATGTCTTTTTGAGTGTTATGGAAGAAATGCAGCATCTGGGTGGACGCTTTGTACGAGATGTCGTAATGAAAGCTTCCAATGCAAATATCATGAATGCATTGCAAAGATGTGTATTAACATTGTATACCTATGATTCCGACCCGGACAATATTGCGCCGGACAATGTATTGCGCCAGTCGCTAGAGCTGATTAACAAGCTTCCGCTGCTTGCGGTTTACTCCTATCATGCGTATATGCATTTCCGCCAGGGAGCCACGTTGATGATCCGTAATCCGAAGAAGGGACTGTCGCTTGCAGAAAATATCCTTTTAATGTTGCGCGCGGACGGACATTACACTGCTCTCGAGGCAAAGGTTTTGGATGTTGCTTTGATTCTTCATGCAGACCACGGCGGAGGAAACAATTCTACCTTTACGACACATGTCGTATCCTCTTCCGGTACGGATACCTATTCGTCCACTGCTGCATCCATTGCTTCCCTGAAAGGACCGCGTCACGGTGGTGCCAACTTAAAGGTTCAGAATATGTTTGCCGATATCAAGGCGCATGTCAAAAACTGGGCTGACGAGAAGGAGCTGACTGCTTACCTCGAAAAGATTCTCAACAAAGAAGCATTTGATCAGAGCGGATTGATTTACGGTATGGGACATGCGGTTTATACATTGTCCGATCCGCGTGAAGTGATTCTGAAGGAATATGCCCATATGCTTGCAAAGGAAAAACATATGGAGGAGGAATTCAACCTCTATGAATCGGTAGAGCGTATTGCAGGACGTTTGATTATGGAGCGCCGTCGCGTTCATAAAAATGTCTGTGCCAATGTCGATTTTTATTCCGGCTTTGTATATACCATGCTTGGCATTCCGGAAGAATTGTTTACTCCGATTTTTGCAATTGCCCGTATTCCGGGCTGGAGTGCACATCGTCTTGAAGAGATTATGAACACTTCAAAGATTATCCGTCCGGCATACAAATATGTCGGCCATCACATTCCGTATGTGCCAATGAATGAGAGAAAATAAAAAGACCGCTTTCTCAATTTGAGAAAGCGGTTTTTGATTGAAATCAGAAATTATCCGGCATGCCATCTCCATCAAGATCGATATTGTGAGCACCGATGTCCTGTGTATGGATGGTGCGGCGCTTAATGCGTGCCTCTTCGGATGTCTTAAGAATGTAATTCTTAATCTCCTGTCCATGACGAATATGCTTTAAAACCAATTCCGGATTCGTCACATCTCCGGAGTAGCAAACAATGGTAGAAAGACCAAAGATCTTCTCCAGCAACGATCTGTTCATCTTCACATCCTGGATTTTGTACATATAGCAATCATCTTCCATCGAATTAAAGAATCCCTGGTTTAAGGTAATGAATGCCGGCTTGATGGTATATTTGGTAAATGTCCAAGGCAATCCAAGAAACAGCCATCTCTTTCTCTCCTTAAAAATCACGGTATCGTCATTTAATCCCGCTGCAAAACTGTTTTGATTCACATCTGCCATATCTGTAATTTCCTCCCCTTCTTTTAAACGAGTCATTATTACCAATAGAATACCATGAAGCATGCGCAAGTTCAAATAAATTCTTAATGTTCCATTAAGATTCTCAAAGTCCTATTGTATGTTTTGAATGGAACGATTACAATAATAACTGGTTTAAAATTAATTAAATAAGGAAGAGGAGTAATCATGAAAGACGATTTGAACAAATTGGATATCGTGGATTTCAGTGGTGACCGAAGACCTCAGACTCGTCATGGCTCCAAAGACTATACCACTGTTCGCACACGCGCTTATCCAAAGCGAAGAAGACGCAAGAAGAACCATACCGGTCTGTTGCTTTTGGCAGCGATGACGGTTGTTCTCGTTGTGGCATTTATTGCACTGCTGATTTTTGACAAAAAGACCATCAAATTCAGCATTAAGGATGGAGAAACCACCCCGATTGAATACGGAGAGGTTTTTGATCCAAAATCTGTAACTGCCAATTATACAGGACGCATTTTCGGATTCAACAAAAAAGAATGTATCGTGACCTTAATCGAAGGTGATACTGATTTCAGCGCACTGGATCTCGGGGAATATCACCTGAAATATCGTGCAACCTATTCCGATCAGACCAAGGAATGTTCACAGATTTTGAAAGTTCAGGACACCACAGGACCTGAAATCAAACTCGAAGGGGAAGGCTACGCAAGCCCTGGAACGGAATATAAGGAAGAAGGCTATACCGCAGTCGACAATTATGACGGCGATGTCACCGACAAAGTCAAGGTGGACGCCTCCAAAGACAAAATCACTTATTCTGTGACAGACAGCAACGGTAACACATCGACCGTTGAGCGTACCATCACCTATAAAGATGTATTTGCACCGGAAATCACTTTGACCGACGGCGAAAAAGTATTAATCCAGCTCAACTCCACTTACAAGGAGCCTGGATACAAAGCGGTAGACGATGTCGACGGCGATGTCACTGACAAAGTCAAAGTCGAAGGTACCGTTGATTCTTCCAAATACGGAACCAGCTATATCACTTATACGGTTTCCGATTCCAACGGAAATGAAGCAAAAGTAACCCGAATGGTTGTTGTACAGGAAAGTGATCCTCCTACACTGACCCTGAAGGGTGATACATCCATTTATTTGAATGTCGGTGACACCTTCGAAGATCCGGGATACAAAGCAGAAGATGCTGTTGACGGCGATTTGACCGAAGATGTAAAAATCGGTGGAAGTGTTGACACCTCCAAAGCCGGTGTATATCTGCTCAAATATACCGTTGCCGACCATTCCGACAATGAAGTCACAGCAGAGCGTTATGTATATGTATATCAGAAACAGGCCGATGATGTCACAAAGGATCCTGGCAAAAAGGTTGTTTATCTGACCTTTGACGACGGTCCTGGACCATATACCCAGCAGCTGCTTGATATATTGGACAAATATAATGTCAAGGCAACCTTCTTCGTAACCAATCAGTTCCCGAAATATGCGGATATGATTGGAGAAGAATACAAGCGTGGTCACACTGTTGCATTGCACAGTTACTCGCATGATTATCCGACAATCTATAAGAGCAAGGAAGCATTTTTCACGGATATCGCAAAGATGAATGAAATCATCTATGAGCAGACCGGACAGTATGCCAATATCCTTCGTTTCCCTGGTGGAACATCCAATACCATCAGCCGCCATTATGCAACCGGAATCATGGCCGATTTGGCAGAATCCGCTCCAAAGCTCGGATATTTCTACAGTGATTGGAATATCACCAGTGGAGATGCCGGAGAGACAACCGTCACCTCCGAAATTGTTGCAAATGTAACCGCAGGTATGAAATATCAGGATGTATCTATCGTATTGCAGCATGATATCAAAGATTTCTCTGTCAATGCAGTAGAAGAAATCATCCAGTGGGGACTTGCAAACGGATATACATTCCTGCCGATGGATGAGACAACACCAATGGTTCATTGGAAAGCAAACAACTAATTCAAACATGTACCAAAAAAGGTGCCGTAAATCAAATCTGATTTACAGCACCTTTTTATTATGTATATTTTATTCCAACGCAAGAAAGAAACGGCGCACTTCATCCCATGCATTCTTTGATTCAGGAATACTCAAAAATGCAAGTTGAAAGTCATGAAACATCCCCTGATATACACTCAAGCGCACTCTGTTACCCTGCATTCTGGCTTTTGCGGCCACTTCAACAGAATCCGACAGAAGCATCTCATTTTCACCCACCTGAATCAGCATCGGCGGGAATCCCCTGAAATCTCCAAAGAGCGGAGAAATATACGGATCCATCGGATCATGATTGCCCGGATAGTCATTCAGATAAATCATACTCTCGTGTGTATTGCCAAAAAGCGGATCTTTCTCATAATTGGTGCGGTATGATTCCCCGCTCGCCGTCAAATCCGTCCATGGAGACATTGCAATGATTCCTCCTGGCACAGGCATGTTATGATCGCGCAGATACATTGTCAGCGCCATTGCCAAACCTCCGCCGGCAGAATCTCCGGCCAGAATAATTTGTTCTCCAAAATAATTTTGACTGAGTAACCACTGATATGCGGCAAGCGCATCTTCGAGAGCCGCCGGAAACGGATTCTCCGGAGCAACACGATAATCCGGCACGACAACGTCAGCACCCTGACTTACTTCATTATAAAGACCGGCCATTACATAATAGGCATTTCTCACGCCTGCTATGTAACCGCCGCCATGAAATTCGAGAATCACCCGATTGGCATTGCGCTCCTCTTTGCGTGCCAACCGCTGCATTTTAAAATTCCCCAAATCAATTTCTTCCATTGTGAAAATATCCGGGACTGACCACGCCGGTTCGACCAGTTTTTTTCGCAGTTCACCGGTCCTGATTTTGCGTCCCAGTAAGTGGTCTGCCGTAAATCTGGAAATCAGTTCTGACAGAACGCGCCCGGATAAACTCGTATTTTTCATACATGGAACCTCCGATTCATCTCATTGCGCGCTCTGCGGTCTCCCAAGATCAAAGTGCCCAAAAAAGTGAACAAGGCTACGCCCACCGATATTTGTGCAAGCAACGGGCTGCGGTTCCATCCTGCAAGCCAGAAAACTCCGGAAAACAATGACAAAACAACCAATACCAATTGTGGCAGCATATAACTCTGCCAATTGCGTCGATTGGTAATCATCAGAATCAGGATTGCCAGATCCAATGCCATAATGCCGCTCGGATATACATAGGTCAGTGCCCATCCCTCAAATCCCGTCAGATAATCAATGCCTTCGAGGACCAGCAATGCAATCACCAGCAACCCATATACTTTTGACTGATAGCCGGAGCGACCGAGAATCGCATAGCGAATGACGACATTCACATAAAACAATGACAATACCACGATCAGACTCCACCAATTGGTATGAGACAATTTATAATTTAGATAAAGTGCAACGATTCCTGCAATCACAGATAAGAAAAGCACCATATTTTCAAATAAACGGGCACGCCTAATGCTTCCCACCGCATCCGGATAAGAGCGCAATCCACCATCCGGGCCGGACAGTGCATGACGACAAAGCGGGCATCGATCGGTATCATCCAATATTTTCACATTACATTTTGGACAAGTTTTCATGATTTGTCCCTTTCTTTTTCTTAATAATAAACCCGATTGGTCTCGATAGAGACATCAATCCCATCTTCGGCCAGTTTTCTGAAAAATGACTTTTGCACAATCGTCTCACGAAAAACAGAACTGAATGTAAAGCACAGATTTCCGTTATAGGAGCATATGGTTCCTTTCAGTGACTGCCCCTTTGACATGGCAATACAAGCTGTGAATTTCTCGATGTAGTCCGCATATCGCTGATCAAGCACCACATTGCCGATGTTCGTGATGGTACTGGTATTGGCCAGTGCCGATTTGGAATAGACGATTCGAATGGCAGGCTTCTTGAGCGGCAAAGGAAATGCACGCAGGAATTTGTTTTTCTGGTTGGATACGGAATAAGAAAAAAGATCTTCCATATGATCTTTTTGAATTTGTTCCCGCAACGAATCACGCACGGCCTCAAGGACATCTTCAAATGTCATATTGTCCTGCGAAGCCACAAATTCCGCTGAAACCACAATAAAGAAATTGCGTGTGGTATCCGAATCAAAATACGGTCGCAAATTTACCGGCACCGCCACACGAATCGGATGCGGATTGGCCGAGCGAAGCATATGCTCTGTATAAACACTATATACGAAAGCAGCCACAAGATATTCATTCAGTGAAACCCCGTACCGATGTGCCACCTCTTTTAATTCCGACACCTTCATATAGCCATGCATCAAGGCAAATTCGCCTGTCGGTAATTTTTCCTCGCGAATAATATAGGCCTTTTTCTTTTCAAATCCGCTTGGCTTTGCCGCTTTATAGTTTTTCAAAAAAGAGTCTTCCACCGAGAGTGAAGTTTCATCCGAAAGACGGTCCTCACACTGTTTGCCCAACTCCTGATGTGCCAGTCGCAAATACTGATAGGTCAGCTCGCGCAGAAAATTCACGCCTCCCATTCCGTCTGCCAGAACATGGAATACTTCCAGATTGATGCGGCACTGATAATAAGTCACACGGAACAGATAGCTGTGGTTCCTGTTTGCATGGATATAACGGCATGGAAAAAGAGACTCCTCTGTTACTTTAGGAGCCTTCTTTCCATTTTCTTCAAAATAATACCAAAACACACCGGCACGCAGCCTCACATTGAATCCGTCGATTTTCGGCAAAACCATATCCAGTGCTTTTTGCAACAATTTTGGTTGTACCGGTTCCTTTAAGGTCACGGAAATGCGATAGACATTGGTCATACTTTCGCCGGCGATTGCCGGAAACAGCAATGCGGTATTGTCCAGTTTCTGCCAGCGGATGTAGCGATGTGTAGAGCCGATGTGGTCCTTAGTGTCTTTGTTTCTTTTCATAATTGATGTTCGTATTCTTATTTGTTTCGATTTTCAATATCAGTAAACATTGCAATGCGAACCGCATGGCGACCGCCTTCGAATTCCGCATCCAGATATGCTTTTACAATATCTTTCGCAAGCTCAACGCCGACGATGCGTGCGCCGAAGGCAATGATATTCGCATTGTTATGCTGCTTTACCAATCGTGCTGTTGCACAGTCAGAGCATACTGCTGCACGCACACCATTTACTTTGTTGGCTGCAATGGAGATGCCAACTCCGGTTCCGCAGATCAAGACTGCACATTCCACTTCGCCGTTTGCAACTGCATTGCCGACTTTCTCTCCGATTTCAGGATAATGACAACTCTCTGTCGAATCCGTTCCGTAATTGACCACTTCATGGCCAAGTTCCTCCAAATATGCAACAATCTGATACTTTAATTCAACTGCACTATGATCATTTCCGATTCCGATTTTCATCTTATATTCCTCCAAATTACGATTCTGTTTTATTTTTCTCAAGTGCTGCAAGCAATCTGCCCAGCACATCCTGCGGCACATATGCCTTTACAGACACACCTTCTGCCACATATTCTTCCGAAAGCAGTTCGCCCTGTTTGCGAATCTGCTGAAGCAGACTACCCTGTGAAAATGGGATGATTCCCTCAAATAATACTTTGTTGTCACGCAAAATCTGTTCCAGCAAGTCTCTGACGCGGTCAAGTCCAATCTCATTCTTTGCCGAAATCGAAAGCGTATAATCCGCACGGAAATCGCGCAAAGGTTCATCATCCGTGCGCAAATCCTGTTTGTTAAACAATGTGATAATCGGCTTGTCTTTGACTCCAAGCTCCGTCAAAGTCTGGTATACAATCTGCATATGCTTTTCGCGCTGCGGATTGGATGCATCAACCACATGAATGATATAATCCGCATATTTTGCTTCTTCGAGTGTACTTTTAAATGCCTCAATCAGATGATGCGGCAATTTGCGGATAAATCCGACCGTATCTGTCAAAAGCAGCTCCTGCTTGCCGGACAATTCCAGCACACGCGTCGTCGGATCAAGTGTCGCAAACAGTTTGTCTTCCTCAAGCACCTCTGCCTGAGTCAGATGATTCAGCAATGTGGATTTTCCGGCATTGGTATAGCCGACAATGGCAGCAACCGGTTTTGCGTTCTTTTTGCGCTTTGCACGCGTGATATCACGGTGCTGTTCCACCTCTTTTAATTCCCGCCGCAATTGTGCCACACGCGCCTGAATCAGTCGGCGATCCAGTTCCAGTTTCTTTTCACCTGGACCTTTGTTTCCCATCTGACCGCCCTGTCGTGACAGGGATTTGCCAAGTCCGATCAGTCGACTGCTCCGATAGCGCAATTGTGCCAACTCAACCTGTATTTTTCCTTCGCTGCTGGTCGCATGCGCCGCAAATATATCAAGAATTACGAGAGTACGATCGAGAATACGGACAGACAGCAAATCCGACAGATTCGAAATCTGTGCCGGTGACAGCTCATCGTCACAGATGACGGAAGTTGCCCCCGTGCGTGCGATTGCTTCACGGATTTCTTCTACTTTTCCGCTTCCCACGTAGGTTCCCGGATGTACATGCTCTCTGTTTTGAATAATGGTCTCAACCGCCTGTGCGCCCGCAGTCTGTACGAGTTCCGCAAGTTCTGCAAGGGAATCTTCCGTATCATCCCCTTCATTGTCGCATACGCCGACCAAAATTACTTTTTCAAGTTCCTGTTGTGTTGTTTCTATCATTCGGTATCCTCAGTCTGCAGCCCTTCCCTTGTCTTCAAAAACTGCAATTCTGCAGCAGCTTCGTCATCCTTCGGGAATTCATTTACATATTCTTCCAGTATTTCTTTTGCTTTCTGATAATCGCCCATCTTTTCATATGCGACCGTCAGATTCTTGAGCAGGTTCTGCCGATCCAGCAAATCTTTTTGGTCTTTTGCCCCTTCAAAGAAACGAATTGACCATTCATAATCCTTGTTTGCAAATGTCTCCTCGCCCGCATGGACCAGTGCCTGCGCATCCACTTTATCAGAGCTTAGATAGGCATTCAGATAAGTCTCTGCCGCCTCATTTTCGCCCAGTGCTTTTTCGATCATTGCCAGATAAAAATTGGCTTCTACATAATCCTGCTCAATGGCCTGTTTCAGCAGGGAAACAGCATTCTCATATTCTTCCAGATAATAGGCAATGCGTCCTTTGTAAAAATGATCTCTGCCCTTTTCACCGGACTGCTCATAGCCCTTTTGCAGATAATCACGCGCCCGCTCATCCTGTCCTTTATTTTTAAGTGTTTCATAAATGCCGATATACAATTCATAATTCTTTTTGTCTTTTTGAATTGCCTGATTATAATCGGACAGCGCCTCATCCGTACGCCCCTGCTCCATCAGCAGATTGCCTCTCTGGAAATATGCCGGCGCATAATCATTATAAGAGATCAGCGCATCATAAGTTTCGAGAGCCGAGTCAATATCATTCAGACGATAATAGGATTCTGCCAGATACAGATTGATGTCCAATTCCATATCTCCGACAGAATGCGCTGCTGACAGCGCCTTTTGAAATGCCTTTACCGCTTCCTCGTAATTTCCCTGACTCATACAGGTAATTCCATAGGAACGATAAGCCTCCTCATCATTGTCTTCCGCCGCTTTTCCGCAGGACACAAGAAGAAGGGATACTGCCGAAATCAACAGCCCCCTTCTGATATGTTTCATGATCTTATTATTCTTGATTTTATTTTGCGTAATCCGTATCATTTTCTGATTCATGATTTCCTTTTTCTTCCATGCAAAAACTCTTCTTGCATTATTGCTCAACAAAGCAATTATAACACAAGAAGAGTTTTCTTAAAAGAATCGGCTACAATTAATTATAAGTGCCAGATATCCTGATTGTACTGTTCGATGGTACGGTCTGAAGAGAAGAATCCTGCCTTTGAAATATTCACAAGCATCTTCTTTGCCCAGGTCTTGCGATCGTCGAAGTCTGCTACGACGCGATCCTTGGTTTTGCAATAATCCTCAAAATCAGGGAATGTCATGAACCAATCTTTTACGATCAATTCCTTATGCAGTCTCTCAAGATTTTCTTTCTGACCAACCTTCATCATTTCCGGTCCGACAATGAATTCTACCGCACGCTTAATCAGCTTATTCTTCTCGATGTAATCCTTTGAGCAATAATCTCCTCTCTCATAGCGATCGATGACAGTCTGAGAATCCTCTCCGAATACATAGATGTTGTCTTCGCCGACCAACTGAGCGATTTCAACATTCGCACCGTCGCTGGTGCCAAGTGTAACTGCTCCGTTCAGCATGAATTTCATATTTCCGGTTCCGGATGCTTCCTTGGAAGCAAGTGAAATCTGTTCTGAAACATCACATGCCGGAATCAGCTTTTCTGCGAGGGTCACATTGTAGTTTTCTACCATAACAACCTTTAAGTATGGGCTTACCTCAGGATCGTTTGCAATGATTTCCTGCAGACATAAAATCAAATGAATGATGTCTTTTGCAATGATATATGCAGGCGCTGCCTTCGCACCAAAGATTACGGTAATCGGATGATTTGGCTTTTTGCCTTCTTTGATTTCAAAGTATTTGTTGATGACATAAAGTGCATTCAGTTGCTGACGCTTGTACTCATGCAAACGCTTTACCTGGATATCAAAAATTGAATTTGCATCCACTTCGATGCCCTGCTTCTCTTTCAAATAAGCGACAAGCTCGTTCTTCTTTGTCTGCTTTACATCAAGAATCTTCTGCAATACCGCATCATCATTGACATAATTGCCAAGCTTTTCAAGCTCATTTGCATCCTTCTTCCATCCTTCTCCGATCAATTCGGTTACGAGATTGGAAAGTTCAGGATTACAGCTCATCAGCCAGCGGCGGAAAGTAATTCCGTTTGTCTTGTTGTTGAAACGTTCCGGATACAGCTTGTAGAAGTTGTTCAGCTCGGTATTCTTCAAAATCTCGGTATGAAGGTATGCTACACCGTTGATGGAATATCCGTAATGGATATCCATATGCGCCATGTGAACCAAATCATTCTGAATGATATAGGTTGTCTCATCCTTTACCTTGCTTCTCACACGGTTGTCAAGCTCAACAATGATTGGCATCAACTGTGGAACAGCCTTGTTCATGAAGTGGATTGGCCACTTCTCAAGTGCTTCCGCAAGAATGGTATGGTTGGTATATGCACACATCTTGGATACGATTTCAATCGCCTCATCCATCAGGAGTCCCTTCTGGCAAAGCAGACGAATCATTTCCGGAATGATCATGGACGGATGGGTATCATTGATCTGAATGACTGCATAGTCAGCAAGATCATGGAGATTTGAACCGTGTTCAATCGCCTCATCAATAATCAGCTGTGCCGCATTTGAAACCATGAAATACTGCTGATATACACGAAGGATACGACCCTTGTCATCCGAATCATCCGGATACAGGAACAAGGTCAGGTTCTTTTCTACTTCATCCTTATCAAAATCAATAGTATCGCCAACAAGGCTCTCATCGATTGTCTCAATATCAAATAAATGTAATTTGTTGGTACGGTTGTTGTATCCGACAACATCGATGTCATACATCTTCGAAGTCACTTCAAATCCACCGAAGTTTACTTTGTAGGTCTTCTCTGTCTTGTTCAGCCAGCTTTCCTTTGTAATCCATGGATTTGGTGTCTCATGCTGAAGATTGTTCTCAAATACCTGCTTGAACAATCCGTAATGATAATTCAAACCAACACCGTCTCCAGGCAGTCCGAGGGTTGCAAGTGAGTCAAGGAAACATGCAGCAAGTCTTCCGAGACCACCGTTTCCGAGAGATGGCTCCATCTCGATTTCCTCGATCTGTGCAAGTGACTTACCCTGCTGCTCGAGTGCTTTCTTGGTTTCTTCATAGATACCAAGATTGATCAGGTTGTTGGATAATAATTTTCCGATCAAAAACTCAGCGGAAACATAATATAATTTCTTTTTTCCTTCGAGCTTTTCTTTTTTCTGTGCTTTTTCTTTTACGAGATCTAAAAGCGCAAAATAAATCTGTTCATTGGTTGCAGCGGTAATGCTGTTGCAGAGCTTGCGCTCCAATTCATTCATAATAGACATATGATTTCCTCCATATCTGTTTGCTCTTACTCAATGACAAGATTATTATTTCACACTTGTCTGACAAATACTTGCAGTATCTGTGCAAAAAGTGGTACAATCCTATCATGTTATTGCGTAATCAATACCAAAACGGCTATTTAATCGCTAAATTTATGTTGTGATTGTATCATTGAGGAATCAATATGAATATTGTAGAATACGAAAATTATCAGGAAAACAAGGACCATTCCCTGGCCGACTTTCCCTATAACACTTACCTTTGCTCCATCCCACTGGACTTCACGGAAGTGCCGTTGCATTGGCATGATGAAATGGAAATCATCTATATCAAGAAAGGCCATGGCATCGTCACCGTCGATTTTCGCAGCTATCATGTAGAAGGACCGAATCTGATTCTTGTCCGCCCCGGTCAGCTGCATTCCATCGAACAATATCTGGACGATTCCATGGAATATGAAAATATTCTGTTTTCTCCGAATCTGCTGATGTCCAAGGCCGAGGAGTCACGAATTATGGATTTTATGTCCGGCTTTTTATCGGGTCTGATTCGTGTGCCGACGCATTATACGCCGGTCTATCCTTATTACGAGGATATCGCTTCCTGCATTGATGCCTGCGATGAAATTATGAAGACACGGCCCCAGGGATATGAATTCTTTATCAAGAGCAAACTCTTTGAACTGCTGTTTGTACTCGACAACCGCTGCAAGAATTTCGGCCCGGAAGACTCCAACAAAAAGACATTGGAAAAAATGCGCATCGTGTTAAAATATGTCGAAAACCATTATCGGGATCATATTGCGGTTGCGGATGTTGCAAAGATTTCCGGATTCTCAGAATCGCATTTCATGCGCTATTTCAAAGATGCAATGGGCAGTTCCTTCATCGATTATCTGAAGGATTACCGGCTGACAATGGCAGCCCGTATGCTGCAAAGCTCTGAAGAAAGCATCCTCATCATTTCTGAGGAGGCGGGCTTTTCGAACCTCTCCTACTTTAACAGGAGTTTTAAAGACAAATATAAAATGACACCGCGCGAATATCGCAAGCAGTGTCAATAATAATATACGATCAGACTGCACAGGACTGCAAATGCAGCACCTGCCAAAACATCGCTGATATAATGTACGCCTGTCAGTACACGAATGGTGGCAAGCAAAAGCGCACACAAAATCAAAATGATACCGGCCACCGGAATCCCGGACCATAACAACCATGCACAGGCGATGGCCATCGCGGAATAGACATGACGACTCGGAAATGATTTTCCTTTTGTCTGTTTCTCTATAATCGGATGAATCGGCAATGACTCATAAGGCCGCTTTCGATTGCGAATGAATCGATAAACCGTCACAAACAAAAAACCGTCAAGCGGTGCAACGATTGCTTCAAACAAATGTGCATCTTTCTGCAAAAACAGGAAAAGCAACAGCACCGGATATGCGACGAATGACAACACTGTCAGCAGACGGTTCGAAGCTTTCAGGAACCGGCACAAAGCCGGTTTTTCTGCGGTTGTCGTCACCAGGCGAATATAAAAATCCCGCATCTTCTACCTCTCATATAATAAATGTTCCAACAGAAAAATATAAAACCGGCAATCTCTCTCGCCCGCCTGCAGCAATGCAAGCAGATTGGCACGCACATGCTCCACAAAATTATCCGGGGTCAATTCAAGATTCCAGATAGAGCCGTTGATGCGACTGTCATTTGCCAGCACTTCCGAGAACAGTTTCTGCACAGAGTGCATGGTGGACTGATCCATGACACGCAGCCAGCTGTTGTCGTCCTGTGCCAAACGAATCGCCATAAAGGAATAGTATTGTGTCAAAAAATCCGTAAATCCCATTCCCGGTCTGACCAGTTTTTCCTGATCTTTTAATATTTCTCCCCAAAACAGACTCCGACATGCGGCAACAACCGCTTCCTTGTTTGCAAAATAATTATACACCGAGCCAACCGCAATGCCACATTCCGTGGCAAGCTTGCGGATGGTCAGCGCATCAATACCTTCCCGTCTTGCAATTACAAATGCTTTCTCCAAAATCGCATCGGATGTCGTGATTTTGTAATTGATAAATTCTCCCATTATTTTCCTTCGTAACTAACTACGGAAGCGACATCATATCCTTTTAATACATCTCTTCCTTTTAATCCTGCAAGCTCCATCAAAAAGATAATCTTTTCCACTTTTCCGCCGAGTTCCTCAATCAACTCCGCAGCAGCTTTCATGGTACCTCCGGTTGCAATCAGATCATCCACCAATACCACTTTTTGTCCAGGCTTTACCGCATCCTTATGAATCTCAATGGTTGCCTGTCCGTATTCAAGATCATAGCTCTTGGAAACGGTTTCGCGCGGAAGCTTTCCTGCCTTGCGCACCAGTACAAACGGTTTGTGAAGAAGATATGCGATTGGCATTCCAAAAATGAATCCTCTTGATTCTGCACCTGCAATAACATCAAAATCCACACCGTCCAACAGCTTTACCATCTCGTCAATGGCAAGCTTTAATCCGTCCGCATCCTGAATCACGCTGGTAATATCGCGAAACATAATGCCAGGCTCCGGAAAATCCGGAATCGTTGTAATATAATCCTCTACTTTTTTCATCTCTAATCATCCATCCTCTCTGGTTTATTTGGCACATCAGATGCGCCTTTGATGTGCGAAAAATTCGCATCTATTTTTACCACATCACATACGGTTAAGATATCATCTGAAACGGTAAAACGCAAATCATATCCTCCAAAACTGAGTCCGTATATGTAATCCGGCTTCTTGTTGTAAGAAGCGCGTGGATCCTGTGCAAGTATATCATATGCTGCCTGTCTTTTTTCCTGCGGCATTTGTGCAAGCAAAGCTTCCGGAAATACGACTTCAATCCGGTCAGCCTTGTGCTGTTCCGCAAAACTTCCTTTTGCATCCGGATGAGAATCCGTATATGCCAGATACGGTTTGATATCATAAATCGGTGTGCCGTCCATCAGATCCGCTCCGCTGACCACCAAAACCGGGCCCCGGTTTTCGTCAATATAAACCGCTTCGAGTTTCACGGAAGAAAGCCCAAGCGAATTCGGTCGAAACGGCGAACGCGTCGCAAAAACACCTTTCTTTTCTTTTCCACCGAGACGCGGTGGCGCCACCGTCGCTGCAAAATCTTTCTGCCGATTTTTGGAAAAATCCCAGATTAGCCACAAATGTGAAAATTCCTCAATGCCACGGATGGCATCCGGATTGCGGAATTTCGGTTCAAATACAATCTCCGCGCGCAGGGAGGATACCAATCCGCTTTGGCGCGGGATGCCGAATTTGTCCGGAAAATCAGTATGTATTTTTGCAACAATTTCAATTTGCTTCATCTTATAAACTACCTTATACCTGTTCCAAAGTCAACGGCGCAGCCCCTTTGGATAATGGTTTTTCATCTGGTTTGCAGTCGCTTTGCCCCATCCGAGCGGATAACTGCAATAAGTTGCGAGGCAATAGCCGCAGTCCTTCTTTTCCAGAGCAAGGCCCATCTTTGCCTCTCCTCTCAGATAGGCATAAGCTTCTGTCTCATTCAACTCGATTGCGCGCAACACCTGATCTTTTTGCAAAGCCATGGCCCACGCATGTTCCGGTTCAAACCGGTCTTTTTTAAATCCGCCGAGCGCCAGACCCGCGCGCAGAACTTTCAGGCCTGACAAGTTCGGACATTGCGGCGGCGCCAGATACCATTGCTCACCAAAGGTCAATATGCCGTTTGCTTCGATTCTTTTTTCAAATGCATCCGCATATTCCGGTGTGAAATTATCCTGCAGGAATGCAGAAAAGATAAGGCCGTACTGCATTGCATTGGCAGAACCTTTTTTCTTTTTGTTTTTTGCACCTGCATCCGCTTTGAGTGAATGAATCACCGGTGCACGTGTCGCAAAATCCAGTCCGGACAGTTCCCCTTCTTTTTGCAGCAGCGCCATAAAATGGCCTTCGCCCTTGTCTTTGTGTGGCCAGAACCTCACCTGTTTCAGCAAAGAAAAATCCGGATGGCGGGACAAAAATGCATTGACCGTATCTTCATTTTCTTCCTTTGCAAATGTACAGGTCGAATAGACCATGGTGCCTCCCCGCATCAGCATGGACGCGGCATTGTCCAGAATCATTGACTGGCGCTTTGCGCAAAGTTGCACATTCTCCATACTCCATTCCCCAATCGCATCCGGATTCTTGCGGAACATTCCCTCTCCGGAACATGGTGCATCTACCAGAATCCTGTGAAAGAAATCCGAAAAAATTGCAGCCAGATGATCGCTATCCTCATTGAGCACCAGCGCATTGGTGATTCCCATCCGCTCGACATTGGAGGCAAGGATTTTGGCTCTTGCCGGATGGATTTCATTTGCGACAAGCAGTCCTTCATTTTTCAAAAAAGCGGCAAGTTCTGTCGTCTTTCCGCCCGGCGCTGCACACAGGTCCAAAACGCGTTCTCCCGGATTCGGCGACAAAAGCGCTGCCGGTCCCATCGCAGACGGCTCCTGAATATAATAGAGGCCCATCTCATGAAAAGGATGAAGCCCCGGTCTTTTCTCATTGTTATAATAGTAGGAAAGCGGTGCCCACGGAACAGGATCCTCCAGTCCGATTTCATCTGCAAAATTACTCACCAGTTTTTCCCGAACCGCTTCATTGCGAAAGCGAAGTCCGTGATATTCCGGTCGGTCATACGATTGCAAAAATGCATCCATCTCTCCTTCGTCCAGCAGTGGACGAACATGTTCTATAAATTCATTTGGTAATGTCATTTTAGGTTCTTTCCCTCTTTTTGCCAAATTGCCTAGTTATTTTACCATAATTTTTGCGACATTTAAATGTTTTTGAGATTGACACCGCAAAAAGATTTTGCTATCGTATATCAAAAGTATTTTCAACAACTGCACAAGAAAGAGAGGATAACAGCAAAATGGCTACTATTATCGGCGAGGGAATCACCTTCGATGATGTTCTTTTGGTTCCACAGTACTCAGAAGTAACACCAAATTTAATTAACCTCAAGACACATCTTACAAAGAAGATTGTACTTAACATTCCTATGATGTCTGCCGCCATGGATACAGTCACTGAATCCAAAATGGCAATCGCAATGGCAAGACAGGGTGGTATCGGTATCATCCACAAAAACATGTCCATCGAAGCACAGGCCGATGAGGTAGATAAGGTAAAGCGTTCTGAAAATGGCGTTATTACCGATCCATTCTCTTTATCTCCAAATCATACATTACAGGATGCGGACAATCTGATGGCAAAATTCAAGATTTCCGGTGTTCCGATTACCGAAAACGGAAAGCTTGTCGGCATCATCACCAACCGCGACCTGAAATTCGAAACAGATTTCACCAAGAAAATCAGTGAGTCCATGACTTCCGAAAATCTCATCACTGCAAAAGAAGGCATCACTTTGGAAGAGGCAAAGCAGATTCTTGCAAAAGCACGCAAAGAGAAGCTTCCTATCGTAGATGATGATTTTAATCTCAAGGGCTTAATCACCATCAAAGATATCGAAAAGCAGATTAAATATCCTTTATCCGCAAAAGATGATCAGGGTCGTCTTCTCTGCGGCGCAGGTGTAGGAATCACCGGAAATATGATGGATCGTGTTGATGCACTGGTAAAGGCACATGTCGATGTCATCGTTGTCGATTCTGCACATGGTCATTCCAAAAATATTTTAAACGCAGTTCGCGAAATCAAAGCGAAATATCCTGACCTTCAGGTCATTGCCGGAAATATTGCAACCGGCGATGCTGCAAAGGCTCTCGCTGAAGCCGGAGCTGATGCCGTCAAGGTTGGTATCGGACCTGGTTCCATCTGCACAACCCGTATTGTTGCAGGTATTGGTGTACCACAGGTTTCTGCAATTATGGAAGTATATGAAGCAGTAAAAGATCTTGATGTGACCGTCATTGCAGATGGTGGTATCAAGTATTCCGGAGACCTGACCAAAGCACTCGCTGCTGGAGCAGATGTATGTATGATGGGTTCCATGTTTGCCGGATGTGACGAAGCACCGGGAACATTTGAATTATTCCAGGGGCGTAAATACAAAGTATATCGTGGTATGGGTTCCATCGCCGCAATGGAAAACGGTTCCAAAGATCGTTACTTCCAGGAAGGAGCACGAAAGCTTGTACCGGAAGGTGTTGAAGGCCGTGTTGCATACAAGGGCACCCTGGAAGATACCGTCTTCCAGTTGATCGGTGGTATCCGCTCCGGAATGGGATATTGCGGATGTGCTGACATCCCAACCCTCCATGAGAACAGCAAATTCGTCAAGATTTCCGCTGCATCTCTCAAGGAAAGTCATCCACATGATATTCATATCACAAAGGAAGCGCCAAACTACAGCTCAGGTGTATAACAGAAAAAATCAAGGGACTGCATTTGCAGTCCCTTTTTTATTTTGCTTCAAACGCTTTCATCAACAGAGCACGATACACCGGATTGTTCCACCAAACAGATTTTTCAGACAGCCCGGTTTGCAAATCTGCATACGGTTTAGAGATCAGTCTGACCCTGATTTTTCGACGAGATGATTCCGTATCCACGACAGTCAGATAAACTGTCTTCTTCGTACAATTGCCATCCGAATCGGTCGCTGCAAAAATAAGAGGAAGAGTTGCACGATCTGCAAGTCGACCGATTGCGGCAGCATCATAATTCATAATCACCGGAGTCAATATCCCATCTTCCATATCATATGCGCGCGCATATTTGCAAAGAAATGCCTCAGTCAGCTTTCCGCTTCGCGCCTCCTGTACTGTAAAATACATGTCCCGCGCTTCCACCGCAGGAACCGCATCTGAGAGCGCATATATGGTAATGACAGCCTGATCTGTATTCAAAACACCTGCTTCTTTTGCAAGTGCAGCAACAGTCATTTCTGTTTTTGCATCATACAGCTTCCCGCTCTTGGGCTTCGCATGCAGACTCCATCCGGCAAAACTGTCCATCGGCGCATCCGGCATCACAATCGTCTGTGTCACATCCACTCTCATCGTTTTGATCACCGCTTGTGGATTTTGCCGTACAAAGCGGATGGTATATGTATTGGGCAGCCATATCGCATACAATTTTGTGCTTGCATAATGTTCTACAATCCAATTATCGCTCACGGCCGCTGTTGTTGAATAATCACGTCTGCTTTGACTGCGTGTACTGCCCCATCCGCTCTGATAATATCCGGCGCGTGTCCAGCCCGGATTAGGAAATGCCTGGTTCTTTTTTTGAAACTGAAAAGTCGCTTTGACACTGGTCTGATCCGTCCCACTTTGGTTACGATAAAAAGTAACCGTCGTCTTCATCACGGTTGCATATGCGGTCCATTTGGAATTGTCATTGACCAGAAAAGAGACTTTTGCAGTTGTCTCTGTCGAAGGCCCGCTCCATTTTGAAAAGGTATATCCCTTTTGCACCTGCGCCGATATGACCGCTTTGGTGCCGTAACAATAGTTTCCTTCACCGGATACCGAAGCGATTCCGCTTCCTTTCGATAATTTCACGGAATAGAAAAGTCCCTGCACCGATTTCCCGTAGTAGCTTTGCAATGCCACCTTCGATGCCACGGACCAGTCCTGTGCTCCGACAATCCCATCATAGGTTGTATAGACCACACCGCTGATCGGTCCGGAGTCATTCATGCTGCCCTGCACCACTCCATTTTTTACTACAACCATACATGCATTCAGCCGAATCGACACCTTGCCCTCCCGCAACAGATTCAGCGCCTGTCCTGTCATGCGCGATTGCATGTCCGACAACTGAAATGCATACAGATTGTATTCATAATCTCCGCTTTTTCGATTATCAACCCGCTTCAAATATTTCCCGCCAAGCGCAAAATAGATTGTCTGCAGCAACTTGTCATTGTTATCACGGATCAGCAGTTTCCAGCCGATGGTACGATATTTGATTCCTGATGTAGAACTTGCCCCACGGCTTCCGAAATAGACTTTTCCGTCTTTTTCCGAGGTCGGATGAAAAACCGGCTCACCACCATATTCGAGATAATAGTCCGTAGCCTGGTTCCAGACGGATGCACGCACAGTCTGCGTACAACCGGTCCACAGAATCAACGCCAAAAGAAGCGGCCGGATATATTTTTTTGCCTTCAAATCTATCCCTCCTGTTCTACAATCGCAGTCTTTTCATACTCCCGCTGTGTCATGATTCCAAATGGATTCCGATATTTTTCCGTAATGCAAACGGACAGAATCCCTTTGTCTGTATCACAGACTCTGACTGCAATCTCAAATTGCGAATCTGAAGCAATCCGGGTTGCCAGCTCCCCGGACAAAAGCGCACGGACTTGTGTTTCATCCGCTTTGGTTCCGTAAGATTGTTTTAATACAGTCGTAACTGCCCTTGAAAGGATATGCTCCATCTCGTTTTTGCGTGAGATATTTCCATAAATCGACATGCAGGTCAATATCGAATACAGCATAATCAGTCCACAGACTGTCCCCATAATAATATTTTTCATGTCAGGCCTCCCGGAACCGGTGTCTGGACCGGAATCGTAACTGTGCAATTTTGGATTATGCCATTTTGATCCGTCCCCGAAAAAGAAAAATCATAAATTCCCGGTTCTTCGAGACAAATGACCGCCCCATCATTTTCCTGCTGAAACAGGAAAGATTGTCCATTTTGGTTTTGCACCATTGTCAGCTGTAGTTGCACAGGACTGCCGGTGCTGTCTTTCGCCTCAAAATGATCTTTGACCTCCGTCCGGACACCTGCGACAATCGGATGGTCTACCAGATATCCGATATGAATTCCCGTCTGACGCTCATATTTTGAAAATGCCACATTATCCTGTTGCACCTGCCGGTGGGAAGGATACAGTTGACCGATTCCATTTGTGAGATGATTTTTTCCCACAAACAGAATCATCACCGCCAGCACACTGACCGCAATCATCATCCCTCCGAATTGCGATATAATTTCACGCATACAGACCTCCTATCCTGCTCCGTTGACCAGTAAAAACAATAATTTTGAAAGCCCGCCGTCTCCGGACAAAAACATCATCCGAATCACCCAGAATATTGCAGTTGCTCCCAGAACAGAAAGCACTGTCAGGCCATACTCACTCAAAAGATTTTTCATTTAATATCCTCCTCGGATTTATAAGAGCGTCGCTATGTATCTGATTGCATGAACAGCGCTCAAGCCTATAATTGCCAAGACGAGACTAATCCCATATTCTTCCAGTATTTCTACCATGCAAACCTCCTTATCAATAGGTATATGCCGACAAAATATGCGTCTGTTCTTCCTGCAATCCGAAAATGTGGAGCGCATATTTCAATTCCACTTTTGCTGTCTCGCATTGAATCTGCGCCGGAACCATTGCCGCATCCTGTATCACAATCGGTGTTTTCCCGGGTTGATACAGCGTCACCTCCAGCCTGCAGCCTGCAGTCTGCGCGCGCATGCAACATTCGCGCAAAACATCCGGATAATAATCACTTTCTTCCAGTTCTTTGACAATTTTAGCATGCAGATTCTGCGCTTCCATGACATGCAAAAATTGAGCAAACATTCCGATGCAGCAGCTGCACATCAACAAAATCAAAAATACTCCCAAAAAAGTTTTGATAATCTGATTCACCCAAGCCTCCTATCCGGTCTGTCCCATAAATGCAAACAAAAACATTAGCATGTCCGCGATCAGTTTCATGGATGCTGTCAGCACCGGAGCCAAAAACAGCAAATACATCCCACTGCATTTGTCTTTCAGGCGTACCTGTTCCGCCTCATCCAGCGCGCGATAATTATTGCTGACGAGATTCATCAGTTGTCCCTTTGCATTCCCGCTGTTTCCCATGGAAAGTGCATATAACATACTCATCGCTGTTGAAATCTGAGGCATCTGAAAGTCCTGCAAAAAATGATGGTAAGGTCGCGCCGACTCCGGATCCACAATCAGTTCCTGTTCCAGCCGGCTCAAATCCGTCATCAGAATCTGCGGCGCATGCAATGTGGATTTTTGAATTGCAACCTGTACATTTTCGGTTTGCAGCAGCAATACCAGATCGACCAGCCAATGTGGAAAGGCACTTCGTATTTCCTTTTGCACCTGACGCCGGCGCAGTGTTTGCCCGATATAATGCTGATTCAGCACAACAAATGAAACCGCAAGCCCAAATGCACCGTACCATGGGTGCTTTAATATGATACAGATTGCCGAAAGAATCATAAAAGGAATCCCGGCAAGAAGTGAATTCCGCCAGCCTTTTGACATATCATAATTACGATAATCATTCAGTCTTTGCGTGCTTCTCTTCTCATCCGAAAAAGCATCCAATTTAATCCAATCTTCATTTAAGAATTTTGCTCCGCCGAATATAATCAATACATCCAGCGCAATTACGACAACACTCAAAGTCTGTGTGACAATATTTGCACTAATGTCCAGATTCATGACCGGCAGATAGAGAATACAGCTGCAAATCACAAGAGAAGCAATCACGGAAAGAACAATTTCACGCAGGGACTTTTTACGGTCGCGAATCGAATCCTCAATGCGCATTTTCCATCGATTCTCATCCTCCTCCATCAATGCAATTGCCTCCCTTCGTTCTCCGCCTGTCATTTCCACACGCAGCATAAAATCATGCAGGTCTTTCACACGCTTGCAATCATATGCTTTTGCGATCATTTCCAGTGCATCAGCTGTCACTTCCGATTCATCAAAGGTTAACTGGATATGGTCGCAGGCCTCCGTCAGGATTGCTTTAAGCGGGCCCGGATTGACAGAAATTGCAGTATCCGATAAAGCAGCATCGATTTTGCCGGATTTCAAAAAGGCGCGAAACATCATTTCAAGGTATAAGCAGGTCTCCTGAAATCTTTGATACTGCCGTTTTTGCAAGACATCCTTTTTGCGCCAGAATAACACTGCAATCATTCCAATCGCCAGGACAATGGCCGTCACAATCCAATTCAGTTTCAACATCAGATGAAGGAAATAAACAATCATCATCATTCCAAGATATTTCATTTACACCTCCGCATGCTCTACTGTTTCAGATCCGCTGTCGACAATGTTTTGCGCAAACGGGTCCACGATTCCAGACCGGTTCAGCCGATGCAGAATGTGCGCCGGTATTTCATGTGTACACAGTCGCCCGGATTGCACCAGCATATAAATATGATTCCCCTGCTCATCGCGATCAAACAGGCAAAGCTGATCAATATACCGATAAATCTTGTGCTGCGCGTTTTTTTTGCGGCGAATCAAAATGCCGACATCGATTGCTTCGTAGATATCATTTTCGAGCCGGTCCGCATCAATGCGATTCTCCAACATACTCAATATCCTGTCCGGCACATGATGCACATCATCGGTATGCAGTGTGGTCATTCCGCATACGCCGGTGGACCAGCTTTCCAGCAAATATTTCACTTCCCTGCCGCGCGCCTCTGAGAGCATAATCCATTTCGGATTCAGCCGCAGTGATGACTTGATTGCCTGTGCATAATCAAATTGATCTCCGACACGCACTTCCACACAGTCCTTTCCCGGATTGGTCTGGCGGTATCGCAATTCCATCGTATCCTCGATGGTAATTACCCGGTCACTGGCCGGAATAAATTGCGACAGGAACTTCACACACTCTGTTTTTCCCACTCCTGGCATGCCACAGAAAACCATATTCATCTTTGCATGAACAAAGTTCAAAAGGAGATTTAGAACCGCCTCCTCACAATAATCCTCGCGTAGGGCTGACTCAGCCGTCAGCCGAATCACGGGAGGGGTTTTTCTGATGCTGACAGTTCTGCCGTTTCTCGCCACAGATTCATGCAAAATGGTCACACGCAAATCCGGAGTCTCTGCTTCGAGCACAGGATTTTGTTTGTTGAATTGCCGGCTGATGACGTTTGCAATCCGATTGGTGAATTGTTCAATAAACGCTGTCGTAATATTGGCTTTTACATACGCGTCCGGGACAGGATACCGTTCATTGAGAATATTGGTCAGCCATACCTGATTGCCATTGTAATCGATATCCGTCACTTCATCGCTTTCCACAAAGCGCCAGAAAGGTCCAAAATAATCTTTGCCCAGTTCCATGGCACACCTACATACCGGCCGCGCTGTCTGCTGTGCTGATAAAATGCTCGATCAGATTTGCAAACGCTTTGCCGACCACGCCGGAACCGTCCGTGCCTACAACGACAAGGATCACTGCCAAAACGGCAAGAATCGCAGTAATCGTAATCAAAATACCACCGTATTCCTGAAATATTTCTTTCATATTGTCTCCATTCCGATGGGGGAAAGAGTGTGCGAATGCACTTGATTTAAATTGAATTCCAAAAAAGTAATTCTAGTTATACAAAATAATTTTGGATTTGTAAATAGGACATTTATCCCTTATAATAATGGAGTAAAGATATTTTTCATCCGAAAGGAGTATGTCTATGCAAGACAAGGAAACATATCGAATCGGTATCGTCCTGACAAATTTCATGTCCTATACGCCAAGCGGTATTCTGGAAGAAATTTCAAAAGTTTTTCGCGAGCAGGGACATATCACCTTATATACCGAAACAAACGGAAATCTTGAAGACGAACGAAGAGCCATCTCCTATCTGGTTGAAGAGACAGACGGTTTGATTATCATGTCCTGTGCCAAAGACTATTCAGAGATTGAAGATGTGTTGCCGGATTCTTTCCCGGCCGTTTTTCTGCTGAGTTATCCTCGCAACTGCAGAAAATCCGTCATCATCGAAAATGATTATTCAGCCATTTATCAGGGCATTTTATCCCTTTCGAATCAGAATTTCCGCAAAATTGCCTGCGTAATCGAAAATCCGGACACTTTGGTCGGACAGTCTTACATAAAGGCATACGAAGATGCATTAACTGCCATCGGCCAGCCGATTGAAAAAAATATGATGATCGAAATCGATGACTTTACATCCATGAATCCGACAAAAATCTTTTCACAGATTATTGCCTGCGGTGCCGAAGCAGTCTTTTGCACTTCGAGCGCTTTAACCGTATCGCTTTCCGATTGTCTGATTTATTATAATCACAATATCAACAACAAGCCGATTCCCCTTCTGGGTTACGGTGTCAGCGATGTCAGCATCGCCAGTTTTTTAAGTGTAGATTTAATAAGCCATTCAGTTGCTGAATTTGCGAACCTTGCGTTCCAGACACTGATCTATTGCATTCGTCATCCAAATGAGACAGTGCAAAAAGAAAGAGTGCTCCAGTTAAAAGGAACACTCCAAATGCACAGATATAACGGATTAAATATTACAGAAGATTAACAATCTTCTTTCTCACAAATCTCGGAAGCCAGTTCCGAGATTTGTTTCATATTATCGATAAATCCTCTGATATGATCAGCCGAATCATTGGCAACATTCTTCATCGCATCAATTGAACTGGTGGAGGACTCCACCTGCGTGGTCAGATTCTGTGCGATATATGTGAAATCCTGCATTTTATCAAACATAATCTTGGAATCATTCTGATATTTGCGGCCAACCTCAACCAACTCATTATAGCTGCCGATGGTCTTATCCTTCATAAATTCAAGCACCTTGGTCGCCTCTTCCGCAAGGCCCGATACCGCATTCAAAACAATATTGGAAATATCCTTAATCTGAGACGCCGTCTCGCTGGAATTGGCTGCAAGTTTTTTGATTTCTTCCGCAACAACGGCAAATCCTTTACCTTCCTCGCCAGCGTGTGCCGCCTCAATGGAAGCATTTAATGCAAGCAGATTGGTCTGATCGGAAATCTCGATAATATTGGATGTCAGATTGAGAATCAGCTCCGCTTTTCTGGATTCCTCGATTTTTTCATTCATATTCTGTTCAATGGTAACCGCCATTGCTTCCACTTCCTGGCGTTCCTTCTCCGAACGCATCATAATCTCATATGCATCTTTATTGGAATTTTCGGCATAATCGGCACCGTCTTTCGACTCTTCGCTCATTCCAAGGAATGAATCCTTCATGTCTTCCATCACATTGCTGATATTTGCAATTTCATCCGACATGGTAAGAATGGAATCATAAGCATCTGACATTGCACCGGTCAAATCTGCAGAAGCATCACTCACACTCTGAGACTTTCGCTCTACGTTTTCGAGCATTTTTGCAAGGTCACTTGCATTTTTTTGAACAGCCGCAAGTTGCTCTTTCAAAATCTGATTTTTTTCTTCAATTTCGCTTAATGCCTTATTTCTTCTAGCCATATTCCACTCCTATATTCCTGATTATATTTTATAATTCGAAGAATTTTTTATTTTTTCAAATCCCTGCAGGTCCGATAGACATCGCCATCAGTCCTAAAATTAAAGTGCTGTTTATCAAAAAACACCATATACATTTATTATAGCAAACTACATATTTTTGTAAACCTTTTATGTTTTCTCACAAACGTCCTCGCCCCATGGCCCCGGTAAGTTCAGGACATACAAAAAGGCCCCGAAGGGCCCTTTAACTCAGTCGGGCTACAAGCTCCGAGCGAGTCTTGACAAATTGATTATTGTGCGAGCATCTTTTCGCAGCTGACCAGGCGAACGACAGTCACGAATACTTTTGCAGCCTCGGTCAATTCCTCCAAAGAAGGATATGTCGGTGCAATTCGAATTACACTATCCTTTGGATCCTTTTTGTAAGGGAACGGAGAACCGGCTCCGGTCATGGTCACACCGGCTTCCTTGCATTTTGCAATAATTTCTTTTGCGCATCCCTGCAATGCTTCAAACGAAATGAAATATCCACCCAGTGGCTTTTTCCAGTTGCCGATGCCTCTCGGTGCAATTTCTTCGCTTAAAAGGTCATTTAACATTTCGAATTTTGGCCGGATAATTGCGGCCTGTTTCATCATATGAGCATCGATTCCGGCGCGGTCCTTAAAGAATGCGACATGGCGATACTGATTGATTTTGTCAAAGCCGATGGTCTGATAAGTCAGCTGACTCTTGATGTCCTCGAGATTCTTCTTTGATGCAGCAACACCTGCAATACCACTTCCCGGGAAAGAGACTTTGCTGGTTGAGCAAAACTCAAAGATCATATCTTCATTGCCGTATTTCTTTGCTTCATCAAAAATATTCAAAATCTCAGCCTGCTCATCCTCATAGAGATGGTGTACAACATATGCATTGTCCCAGAAAATACGAAAATCTTCTGCAGCAGGTTTCAGGGCAGCGAAGCGACGAACGGTTTCATCGGAATAGACAACACCTTCCGGGTTGGAATACTTCGGCACACACCAGATTCCTTTGACACTTGGATCCTTTACCGCTTCTTCCACCTGATCCATCAGAGGTCCATCATCATTCATGTCGATGTTGATCATCTCGATTCCGAAATGCTCCGTAATCGCAAAATGGCGATCATATCCCGGAACCGGGCAGAGGAATTTTACTTTTTCAAGCTTGCACCATGGTGTATGGCCGCAGATACCTTCGTAATAAGCGCGTGCCACCTGGTCGTACATACTGTTTAAGCTGGAATTGCCATATACCAGAATCATTTCAGGATCCACATCAATCATGGATGCAATCAGGCGCTTAGCCTCCGGGATACCATCCAAAATACCATAATTGCGCAAATCAGTGCCGTTTTCACTCTTTAAAACAGTTTTTGAATTCACAACATCAAGCATTGGCATTGCAAGTTCCAACTGTTCTGTTCCCGGCTTTCCGCGTGACATATCAAGTGAAAGTCCCTTGGCTTTGATTTTGTCAAATTCTGCCTGTAATGATTGCTGTTCAGCCAAAAGTTCTTCTCTTGTCATTTCCTGGTACTTTTTCATAATTCCCTGTCTCTCCTTACTTGTTAAATCTCTATTATACTTTATTCACTTTCTTGATTCGATTCATGAATCCAATCAAAGTATTCACGAATCTTCTTCTCATATCCGTTGTCTGTCGGCTCATAGAATTTCCGATCCGTCAGTCCATCCGGCAAATATTGCTGCTTTACATAATGCTTTGGATAAGCATGCGCATATTTGTAGCCAATGCCATGGCCGAGTTTCTCGGCAGATTTATAATGTGCATCCTGCAAATGAGTCGGAATCGGCGGTGTCTTTGTCTCTTTCACGCATGCCATCGCAGAGCCAATGGCTTCGTAGGCTGCATTGCTCTTTGGTGCGCTTGCAAGATATGTTGCTGCCTGTGACAGAATAATCTGTGCCTCTGGCATTCCGATTCGTTCAATGGCCAGCGACGCCGAAGTTGCAACGGTCAGTGCCATCGGATCGGCATTTCCGATATCCTCGGACGCAAGAATCATCATTCGTCTTGCAATGAATTTGATATCTTCTCCGGCATAGAGCATACGGGCGAGATAATAAACTGCTGCATCCGGATCCGATCCGCGTACACTCTTGATAAATGCGGAGATGGTATCATAATGATTATCTCCGTTTTTGTCATACGAAACCACGCGCTTCTGGATACATTCCGATGCCACATCAATCGTGATATGAATCAGACCGTCCTCGCTTCGTTCCGTAGTCAAAACGCCGAGTTCCACCGCTGTCAAAACGGCTCTTGCATCTCCGTTTGCCACATTTGCGAGGAATTCCAATGCGTCATCATCAATAGTCGCATGAAATGATCCAAGTCCTTTTTCTGTATCATTGATGGCACGCAGAATCAATTCTTTCAAATCATCCGCAGATAATTTTTGCAGTTCAAAAATGACAGAACGCGAAAGCAACGCGCTGTTGACTTCAAAATACGGATTCTCCGTGGTGGCGCCAATCAGGATAATGGTTCCATCCTCCACAAACGGAAGCAGATAATCCTGTTGTCCTTTGTTGAAGCGATGAATCTCATCAATGAACAGGATGGTCTTTCGTCCATACATGCCCTGATTATCTTTTGCCTGCGCAACGACTTCTTCCATGTCCTTTTTGCCTGCAGAAGTCGCATTAATCTGCATAAATTCAGCACTTGTCGTATTGGCAATCACCTTGGCCAGGGTTGTCTTCCCGGTCCCAGGCGGTCCGTAAAAAATGATCGAGCTGAGTTTGTCGGCCTTGATGGCACGATAGAGCAATTTATCTTTCCCGACAATATGCTGCTGTCCAACCACCTCTTCAAGTGTTGTCGGACGCATTCGGGATGCAAGCGGTGATTCCTCATCCTTTTTCTGTTGTCTCATATACTCAAACAAATCCATCGATTCCATCTCCTCATTCAATTTCATCGATCATACATAACTGCAATTTATAAATCGGTATTATAGTGTCCATAATTTGCAATTATGAATAATTCAAACTTGCAAAATTCATTTTCGCATTATTTTTGCAAGTTTACTATGCATTTTAGATTCATTTTTGCATAATTTTATATCGAAAATTTCATTTCTCATAATAGGATACTATTTTTTCTATTTCTTTACAATAAAAAAGTGGAATTTCTGCGGTTTGTATGAAAAACCGTACAAAATTCCACTTTATGTGTGCATATTTCGCGTTTTACAAGTCCGAAACCTCAATGTGAATGACATCTCCCGGCTTTACCTCGTCTGCCAGAATTCTGCGTGCGCAAAGTGTTTCCACATGTTTTTGCAGATAACGTTTCAAAGGACGTGCACCATATGCCGGATCATATCCGTGATCGGCAATATATTTTTCCGCCTCCTCACTTAATTCCACAGAGATTTCACGGTCTGCCAGACGGCGGTTCAAATCTGCAAGCATCAGTTTGATGATATGACCGATATGCTCTCTGGTCAGCGATGCAAATACAATGATTTCATCCAGACGATTCAGGAATTCCGGTCTGAAATGATGTTGCAAATCCTCTGTCTTCAAATTACTTGTCATAATGATGATGGTATTTTTAAAATCAACCGTACGGCCCTGTGAATCCGTAATCCGGCCATCATCAAGCACCTGCAACAGGACATTAAAGACATCCGGATGCGCCTTTTCAATCTCATCAAAGAGGACAACCGAATATGGTTTTCTGCGCACAGCTTCCGTCAGCTGTCCACCCTCATCATATCCGACATATCCCGGAGGCGCTCCGATCAGTCTGGATACCGAATATTTCTCCATATATTCGCTCATGTCGATGCGCACCATATTGGTCTCATCATCAAACAGGCTCTGTGCGAGTGTTTTCGCAAGCTCTGTCTTGCCGACACCGGTCGGTCCCATAAACAGGAAGGAGCCAATCGGTCGGCGCGGATCCTTGATGCCTGCCTTGGAACGCATGATTGCTTCCGATACCTTCTGAATTGCTTCATCCTGACCGATTACGCGCTTGCGCAGTTCCTCATCCAGATGAAGGGTCTTATTTCTCTCACTCTCCGTCAATTTTGCAACCGGAATGCCCGTCCAGCGCGATACAATCTGTGCGATTTCTTCGTCGCTTACATTCTCGCGAATCAATGACAAATCACGATTCTTTAATTGTTCTTCTTCATATTCGAGCTGTTTTTCGAGCTGAGGAAGAATGCCATACTGCAATTCCGCAGCCTTTTCGAGATTGTAGGACTGATTGGCCGCCTCTATCTCGCGTCTCGTCTGATCAATGTTTTCGCGCAGCTTGCTAACCTTGTCGATGGCACTCTTTTCATTGCTCCACTGTGCCTTCTTTTCATTAAACTGATCGCGCAATTCAGCCAGCTCACGCTGCAGATTCTGCAAACGCTCCTGTGACAAATGATCCGTTTCTTTCTTTAAAGCCGTTTCTTCGATTTCCAGCTGCATGATACGGCGATTCATTTCATCCAACTCCATCGGCATTGAATCAAGCTCTGTCTTGATGAGAGCGCAGGCTTCATCCACCAGATCAATCGCTTTATCCGGCAGAAACCGGTCTGAAATATAACGATTTGACAGCACTGCTGCCGATACCAGTGCGGAATCCGTAATTTTGACACCGTGATAGACTTCATATCGCTCTTTCAAGCCACGCAAAATCGAGATGGTATCCTCCACAGTCGGCTCATCTACCATGACCGGTTGGAACCGACGCTCAAGTGCCGCATCTTTTTCGATATATTCACGATATTCATCCAACGTGGTCGCACCAATGCAGTGCAATTCCCCGCGCGCCAGCATCGGTTTTAACAGCTGCCCCGCATCCATCGCCCCGTCTGTCTTTCCGGCACCCACAATGGTATGCAGTTCATCGATAAACAGGATAATCTGCCCTTCTGAACTCTTAATTTCATCGAGCACAGCCTTCAGTCGTTCTTCGAATTCACCTCGATATTTTGCGCCGGCAATCAAAGCGCCCATATCCAAAGCAAAAAGTCGTTTGTCCTTTAATCCGTCCGGGACATCCCCTTTGACAATTCGCTGTGCAAGTCCTTCCACAACCGCCGTCTTTCCGACACCCGGTTCTCCGATTAAAACCGGATTATTCTTGGTCTTCCGGGACAGGATACGGATGGCATTTCGAATTTCATCATCTCGTCCGATTACCGGATCAAGTTTTTGCTCTCTCGCGCGCTCCACCATGTCATATCCGTATTTTTCCAATGTATCATAAGTTGCTTCCGGATTGTCATTCGTAACACGCTGTGTACCGCGTACCATTGACAGCGCCTCCAAAAAGCGTTCTCTCGTCAATCCGTACTCACGCAACAAATCCTTAATTGCTGCATTCGGATAGCGAATCAGGGACAAAAACAGATGCTCTACAGAGACATATTCATCTCCCATCTTCTTCGCCTCATCCTCCGCGTGAATCAGCACATTGTTCAAATCCTTGCCGACATATAACTGTCCGTTTCCACTTACCTTTGTACGGGCATTTAATTTTGTAATTGCATTTTGCATCATATGCTCGAGGCTGATTTCCATCTTTTCGATCAGCTTTGGAATCAATCCCTGTTCCTGCTGAAGCAGGGCAACCAGAAGATGTTCCTGCTCGATTTCCTGATTTCCGTATTCATAAGCCAGCTTTTCACATTCATTGATGGCTTCTACCGATTTTTGTGTGAATTTTTGAATATTCATGTGCTCACCTCCCTTATTCTGTTTCTGTTATAACATGAAAATTAGCACTCGTCAACCGAGAGTGCTAACAATTTATAAATATTTTATTTTCATAAAAAAGAATCTCGCTTGCGAGATTCTACGCGCCGAGCGCGTGTTGCTTTAGCAACAATCTTCATCTCGCGCGAGTGCGCATCCTTAGCGGAGCGCTTTTTACTTTATAGAAAATTCGGAGGAATTTACTATAAAGTCAAAAAGCAAGGCCTGTTTCCAGGCCCTGCTCCATGCTGTTTACAGTTCTTATACGATTATTTCATCATCCTCTTCTTCATCTTCATTTCTCTTATAGAGAATCAGGAAGAAGAAGCAAACTAGTACTGCTGCCCATACAGCTGCAAACAAGAAGCGCATGCTGACGATTGTTGGTGCAGTTTCCTGATGGGTCCACTTTGCGACAAGTGCTGATCCAATGGTTGCAACTCCTGCATCTCTTACTTCATTCAGTTTCTGAAGGAATGCATTGCGCTGTATTTTGTTGCGCTGAACCAGTGCGCGTGCATTTGCGTTTGCATTGGTATCAATGCTCTGCTCAAGCAGCCGGTTCCAAAGTGCCTGATCCATTGTAGGAGCATTGGCCTTCATTTCGTCCACATAAGTCAGTGCGTAGGTCGAGAATTTGCTGGTATAGAATGTAATGGTATGATTTCTTTCATTATATTTGCCGGCGAGATTCTCTGCCACACCGTCATGTACACGGACAATACCAAATGTACGAATCACTTCCACATCTACATTCCAAAGGTTTCTCGGTACGGTTACCACAACCATGATTGCACTGTTTCGTGTGTCTGTGATGCGGACTGCAGGATTTGCATGTCCCTGTGCATCATAGATGCGCTTGAAGAGTGACAGATCCAGATAATGTCCAAACTTCATGCCGTTTTCCTGGCGGGTCAGGAAATTCTTTAACTGCTGTCCGTCGCGCTCCGGAACCTGCTTTTCATTCAAAGCAACTGCTTCCATAAAGACTTCTACTTTATTTCCGTCGCGATATGCCTGCATCTCTTCTTCATCGAGGAGGTTGCTTGCCAATTCGGTATCGAAGTTGCCCAGTTCTACGGATCCGGCATCCTTGTCACCAACGAATGTGGTATACAATTCACCGCCCTTTTCATTCTTCTTCACATCGAGAATGCTGTTTTCGGTTGTTCTTTCAATCTTGGTACCTTCTACTTCACGAACATCTTTATATCCGCAATGTTCACAGTATGCATGCTCTGTCGCATTTGCGCCTGTTGTTGCATTGTCATCATACTCATACTCTGCGTAAGAATGTCCGCTGTATACGGTGATATCCTTAAGCTGAACCACATTTCCGGCGCGATCTGCTACGGTGATGGTATACACTTTGCCGTTGCCCGGCAAAATGTATGTGCCATCAGCGGTAGGAGAAACAACAGAACCATTCACCTTGACTGCTGCGAGATTGGAATCTGAAACGGTAAAGGAAGGGGTTTCGCAGTATAAGGTGTTTGAGGAAATGCCACTGATTACCGGTAAGGTTGCATCAAGTACAACATTATCTGAAGCTGCATAGCTGATATTTCCGGCTGCATCCACTGCCTTTGCATAGATGTAACAGGTCTGATCCGGTGTAACCATGACAGACTTTCCGCTTCCGATTGCGGTCCAGTCTGCAGTTGTCAATGCACCAAGCTGTGCAACATTTAATTTTGTTTCGCTCTTATAATATCCAAGTGATGCCAGTCCACTTTCCTTTTCGCCATCACTTCCCTTGATTACGAATGCGCAATTGGTGTTAAAGAACAATCCTGCGCGTGTGCCGTCATTGATATGATTCCAAACCTTTGTATCCAGTGAAACAGATACTGACGGTTCATACGGATCATCAATCTGCCATACGATTTCCTGAGTTGCGTCATAATTGCCGATTCCCTGTACGATAACGCGATAGGTACCGTAAGCGTCTGCTGAAAGGTCTCCTGAAAGGATATAATCAACGCCTTCGGTCAGCACGCGGTCACCATCCACAATCACGATTTCCGGGCTGATTTCGCCGCGTGTCATAACATAGACATTGTCATTTCGATTGGTCTGCACTTCGAGAAGTTCTGCAGCCTTCGGTACAACTCTGTATCCATGTACACAATCGTCGCGGTTCTCCGGAAGCTTATAATTCGGATTGCTCAGAGAAACAATTTGTGCTTCATATTCGCCGACATTCGAACCTGCATTGGTCAGTCCAGCCAGGCATTCGTCACCGTCGATCAAATCTGCCGGATCAACGATTACGCGCGGAAGCTGTTCAGTCTGATTATAAACCAGATCGGAATCATCCCAGATAAATCCTACTTCCTTCGGCTCAATTACTACGGTTGAAGAACCGTAAACGGTCTCATAGCCTCTTGCTTCAATCTTGTAATAAACGGTATAAGTTCCTTCGCCGGTCTCTACATCTTTGAAGGATACCGGAGTTTCCGTGTAAATACCGTTTCTGGAGGTCGAATAGGTAATGGTTGCGCCCTCCGCCGGTGCGCCGACATTGACACTGATTCCATGATTTTGTCCATCATAGGTTCCTACATATGCCTCTGCGGTCACACCGAGGGTTGCGCGATTTATGGTAAAGGTAAATGGGGTTGTAGTATAAACGTTGTAATTTTCGGTTTCGGTTAAGGTTGCATATACAAAGTAGGTTCCCGGATCCAGGGTATCTTTCTCAAGTTCGGTCCATGGAGTTCCGCCTACATTTGAATTTGTTGTATTGTAATAGAATGTAACTTCTGCATTTTCCTTTACATTGCGAATTACCGGGGTAGATACTTCGCCGTCAAATGTGTAATCGGAAATAGAAATGGTTGCATTCTGATCTGCGCGTACAATTGAAAAATCAATTGATGCTACAAGGTTTTCATATGTCACTTCTGCGCGATATGTTCCAACGCGTGTCGGTGCAGATGCGAGCTGTTCGCTGCCCTTGTAGTAACGCACGTTTGAAGGGCTTTTGCCGGTTTCACCCGTAAGCGGGTTCGTAATGGTTGCGACAATCGGTCTTCCGGTATAAACAGCTGTTCCAATTTCATTCAATGTCAAAGCCATTGCATGATTACGGCCGATATATGCACAATCTTCTTGATAAATTTCTCCGTCACAATATGCATAAATTGCATTGCCCTGTGCGTAGTAATTCCAATGATGTTCATGGAACCGGAACTCACTGGTCTTTGCACTGATATCAGACCAAGGAGTAGACGATGTTGCTGCCACACGGGTATAAACTACATACTGCTTGCTGACGTCAAATGCTGCACCGGTAGAATCACTGGTAAAGCTGATTGCACCGTTTGCTGAAAGTGCATGATTCCATACAGATGAATAATGATCGATTGTGATATTGCTCGGTACACAGATATATTCCTGTCCCGCTGCAGTCTCAATATTGATCTTGCGCTGTTTGCTGTCAACCGTTACTTTTGCTTCCTGTACTACAGGAGGGGTATTCGGCTTTGTTTCAATTTGAAGTTCAGACGGATCTGATTCTTTTCCATCTACAATCTGTACAATATTTAATGTCTTTCCGCGGAAATCATATGCGGTTCCACGGCTGTCTTTTCCTACAAACTGAATATAATCATGAGGGATATTATCAAAATAATACTTGTTTGATCCTACTGTGATCACATAAGAACCATTCTGATCCAAACCGGTTACGACACCGGATTCATAATCTGCACTTGTTGAAATTCCAAATCCTACATCTGCGAGAGAACCAACTCCAAATGAGAAGACAACTTCCGAAGTGGAAAGATTTTCCCATGAAACTGACATTCCGGAGTCTCCGCCTTCATATAATGACAATACATTTTTGCCCTTATAATTGGTTGCTTCTTTATGTTCGCTCACACCGCTGTCATAAGTTTTTGAATCCCAGACATTAACTTCCGAAAAATCATCGATCCAAACTTCGCTTGCAGCGGTCTGCGGAGTAATCGCAAATGCAGCATCATCATCTCTTGGATTTGCATAGGAACCGGATACCATTCCGATCTGTTCAATCTTATTGTTCTTGATAATCGCTTTTACAGGAGCACTGTCATTGGTATTAATCTGTACATCTGTCTCAATCGCAAACGACTTCTGTCCACTTGGCATTCCCACACGGAAATCCACCTGGAATGCATTGGTCTTCTGGAATGATACCTTGACATTGCTCAATGATGCCATTGTAGCCGAGCGGTAATTCACGCCCTGAGGGTTTGTTTCTGACGATGTATAGAAGCCCCAGTTTGCCCCATACGAAGTCTGGATATAAGAGCCCTGATACAATCCTACAACATCAAACGATTGGATTGCGCCTTCGCTTCCAACCAGAGTATATGCCATCGAACCATTTCCGATATACCATCCGGTTGATGAGCCTCTGCGGAACGGAACTTCACCGCTTGTGCTGACCGTCTGTACCGGCTCGGTAAAGGTTGAATCTACTTTGCACTTATACCAGTATCCGTCACGGCCTGCAAATGTATATGTCTGTCCATTAGCACCGCTAATTGCCTCATAGTTTCCGTTTTTCTCGCTTGCTACATACCATGAATAGGAAGAAGCATTTGTGCAGTCAACTGCCAGCTTAATCTGTCCGTCGCTGACTGAAACCAAATACGGATACTTATTGTTTCCAATCGTTGCCGCCTTGATAAAGGAATTTGCATAATGTGTCAACGGAATCGCAGTCACCATCACTGCAATTGCCATTCCAAAAGCCATTGCGCGTGACAAGCCTTTGTTCGCACGGCTTTTTCCAACTGCGTAAATCATCAGATTATACAGGAACAGGAATGGCACCAAAAGGATCAGGATTGGATAAACCAACTTTTTGTTGCGTCTTCCCACTTCTGTGATTTTCTGCAATGTTGCTGCTTTTGTCTGGCGCAGATGGTTCATCATCTGGTTGGCCTGACTTTGATTGTTCTGTTTTTTCTCCGCTCTTGTTCTCATATGCAGTACCCCTCTCTCGAAAATTTTATAGTCCAATGGTACTACTTGGATACGGACAAATGATGGACAAAAGTACCACTTTTCGAAAACTATTTTTACAGTTTCCTTTTCCTCCCGTAATTGTGCGACATTTTCCTGCAAAAAAATATCCATTACTAGTGCCAAAGTACCATCTTTATCCCATTCCATCGGCTAAATCCTCCAGCCCTGTCCCGTCTTGCCAACCGGTCAGGACACACGGCATTCGAAAGCAAGATTCTCCGCAAAGCCGCGCACCGCTTCTATGATTGAGGTTGTTCTTTCAACTATTTGCACTTCTCCGGCACTGTCTTTTCCACGCAAACACCCGATATTCCTGATCACTTTCCTGGGCCATATAGACCGGTGAAGGAACATCGTTGGGAACGCGCTTAGTAAAACAGAAGCCGCTTTTGCGAAGCGCTCGATACGAGCCGCCACGGACGGCGGCGAGAGCCGATGGCGTCCCGGATGGACGCTCTGAGGCGGTATCGAGCGCTCAAAAGCGGCTTCGTTGTTTTACTTAGCAAATGGACAGTGTTCCGAACCGGTCTATATAGGACAGGAAAGCGATTTGAAACACTTCAAGGTGTTTGCGATAAAAAGACAGTTTGTCGAAGTGCAAAATCGGTGAAAGTACAACCCCTTGAAGCGGCGCGTATGGCTTTGGAGAATCTAAGCTTCCGTGCCTATCGTGTCCTGACCGGTTGGCAAGATGGGACAGGGCCTGAGGACTTAGCCGATGGAATGGTACAGCAGAGGGAATGGCACGGTAGAGGGAACAGGGGCGGGGGAATAAAGGCCTGAAAAAAGGGCATAAAAAAAGCAAGTGGCCACAAAAATGAATTTTGTGGCCATCTCGCTCTTTTGGGAGTATGAAATAAAAAATAGATTATGGGGAATAATCTTTGTAAACATATAATAACATTGTATGGTGGACAAATGATGGACAAATTCCGAAAATTTCCGGAAAAATTTTCGTTTCCATCAAGTATCTGTTATTGGACGTATTGAGATGCTGTTCTTGCCATGTCAGTTCCTTCATAATGATCCAGAATATACTGGTAGAACTTTCTTGCATTGGCATCATCCCCGTTTTTGCGGTAGGCCTGCGCAAGATAATATGCAGCCTGACCGTCTTGATAGGCCTTGTCCTGATCGCATACCGCTTTGAGGTCTGTGACTGCGGTCGTATAATCGCCCTGATTGTACGCTTCATATCCCTGCTTAAATGCAGTTTCAAGATATGTGGCACTGACAGCAGCATTCAACTCTTTGTAAGTGCTCTTTCCGCTTTTGCCAAGCAGGGTCTTATCCACTTTTTGAAGAATATTTCCGGCCTTTACGACATCTTCTTTTACATAATAATAGTAATAGCCGCGCACAAGTGCTTCATAGGTGGCCGATACTTTGTCGACCTGTTCCTTGGTCTTGGTCTCCGAATCAAGCTGTTCCTGCAATTCTTCAATCTGCTTGTTTAAGGTCTCGATCATTTGCGCATTCTGGGAAATGGTATCATTGGCATCGACCAGCTGCGCTTTCGCATCTGCTTTTGCATTTTTGCGGACATTCGGAACCACAAGCACACCAATGGTAGCACAGCCGATGAGAATTCCGATTACCAGTGCGACCAGAGTGCCGGCCAGAGAAGTCTCTCGGAAATGCTTTGGCATAATAATGGTATCATTGCCGCTCTGGTACGAAATCAAATCGTCACCTGATGTATTCCGGTTTGGCTTTTCTTCTTTGATACGGCGGTTGACCTCTTTCAGATAACGAAGCGTCGTCGTATTGTCTGTATCGATTTTACCGGCATTACGCAATGTCTTTTTGGCGGTCTCAAGTTTGCCTTCCTGCATATATAATAATGCAAGAAGCTGATGTGCCTTCACCAGACGCGGATTTAAACCGATGACTTTCTTTAATTGGATGATGGCAAGATCGCGGCTGTCCTGCTGACAATACAGCAGCGCCTGATTGTATTTTTTGATGGTCTGGTTGATGGCGTCGAGTCTGCTTTTGTTCGACTGCACCTGATCCAGATATTCGCTTGCGCGATTCTCCTGTGGCTGATAATTCTTGCTGATGACCCACTCGGAAAGAGCCGCAACGGTCTCTCCCGTTTCCAGATAACATAAGCCAAGGAGATTTCTCGCATCGGTATTGTATTTATTGAATTTTAAACTTGCCTTTAAGCTGATAATTGCGCCTGAAATATTACGTACACCGGCCTTTTCGAGTCCGTCATTGTAATATTGATTCGAAATTTTGCGCGCTTTTTGAAAATAATACAGATTCGCACCACATTTTGGGCATATTACCTCAGAACCTGCCTGATTATTGCATCGATAGCAAAACATGACAAATCCCCCTATGATAAATGCTCACGAAGTGCTTCTGCCAACAGATCCGTGACATCCGTCAAATCTTTATTCTTAATCGCCTCTTCTACCTCTTCCACTTCAAGGCTCGGCTGGTAATTCTTCAATTCTTCTTCAAAATTAATCATGATATTCTCCTAATACTCCACCGGAATCATAATCACTTTTCCCTCTCGCAAAATGAATTGCACAGAGTGCTGTGTGTCCTTTACAATCGCAGTGATATTATCAATAGTAACATTTACCCCCGCATGGACATTATTCATGATGCAAACGGTAGCACCCTTTGACGACTCGATGATGGTATCATAATATGATAATTTTTCTTTTGCCTGCGCCAGTTCTGCCTGTGTTGCAATGCGCGCGCGCAAAAGTCCGACTCTTCGCTCGTCACTTGAGATATCAACGCCTTTTTCGATTGCCATTTCCTCGAACTGTTTCAGTCCGATGTTCAGCTTGTCAATCATAGCCTGTTTTTCTCTGACGATATTCTGAAGTGTGACAACTTCCGCTCCCATCACCTTGTCCATACCAACCTGGATTTCGGTGCGCATCTCGCTCTCGTTGCCGCAATTGTAAATCTCAGCGCCTCTGGCGGCATAAATATGACCACCGACCACTGCCGAATTCAGCGAGTTCATCAGAACTTTATCATATATTTCGATATTACAATCCAAAGCCGATGATGCTTCCAAAAAGCCCTCTGCCTTCACTGTTGCATATTCGATGAATTTTGCGGAAATATTGGATTTGGAATAAATGAAGGCGCGGCCCTTTCCGAGCACACCACCTCGAAGAACAATATCCTTTTCGGCTTCAATACGTGCTGCCTCAACAATTCCGTCGATGGTAACGGTTCCTGTCGCGCGGATCTCCGCGCCGGTCAACACATTGCCGTGAATCAGCACATCGCCTCTGAAATCAATATTTCCGGTCTTTAAGTCCACATTTCCATATACTTCATATACCGGGGAAATCTGAATTCGGTTGCCTGTCTTTTCAATCTTTCCGGTAATATCCGCCACATACAGTTTGCCATCCTCGGATCTGGTGAATCCTTTTCCGGCCAATGGCGGAAGCGGTCTGCCTCTCTTTGCGATCAGCATCTTGCCGGATACGCCCATGCCATTTGATCCCGCAACCGGTTCATGATAAATGGCAATTACCTGTCCTTCCTCCACGATTTCAACCACATGGATACTCCAGTAGTCGACCGATCCGTCCGGACGAATGGTAGGCTTGGTGTTAAAGTCTAAATTAAAATTCAACTGAAAGAAGCCATCGATTCCATCCTTGGATGGAGTTCCGACAGCCACAAGGCGTTCATGATTATACTGTTCTCCTTCGATCATTTCACGGACAACATCTTCTTTTACCCCGTAACGCAACCCCTTTGCCGCAATTTTCGACATAATCATATCGAAATCATATTTTTGATCATCTGCCGGTCTGCGCAGCGAGACAAATCCTTTCATGTCATCCTGTGAAATACGAACTGAAAGTTCTTCCACAGTCTTCTCAGCCATGCGAATCCCCCGTTGATTTACACATAAACTCTACCACTTTTATTTTATCTATTTCACTCTGCTAATGCAACCATCAATTCCACATTTGATCATTCACAAACTGTGAATGGGAACCATTCTTAACAAAAAAGGAGCAGGTTTTGAAAAATTCAAGACCTGCTCCGAATCGTGCAAATTACATTTGAGAGAGACGCTCTTCAACAGAGGCCATCATCTGCTCATATTTGGCGAGTTTTTCTTTTTCTTCCGCAACCTTTTCCGGCTTTGCATTGGAAAGGAATTTCTCGTTGGAGAGCATACCGCGGGAACGGGCAAGTTCCTTTGTCAGTTTCTCCTTTTCTTTGGTCAGGCGCTCGCGCTCCTTTTCAAAGTCTACAAGATCTTCCAAAGGCAGATAGCAAACTGCATCAGGGATTACGCAGCTGACTGCATTCTCGGAGATACCGGTCTTGTCGCTTTGGATTTCGATGCCGTTTGTAAAAGCAAGGTTGACATATACTTCCTTGTTGGCTTCAAATACCTCGCGTACAGCTGCATCCTCGGATACAAGGATGAGTTTTGCCTTGCGTGACGGCGGTACCTCCATGCTGGTTCGGGTGTTACGAACCGCGCGAACCAGATCCTGACAACGGGTCAGTGCTGCTTCTGCATCGGTGAAGTTCCACTCTTCCTTGTATTCCGGCCATGCGGAAAGCATGATGGTTTCTTCTTCCGGACAAAGGGTGGTAAAGATTTCTTCCGTGATGAACGGCATGAACGGATGAAGCATCTTCAATCCGTTGGTCAGTGCTGTGCGAAGCGTCCAGAGTGCTGCATTTGCAGATGCCGGATCCTCATCCTTCTTGTACGTACGAACCTTTGCGATTTCGATGTACCAGTCACAGAATTCATCCCAGATGAAATCATATACTTTTTGAACTGCGATACCGAGTTCATATTTGTCCATGTTCTCGGTCATGTCTTTTGCAAGTGTATTGACACGGGAAAGAATCCACTTGTCAGCTGTATGAAGCTCATCGATGGAAGGCTCTTTGATTTCCATACCTTCGAGGTTCATCATAATGAAACGGGATGCATTCCATACTTTGTTTGCAAAATTGCGGGATGCCTCTACACGCTCCATATAGAAACGCATATCATTGCCCGGTGCATTTCCGGTAATCAGGGTCAGACGAAGTGCGTCTGCGCCATACTGATCGATGATTTCGAGCGGATCGATACCATTGCCGAGGGATTTGCTCATCTTGCGTCCCTGTGAATCGCGAACAAGGCCGTGAATCAATACGGTATCAAACGGCGCTTTGCCTGTATGCTCGATTCCGGAGAACATCATACGCATTACCCAGAAAAGAATAATATCATATCCGGTTACCAATACATTGGTTGGATAGAAGTAATCCAGATCTTCGGTTTTGTCCGGCCAGCCTAAGGTTGAGAATGGCCACAAAGCAGACGAGAACCATGTATCGAGGGTGTCCGGATCCTGACGCATCGGTTTGCCACACTTCGGGCAGTTGCAATGGTCTTCTTTGGTAACCACCAGTTCACCGCACTCATCACAATAGAACGCAGGGATACGATGTCCCCACCACAGCTGTCTGGAGATACACCAGTCCTTGATGTTCTCAAGCCAGTGGAAGTAAGTCTTCTCAAAATGCTCCGGCACAAATCTTGTCTCGTTGTTTTTTACCGCATCGATGGCCGGCTTTGCAAGTTCGTCCATCTTTACAAACCACTGCTTTGATACACGTGGTTCAATGGTGGTATGACAACGATAGCAGGTTCCTACATTGTGATCGTGGTCTTCGATCTTAACCAGTGCGCCTTCTGCATCCAATGCCTTTACAATCGCCTCACGGGCCTCATAACGGTCCATTCCGGCAAATTCCGGATAGTCGTCGGTAATCTTTGCATCATCGGTCAAAACATTGATGATGGCAAGGTTATGGCGCTGTCCTACCTCGAAGTCGTTCGGGTCATGTGCAGGTGTAATCTTAACCACACCGGTACCGAATTCCATATCTACATAGTCGTCGGCAATAATCGGAATCTCACGATGTACAATCGGAAGGATTACAGTCTTGCCAACATAATCCTTATATCTTTCATCCTTTGGATTGACAGCAACTGCGGTATCACCGAGCATGGTCTCCGGACGGGTGGTTGCCATCTGGATATATCCGCTTCCGTCAGAAAGAGGATAACGCAGATGCCAGAAATGTCCTGCCTGATCTTCGTATTCTACTTCCGCATCGGAAAGAGAAGTCAGACAGCATGGGCACCAGTTGATGATGCGCTCACCGCGATAAATCATTCCCTTATTGTAAAGATTTACAAATACTTCTTTTACGGCCTTGTTGCAGCCCTCATCCATGGTAAAGCGCTCTCTCTGCCAGTCTGCAGACGAACCCATCTTGCGAAGCTGCTTTACGATGCGTCCGCCGTATTCCTTTTTCCAATCCCATACGCGGTCAAGGAATTTTTCACGGCCGAGGTCTTCTTTGGTCAGTCCTTCTTTTGCAATCTGCTCTACTACCTTTACCTCTGTGGCGATGGACGCATGATCGGTTCCCGGAAGCCATAATGCCGAATAGCCCTGCATTCTCTTGTAGCGGATAATAATATCCTGCATCGTATTGTCAAGCGCATGTCCCATGTGGAGCTGTCCCGTGATATTTGGTGGTGGCATCACAATGGTAAACGGCTTCTTGCTGCGGTCAACTTCGGCATGGAAGTATCCCATCTTTTCCCAGTTTGCATAAAGACGATCTTCGATGTCTTTTGGATCGTAAGTCTTGCTTAATTCTTTGCTCATCCTGTCTCTCCTTTTTATTTCTTATGTATTATGGTCAGATTGTCTGATAAAAAAACGCCCTTCCGACCATAGTCAGAAGGGCGCATGAAAACGCTGTACCACCTTCGTTTGCGTCGGTGCTAAGCACGAACGCCTCATACCCTTTAACGGGGGTGAATCGGAATCTCTTACTGCTGCCGGACGAATGCGGACAGGTTCGGAAATTCGGTTCGAAAGCTACCTTCGGCAAATCTCTTTCCGGCATCTTACAGCCACCCTGACGGGGGATGCCTTCTCTGTAGGAAAGCGGGAATTGCTTACTCCTCTTTCTCATTACCTTTACATGTAATCTTATTTACTAATGTATTCTACGAGGTCAGGTGAAAAATGTCAAGCACCTCCGGATGCTTCTTCTTCCTCTTCTTCCTCTTCATTGGCTGCTGCAACTGCAGAAACCACTGCTGCAACGACTGCCACAACCGCAACAATCACTACAAAAATAACTACGATTAAAAAGAATATCAATAATTGTGATTCAGACATATGCACGCCATCCTTTTCATTCTTTTCCGTTACTAGTTCTAGTGTATCGTTTTCTGCTATGAATTGCAAGAATCTAATTTAGCAATCGCTTTCAATACGACATCAATGGAACGCTCTGCCGCGCGCTCCGCAAATGTCTGATAATCCATCTCTGCGCCTTCGCTGTCCGAGATTGCACGCAAAACAGCAAACGGAACCTTGTTGACATAACATACATGTCCGATGCTTCCGCCTTCCATCTCTGCAGCAATCGCCTCAAAATGATCCCGGATGAAATCGCGTTGCTCGTCCCGCGCGATAAACTGATCGCCGGATGCGATAATGCCTTTTCGATAATTGATTCCTTCTTCTTTGATGCAGGAACAAAGCAGTTCCACCAGTTTCTGATCCGCTGGAAGCAGTATCTCATTGATTCCGGAGAGCAGTCCGACCGGATCTCCGATTGGAGAGGTATCCATATCATGCTGACAGACAGCCTTTGCCACTGCGATATCAAGCACGCTCAAATCTCTGGTCAGCGATCCCGCCACACCGATATTGATGACGCAATCCGGTGCAAAATGAAGGATCATCGCCTCGGTACAGATTGCCGCAAATACTTTTCCAACGCCGGATACCGCAGCAACCACCTCAATATTGCCGATGGTTCCGCTGACGAATTCCACGCCGCTGATTGTCGTAATCTGCTGATTCTGCAATGCCTCCTTGAGGTTGTCCACCTCCATTTGCATCGCACCAATGATTCCGATTTTCATAAACAGTTCTTTCCTTTCGCTTCCTGTCTTATCTTATCCTATCCTGTCCTACCTGGTCGGATATGCAAATGTCATATCTTTCTGAGCTTCTAAAGCTGCCAGATATGTCTTGCATTCCTCTTTGGCCAGACTGAGATCCAGATTTTCGAAATGGCCGCATTCTTTTGCACTCTTGCCAAATATATCCCCTTCATGGGCAATGGTCTTGCGCAGGATATCCTTTGTCAGTTCAAACGCCTGCTGCGGTGTCACCGTATTGCGCAGGAGAAAATAAAATCCGGTCTGGCATCCCATCGGTCCGAAATAAATCACCGAATCCGCATATTCACTGTTGCGCGCATAAGTCGCAAACATATGCTCCACGGAATGCATCACTGCATCGGACATATAATCTCCCATATTCGGACGTCTCGTCCGTAAATCATAGGTAATCACATCGCCATCCTCACGGGAAATATAAAATCCCGGCACAAGAACATCATGATTGATTTCAAAACTTTTAATTCTTTGCATAATAGTCTCCAAATAATTATTCGGCAACCTCTTTCATATTTCCGGCAATCTGATGAATCTCTTCAAGCAATTCATTCATGTTCTGCAGTGCACCCATAGATGAATCACTGACTGAGAATGCAGTTTCGGTAGAAGCTGCAACTTCCTCACTGGTTGCGGAAAGGTTGCTGATATTGTCCATAATAATCTGACTTGCAGATTCAACACTGACAACCGAATTGGTAATACCGCTTACGCTTGCTGTCAGTTCGTCTGTATCAGACTTGATATTTTTGAGCATCTCTTCGGTCTCTTCGATCAATGCATTTTGCATATCTGCATATTCTGCGGATTTTGCCATAGAACTTACAGCATTCTCCGCATCACTGGTCAGATGCTCGATGATGATGCCAATCTTTTCGGTTGCAAGACGGGTCTGTTCTGCGAGCTGGCGAATCTCATCCGCAACAACAGCAAAGCCTTTTCCCGCTTCTCCGGCACGCGCTGCCTCAATGGATGCATTCAAAGCCAAAAGGTTGGTCTGGCTGGAAATGCCAAGGATCGTTCCTGTAATATCCTGAACGTCCTGGATGCTGTGATTGAGCTGTTCCGTGGTCTCACGGGTATCGCTGTTGATTTTAACCACTTCCTCCGCCTGCTCACGCAGCTTGTGAATCAGGACAACGCCCTCATCCACGGTCTCAATGGTTCTGTGTGAAATATCGTTCATGTTGCGTGCTTCTTCCGCAACATTCTGGATGCTTCTCTGGATATCCGCAGTCTGACCGGTCTGCTGTTCAATCGCTTCAGCGGTCGTCTTGGAACTCTCGGAAATATCATAAATAGAACTGTGTGAAGTCTCCATACTCTGATTCAGATTGTCGGAAACTTCTTTTGCTTTTTCAAATTTATTGGTCAGGTCTGTAGCCAGATCTACCACAAGTCCTGCTGTCTTTGCCTGTGCTTCGGCACCCTTTTGCACTGCCTCAATGGTCTCCTTGCTCTGACGGCCCTGCATGATGGAAATCAATCCGGCCATGAAACATGCGATGACGATAAATGTCACATGCAAAATATAATCACCCATCACAATCGTTCCGAATTTTACAAGTCCCAAGGTGTCATGCATCAGGGTTGCAATAACTGCCAAAGTTGAGCCGGCCAGCGTAATCTGTTTGCTTCCGAATACCATAACGGTAATCGCAATCGGAAAAGCGATGGCATAAATTCCGCTTTGACGATATACCGTCAAAGTCACCATGTAAAGTAATGCCAATCCACAGCAACAGATATGGCTGTACACTTCCGACTTGTCAAATTTCAAAAATGTGACATAGGCTGCAATTGCAAGCACAACCGCCACAATCAGTAATGCGACATATTTTGGCTCCGGCCCCTTTGCCATAGAATACACGGTCGGAATCATCACTCCAATACAAAGCATAATTACCGCAAGCATTCCTCGTTGGTTTTTTTCAAACAAATGTCTTGTCTTGATATCCATAAGAACATCCTCCTTGTCTGGCTAAAATAACATAACTATTTCAGTTCCTTTTTGAACAATTGTAGATAATCCCCAAATACTTTCAATGCCGATTCCACAGGTTGTGGAGTGCTCAAATCGACTCCTGCTTCCCTCAATAATTCAATTGGATCCTTTGAACATCCCCCGCAAAGGAAGTGATGAATATAACGTGTGGCAGCCTCCTGTCCGCCCTCCAAAATTAATTTTGCAAATGCTGTTGCAGCCGAATAACCGGTTGCATATTGATAAACATAAAATGATGTGTAAAAATGTGGAATACGCATCCATTCGTGTCGCGTCTCATCATCTATGGTCAGATCCGGTCCGTAATATTGCTCAATGAGCTGTCCGTAGATTTCGTTCAATTCGGTCAGTGTCAACGCCTCATCGTTCCAGATTTTCTCATGAACGATTTTTTCAAATTCGGCAAACAGACATTGACGGAATACGGTTGCACGGAATCCTTCCAGATAATGATTGATCAGATACCTGCGTTCCTTTACATCGGCAGTTGTCATAAGCAGATATTGCATCAGCAGATTCTCGTTACAGGTAGATGCAACTTCCGCGACAAAAATCAGGTAATCACTGTAGGTAATTGGCTGTGTTCGGTTGGAATAATACGAATGAATCGCATGTCCCATCTCATGTGCCAGCGTAAACACGCTGTCCAGCGTGCCGTTGAAATTCAGGAGGACATACGGATGTGTGCCATATGCCGCCCAGGAATATGCGCCGGAGCGCTTATTGGTATTTTCATATACATCAATCCAGCGGTTTTCAAATCCTTCCCGCATGATTTTGACATATTCTTCACCCATCGGTTCCACCGCTTTGAGCACCAATTCCTTCGCTTCTTCAAAGGTATAGCGCTTCTCGCTGTTTTCCACGATTGGCACATAAAGGTCATAGGTATGTAATTCTTCGACATCGAGAATCCGCTTACGTAAAGACACATATTCATGCATCTTCGGCAGATTTCGATGCACGGTTTCAATCAGTTGATCATAGACCGATTCCGGAATGTTTCCATCATCCAGATGCATCGCCCGGGTCGAATGATACCTGCGGCTCTTCGCAAAATATTTTTCCCCGCGCAGATGGCTTGTATATGTCGTGGCAAGTGTATTTCCCCACTGCTTAAACGAACCGTACAGACTCTCATATGCAGCCTTGCGAACACTTCTCTCTGAATTTTCAAGCAACTGACCAAAGGTGCCATGTGTCACGGCAAGCCGGTTGCCTTCCACATCGCGAATGGACGGGAATTTGATATCCGCATTGTTAAACATTTCAAAAATATTCGAAGGTGCGGATTTTAGTTCATTTGCATTTGCCAGCAATGCTTCCTCCGCTGCCGAAAGCACATGTTCCTTTTTCCGAAGCTGTTCGGACAATGCCCTCTCGTAAGCCGCAAGCTTGGGCTCATTTTCCAGAAAGCCTTTCAGTACATCCTCCGGTATTTTCAAAATTTCCGGAGAGGCAAATGCCGTCGCCGATGAAAAAATCATAAGCGCGTTGTCAGCCTTGGCCGCCATCGCCTGATATTTTGCCACAGTCGTATCCTGATGAAACCGCTCATTTGCATAAACCACAAGACGGTTCACATAATAGGTCATCTCATCATACTGTTCAAAATAACGAAGCAGATTTCCGGAATCCTTGCCAAGATTTCCATCCAGATCTTTCATGGCATCCGCCAGAGAAACCAGTTTCCGGTATTCCTCCTCCCAAAGCTCGTCTGTCTCATACATATCCTCGAGACACCATTGAAATTGCTCATCAATTTCACTTCGCTTTTTAATCTCGCCTGCCATAAGTATCTCCTATTTTTTGTTGTCTATTTTTTGATCAGGGTTCCCATACCGCCGGTAAGCTGAGCCCCGTTCTTGTTCAATTTCGTAATCAGCGTACTGCGGATCGCAGACTCTCCGATAAATCCGATGGCCGCTTCAATCTTCGGTGCCATGGTTCCTTCATGGAATTCTCCCGCATCGAGATATTTCTGTGCATCTGCCAGATTCAATGTATCCAGTTCCACCTGATCGTCTGTTCCGTAATTCAGGCAAACTTTATCTACTCCGGTCAGAATGACAAGCATATCTGCATCCAAAAGTTCCGCAAGCTTTCCTGCCGCCAGGTCCTTCTCAATTACCGCACTCGCACCTTTTAAGTGGTTTCCCTGTGACAAAACAGGGATTCCGCCGCCTCCGCATGCAATTACAATCTGGTCTGCGTCGCAAAGTGCACGAATTGCATCGATTTCCACAATATCAATCGGCTTCGGTGCCGCAACGATTCTGCGATAACCACCTTCTACCGGTGTCACATGATTGCCCTTCTGCTCCTCTGCATCAGCTTCTTCCTTGGTAAGCAAACGGCCAATCACTTTGGTCGGATGATAAAATGCCTCATCATACGGATCTACCACAACCTGTGTCAGCACCGTGCTGACCGGCTTATAAATTCCGCGGTTCAACAGTTCCGTACGGATTGCCGACTGCAAATCGTATCCGATATATCCCTGGCTCATCGCTGAGCATACGGCAGTCGGTGTATTGGTATATTCCGGGTAAAGTTTTGCAAATTCGCTCATTGCAGTATGGATCATTCCCACCTGCGGTCCGTTGCTGTGTGTAATCACAACCTGGTAATCATCGCGAATAAAATCCGCGATTGCGGCAGCCGAACGTTTTGCCGCCTCCTGCTGCTCCGGAAGCGTGCTGCCGAGGGCTTCATGCCCGAGAGCGATTACAATTCTTTTTTTCTTCATTCCTTATACCTCCTGTTACTCCAAAAACACTTTTCTGGAGATAAAATTAAAGACAGAAACAATGATACTCGCCAAAATTTTCGCAAACAGATAATAGACCATCATCTGTTCTACAACAATCCACATAATCATCTGATTCAGTCCAAGTCCAATCAATGACAGTGCTATAAAAATTCCCATTTCCGCCCAGCGGTTCATGCCCTCTTTCCCGCGGAAAACAAATCTCATACTCAAAACATAATTCAGCAAGGTCGACAAAATAAACGAAATCGCACTTGAATTAAAATATTCCAGGCTCGTAAATTCGGTCAAGATAATCAAAAGACCATAATCCACCGCAAAGCAGGTAACCCCGACTGCACTGAACCTGGCAATCTGATAAATCAGCCTTTTTATTTTTCTCATATTTTCCTCAATCTTGTTCTCTTCGTACTGTCAAGGTTCTTCCCCCGAGAAATACATATAACTTGACACTTTATTATATCCGATTTCATGCTTTACATCAAGAATCTCCATAAAAGTTATCGCCCAAAAGTCCCATTTTTAGCGTACGGCCCGGAGCGCACAAAAAAAGCTGCGCTATTGCGCAGCTTTTAAGATGTCTGGTTAGTTGATATTTGCAGTGGCGGTACTGCCGAGTGTGACGGTGACCGTCTGTTCTTTGTATTCGCCCTTCTTGTTGGCACGTGAGATTACAATGTCAACCTTCGTGTCGGCAGAATAGTATGCGATGAGTTCCTTGAGTGCTGTCATCGTATAGATTTTCTGGCCATCGAATGCAGTCAGAATATCGCCCTCCTGAAGACCTGCCTTGTCTGCAGCAGAACCGGACATTACTTTGTAGATATAGATACCTTCCGGCATATTATAGGCCTGTGCGACACTTGAAGAAATTGGCTGTCCCTGGATACCAAGGTAGGCACTCTCACTTTCATCAACCTTCTCACGGGTAATCAGCTGCTCGATGATTGGCCATGCATCCTCCATCGGGATGGCAAATCCGAAGCCTTCCACACTGGTGTCGGAATATTTTGCGGAATTGATTCCGATGACTTCTCCGGAAGCATTGATCAATGCACCGCCGGAATTACCAGGGTTGATGGCTGCATCGGTCTGAATCAGATTGTCATTGGTGATGGCAACATCGCTGCCTTCTCCCGCCACGGTGATCTCACGGTCGAGTGCACTGATGACACCGGTGGTAACGGACTGTCCGTAACCAAGGGCATTGCCGATGGCAATGGCGGTCTCTCCGACAGAGAGTTTGGTGGAGTCCCCTACGGAAGCGACTCTGATTGCTTTTAGGGTATCTGCATCAATGTCCGATAAAGCAACCTGCACAACCGCAAGATCTTTTGCTTCATAGGTACCTTTTACGGTTGCGTTGACGCTGGTTCCGTTTACAAATTGTACGGATAAAGTCTTGGCACCGCTGACCACATGGTTGTTGGTTGCAATATATAAATTGTCATCCGACTGGGCAACAATGATACCGGAACCGGCACTCTCACTGTCATAGGACTGAGACTGACCAAACATGCCGGTATAAGTGGTTGTGCTGTAATTGGTGATTGCAACAATGCTTGGCATCACCGCATCCACAACAGAGGATACATCAACTGCTTTCAAATTTGATGTCTTTACTGCTGCTACCGCGCCATCCTTGTAATCGCTGTTGTCTGCGGAAGCATGATTTGCTTTGATTGAATCGCTGTCATTTGTCTCTTCATTTTGTGTCAAAAACGGAAGGTCGAGTAAATGGAATCCTGCATAGCTGACTCCCGTGAAGGTTGCACCGCCAATCATTCCGATGAGCAATGCACCGACAACCGTCTTTGCAATAAAACGCTTCCATCCGCTCTGTGTCTTTTTCTTTGGCTCTGCAAGTACAAAATTCGGTTGTACCTGCTGATATTCCTGCAGGTTGTTATATTCCTGTCGATTCATATCCTGATGATTAAAGTCCATAATATAACCTCCTAATAAAACGCTTGTAATGATCTTACAAGCGTTATCTTAGTCTTCAACTGTGAAGAAATTGTGTTCACAATTTGAAAAAAATATGTTTTTTATAAAATAATACCGTTTTGCTGCAACAGTGCACGCGCTGATTCAACCGAATCCACGCCTGTAGCATTCTTGATTGGCGCAAATTCCTTGCTTCGCTCCACCTCAATCGGCAGGCAGTCGTCCATCAGGTAGACCATGTCTAGAATCAAGGTCTCAAATTTATAGGCATTTGGGGTCTCCGGTTTCACGGAATTGCCGTTCTCGTCGAGATAAGGCACTTTTTTCTCCACAATATGAAGTGGCATCTGACGATCGGAAATGGCAAACAATTTGTCCAGGCGGAACAGATAATTCAGAATCACGCCGAATCCGTACTGCAATGATCCGTTTGGATTCTTTGCCTCTGCCATCTCATCGGTCAGTTCATAATATTCCACGATGGATGGTTTGCCATCCTCGAGACAGATTGCACCAACCTTCTCATGCGGGTCCGCTTTCTGCACACATTTCGCACCGCTGACACGGCCCGATTCAATGACAGCACCTACGAAGACAGGATCTGCGATCTGCTGAAGCACATTGTCTACTGCAAATACATTGAGCCATTCGACGCCCTTTTCTTTTAAATCCGCATCGAGTCCAGCTCTCATCAGAGACGAGAACCATCCTCCGTTTCCGTTTGGACTCATGGCAAGGGAATCTTCACTTTCTACAAGAACATTGCCCTCAAAGTCTACGGCCGGAACCATCTCCTGTACAAAAAATTTCACGAAATCAGAATCATATCCGAAATAATCATGCGCTTCAAAAAATGCTCTCGTATCCGCATCATTTTTGTCTGATGTCATAATATAAAGCGGCACCGGTACACCTGCAGCATCGGTCACCTTCTTCAGGTTTGCAATCAGCTGCTCGAAAATATAGAGTTCTCTGGTGATTCCGACATTGTACATGCCCTTTGCCTTGTCAAACCCAAGACGGGTGCCCTGTCCGCCGGCCAGAAGAATTGCTCCGACTTTGCACTGCCTGATTGCCTCGAGACCAACTGCATAGAAGCGGTCATGATTTGCTTCCACCTCTGCAAGTTCCATCGCACCAAGCGGTGAAAATGTTCCTCTTTGATTCTCTTTGTGATGAATCATGTCCAGATAGGACCAGTTCATCTGTTCCAGCTGATTTGCCAGACGCTCCGGCACTTCCTGCGTCAACACATTCTGCAAATATTTCTGATTGGTTGATGCTACTTTTTCTTTTACAAATTCATTTACCAAACGATTCATTTCCTGTCCTCTTTTTGTCCCGATTGGCTTATTGCGCCGGCTGATCCTTAAAATAGGTGCCGTCCGCGCCAATTGTATTATTGTAACGGCTGATATCCATCGCATCTTCCTCCGACCGGATGCCGCTCATATTGATAATCGCATTATTGGTAGAGGATACGGATGCAGATACATGATATCCTTCCTCTCCAAACAAAAATTCATGTAGTTTCGAAACATTGGTCTCGAGCGTACATGGAACCACCACCGATCCCAGGCCATCCAGTCTCGGAGTTGCCACCGTAAACGGGAATCCTGTGGAGGCGGTAATCTGAAATGCGGATGCATTCTTTGCCAACGACAGTAACTGCTTTAAACTCAGTGAAGTCGCAATATCATCAAATGTGTCATTGCAGATGGAAAGCAATGTTGCCACATCCGCTGTTTTCACCTTATCGAGCATCGCCTGCAGCACAATTCTCTGACGCGACGTGCGCAGGAAATCGTCTCCTGCCGTCTTACGGATACGCGCATAGCAAACAGCCTGCGTGCCGTCGAGATGCATCACTCCGGAGCCTGACAGATGAGAGGTATCCTTACCTGTCACATTGTCGACATCCCGCAGATAAGTGTTGAGCAGGCCGACTTCCTCCGCGGTGACGTTCAGTTCAAGCCCGCCAAGGTCGTCGATGACTTCCACCAAAGCAGCCCAGTCCACGCACAGATAGTCCGTGATATTCAAATCCAGATTGCTGTTTAACATTGCGACAGCCTGCTGCGCTCCGCCATTTGAGAATGCGGAATTGGCTTTTTTGTATTTGCCGTCACCGATATGCAAAACCGTATCGCGGAATACCGATACCAGTTTTACTTCTTTTGTATCATGATTGATGCTTGCAATCATGATGGTATCCGAATTGCCACCGGTATAATTTCCGGCACTGCGGTTATCGAGTCCAAAGAGCGCAATATTCTGATAACCCTTCATTGTCTCCATGGACTCGTCCGCAATATCTTTGTTGATTCCGGCATCCTTTTCGGAAAACTTTTTAAAATTAATTTTGCCAATCAAACTGATGACATAAATACCGATCAATACAACGGCCAGTATCATCACTTCCGTGAAGAATACCGCTATTTTGCGCTTTCTTTTTTTCTGTTTGCGCAGTTGTTGCCTTCTCCGCTCCTCATAGCGCCTGTTCCCCGTTCTATTGTATGTTGCCATATTGCCAAATTCCTTTTACTGACCGAATGTCTTTAATACATCAGCCTTTAATTCTTCTAATTCTTTGTCTGCACTTTCGAGTGCAGTGCCTTTGATTCCGCAATAGAATTTAATCTTTGGTTCTGTTCCGGAAGGTCTTACGCAGCACCATGCGTCATTCTCAAGCTCAAAATATAATACATTGGAAGACGGAAGTCCGGTCTTGGTCACCTCACCGGTCTTCATGTCTTTTCTGGTATCAGCTTTGTAATCGCGCACTGCTGTCACGGCATACGCACCGATTTTTGCAGGTGCATTCTGGCGCGCACTGTCCATGATCTGCTGGATCTGAGCAGCACCGTCGATTCCCTTTAATTCAAGCGTTGCAATACCTTCACGGTAGTATCCGTATTTCTCATACAGTGCAATCATCTCATCCCAGAGTGTCTTACCCTGTGATTTGCAATAAGCTGCTACTTCGCAAAGCATGGTAACTGCCGCAGGTGCATCCTTGTCACGCGCATAGGTTCCCGGCAGACAGCCGTAGCTTTCCTCCATACCGAATACATAATTCTTGCTTCCGGTCTTTTCAAACTCGAGCATCTTCTCACCGATATATTTGAAACCGGTCAATACTTCGATCAATTCCACATTGTATGCTTTTGCAATTGCCTTTGCCATATCTGTCGATACAATGGATTCCACCATTGCAGGATTTTCCGGCAAGGTATGATTCTTTGTCTTTTCGGCAAGAATATATTCTGCGATCAGCATTGCAGACATATTTCCTGTAAATGTTACATACTCTCCGCTCTTGGTATCCTTGCAATAAACGCCGAGACGGTCTGCATCCGGATCGGTTGCCAATACGATATCGGCATCTTCCTTCTTTGCCAGTTCAAGTGCCAGCTTCCATGCATCCGGATTTTCCGGGTTCGGATATGGACAGGTTGGGAAATTGCCGTCTGCGACTGCCTGTGAAGGCTCAATCATAACATTCTCAAATCCAAGATCCTTCAATACTCTCTGAACCGGACGAAGACCGGTGCCATGAAGCGGAGTATATACAATTTTGATATCCTTTGCCATCTCTTTAATGATTTCAGGGTGGATAGAAAGCTTGCGCAATTCACCAAAATATCCTTCTTCAATTTCATCGGAAATCACATTGTATAATCCGGCACGGATTGCCTCTTCCTTATCCATGGTCTTTACCATGTCAAATGAAGTCACCTTTGCCACCTCTGCCATAATATTGCTGTCATGTGGCGGGGTAACCTGTGCGCCGTCTTCCCAATATACTTTATATCCGTTATATTCGCGTGGGTTGTGGCTTGCGGTCAAAACAACTCCGGCGATGGTATGCAGGTTGCGCACTGCATAAGACAATTCCGGTACCGGCGCAAGCTGTGGGAATACATAAGTTTTGATTCCGTTTGCAGCAAGACAAAGTGCGGTTGCCTCTGTGAATTCATCATGCATATTGCGTGAATCATGGGCAATTGCGACACCTCGCTCAATTGCTTCCTTTCCCTGCGAAATAATATAATTTGCCAAACCTTGTGTAGCCTGACGAACGGTGTAGATATTCATGCGGTTGGTTCCCGCACCGATTACACCTCTCAGTCCTGCCGTACCGAATTCAAGCGTGCGGTAAAATCGATCCTCTATCTCTTTCTCGTCATTTGCTATCGATTTCAATTCTGCCTTTGTAGCATCATCGAAATATGGGTCCGTACACCAGATCTCATACTGCTTCTTGTAATCCATGTTTGAATCCTCCTAAATCTAATAAAAAAACCATATGCACTCACATTTTAGCACATATGGTTCTTGTTTACAAAATATAGTTGCAGAAAACTCTAATTCGGGAAATCACTGTATTCGTCCGTCCAGTTGTCCTTCTGGGATGCCGGAATGACGATCAGGGAATCCGGACAGTAACGTCCACGACCGGATACACTCGAAGATTTGGTAATCAAATCTCCGTTATAATACATAACTGCAGAGCTTCCTCCGTCCAATGCGCCCGCCTGAACCGCATTGTAGCGCTCCATGATTGTCGCACATTCACCGACTGTGGCTCCTAGGCTGTATCCCACCTGACGACCGTCGATGATCAGCATCATAAAGGTCTTGTTTGCCTGCTGACCGATGATGGTTCTCGGCTGAATACCGTTTCCACCCGAATCGGAAGTCAGTACATTTTCGCCGTCGATAATCAGCGCCGGGAAAAACTGTACACCCCAGCGATATTGAGAAACCGTATCCTTGGAATAATTCGTCACATAAAGCAGATCATCAAAGTTCATTGCATACAACTTCATGGAATTCGGATGCCCGTATTCCTTTCCGTCAATGATGCACGAACCACGGATAATCGCTCCGCTTCCGTGTCCACCGACATCCTCAAACGGAGAGGCATTAATTGCAATCAATGCACCATAAGAATCACCGAAGTCTTCGATTTCTTCACCGTATGATCCAAAGCTCTTTGAAAGAACATGCTTTACCTGTGCAGGTTCCTTGACAAATGCCATCTTTCCGACATAGCCGTCTCCCTGGACAGCGGTCAAGAAAATGTTGTTGGCACAGTCCACCACAAGGACACGATCACCCTTTGCGGTAAAAATATCAAGCTCACCATCGAGATTATCAATCTTCAGATTCTCATATCCGGATGCAATGCAGGATGGGTTCTGCTCGATATATTCGTTGACTGACGGGCTGTCGAGCTCCCAGTATACATTGGTAAACCATTCTTTTCCGCTGAGATTCTTGTTTGCATCCGTCTCGCCGTTTTTCCAGGTACTTTCCATATTTTCCTGTGCGAGGGTCTGTGCATTGATATTGGCCACGACCTGATTCACCACACTGCGCGGGAAAATCAAGGTTGCCAGCCACTGATGTGAATGCGTTGTCACTGCGGTTTCAATATAAATATTACGCCATTTTACAATAAACGGATTCTGGCTATAGCTGACATACTCTCGTATACCAAATGCAATTACACCGAGAACACCGATTATGGTAAATATTTTTGCAGCCTTTTGTCCGGCTGTCTTTTTCTTCTTTCGTCTATTTGCCATAGCTACCTCATAAAAAACAAACTAGGAGTATTATAGCACCTTTTCGGAAAAATCCTAGTCTTATTTTTCTTAAGAAATTATGAAGACTACTCCATTTCTGTATCATATGTATTGATGGAGATCCGTTCGTCACGGCATTCTTCTCTAAAATTCGCCACAATGCGCTCCTGAATCTGTGCAATCTGCTCCTGTGTTCCCGGATCCACCAAAATGAGCAAAAAGCTCGAAGTGGAATATCGGGTACAAACATCAACGCTTCGGATGGTTTCACGAATGGCATCCTCGAGTCTGACCATTGTCTCCTCCGTCTCCTCACGTGTAAGCTTTTCGTTTTCACGAATTCCGAGCATCACCAGATGAAAACTGTGCTGGAATCTGCGCTTTAAGTTGCTGAAATATTCATAGAGTTTTGCGAACTCACGGAATTCGACATTCATTGCACCATGATAACTGCCAGATTTTTTGAGTGCGGATTTCAATCTTGTCAGATTGCCGCTGTCTTTCTGTTCCTCTTCATCATTGGTCTCTTTATATAAGAAATATCCGTCCTTACCATTTTGCTTTACATGATACAGGGCTTTGTCAGCCTTGCTGTATGCCTCTTTATAAGAAATCGCCGGATTCGTCTCCACCAGACCGATGGAAATGGATGCCGCACGAATTGCAATATCCTCTTCTTTCTTGGTCAGGAATCCGGAGATCATCGCCTCAATCGTCTCGAACATTTTCTCTTTTGTAATATTCTTGATAAAGAGGAGAAATTCATCTCCGCCAAGGCGACATGTCAGTGCGGTACCGGCGCAGTCACTCAGAATTGTTCCAATCAGTTTCAGGACACGATCACCTGCCTCATGACCAATGGTATCATTGATGCGCTTAAGATTGTCGACATCGAGAAATGCCAGGAATCCCGGATCGCGTGACATTGCTTTTTCTATTTCAGATTCGCCGACCGTACGAATATTCAGTCCGGTCAGGCGATCCGTACTCAGCTCGCGCTGTCGTTCATTCAGCGTCAGGACACGATTGATGCGCTCACGCAGCACTTCTGCGACCATCGGCTTTGTAATAAAATCCATTACGCCCAGCTTAAAGCCTTCCACTTCGCTGGTTTTGTCATCATCCGCCGTCAGGATAATTACAGGCAGCTGGTCAAAGCGAACATCTTTTTTGAGTTCTGCCAGAACTTCAAACCCACTCATATCCGGCATATGCAAATCCAAAAGCATCAGCGACGGAAGCGGATGTGTATCGAGGTATTCAAGCGCCTCACGGCCTGACATTGCCACATCCACCCGATAGCGATATTTCAAGATGGCGGTCCCCAATTTGACATTTAAATTGTCGTCATCCACCAATAAAATTACCGTTTCCTTATTCATACACTCTCCCGGCCGATTACAGCCTCTATCTTTCTGCAATAACTATGATAATGCTCCATTACCTCTTCATGATGATCACATACATATGCATAATCACCATCTTTGCATGCGAATTCCAGCAAACGTGCTTCTTCCGACAGCTCATTCAGACCGATTGTCTTAGAAGAGCTCTTGAGCGCATGCACGGTCACACGATAGTCATTCCAGTTTTGCTCGTCCAGATAAGTTTTGAGCAAAACGGCCTTATCATCCGCCAGGTATTCCTGCAAAATCTCAATATATAATTCTGCATTATCCGCAACATAAACCATACCGGTGCGCCAATCGAGAAAATCCATTCTCTGCAACATCGCCATAGGCTCATTGGACTGTGGAAGCAATCCATTCTCCTCCGACTTGCGTGCAAAGAGCACACCTACCGTACCGCTTCCGCAATTGCAGGAAATTGCAGCAGAAGCATCCACAAAAATAATGGATTCGAAATTCACACGGCGCAGAATTTCTTTTTTAATCATATCAAGCATATCCGGCTCCAGTGCCACATGTGTCACAAAAACCCTTCTTGTATCAATATCCCGCGGGTGCTTCAGCAAATGATTCACATATTTGCGCACCACCGGATGCCAGCGTCCAAACATCACTTTTTTTACTGCAATTCGGCCCTGTTTCATATACAAAACCGGACGGAACAGCAGTCGGTATGAGAGATTGCGGACAAATCTGGACAATCGTTTGGCCCGATACATATATTCCAGGTCAAAGAGCAAAAATGCACTGCTGACCTTATCGGTATACGCTTCCAGCTTCTCGATAATTGTATCCGCATCCATCATGCGCTCTGCCAATTCTGCCGCATAAAGTGCAATCAGCCCCAGTGAACTTGACAAATGCTTGGAGTGAAACACTCTGACATTTGAAAATTTTGCAGCTGCTGCAGTCGCATTATCATATCCCACGCTTGCATATCGTCCCATGGCAATATGTATGATTGTCTCTGCCTGATCAACACAGGACGCGAAGAAGGCTTCGTATTCTTCCACCTTTGGGCTTTGCGATTTTGCAAAATTTCCTGCACGGATGTAGGAGACCAGATCTTCTGACCCCACTTCGATTTCATCGCGAAATCTGCCCTGCTCCGTGACAACATAATACGGATTGACGAGAATATGATACTGTTCTGTCAGCTGCCCCGGCAAATCGCATACACTGTCTGTTGTAATCAATACAGGAAGTTTATTCATTTTTGTTACCTCCCGTCAGTTCTTCCACGACTCGTTTGAGGCGCTCTATTTCTACCGGTTTCTCAACAAACTCATCAAATCCCAGCTCAAGCAGCTGCACGCGTGCAGAGCTGGCGGCATTTGCCGTCAATGCCACAATCGGAACCTGCTGATAGAATCCGTTTCTGACACTGCGGATCCGGCGAAGTGTCTCCTCGCCGTCCATTCCCGGCATCATATAATCCAAAAAGATAAAATCAAAATCTTCGAGCTCACAAAGTGCCAGTCCTTCGGATCCGCCCTCTGCAATCTTGACCTGATATCCGACGGTCTCAAGCATGCCACGAACCACTTTCAAATTCAGTCGTTCATCATCGATGACCAGAATCCTCGTATTCCCCGGTGCTGTCGTCTGCTCCTCTTTGACCGGTTCGATTGGCTTCTTTGCCTCAATAACCGCAGGCTTTTGCGGAATGGTCACGCGAATATCCGTACCGTTCCCTACGCGGCTCTTCACATAGATAAAGCCGTTCATGGCACGTGTCAGCTCATGTGCAATCGTAAATCCGATTCCGAGTCCGCTCGTCAGGCGCGCACTGTCTGCATCCTCTTTATAGGCGCCTTCAAACAGGCGATGAATCAGTTCTTTGCTCATTCCCACACCGGTATCACTGACCTCAAAAATCAAATTGATGCCATAATCTTCCCGGCGAGAGAATACACGCAGACGAATGCTGCCGTAGTTTGTAAATTTGTATGCATTATCAATCAGCTGGTGCATGGCCCGGACAATCTTCTCCCCGTCACCGTACAAAAATGTCGGAATTGCCGAATCCACATCCACTGAAACTGCGAGATTCTTGCCATCGCGGTTCGCGTACAATGTATATGCACAGCGGTCCACCAGCTCACGGACATTATACACCTGCTCATTCAATACCATGGTTCCGGTATTTAATTCGGCATAATCCAGGATGCCATTGATTTGAGACTGAATTCTCTGGCCGGACTGATGGATGTCATCAATCTGTCCCATCAATGATTCGTCCAGCTGCCGCTGCAGCAGGATCTCCGTCATTCCGTTGATTGCGGTAATCGGCGTACGCAGTTCATGGGATACATTGGCAAGCAGATTTTTGGTCTGATTGCGTGAAGTCTCGATTTCTTTTTGCATCTTGAGCAGTTCCTGTCTTTTATTTTCATTTGCACGAATAAAGAAATGTGAAATAAAAACGGACAGACCGACGCAGACCACGCCCAGAACCAGGCGCGAGAGAACCAGTTTGGTCATGTTTTCGGACAGATATTGTGTGATAAATATATGATGCAATATCATCAGAGGATACGAGATTGAAATCAGATAAATCAAGCCCATATCTTCCTGTAAGGATAAAACAATCAGAATCAGGCACAACACCAGCGGCATATCCGTGATGGATGCACGATGGCTGCCGTAATACATCAAAAACAGCGTGGCTGTAATCGTATAAAAATAGACGCGCTGTGATGCTGTTCCGATTTGCGTACAATGTGCAACCCAAATCAAAATCAATACCAGCAGGCACAAAATCCGAATCACAATCGGTCGCCCGGCACCTGTCTCCACCCACAACATAACCAGACCGAGAATTGTTAGTACACACAGATAAATCAAATGAAATGAGATTTCAAATTCTTTCCCTTTTTGTTTCATAACTTCATCCTCAAAAAAAGAACCGCCGCAGATTACGGCGATTCTTTATACTCATTGTTTGGGAGATTCGTATATGCTTTTCCATTTTCGGTATAAATGACATAGATTCCGTTTTTGGACAATGCATAAACAGCATCCACATCCCATTCATCGGTAATATAATGTGGAAGAAGCTGCAGCAAAATCTCCGCGCATCCGGAGTTTTCCGACGCCGCATACAGATATGGTATCGCGGCATAATCTTTTCCGTCTGACAAACTCATATAAGAACTACGGGCAGTGCCGTCGCCATATTTATAATAACGGTATTTCTCCAAGTCTGCAACCGCAAAATCTTTCAGTACAACCGTTGCATTCATACCTGAAATTGTTTCATCCGCAATCTTTCCGGTTTTCGCCCCGTTCCGGCCGTAAATGGTACCGGTATAGGAATAGTCTTCCCTGTTCAGATAACGGGTATAGCCCTCATAGGAGCTGACAAAACCGTTGGTATATCCCTCTTCGGTCAGCTTATCGGCAATATAATCGCAGACAAATGCATTTCGCATATAAGACAATTCGACGAACTGATCGATTTCATTGTCTTTCGCGAATTGCATATATTCCTGTGAAACCTTTAAACAAACCTGATTGTTTCCCTTTTTCTCAATTTGAATCTGTTGCGGATCACGCGCAAAATCTGCGATTTTTTGATAAAAATCTGCCAGACTCTGTTCCCTGTACGGATCATAATCCGATGCAATCACATCATCTTCACTTTGAAACAGATTCGTCGATAATGCATATACCGGTCCAAGATAAATCCAGCGCGCATCATATTGTTCTAAGGTCTCAAGGGCCTGATACAATTCTTTTGAAACGGTCAGCGTTTCATTTGGATGCTGATTCAAATCATACAGATTTGCGCTGTCTTTGCCCTGTTCATCCGCATTAAAAATATCATATGCCTCTGTCAGTGCCTCTGTATAGGTTGCGGTAACATTCCTCTTTTCGACGCCTGCGCTCACACCCGAACGCCCGATGTCATATTGTAAGGAAAATTCCGAACTGTAGTTGGTCTCCTGTGATGATTCAATGGTGATTTCCTGCCAACCATCCTGTGTTCCAAAATAGCGTGCGCAGGAATGCGCCAGCAAAATCGTACCAATCAGTAAAAGCACTCCGGCCGCGATTGCACGCGGCCAGAAATATTTCTCTGAAATATTAACTTTTTCAATTTTCGGGCCAAAGCGTTCTTTGACCCGCGTTTTAACATATCTCTTTGACATTTAGAAATGAATTCCTATAAATCCAATCAGATAGAACAAAATAATCAATCCAAGCAAAATGAAGAAGAGCTTCACACCGCGCTTACAAGCTTTGTAATTGCGGATATAATTGTGCTTCTTGAAAAGAATTGCTGCAATAATACCAGGGATGAAAAGCAGGAAACTCAAAACAGTCAGCCATACATTTCCGGTATCATGAAGCGGAGGAAGTTTGATTTCCTCTGCTCTAAGCTCCGTTGCCTTCTCCGCGTTTCCAAACTCATCTTTCTTGTTTGGATCTACGATGGTGATGGACTGAAGCGGTACATTCTTCTCACGGATTGCCTTATATTCTTCGATTTCTTTCTTGTTGCCCCATACCCAGTGATTATGTCCGATATTGACAAATTCAGGCTGATCCTCACTGTAATCATGAATGGATGGATCATAGATATAGAGTTTTTTGTTTTTCTCAAGCTGCGGATCCGGAATCGGGATTGCAGACAAAAGGGAGCGTGTGTACGGATGCAATGGGAAATTAAATAATTCCTCTGACTCTGCAACCTCCACAATATTTCCTTTGTAAATAACACCGATACGGTCTGAGATGAATCTTACTACAGAAAGGTCATGCGCAATGAAAAGGTAGGTTACCTCTTTCTCTTTCTGGAATTTCTTTAACAGGTTCAATACCTGTGCACGGATGGAAACATCCAATGCAGAAATCGGTTCATCCGCAACAACAAGTTCCGGTTCCATAACCATCGCACGGGCAATTCCGATACGCTGGCGCTGTCCGCCGGAGAACTCGTGTGGATAACGGGTCAAATGCTCCGGAAGCAAACCAACCTCCTGAATCATATGCTCTACCTTTGAGACACGCTCTGCCTCATTCTCATAGAGTTTGAAATTGGTCAGACCTTCCGAAATAATATAGTCAACCGTAGCACGCTCATTCAGAGAAGCGGCCGGGTCCTGAAATACCATTTGTACGTTTCGAATCACTTCACGGTCAAGGCTCTTCGGGATTTTGCCGGAAATACGCACACCCTTGTAATCAATCTCTCCTGCTGAAAGAGGATTGACACGGATGACCGCACGACCGATTGTGGTCTTACCGGATCCGGATTCTCCTACCAGCGAGAAAGTCTCGCCTTTGTAAATATCAAAGCTGGCATTCTTGACAGCCTTGACAGCAGACTCGCCTTTGCCGAATGTGATATCAATATTCTTGACCGAGAGTAAAATCTCGCGGCCATTCTCATCTACCGGACCATGCTCCGGAAAGTGCGATGCACTATTATTTGTTTGATTATTAGACACGATTTTTCTCTCCTATTACAGATTATATGTTTTTAACAGCTTCTCATGAATATCCTGGATGATTTCAGGTTTGTCAACCTTTGGTGCATCCGGATGAAGAAGCCATGTTCTGGCGTAATGTGTATCCGTCACCTTAAACATTGGCGGCTCTGCAAGTGTATCCACCTTCAGGCAATATGGGTTACGCGGTGCAAAAGCATCTCCCACAATCGCATTGTAAAGTGATGGCGGTGTACCGGTAATGGAATACAGTTTTGCATTCTTGGTCGCAAGCTGTGGAAGGGATGAAAGCAATGCCCAGGTATATGGGTGCTTTGGATCGTAAAATACTTCCTCAACTGTTCCTACTTCAATTACCTGTCCTGCATATAATACAGCTACACGGTCAGCCACATTCGCAACAACACCGAGATCGTGTGTAATAAATACAGTTGTGAAATTAAATTCTTTCTGCAGATCCTTGATCAACTGAAGAATCTGTGCCTGAATGGTTACATCGAGCGCTGTAGTCGGCTCGTCACAAATCAGAATCTTTGGCTGGCAGGAAAGTGCGATTGCGATAACAATACGCTGTCTCATACCACCGGAATACTGGAACGGATAATCATCAAAACGCTGTTCCGGATTCGGGATTCCAACTTTGCCCATGATTTCAATTGCACGAAGTCTTGCATCATTTTCAGAGCAATGCTGATGCTTCATGATAATGGATGAAATCTGCTTACCGATGGTAAGAATCGGGTTCAAAGAAGTCATCGGATCCTGGAATACGGTTGCGATCTTTGCACCACGCACCTGCATCCAGTCTGTTGCATCATTAAAGCTTGCAAGGTTCAAAATGCAATATCCGTGAAGCAGCATCTTCTGTGATTTCTCATCCGTGCGAAGCGGCTGATCCGGATGAAGAAGCTTTTCATGCTCTGCAACCGTAATTTCATTTAAGAACTTCACACGGAAGGTAACTGCATCAAATACCTGATTGCGCTCTGACTCGTTGTTTAAGTCTACGCCCATCTCCATTGCCTTGCGCAGTGCTTCAAGCAATCCCTTGATGCACTTTCTGCGCTTGCGAAGGCTGAAGCGGCCTGATGAAAGCAGGATTTCTTTTGCGAGCACAAGGTTGCGTTCTTTGGTCTCTTCAGAGACAGCCTGCTTGATGGCCTCATCATATTTTGCTTTGAGCGCTGCCTTCTTTTCATGATACTGTCTCATGAATTCAGGATCCTGCTCAGCAGCATTTTTGCGCTCCTTCTTCAAATCGTCGCGCTTCTTCTCATAAGCTTTGTATTCAGCTTCCATTTCTTTGAGACGTGCAGAAGCTTCTTTGATCTTGTCTTTTTCCTGTTTCGGATCATAGGTCTGCTTTAAGTTAAAGAGGTTGATCCGGTCGTCCTTCATTGCTTTTAAGTTCTTTTTGAATTCTGCCTCTTCCTCATCAGAAAGACCGTTCTTGGCACGCTTTTGCGCATCAAGTTCGAGCATTTCTTTGTAAATATCCGCACCGAATTCAAGATGTGAATACTCATTCAATTTTTCGGCAAATGCAGCTACCAGACGCTTTGCAGAGTCGTCATAAGCAACTACGGTATCTGACAATTCCTCATCGTTGAAGATGATGGATCCCTGGTCAATAAAGCCATTGGTATCGAGCATGCCGGCAAATGTCTTGGTAAATACGGATTTACCTGATCCGGACTCTCCTACGATTGCAATTGTCTCATTTTCATAAATATCGAGCGAAATTCCACGAATCGCTGTAAGAATACGACCACGCACACGGAATTTCACATATAAATCTTTAATCGATAAGATTGTTTTCTTGTTTTCCATTTTGATATGTGTCCTTTTTCTTTCGTTTTACATATGTGTACGAGGGTCGGAAGCATCTCCTAAGTTCTGTCCTGCTACATAAAGTACGACAGTGATGATGGAAGCAACTGCTACCGGGCACCAGAATTCAAACTGCCATCCCGGAGTAAGCATTGCTGACTCAGCCTCAAAAATCAAACGGCCAAGAGAAGCGTCTGACATACCCATTCCGATATATGATAAAAATACTTCGTACGAAATATAAGAAGGGATCTCCGTAGCTACAACAGTCATGATGATAGAAGTCAGGAACGGAAGGATGTTCTTCATTGCAATCTTAAAGGAGGAGGTACCAAGGCATTTAGAAGCAAGGTTATATTCACGGTCTCTGATGATTAAAACCTGGGTACGCATAAAGTATGCAATTGCAAGCCATCCTGTAACGGTCATGGCAAATACCAATGTCCAGAAGCTGGCGGAGAAAATCATTACCATTACGGAAATTACCAAAAGATAAGGCACATTCGCAACGATATTGTAAATCTCAATCATAACCACATCGACTTTCTTGGAGAATCCCCAGATTGCTCCAAAAAGCACGCCGATAGTCATATTAATCAAAGCGCAGACAAATGCCAGTGAAATAGAGATTCTTGATCCATACCAGATAGAATCCCATGTGGACTGTCCTGCACCACCGGTTCCCATGATCCAATGGATACTGAAACCAAAACGTTCGATTGCTTTCGCCGGAGTCAAATGCTTGGTAGAAGCATCAAGCACGTTCATATAGCGATCGTAATCCACAAAAAGCGGATACAGATATGCAAGCAATACAATCACACCCAAGAGGGCAAGAATAAAGATATTGATCTTTTTCTTAAAAAATACACGAAATACCGAATGCCAATAGGAATAACGCGGAGCTGTAATCTTCTCTGATTCCAGATCGTTATGGTCTACCGGAGCAAAAAGCTCCTCCTTTGACATTCCAAACTGATCTAAATTATATTCCATCGTTATCACCTATCCTTCGTAGAGAATGAAATTCGTGGGTCAACCACTGACATTAAGGTATCGCCGAGTACCAATGCAAGTACGGAAAGTACTGCATAGAACAAGGTAACACCAACGATTACACCGTTGTCATATTTTCCGATTGCCTGTGTCAAAACATCACCGACACCAGGAACCCCGTATACACGCTCTGTAATAATCGCACCGGTCAATGCACCCAATACACTTGCAGGAATATCGTGGCACATCGGCACAGCCGCATTCTTCATAATATGTTTAGAGAAGATTTCCTTCTCGCTCAGACCGCCGGAGCGGGCAAATTTTACATAATCGGCGCTCATCTGGTCGATCATGAATCGTCTCATCCACTTCATCAAACCTGCAATAGCCGGTAAGCACAATGAGATAATCGGCAGAATGTACATCGGCCAGATTTCGTCTTTGGTATCAAACTGTGTCGGCAGATGGAACAGAGAACCACCGATTGCCTTGAACAGGAAAATATATGCCAGAGACGGAATCGCAATAATAAACATGATATAAACCGTACCGAGCTTATCGATGAATTTGTCTTTCTTACGAGCCATCAATACACCGAGTGGAAGACCAATCAGATATGCAAAGATGACATCAAAGATACCGATGATGAAGGAATATCCAAGTTTGGATTTACCGCCACGGCGCAACTGTACTCTTGTATAATTGTCCGTAAAACGTGCTTCATTGATCGGATTATCAACCAGCGAACCTGCGGAATATACAGCACTGTGTAAATCGTCTGCACTTTCTTCCTGCAATCCTGTCGGATATGTTGTCATAACTGACTTTGTCATACCCTGTGACTGTGTCATCGTGGTTGTAATTTCCACGCCCTGGTTGACAGTATATGAAAGACCCAGATTTAAACTGAGCATGTTCTGATGTACGAACGGGAATTTATTATCCACATATATCAGATATTTATGGTTTGTACCATTGCCCATCAAAGCCGGAGCGAACTTGTCTCCGCCGTATGCCGGATCCTTCCAGGTAAAGGTCAAGCCTCTCTTTCCTTCTATATCTTCTATGGTGTTGACGCTGTCAAATTTAAAGATTCCGGTTAAGTAACGAAACAGTCTGGTTGTAACCGGAGTATTCTTATACGCAAATAACAGGGATGCACCACCGTCTGCAATTCTGTTTCTCTGTGTGATTGCGTCAACACGCTCGACGGTATACCCCTTGGACTCATAATACTTCTTAAATTTTGCGGCATTTTCCTTGGCAATCTTCTTGTCCTGCTTTGCAGTCTTGCCAAGCTTAACACTTTCCTTGTAAGTGGCTTCATCAATATCGCCACTCTTCATAAGCGATTTCATATAATCGCTGTATGGTACATAATCTAAGTATCCATACTCTTCCCATTTCTGGTACATGTATGCAATTTTTGCATTATTCTTCTGATGTGAATAAGCACTGTCGCTACTGAAAATCTTATCGCGATCCATCAGCGAGTAGATTAACAGCATTACAATTGCCACCACAAATATAATTGAAATCACTCCATGCAGGAGTCTTTTTAACAAATATTTAGTCATAATAGTCACTCTTCATAAACACAACGGGAAGCAGTGCTTGCGCACTGCTGTCCCGAATGTTTGTATTTTATTTTTGGTATCTTTTAGTAAATACCGAAGTTCTTGGTGAATGCACCGCTGTAGTATGGTGCAAGAGTTCCAAGGTAGCTGCAAGGATCACCGAAGTCAGGACCCCAACCGGTATTGTCGTTGATATCGAAGTTGCTTTCCTTACCGTCTTTGGTGTAGTAAGTAGCATCAAGAATTGTGTCATACTTAGGATCAACATTCAGGTTGATGATGACTTTGTTACCTAATACTTTCTCAATAGACTGCTTGTAAGCATTTGCACGGTTAACCATGTAAGTAGCTTCGCTGGTAACAGGGAGATCAAGAACGATTGGGTTCTCTTCTGTAATTTCTACTCCTTCAGCCTTGAGCTCTTCAATTGCCTTGTCAAGCTCCTTAACAGCCTCTTCCGGATGATACCATCCGTCATATCCGGTACTTCCACCGATTCCGTCGTTTGCTTCCGGATTCCATGCAACGATTGGGTATCCGTCTGCATTCAACTGAGCCTGAAGAATTTCACCATAGTAGGTTCCTGCCTTGAAGGTCTGCTCGCTTCCATTGATTTCAACAGTTACATCCTTTGAAAGGGTAACGAAATCACCAGGTGTATATGAATTTGTCAGGTTTGCAAGCTTCAGGTCAGCACCTCTTGTCTGCTCATTCCATGATGCACGATCGTCAGCATAGCTAATAGCAAGACGGAAATGCTGGTTCTTAAGAGCCTTGTCAGAAGCGACCTTCTGCTCATCGGTCTTTTCAGATTTCAGCTTGGTATCGTCGGTAACATTTGCATATGCCTGACGATTGATGTTGTAAGTTACAAGATAGCTTGTAGCATCGGTAGAAGATACATGAACATACTTGTCGAAACGATCTCCGTCTGCCTTACAAATAGCAACCATAGCCTCTGTCAAACCAACACCGTTGGTAACACCGTTGATTGCATTGTCATATGTCTTCTGAACATCACCGAGATTATCATAAATCCAGTTCAAAGTCTTGATTGTAACTTTGTCCTTGTTCCAATAGCTGTTGTTCAATTCGAAGGTGATTGCACTCTTCTGATCAGCTCTCTTTACAAGGTATGGTCCACAGTAAAGGATGTTATCCTGAGTCTTACCGTAATCACCTGAGGTGTAGTTATCACCTTCAGCGCTGAAGGTACCACCCTGTGACTTGTAGTAAGCACGGTTCAAAGGAGCAAATGTTGTATACTCAAGCAAGGTTACGAAGTAAGGAACTTCTTTCTTCAAAGTATACTCAAGTGTGTAATCATCAACTGCCTTTACACCAACCTTGGAGAAGTCAGTCTCATCACCTGCAATATATTCATCTGCATTTACGATGTTTGCACCTTCAGATCCCCAAAGAGCTTCCATACCGCTACCGGTATCGAATAAGTGCTCAGCACCTGCAACGAAGTCGTCTGCAGTTACATCTGCATATTCACGTCCCTGAGAGTCAACCCACTTAACACCCTTACGAATGTTGAAAGTATAGGTTACGGTTCCGTCATCGTTCTTCTTCTCAGTATAGCTTTCTGCAAGAGAAGGCTGAAGTGTATTCTCACAGTCATACTGTAAGAGACGGTCAAATGTCAGGCAAAGTGGCTCGTACATAGATGCGTTCCACTCTGTAAATACATCCCATGACTTGTTGTCATCAGTATAAATCATGCTGAAAGTATCTGTGAGTGTGTAACCATGAGAGGTAAGATATTCTTTACATTTCTCATAATAAGTACCGGTTCCCTTTAACTCACCATACATTGCACGCATTGCGTCCCAGTCTTCTTTCGTAACGAATTCCTTCGTTGCAAGAAGTGTTTCATAACGCTCTGCATCACCACCGTATAATACAGAAGAGATGGTATTAGGAGCGTTACGGGTAAGTACATATGCACCACCCTTTGATGTGGTAGGAAGAATGGTTCCTGACTCAAGCATCTTTGCTTCTGCAAGAGCTTCCAATGCATATCTCTTGTCAGCATCGGTTTCTTCCTGTGCCTGCTGATAAAGTTCATAGAAATCGCCGAGTGCGTCCATGTAAATCACTTCGGAAAGTCCCTCATAATCAGTAGGTAATGCTTCGCTTCCGTTTGTGTCGGTTTCTTTAGAGGTGTCATTTGGCTTCTCTTTTCCACCGCACGCTGTTAAGCCGACTGTCATTGCTGCAACAAGCAGAAGGCTTAATAACTGCTTCTTTTTCATAGTTTTCCTCCTTAAAACTAAGTATTTTTTATATTAACTGTCTCCAGTATAATATCATAATGCTTTGTAGGTACACGACTTTACTGTGATAAAGTACCCTATAACCAAAAAAAGTGCCGTTGGCGCCATTGCCACTGCACATTTCTATCTTACGTCGTCTCTGTCTTTTCGTTTGAAAAACAAGTGTCTACCACTGACGAACAGTCTTATATTATTATACACGACAATTCTCGTTTGTCAATTTGTGTATACACTTTTATAAATATTCATTCAACCATTGATTTAGTTGATTTCATGTATATACAATGAAAATATACACTATAATTCCCTGTATATATATGCTTTATAACCCTTAGTTATGGTACTTTTTCCATATTAATATATCTTGATTGTGCGCTATCGATTTCTGATATATCAAAAAAGGGCCACAGATATTATCTGAGACCCTTTCATTACCTTTCATTATTATTATGCCAAAAGCGCCATTGCATGCGCGTTGTTAATCGTTCCCTGTGCGTGATAAGAATCCTCTGCATTGAGTAGAATGTTTTCACGGGAGTGTCGAACCATATCGCCGTTCATCTGAATCGTATGCTCCAATACTTTGGTTGCATCCACTGCCGTATCGGCACTCAAATTGTTTACCACACGATTGATCTTGTTGATTTCATTCTTGATTACCTGACGATCTGCCTGTGTGATATCTTTCTCCTGTGCTTCACTTCCAAGCTGAAGACCTCTTGCCATATATTTCTGGATACGGGCAAGTACATTCTCGACATTGTCCTGCGCGTCTTCCTTCTTTATATGAAAGTTTTCTTCGCGACTTTCCTGTCTGAACTGTCCCGGACGATTCTGTGACTCTGTTACTGTCAGGCGACGCACACCTTCATGAGACAATTCAAGAACTGCAGCATCTTCATCAAAACCATTTCCCGCCGTTTGCTGATTCTGCGAATCAGATACAGGCTTCTCATTTCGTACTATGGAATTGTAAGTGTGATTTACATGATCGTAAATTGTGTTTGATAAAAGAACCATAACCGAACCCTCATATATTGTGCCCCTCGGTAAATCCTTTTACCATATCTGGTGTAATTCCCTTTACACATTAATTATTTCGGAGACTTGAGCCCTCGGTTTAGCATTTTGGTACCATTTTCCTATAAAGTTGTTAAAAATAGAATCTCGCTTGCGAGATTCTGCGCGCCGAGCGCGTGTTGCTTTAGCAACAATCTTCTTCTCGCGCGAGTGCGCATCCTTTGCGGAACGCTTTTTGCTTTATAGAAAATTCGGAAGAATTTTCTATAAAGTAAAAAAGCAGGGCGCGGTAGCGCCCTGCCTTGCTTTTCTTATGATTTATGCTTCATTTTCTCCGTAGGTTGCAAGGATGCGAACCTTCTTTTCCACATCATGCATCTTGGAATCGAAGTCAGCAACCGTATCCACACATGTAGCCGCAAGCTCTTTGGTAGTAATCGCACTTGCCGAAACTTCTTCCGATGTTGCAGACAATGTCTCAACGCTGTCCACAATCTGACCATTGGACTGTCTGACATTGCTCATCATATTATTCACCAGTGCAATCTCTGCATTCAGTTCCTGAATACTTGACTGGATTGAACTGAAATAATCGCTGGTATTCTTGATCAAATCACTCTGCTGCTCATTGATTGCAACACTCTCTCCGACCTGTGTGGAAACACTCTGTGCTTCCTGTACCAGAGTATCGAGAATTGCAGTAATCTCTTCTGTTGCACTTCTGGTCTGATCTGCCAGTACACGGATTTCCTCAGCAACGACTGCAAATCCTCTTCCGGCTTCACCGGCACGCGCTGCCTCGATGGATGCATTCAATGCCAGCAGGTTTGTCTGACTTGAAATATTTAAAATCATATCTGTAATGGAACGAACTTCGACTGATTTCTCCTGCAGATGTGTTGCAGCAAGCTGCATCTTGGTTCCTGCTTCGATCACGGTCTCGGCTTTTGCATTTAATTCATCCACAAGCTGAGCACCTTCGTTGACCGAGTTTGTCGCAGAATCGGTAATTCCCACAATGCTGTTTGTCTTATCAACGGTCTCTTCAATCACATCCTGGATGGCACTGGTCATATCCGTCTGCTGGATGCATGCGTTGGCAGTTGATGTTGCGCTATCCTCGATTGCGCCCATGGATTCATGCACCTGACGAACAGAATGATCGATGCTCTCCATATAATCCTTGGTTGACAGTACCATATCAAGTACATCCTTTGCCAAAGAAACCACTTCATGCGACATGCCTTCGCTCTTCTCAGCCGCACTCATGACAGAACTCTGTGCTTCCATGTGGAACTTGGTAATCAGATTGTTTGCCATAATAAAGGTAATGCATCCGAGAATGGATACAATCGTTTCAATACTGATCTGCTCCATGACCAGCTGAATGTCTGCTGCTCTGCTGACTGTGATGCCAACCATAATCACATTGATTACCAGCTGTGCAACCGCAGCAATGCGAAGTACAATCTTATTTCCATATACAATTACCGCAATCAATACCGGATAAATATATGGAAATGTGGTTGAAGTCTTTTGCATAATCATTGCAAATGCATACAGGAACAAATATCCGAATGTTCCCACATACAACAACAGGCTTTCATCCCGCTTTGTCACAAAAATGACGATGCATGCCAGCATAAAGACTGCAAACAAAATCATAATTGAAATCGGAACACTCGGTGAAAGTCCTGCGAATTCAATATTCTGTAATAATGTTGTCAATCCGATGATATTGAATAAACCCGTTACCATCAGTGTGATAAACAGTACCAGATTGGCCTGCTTAATTTGATTCTTGGTCATAATAGCCCCCTTTTCATGTCTCCTAATATTTCTGTATTACAGATATTTTTATTTTATCACATTCCAATTCCCGTGCAATACCTTCCCACAAAAAACCACATCCGATTCATCCCCCGGATGTGGATTACAGGAGGAAGTAGGACACCGGAAGAAGCCAGCGCAGAATTCCGATGACCGGCAGCATGATCGAAAGGTCGAAGTATGCGGTGGTCATGACAGCAATTGCAAGAAGCAGTGCCAGCAAGCTTGCCATATAACGGTTTTCCCTGCGCAAAATACGCGCCAGAGCGTAGCAAAAAACAAATGCCACAAGCAGGAGAAGCAGAAGCTTGAGCAGAATCCAGAACGGATTGCGGTTTCCTTCTCCGAAGATGCAGGCCAGTATGAATGCCACAACCCCAGGCACCGTAGCAGCCGCGAATGCTTTTGTGCATGCATAGATGAATCGTTCATGCGCAGTCAGGCAGATTGGAAATCCGCTCTTTTCCTTGGCAAGTGTGTCTCCGACAGAGAGAAAGATGACAAGGAAAAGCAGAATGGCAAGGCTTCCCATGTATGGATGCGATTCCTGATATGAACTGTATTTTTTCGGAGTTTTTCGATTCGGATCACCGATTACCTCGCTGCGAACGGCCAGGAGTGCATCACCGCTTTCATAATATTCCTGCTGTTTCTGCAATTCTTCTATGAGTTGTGCGTCCGGCTTTTCGTAGATTTCCGGTGCGGCAACCTGCAAAAAGATTTCGCTTTGCATTTTCAGGAGTGTGACATACAAAGTCTCTTTTGCCACTTCTCCGCGCGTGGTATAGCTCGAACAATAATAGGTAATGACATCTTTCTGATTTTTGTTTGCAAATTTTTCTTTGAAAGAGGCATCGATATCAAAGCCGCATTCAATGGTTCCGTTTAGGATTTCTTCTTTCATTCGCTCTTTGGAATCATAGACTTTGAAATCATAAACGGTTTCATTTTGATTCAGCAGTGTTTGCATTTCGGTTGCGTATTCCGGTTTTTCGCAATAAATGCCGACGCCAAAATTCTCCCCGTCAGGCAGTTTCAGTGAGGCAATCACAAACATCACCGCAATCATCGCCAGACAGGCAATCCAGTTCTCCGGTCTCTTCTGTTGTGCTTTTAATAAAAGTGGAAACCACTTACATGCTTGTCTCATTTCTTATGCTCCGTGATTACAATTGAGATTCCATAACATACGATGCCGAGTGCCACTGCAATCCACACATAGGCACCGAGGCTTTTCCCGAAATAAATCCGCTGCAGTGATTCCATCCACAGGCGAAGCGGCAGGACTTCTCCAATCATGCGTATGCCCTTCGGAAAATAGGAAAGCGGCAACAGCCCGCCGGCGCAGATGAGCATAAAAGCATTGACTGCGAGCGTAATCAACATGCCCTGCGTCTGATTTTTTGCAAGAGAATATATCAAATTGCAAAATGCCGCCATCGCAAATGCCGGAAGGATCAAAAGAATCGGCACCAGCACCGATCCGCTGAACAGTGATTTTTCGCGGACGATTCCCGTAATGATGCCGACAATCCATGTCAAAAGCATTGCCACATAGGCATATACGGACATGATGATAACGCGGCTTCCCGCCACGGCGGAGGAACCGATTCCCATAAGGCGCAATTTTTTGTAAAGGATTTGCTCCTCTTCCTTATATAAGAAGCCAAATGTCAGACTTCCCAATAGTAGGAACAAAAACACCCCCACCGTGATATAATATTGCACCAGATTTACTTCTCCGGTTGCTGACAAAACATGATTTTGGAATGCTTCTCCGCGCCCGAAGACGTGCCATAAATAAAATTCAGACAAAAATGCATAGGTGTCCTTTTTGCTCATTTTCAGTTCATACAGATCGCGCATATCCACCACGGAATAGATTGCAGATTCCGTCACACGCACAAAAGATACGCCGTCATAGAGCAATTCTTTGAACATGGAAGTATCCAGATCCACATCCGCGGAAAAATAAATGGTCAATGGCGTATTCGTCCCATGATTGACATCATCATAAAAATTTTCCGGGAGAACAATTGCCGCCTCGATTTCCCTGCGTTTTAGTTTTTCGAACGCCTCCTCTTTTGGCAAATAGACAAAAGTGCAGACACTTTCCACACTTGGCATTCCGGAAATCAAATCCAGAATCATCTCCGTCTCATCCTCATTTTCGGACAAGACCACCGCCAATGTCACTTGCTCAAGCATCTGCACATTTGAAAATGAACGGCTGACTCCCCAGGCAAGCAGAATAGAAAGCGCAATCATCACGATTACGCTTCCCATCATCCTGGAGAATGCCGCCAGGCTTCTTTTTAATTGTAAGAAAAAATAATTTAAAACTGCTTTCATCCGATCAAATAGAAAAGGGAAGGGAATTTCATCATCAGGTTGTCTTTCAGAAGATCTGCCAACTCATTGAATCCTTCCTCATCAAGTGTTCCAAGATCCACAACGGTACCATCCAGTTCTTTTACATCATCACATGCGCTGATGCCAAAGCTGATATTTGCCTTCTGTCCGTCTGCAAATATGCTTGCTCCGTTCTCTTTGAGATCTACAACCGATACGGTTAAAGAATCGGAGGTTCTCTTGATATTCAATTCAATACTTGCTTCTGTATCACCGTCCATCATCGAAGCAACAAAATCACCGCTCTTTGCATCATAGGTATATTTGAGAACTTCGGTATCCTGATAAGAAATAGATCTTGTCTCAACATCTCCTTCTGTACTTCCCTTGATAAATACAGTCTGATTTGCAACTGCAATGGCCATATTCTGGGTACGATAATCACCACCCTGGAATTCAATGGTCACACCGATGTCTCTGATACTCAAATCAAGTGCTGCAAGCATACCGTCATAGATATATGCCTGAAGTTTGAAATCGCCGACTGTTCGAATAGCTGCAAGTGCATTGTCCAAAGACATGCCTGCTGCCTGCTCGAATGCAAGTTTGAACTGCTCATCCTTTAAAAATCCAAAATCATCGATCAGCTTTTCAATATCATCTGCTGAAATAGTAAATTCATAACCGCCGCAGGAAACATCTTTTCCGTCGATTTCGAATTCTTTCTTGTCAAGCTTTTCGAATTCCAATCCATAGAACCAGTCATGGACAGTCTGGTATGCGTCAGAAGAATCGATATCACTCTTCTTCAAAGTCTGATAAGCACTCTTTAACACCTCTGCCAACTGATTAAATCTCTGCTCGTCAATCATTGTGCCAAGATAACCGCCCGGCATCTTATCAAGTCCAAGCTTCAAAAGCTTATCATTTAAAACGGAAGAGCCAAACAGGATTGCATCTTCGGTCAGCTGGATTTTGCCATCGACATCAAACGCATATCCCATCATATTTCCGTTTACTTTTGCGTAAAGTTCCTGAATCTCACCACCGGTTGTCAATGCGACAGTACCCTGTAAGGTGTTCATATCTTCCGCAATATCAAAGTCCACTCTCGCCTCTTTGGCACCGGACTTGCTCAATAATTCTTCCAAATCAAGTGCTTTGGCCAGTGCACCCTGATCTTTTGCAGTTGCCTTAAAAGCGTTCTCCACTTTCTTTGCCGGCTTTGCAAAAATCACACCGGTTGCAAACAAAATCACAAATACGACTGCTGCAACCACTGCGACTCCACCGCATACGAGACCTGTAATCAGTCCCTTTTTGCTCTTTTTCTGCGGTGCATACTGTGCATACATATCATATGGTTGCTGCGGCTGTACCGGCTGCT
>NZ_PDYG01000124.1 GCF_002735305.1 Agathobacter ruminis
GGCGGGAAAACGGTCCACCGGACCTTTTTCTATATCCGCCTCACCCCATCTTCCGCAATTTGTAATGTGGAAGGGGACTTGTAGCTAGCTTGCTTCGCAAGCGGTTCAATCTCGCCTGCCGGTCTACGTTTCACTACGGTCGTGCCAAAACCGACATCCACCGGATGTCGTGGCACGGTCGTTGCTCCTCGCTACGCGAGGGTCGTCCACCGGACGACCGCAACCCATCTTCCGCATTGCCCAGCTACTAATGGTGTGCTAGGATGAGTAACAAAGGGAGGTAACGAGCATGGATTTAGATAAACTGACATGGACGAGAGAACCCGCGGATTATACCATAGGAAAGGGTCAAATCGAGATTACCACTGAGCCCGGCACGGATTTGTGGCAGAGAACCTATTATCATTTTCGGAATGATAATGCACCGGTTCTTCAGATGGAGACGGAGGAGAAGTATTTTTCTTTTGTTGTAAAAACTGATTTTTCCGGAAGTCATCATCGATTCGATCAGTGCGGGATTGTGATGTATCTGGACAGTGAGAACTGGCTGAAGGCTTCGGTAGAGTATGAGAATGAGTATTTCCAGCATCTTGGATCCGTGGTGACAAATCATGGTTATTCGGACTGGGCGACAACAGAGATTGCAGCGGATGTGAAGACCATGTGGTATCGCCTAAGCCGCAGAGAAGATGATTATTGCATCGAGTGTTCCAAGGATGGCAGGCATTTTTCTCAGATGCGTGTCTGTCATATGTGGGAAGGTGCCGGTCCTATCCGCTTTGGTATCTATGCCTGCAGTCCGGAAGATTCCAGCTTCCGCGCAGTGTTTAGTGACTTCGCGATTACGGAATGCGCATGGAAAGCACATGACGGACAGCTGCCGGATAATTTATCTCAGTCGGATAAGACCCCTTCCTCTAAGCGAAGGTGGGGGTTATAACAAACTTGTCTCAGTCGGGGTACAATCTCCGACTGAGATAAACGCTCCGCGAGGATGCGCAGAGATTTGCATATGAAATA
>NZ_PDYG01000125.1 GCF_002735305.1 Agathobacter ruminis
TCATCAATTTGTGTCCCAGTTGAATCCTTTACAACAGCACATCCTACATTAAGGAAAAGATGCTCTAGGAGCATCTTTTTCTTCTCATTTTGGAACACTTTCCGGACTCCATACTCCCTCAGCATAAAACGAAAATACATTATTACGATTAGCAGCAGTCACCGCATATTTTTTAATTACCTGCCCCTTCTTTCGACACTCCCGGAATTGGATAATAAATTCTCCCATCCTCAGATGTACTATCATTGGTGGCATCAAAATAAATATCCTCACAACTATTCAAGACATCCTCTGAAATAAAATATCCAACCCGAATATCTTTTTTCTCGCCCGGTTCAATTTTTAATAGAAATGCATTATGATCATTATCTATCGTCCCCATATAATTAAAATAT
>NZ_PDYG01000126.1 GCF_002735305.1 Agathobacter ruminis
AATATGTCAGCTACGCTGACGCAAATCTCGCGCCAAGTCTCGCGAGCGAGACTTGAATTATATACCCCACAGGGGTATCTTTCGTTATGATAATATACCCCTATAGGGTATTTGTCAACCCTATTATTATAGAACAAAAGAGCCTCGCCAGATGATTCATCAATCATCCGGCGAAGCTCCTACAGAGTCAAGACTCGCGGAGCGTTTAACTCAGTCGGAGCTTGTACCCCGACTGAGTTAAAACGTAAGCGCCTAATAATCCGGCGGATTTTATAGGCTCCCTTTATTTTTTATAATCATTGAT
>NZ_PDYG01000127.1 GCF_002735305.1 Agathobacter ruminis
CAAGTCTCGCTCGCGAGACTTGGCGCGAGATTTGCGTCAGCGTAGCTGACATATTTCATAATCATGATAACTATATTGATCATATAGGTTGGGTATATCCGTTAGAGCGCGCCCATGGCGCACAAACTAAAAAGAGGTCACGCAAGCGTGACCTCTTTCATTTGTTTTAATATGCCTTAGCCGGAATACGGTACCATCTCGAAGTAATCGTTAGCAGAGTGACCTCCAATTCCGTATTCATAACCGTAGGTGTCAATTTTGTCCTGTCCAATGTGCTCGTACTGGAATTGACCCATTCTGCCGTCGTCGGTTTCGAAGAAAAAAGTATCTTCGTCCTGGCCGTATGGATGAATCACGGTGCCGGGAGTCAAAGTCGTTTCTTTGCCTGCGATTTTGGCAGGGAGATCTTTGATGACGGTAAGGGATGATTTGCTCTCATCTCCAATGGTATTAAAGATGTATACCTCGTCGTCGGTCACAAACTTATCATTTTCGATGCGATAGGTTTTGTGCCCTTCATAAGTTCCGATGGAATTGACTGTTGTTGCCATATTCAGCTGATCCACATTGGTGAATGGTTCAAAGAATATCATATTCAACGCATCTGCCGCTTCGAGTTGGCCATCCTCCACTTTGTATAAGTAAGTGCGGCCGTATGAATTCTCGTAATGGCAAGTCAGAAAAATATAGGCATCGTCGCCACGCTCAATCAAATAGCTGCTTGTGACAGCCCAGCATGACTTTTCCACGCCATACAACTGATAGTTGAATTCAAGGATAACTGTCACAGAATAGTCATCCTCTTCCTTTACTTTCAGCATTCCCGTTGAATCCGAGACACTGAATTCCTCATTTGGTTCAATTGGCGTGATAATTGCCTTTTCCTGCGGAACATATTGTGATTCCGTTTCAGTGCTTTCGACCTGTGTCGAGGTTTGCGATGACACATTGCGATTGGATGTACATCCAGAAACAGCAAGCAGAAGCACTGCCAGAAACACGGTCATCGACCCTTTCGCCACAAATCGATTTCTCATCTCTTACTTTCCTGTCGCAATAAATGGTGCGATTGCACCAGCCATCTGAGATACCGGCATGCTCTGAAGCCAGATGTGACCCGGTCCTGTTACAACGGTATTGAACAAGCCTTCTCCACCGAACAATGCATTCTTGATACCCGGAACTGTCTGGATATCCATTGAGCAGGAAGCGCTCATAGCAGCAAGATATCCGGTATCAATTACCATCTGCTGGCCAGGTCCAAGATCATATTCTTTGATATAACCATCAAACTCAAGAAATACCAATCCCTGTCCGGAAAGTCTCTGCATGATGAATCCTTCTCCGCCGAAGAATCCTGCGCCGAGGCGTTTCTGGAAAAATACGGAAAGCTGTACTCCTGCTGTAGAAGCAAGAAAAGCTGATTTCTGTGCGATAATTTCCTGTCCCGGTCCGATTTCAAACGCACGGATGCAGCCCGGGAAGCTGGATGCAAAAGCGATCTGTCCAGGTCCGCCCATCGCAGTGTAACGATTCTGGAACATTGCTTCTCCTGAGAATGCACGTCCAAACATTTTGCCGATGCCTCCGTTGCTTGATGTCTCCATCTTCATATTTGGTGACATCCATGACATTGCACCTTTCTCTGTAATCATGGTCTCGTTTGCATCAAGATTGCAGATTACGACCGGTAATGGTTCCCCTTCAATTGTGTAATTCATAATATCTTCTCCTTATATCGTTTTAAATATTAACATAACAAGTATATCGCATTCTCAATACTTCATCAATTGTTTTTGCAATATCATGTTGCACTCTTTATGCTTCATCAATTGCTTTTCCAATATCATGACGCATATATTTGTTTGCGAACTGAACCCATTCGGTTGCCTCATAGGCCTTTGCACGCGCCTGCTTCAAATCATCTGCAGTCGCAGTGATTCCGAGAACGCGGCCTCCGTTGGTAACCACTTTGCCGGCTTCGTCAAATTTTGTTCCGGCATGGAAGCAGTAATAATCTTTTTGTCCCTTGAATTTCTCAAGTCCGGTGATTTCAAAGCCTTTTTCGTATTGAACCGGATATCCGTCCGATGCAAGTACAACACAGACGGTTGCACGCTTTTCGAATTGCAGATCAATTTCATCCAGACGTCCATCCACGCAGGCTTCCATGACATCGATGATATCATTGGTCAGTCGTGGAAGTACAACCTGTGCTTCCGGATCTCCGAAACGTGCGTTGTATTCGAGCACCTTCGGGCCTTCCTCTGTCAGCATCAGGCCGAAAAAAATCACACCGGTAAACGGTCTGCCTTCGGCAGCCATCGCATCCACGGTCGGCTGGAAAATATATTTCTGACAGAATTCATCCACTTCCTTGGTATAAAACGGACTCGGTGAAAAATTACCCATTCCGCCGGTGTTCAAACCGGTATCTCCGTCTCCCGCTCTTTTGTGATCCTGTGCGGAATCCATAATCTTAATGGTCTTGCCGTCTACAAAAGAAAGAACAGATACTTCACGGCCGGTCATAAATTCTTCGACCACCAGCGTGTTGCCGGCCGAACCGAACTTCTTGTCCTCCATGATTTCTTTGACGCCGGCTTTCGCCTGCTCAAGGTTTTCGCAGATTAAAACGCCCTTGCCCAAAGCAAGTCCGTCTGCCTTCAATACGATCGGCATCTTTGCGGTTTCCAGATAAGCCAGTGCCTCCTGCGGATCTGTAAAATTCTCATAGGCTGCGGTCGGAATATGATATTTTTTCATCAAATCCTTGGAAAAAGCCTTTGATCCTTCCAGGATAGCTGCATTTTTGCGAGGACCGAATACCTTTAACCCTTCTGCTTCAAATACATCGACGATGCCGCCTACCAACGGATCATCCATTCCGATGATGGTAAAATCGATGGCCTTTTCTTTTGCAAATGCCACCAGTTTATCAAATTCCATGGCGCCGATATTGACGATTTCTGCAAGTTCTGCGATTCCGGCATTGCCCGGTGCACAATAAATCTTATCCACACGAGGACTCTTTGCAACCGCAGTTACAATTGCATGCTCACGGCCACCGCTTCCAACAACTAATACATTCATTGCTTTTATCCTTTCACTGATTCCTATTTCACTTTTACAAGACCATTCTCTACCGTGACTCTGTTGTTTGCAATCAGGTCAATGGCCTTTGGCATAATCTGCCATTCTGCTTCTTCCATAACTCTGCGCTGCAGTGTCTGCGGCGTGTCATCCTGCTGAACTTCCACTGCTTTTTGCAAAATGATCGGCCCGGTATCGGTTCCTTCATCCACAAAATGACAGGTCGCGCCGGTCACCTTCACGCCGCGCGCAAGCACACCTTCATGCACTTTCAGACCATAATAGCCTGTTCCGCAAAAAGATGGAATCAGCGATGGATGAATATTGATAATCCGATTGCGATATTTCTGAATCATCTTTTCCGGAATCACAACCAAAAATCCTGCAAGGACGATCAAGTCAACCTCATACGAATCGATGGTGGCAAGCAAAGCCTCATTGAATTGTTCCCGCGTCTTGTACGATTTCGGTGAAACGCAGATTGCTTCGATTCCATGCTGCTTTGCACGCTCAAGTGCATAGGCATTTTGATTATTTGCTACCACAACAGCAATCTCAGTATTCGTGATGGTTCCATTGTCAATGGCATCCATAATCGCCTGTAAATTCGTACCGCCGCCGGATACACATACTGCAATTTTCATGATGTTCCCCTTTATCCTATGCCTGACTTATACCAGATCGACACCCTTTTCGCCGTCAACAATCTTGCCGACTACATAAGGAGTATCTCCTGCTTTTCTCATTGCCTCCATGGTCTTGTCCACATCTGCAGGATCCACTGCAACAATCATGCCAAGTCCCATGTTGTAGGTGTTGTACATCATTTCTTCTGCCACATTGCCTTCTCTTTGCATCATGATAAAGATTGGCGGAATCGGATAAGAACCTTTCTCTACAACCGCACGCTTGCCTTCCGGAAGCATACGAGGAATGTTTTCATAGAAGCCTCCGCCTGTAATATGGCTGCATGCCTTGATGCGAACGCCGGCATTCTTGACTTCTTTTAATGCTTTCACATAAATACGTGTCGGTGCGAGGAGCGCTTCACCCAGAGTGGTTCCAAGCTCATCAAAATGTGTATTCAATGTTTCTTCGTTCATGCGGAAGATCTTGCGCACCAGTGAGAATCCGTTGGAATGTACGCCACTTGAAGCCATTCCGATCAATACATCGCCGTCTTTTAAATCTGCTCCGGTAATGATGTCCTTCTTGTCAACCACACCGACTGCAAATCCGGCCAGATCGTAATCGTTCTCCGGCATCAGTCCCGGATGTTCTGCTGTCTCACCGCCGATCAGTGCGCACTCAGACTGTACACAGCCTTCTGCCACACCGCTTACGATGGTTGCAATCTTTTCCGGATAATTCTTGCCACATGCAATATAATCCAGGAAAAACAGCGGCTCGCCGCCGGCGCATGCCACATCGTTGACGCACATTGCCACTGCATCGATTCCAATGGTATCATGCTTATCAAGAATCATTGCCAGTTTTACTTTGGTTCCGCATCCATCTGTTCCGGAAAGTAAAACCGGTTCTTCCATATCTTTGATCTTTGCCAGTGAAAATGCACCGGAAAATCCACCGAGACCACCTAATACTTCAGGTCTCATGGTTCTCTTTACGAATTTCTTCATCAATTCGACTGACTCATATCCTGCTTCAATATCAACTCCGGATGACTTGTAATCCATTTTGTGTTTCCTCCATAAATATGTTTCGTGTATTACTTGTTTGCGAGATAAGCCTGATAGCCTTCCGCCTTTAATTTTGCGTCTTTTGCTTCTACCTGTTCTTTCAATTCTGCTGAGTAGGCTTTTAATCGATCTAAAAGCGCAGCATCCGAAGTTGCAAGGATTTTTGCTGCAAGCAAACCGGCATTTGCCCCACCATTGATTGCAACGGTTGCTACCGGAATGCCGCTTGGCATCTGAACAATGCTGTATAAGGAATCGCGTCCTCCGAGTGATGTCGTATGCATTGGAATTCCGATAACCGGAAGCGGGAAGATTGCTGCACACATTCCCGGCAGATGTGCTGCCATTCCTGCGCCTGCGATAATCACCTTAAAACCTTTTGCCTCCGCAGATTTTGCATACTCAAAAAATACATCCGGCTCACGATGTGCTGAAATGATTGTCATCTCATAAGTCACACCGAGCTTGTCCAAAATTTCTGCGGCCTTCGCCATTACGGGCATGTCTGAATCAGAGCCCATTACAATTCCTACCTGTGGCATTGTCTCTCTCCTCTTTTTCTTTTTCTTTTTTACTAAATTGATTTTATAATAAGCCTTCCAGCGGCACATTCAATTCCTCTGTGCCCGGAACGACAAATTTACCATCCAGAATAATCGGCTGTTCACTCTTATCCTTTGCAACCGCAATAATGGATTTGATTTCATTATACGGAATCGTGATATCTGTATGGCAGTTGAAATATGCCTTCGAAATATCCGTCTTGCGCAGGCAGGAAACAGAATTGTCTCTTGCTACAATCAGCTTTCCGTCCGGATTAAAGGTTTCATTGTCTTCATCATAGGTATAGCAGGTATCACCGACCGCAAAATGTGGTCCGGTTTTCTCCGCAATCAGAATTGGGAGTTTGTCCTGAATGCCATACTGAATTCCCATTCGATATGCTGTCGTATTGGTACCGATTGCAAATTCGCCGATTGGTAAACTCTTATGATGCTTTAAAATATTGTCTTCGATGTAACGACGATTTTCCTGTTCATCTTCAAAGTTGGTACAGTGATAATCAGCAATCATTCCATCTTTAAAATCAATTTCGAGATTGAGATAATTTCTGCCTTCAAGATAAACCTGTGTCACATGCAATTTACCGTTTGTGCCTTCAAGCACCGGTGAAGTAAATACTTCTCCGACCGGGATATTGACATCCGCCACACAGTTTTCAAATGCAGTCTCTTTTTCCGGGTTTTCCAGATCCCAGATCTTGACCTTGATATCCGTCTTGTTGTCACCGCTGCCGATGACATGAACATAATCTGCAGCGTCGAGCACATCAATGATTTTTTGTTGCATCTGCTGATATTTCATATAGTCAAGTGTGTTAACGCGTACCGTCTCCGCGAAAATTTCATCGAACTGATCTCCGATTTCCGGAATCGGATATGCAATGACTGTAAAGCTTCTCTCTTCCCCATGGATATACTGATTGATCAGCTGTGCCTGCTCAGAAGCACTCTGTACGGAAAGTCCCTGCTGCTTTTGGTCAAACTGTAAGCGTTCTTTGCGGTTGACCGGCTCAAACGGCTTCTCTCCGAATGTCTCCACAACAGCAGGTCCGGCGAACTGCGGTGCAATCTCTTTATATTCTTCAAGGATTTTTTTGAGAAATTCTGCTCTGCGTTCAACCAAAGATTTGTCGAGCCATAAAGCCTCATCCTGCTCATGATCGTTGATATATTGCTTGTTTGCTGCAGTCGATGACGGTGCTGCAATCACATACAATCCCATTTTTTCAAAATTGGCGGCAGCAAGTCGCATCATTGGTTCAAAACCAACCGGATAGCGCATCTCCACCAATGTCTTTTTTTCAAGCGGCTTGTTTAAGGTCACAAATCCAAGACGGAATCCTTCGGTATAGGTATCTGCCATTGCCTGAAGTTCTTCCTGCGGCATCTTTTGAAGGAATGCCAGAATCTTGCGCTCGTTGTCCGAAATATTGAAACCGTATTTGTACAGATAATTCTTATTGTTCAAATCCGCCTGCAACAAAATAGTACGATAAAAATCGCGATTCTTGTCAAACATTCGGGCAATTCCGTATTGCAGTGCGAGTTCCTGATTGTCATGTACATGAGAGGAAATGACAGCCTGTACTTTTTCTGCAGTGATATCATCGTCGAGCATCATCACATAAATTTCCACAAGCAGTTCCGCAAGCAGGCATACACGCTCAAAATTTCCTTCGTAAGCATATGCGATGGCAGAACGCAATCTTGCAAAATGTGCTGCAAACATCGCACCATATTCAGCGCCCAGCTTTTCACAGGCATAAGCCGGATTCAAAAATCCATTTTCATAATTGTCACCTTCGAGTGCCTGTGCAAAAAGGAAGCGGTTCCATTCTCTTCCCTGCTCTGAACATGCTGCATCCGGATTTTCGGAAGTGGCACGGACAATCTCATTCAATTTGAGCATCAGCTGTGCTGTCGCTGTAAAATAATCATCAAATGCACCGCCAACCTGTGGCTCTTCCACAATTTCCTGCAAGCGCTCCATCACAAGAGAAAGGCGCTCTTCATAAAACTGATTCTGTTTTCGATTTGTCTCTAAATAATTCATAGATCAATCCTCATTTCGTTACTAATTAATCAATCCGATGACAAGTGTTCCAATCCAGCAGATTGCTGCAATGATCGTTAAAATCAATGCCATATGCGGAATCAGCTGAAACGAATTCTCCTCCATCGTACTTTGAATAGATAAAACCATATTTGCAATCACAAAGCATATCGCCAAAATTCCGACACTTCCGTAATAAGGCGAAAGTGTTCCGTTGGAGCGGTATGCGAGGAAAACCATTATGCCGTAAAGAATCAGCAGAACTGCTGCAAGCACCAGGGCAGCAATGCCTTTCCTGGATTGTGTTTTCTCCGTAAATTTAAAACGATTTTTTCGATGAAAACGCATATTATTTCTCCGTTCGTTGATGATACATAATCAGGCGCACAATGACATAGCAAATTGCGCCAATCAATGTACCGATGGTATTCAAAAGCAGATCATCGACATCAAAGCTACCCAGTTTCATGCATAGCTGAAGCGATTCCACCATGAGGCTGAATAAAAATCCTGCCGCGGTTGCCACCAGTATATTTTTATGTTTTTGCAAAAGCATTGGAAAGAAAAAACCAAATGGTACAAAAGCCAGTACATTTCCTATCACATTCAGGAAAAAAGCTTTCCAGCCCAAAAGATTGATATGTGTCATAAATCGCCGAATCTCCTTTAGCAGAGTCAGATTATAGCGATATTCCCCTCTACCGCTGCGTCCCATCGCTTCTGCAAAAAAAAGGAAATAGAACAGACACATCAGGTAGAGAATAAAGACACATACTCCCAGTATGGAATGCCACTTCTTACGAAGTGTATTATTTGCACCCATATTGTTTGAAATAGTCATCGATTGCCGCTTTGATGGTATCATCAATCACCACTCTGCCCTGGCAATCCTGATTATGCAAACGGCTTACGACCTCTTCCATGGTCACAATCGCTCTACCTTCAAATCCGTATTTCTCTTTGATTTCATCCAAAGCGGAAAGTTTTCCGCCCAGTCCGACTTCCATACGATTCAAAGAAACCATCAGTCCAACGATGGTCACATCTGCCGCACCTTTCACCTTCGGCACCGTCTCTTCCATTGATTTGCCGGATGTGGTGACATCTTCAATCATGACCACACGGTCTCCATCCTGCAGCTGATATCCGAGGAATCCGCCCTTGTCCGCACCGTGATCCTTTGCCTCTTTTCGGTCACAGCAATAGCGAACTTCTTTTCCGTACAATTCACTAAATGCAATTGCCGTCACTACTGCAAGCGGAATGCCTTTGTATGCAGGTCCGAAAAGGACATCGAAATCCTCTCCGTAATTGTCATGGATTGCTTTTGCATAATATTCTCCGAGTCGCTTTAACTGAGATCCGGTCACATATGCACCTGCATTCATAAAAAACGGAGACTTTCTCCCACTCTTGAGGGTAAAATCTCCAAACTTCAAAACATCGCTCTCTATCATAAATTCAATAAATTCTGACTTATATTGTTCCATTTCAATATCTCCTTCTCGATTTCCCATACAAATCGCACAATTTCCTTTGTAGTTTAGCATAATTTCAGTAAGTTGGGAAGATGAAGAGCAAAAAAAGGAGCGACGATTTTCCTTCTCGTCGCTCCGCTTTTTTTATGCAATTTGCCATTCTGCTATTTCCAGCTGATGATGCAATATCCGTCCTTAATTCCCTCGATATTGCGCTCTACCATTGCCAGTGTACGCAAACTGTCATTTCCGGTCAGCTGGAAGCCGCTGGTCTCACGAAAAGCGACTACATCTCCAACCATAAATCCGATGTCTTTTGTCAGGAAATAATTGCGCGCACCCATCATGATCTCGGCATAGGCTTCTTTTTCAAGTCCGATTTCATGACGCTTGCTGGTGACCTTGGAATCAAGATTGGCACCTACGGTCAGACTGTTGGTATCCGCATGATAGCGTCTCTCGTCCTCCACAGGCTTTTTTTCTTCTCCAATCATATTGGAATATAATTCTTTGATTAAATCTTCTCTGTTTGCCATGTCGTTCTCTCCTTCGCCTAATTATAGCACTTATTTCCTATTTCCGCTATCCTAGCCTAACAAATTTTTGCGCTCATAAAAATCAGCAAAGAAATCGTCCCCATACGGACGCATGAAAAACAATTGTAAAAACAGTGTGCAAACCTGCTTCTGGTAGGTTTCGTCCGTCTGCTCCGACAGCTCCTCGCGCAGCTTTTTGGTCAGATTATGCCATGCCACCAAAAAGTCTTCATACTGTTTCAGATTCTCCTGATCCAGCCATTTACCGACTTTCATCTTGGTCTTATTTTGTGCAGGGCATGCATCTTCAAGCAGAAAATAACGAACCGTATCCTCCGAATACTGGCGTCCCAAAGGAAACAGACGGCAGATGCCCGGACGAATTGCATGGATGCTGCAACGGCCGTTCTCCAAAAATGCACAGGTGTCATCTTCACGCATTTTCAAATGCGGCAGAATCAGTCCTCCATCCGTATGCATATCCACTTTCTGCTCGATCAGCAGCTGCTCAAACCGTTTGTTTAACCCTTTGCATAACCGATATACATCATACGGATCCAGCAGGACGGTATCGCCCATTCCCGTACAGCAACTGCTGCAGCCTTCACAATCATGACAGCCCACACGCACCATGTCATTGTCAGCATACAATTTATTGATTTCCATCGCTTGTTCTCTCTCCTTTTGTGATTACAAATCAAGTGTTTCATTCATGCTGCCGGTCCGATATCCTTTCAAATCCAACGCAACATAGGAGAAACCATATGATTGTAACTGTTCATATACCACAGATCTGATCTGTGGTTCACACATATGTGCAAATTCTTCCACCGGAATCTCAATGCGCGCAATCTCGCCATGATGACGCACGCGCATTTGATGAAAGCCCAGATCCATCAGCAACTGTTCTGCACGCTCGATCTGTCCCAGCATCTCATGCGTGATTGTCACACCGTACGGGACACGCGTTGCCAGACATGCAAATGATGGCTTAGACCAGGTTGGCAGGCCCAGATACTGTGACAGAATTCGAATCTGGCGCTTGGTAAAACGCAGACTGCGCAGCGGACTTTGGATTCCCAGCTCCGCGATTGCCCGCATTCCCGGACGGTAATCATTTTCATCATCCGCATTGGAACCTTCGAGAATCACTTGGATATTCTGTTCTCCCGCAAGTGAGATGAATTGCTCAAACAGATGCTTCTTGCACAGATAACAGCGGTCTTTTGTGTTCTCCGCAAATCCTTCGATGGACATCTCATCCACGGAAAGCACGAACTGCCGCACAGAGATTGCCCTGCAGTAATCATTGGCCTCTGTCTGTTCCCGTTGCGGAAAAGACCCGGAGGACGCCGTCACTGCAATCACGCGATCATGCAATGCCTCTTTGGCCGCATACAACAGAAACGTGGAATCCACGCCTCCCGAAAATGCCACGGCCACCGACTGATATCCGGCCAGCATTGTTTTTAATTGTTCATATTTTGCAAGAAGCGCCTCATCCGGCGCTTCCTGATTCCTTTTATTACAATCTGTCATATATTGTTCCTATCGTACCGCACCAATCAGATCACGGATATCTGCGATCTGATACTTGCGCATATAATCTTCGATTCCGGCAACAATCTTTTGCGTGATTGTCGGATCAAAGAAATTGGCAGTTCCGACCGATACCATGGTTGCTCCCGCGAGAATCATCTCGATTGCATCTTCCGTAGAGGCGATTCCGCCCATTCCGATAATCGGAATGTTGACAGCCTGTGCCACCTGATAAACCATGCGCACGGCAATCGGATGGACTGCCGGTCCACTCATGCCTCCGGTCTTATTTGCAAGTGCAAATGTGCGGCGGTGAATATCGATTTTCATTCCGGTCAGCGTATTGATCAAAGATACCGCATCTGCACCACCGGCCTCGCACGCTCTTGCCATCTCTGCAATATCGGTCACATTCGGACTCAGTTTCATAATAATCGGCTGCTTTGCTTTGGTTTTTACAGCCTTTGTGATTGCCATAGCCTGTTTCGGATCCTGACCAAATGCGATTCCGCCCTCTTTGACATTCGGGCAGGAAATATTAATTTCGAGCAGGTCCACATCTGTATCAGCGAGGCGTTCAACCACATCGACATATTCTTCTTCGCTGTGACCGCACACATTGACAATTACTCTTGTATCATATTGTTTTAAAAATGCCAGGTCTCTCTCGATAAAGGTATCGATCCCCGGATTCTGTAATCCGATGGCATTTAACATTCCGCTTTTGGTCTCAGCGACACGCGGGGTCGGATTGCCGGCCCATGGATGATTCGCCACACCCTTGGTGGTTACGGCGCCAAGGACATTTAAATCCACAAGGTCGCTGTATTCCATTCCGCTTCCAAAGGTACCGGATGCAACCGTCACCGGATTTTTCATAGGAATGCCGCAAAAATCCACGGCTGTATTGATATTGAATTCAGACATGCTTGTCTCTCCTTTTGCAGTTAACGATTACAATTCGATTTCTTCTGCGTCAAATACAGGACCATCCGCACATACACGCTTATTTTTGACATTGGAATGACCATCCTCGTGTGTGCTTTGGCATACGCAGGCCAGACATGCTCCGATTCCGCAGGCCATGCGCTCTTCCATTGAGACAAAACATCTCATTCCTTTTGCGCGCGCATAATCGCGCAGTGCGCGAAGCATCGGCTTCGGACCGCAGGCATAAATCACATCACCGGTCACATGATTTGCAAGGATCGCATCGATTGCAGTTCCCTTTGTTCCGACAGCACCGTCATCCGAAGAGACAACCGTCGTTGCCACCTGCTCGAATTCATCCAGCAAAAAGGTATTGGCATCGCGATATCCCATGACAATGGTCTGCTCACACAATTGCTGTGCTTTGATTTGTTTGGCGAGCTCGAGCATCGGAGGCACACCGATTCCACCACCGACGAGAATCGCTTTTTTGCCCGGCTCTACGGTAAAGCCATTGCCAAGCGGTCCAAGCAGTCGAATCGTATCCCCTGCCTGTAAACGAGAGAACTCCTCCGTGCCCGTATGTTCACCGGTCACACGATAAACCAGACGAAGACTTCCCTCCTTTGGATCAAATCCGCATAAGCTGATTGGACGAGGCAATAATTTGTCTGCCCGGTTTGGATATACCGACACAAACTGTCCTGCTTTTGCAAGTTTAGCAATCTGTGGCGCCTTTAATTTCAAATCAAAAATATTGCTTCCCAGTGCCTGCTGTTCCAGCACGGTCGCCATTTCTTCCGTCTTTTGCATATGGCAGAATCCTCCTTAGTGCAATGCAGATGCGATATCCGCAATCATATCCTCTACAGCCATTCTGGATGCATCTGCGAAATTCTCCGCAGTGATTCCGCGATCGATATACTGATCCTGCTTGTAAGCTGCAATGATACCACGAGAGGAGTTGATGATTGCACCAAGTCCGTCCTTGTTAAAGAAATGTACCAGATCTTTGCCTTTGCCCCCCTGTGCACCATAGCCCGGTACAAGGATAAATGACTTCGGCATTACCTGACGCAGGAGCTTGCCCTGTTCCGGATAAGTTGCTCCGACAACGGCTCCGACATAGCTGTAGGAATCTCCCATACAGTCACTGCCCCACTCGGCAACTTTCTCACCGACATGCTCATACAGCGGCTTGCCGTCAATCAGGCGATCCTGGAATTCTCCGCTGGAAGGATTTGAAGTCTTTACAAGGATAAAGATACCCTTCTTTTCTTCCTTACATACATCCACAAACGGCTTGATTCCGTCGCTTCCAAGATAAGGATTGACTGTTGCAAAATCTTCTGAGAAGGTAGAGAAACGCTTGCTTCCAATCTGTACGCTTCCGAGATGTCCGGTCGCATAAGCGCTCGAAGTGGATCCGATATCGCCGCGCTTGACATCGCCGATGACTACCAGATCTTTTTCGTGACAATAATCGACGGTTCTCTGGAATGCTTTCACACCTTCCACACCAAATTGCTCATACATGGCAATCTGCGGTTTTACCGCCGGGATCAGATCACAGGTCGCATCCACGATTGCTTTGTTAAAACGGAAGATTGCTTCTGCAGCACCTGCAGGGGTCTCTCCGAATTCCTCGAATGCCGCCTTTTGAATATGCTGTGGCACATAAGAAAGCATCGGATCGAGTCCTACCACGATTGGCGCGTTGGTTTTTTGAATCTTCTCTACTAATTTGTTGATCATGTAACAGTTCCTCACTTTTTGATATATTTCTTTTTCATATATTTTATGATGATTTATTTGGCATCAATCACGTCGGACATATCATAACGTCCCGGGCCTTTTCCTGCCAAAAACTTTGCCGCTTCCACTGCGCCTTTTCCAAAAATTGCACGGGAATATGCGGAATGTGAAAGAGTGATTACCTCATCCTGTCCGGCAAAAATCACATCATGATCTCCTACAATGGTTCCGCCACGCACTGCTGAGATTCCGATTTCATGCGGATCTCTCTTACGACGCACCTGTGAGCGATCATACACATCATGATATTCTTCACTTAACGAATCCTTAATGCTGTCAGCCAATGCCAAAGCGGTTCCGCTCGGCGCATCAAGTTTTTGATTATGATGCTTTTCGACGATTTCGATATCGAATCCGGCACCGGCCAGAACAGGGGCAACCATCTGCAGCACCTTCATCAGTGTATTGATACCGACTGACATATTTGCAGATTTTAAGACGGCACATTTCCCGGAGGTTTCTTCCACATGCGCAAGCTGTTCCTCTGACAATCCTGTCGAGCAAAGTACAACCGGCAGGCTCTTTTGCGCACAATAATCCAATAATGCATCCACTGCCTTGGCATTGGAAAAGTCGATGACCACATCTGCTTCCACATCGCATTTTGCGATATCATCAAATACCGGATACTCGTTTGTCAACCCGGTAAATACATCCACACCTGCCACAATGGTCACATCCGGATCATCTTTGCAGATTCCGGAAATACACTGTCCCATTCTTCCGTTGCAACCATTCATAATGATTCTTGTCATTTCAAATCCTCCTGTAAAATATGCTTCTTGTAAAAATCCCTATACCAAAAAGGGTATAGGGATTTGAATTGAAATCTTATGATTCTTACATAAGGCCACGGCTCTTCAATACTTCCGCAAGTTTCGCTTTTGCCGCCTCTCCCATCGGGCTCATCGGCATGCGAAGCGGTCCGACCTCAAGTCCCATCAGGTTCATTGCGGTCTTGACCGGAATCGGATTCACTTCTGAGAAAAGTGCATCCACAAGCGGAAGGCCTTCAAGCTGAATCTTTTGTGCCTTCTTCAGATCGCCGTCAAAGAATGCCTGACACATGTCATGCACATTCTTCGGCTCAATATTGCTCCATACGGAAATGACACCGATACCGCCAATCGACAACATCGGTACAACAAGTCCGTCCTCGCCTGAATATAAATCCAGTTTTCCGTCTGTCAGATACATGGTCTTCGAAGCCTGTGCCATGTTACCGGTTGCTTCTTTCAAACCAACAATATTATTCTTGGTCTTAACCAGTTCCGCTACCGTCTCCGGCAGGATGTTGGTGCCTGTACGACTCGGAACATTATATAAAATAATAGGCAGCTTGGTATTGTCGGCAATTTGAGAATAATGTGCCACAAGACCGGACTGTGTTGCCTTATTGTAATACGGTGTGACAATCAATAACCCGTCTGCACCGAACTCTTCTGCTTCTTTGGATAACTGAATGGCAGTTTTGGTACAATTTGAACCGGTTCCCGCAACAACAGGGACACGATGTTTGGTAAATTCAACTGCTGCACGAATGACATCGGCATGTTCTTCCATTGTCAATGTCGCACTTTCGCCGGTTGTTCCTGCAATTACAATACAATCGGTACCACCGTCGATCTGCATGTTGATCATTTCTTCCAGCTTTGTATAGTTTACATCTCCGTTGGCATCCATTGGTGTTACAATTGCTACGCCAGCGCCTCTAAAAATTGCCATTCCTTCATCCTCCTAGCTTACTTTTCTGAGGTAATATGGTAGACTTCGTCTGCCAGATTGCGAATTTCATCCGTCAGTGTCCGACCGGTAAAAATCAATGTTGTCTCCTCAGGTTTCGAATCAATTAAATTCTGAATCATTTCTACGGAAATCAATCCCTGATCTACCAGGCCAAGGATTTCATCAAATACCACAAATGTGCTCTCTCCGGTTGAAACAACCTTTTTCCCGTAATGGAAACCATTGACAAGATTGACGCTCTCCTCTCTCCGCTCATTTTCAGAAAGATCATCAAAACAATCTTCCATTTTGGCGAAACGGAAACGCATAATCTCCGGCTCAAGACGGTTGAGGAATTCCACTTCCTCTTCGCCTTCCTTCTTTTTCAAAAATTGAGTAATTATCGCGTTTTGTCCTTCACAGGCTGCACGGATTGCATCTCCGAGTGCGGCTGTGGATTTGCCACGGCCTTCCCCGTAATAAACGCGAACGACACCATGTTCCATAATTACCTCCAAATTTATCACATTCCCTGCTTCTTTGCAATATTAGAACGCTTACGAAGTGTCGGATCCAGAATTCTCTTTCGGATTCTGAGATTCTCCGGTGTCACTTCAAGAAGCTCGTCAGTGTCAATAAAGTCCAAAGCCTGCTCCAGGCTCAATACCTTTGGCGGCACCAGTGTCAATGCCTCATCTGCAGATGACGATCTGGTATTGGTCAAATGTTTCTTTTTGCATACATTTAACTCAATGTCCTCAGCTCTTGCTGACTGACCAATAACCATTCCGGAATAAACCTTCTCACCGGCTCCGATGAAAAGTGTTCCACGATCCTGTGCGGAGAACAATCCGTATGCCACAGATTCACCTGTCTCGAATGCAATCAGCGATCCGGTCGAACGATAAGCAATATCTCCGCGATAGGAATCATATCCGTCAAAAATGGTATTGATAATACCGTTTCCCTTGGTATCCGTCATGAATTCTCCTCGATATCCGATCAATCCACGGGATGGAATACGGAATTCAATTCTGGTATATCCGCCGGCAATGGAGCCCATATTCTGAAGTTCTCCCTTGCGCTGCTGTAATTTGCTGATTACCGCTCCGGTGAACTCATCCGGAACATCCACATAAGCCAGTTCCATCGGCTCAAGGAGCTTGCCGTTCTCATCTTTTTTGTATAATACTTCCGCCTTGGATACTGCAAATTCATATCCTTCACGGCGCATATTTTCGATTAAGACAGACAGATGAAGTTCTCCACGTCCGGATACTTTCATGGAATCCGGGCTGTCGGTATCTTCGACACGAAGGGAAACGTCGGTATTCAGTTCTTTCATCAAACGCTCACGAATGTGACGCGAGGTAACATATTTGCCTTCCTGGCCGGCAAACGGACTGTCATTTACAATGAAATTCATGGAAATGGTCGGCTCGGAAATCTTCTGGAACGGAATCGGATCCGGCGCATCTGTCGAGCAGATGGTATCTCCGATCTTTAAATCTGCGATTCCAGAGATGGCTACGATGGAACCGATCTGTGCTTCATCGACATCCACTCGTCCAAGTCCGTCAAATTCATACAATTTGCTGATGCGGACCTTTTGCTTGCGATCCGGATCATGATGGTTGACCACAATTGCTTCCTGGTTGACCTTAATGGAACCGTTGTCGACTTTTCCGATACCGATACGGCCGACATATTCATTGTAGTCAATGGTAGAAATCAGCACCTGAGTGCCGCGGTCCGGGTCACCTTCCGGTGCCGGAATATAATCCACGATGGTTTCAAACAACGGAATCATGTCCTTGCGCTCATCATCGAGACTGAGCATTGCATAACCGTCTCTCGCGGATGCATATACGAACGGACAATCCAGCTGTTCATCGGAAGCATCCAAATCCATAAAGAGCTCAAGTACTTCGTCGATTACCTCATCCGGTCTCGCTTCCGGACGGTCAATCTTGTTGATGCAGACAATAACAGGCAGATTTAAAGCCAGCGCCTTCATCAATACGAACTTGGTCTGAGGCATGGTACCTTCAAAAGCATCCACGACAAGGACAACTCCATTTACCATTTTCAAGACACGCTCAACTTCACCGCCGAAATCAGCATGTCCCGGAGTATCGATAATATTAATCTTGGTATCCTTGTACCATACGGATGTATTTTTGGACAAAATTGTGATACCGCGCTCTCGCTCAATATCATTGGAGTCCATGACGCGCTCCTGCACTTCCTGATTCTCACGGAATACGCCGGACTGTTTCAAAAGCTCATCGACCAATGTGGTTTTACCATGGTCTACATGGGCAATAATTGCAATATTTCTAATATCTTCTCTCTTTGTAATCATGTCTTTTACCTCGATCTATCTCAACATAAATGCACACGGTTACTCATTTTAGTACAAAAATTCCAGATGGTCAAGCATTTCGACGGATTCGCTCAAGCGCTTCCATCGTATTCTCGTAATTGCCAAATGCTGTCAGGCGGAAATAGCCCTCGCCGTGCGGTCCGAATCCGCTGCCCGGAGTACCGACCACATTTGCGCGCTCCAGTAAGAAATCAAAGAACTCCCATGATGTCATTTCATTCGGTGTCTTCAGCCAGATATACGGTGCATTGACACCGCCATATACCTCATATCCCGCGTCACGCAATCCCTCTTTGATTACGCGTGCATTGTTCATATAATAGCCAACCTGTTCCTTCAGCTGTGCTTTTCCGGCCTCAGAATAAACCGCTTCTCCCGCACGCTGTACAATATAAGGTGCACCGTTGAATTTGGTGCCGTGGCGTCTTGCCCACAGGCTGTGCAGAGATACATCCCCGCATTTGAGTTCCTTTGGAACAACTGCAAATCCAAGGCGCACTCCGGTGAATCCTGCATTCTTTGAAAAGCTTCTCAGCTCGATTGCACAAGTCTTTGCGCCTTTGCATTCATAGATGGAATGCGGTACATCCGCTTCCGAAATATATGCTTCATAAGCTGCATCATAAAGAATCACTGCGCCGATTTTGTTTGCATAATCTACCCAGTCCTGCAACTGCGCTTTGGTCAGCGTTGTTCCGGTCGGATTGTTTGGGCAGCAGATATAAATCAGATCCGGATTCTGCTTTGGAAATTCCGGAACAAAATTGTTTTCTGCCACGGTTGGCATGTAGATTACATCGGACCAGACCTGGGTCTTTGCATCATAGGTTCCGGTTCTGCCCGCCATGACATTGGAGTCCACATAGACAGGATAAACAGGATCGCAGACCGCAATTTTATTGTCGGTTGCAAAAATCTCCTGGATGTTTGCGGAATCACTTTTTGCACCGTCCGAAACAAAGATTTCATCTGCGCTGATATCGCAGCCTCTTGCGATATAATCGTTCTTTGCGATGGTCTCACGCAAAAATGCATATCCGAGATCCGGCGCATAGCCATGGAAGCTTTCCGCCTTTCCCATCTCGTCGACAGCCTTGTGCATCGCGTCAATAATCGCAGGTGCAATCGGCTGGGTAACATCCCCGATACCAAGTCGGATAATCCGCGCATCAGGATTGGCTTGCTGATATGCAGACACCTTCTTTGCAATCGTACTAAACAAATAGCTTCCCGGCAGTTTCAAGTAGTTCTCGTTAATTTTGTACATGTCTTTTCTCCTCTAAAAAACCAAAACTAGTTATTATTTAATGCCACAATCATTTGGGCTGTTTCAATCAATCCGGTTCCGTTGTCCATGGCACGCTTTTGGATATATCGATGTGCCTCATCCTCGGTCATGCAGTTTCGCGTCATCAGCAATTCTTTTGCCTGACGAATCAATGCCCTGTCTTCCTCACTGCGCAGCTTTGGCCGGTTGCGTTGTTTCCGACGCAGGCGATACAGCGACTCATCCATCATGCGAATCGTCTCGAGCAGTTCGTGAACCTGCAAAGGTGTTCGGATACAAAGGATATCTCCGGAAGGTTCCCACATCTCCTGTGTGGCAACCAGAAGCATTTGATTCCCATTTGTCAGACAGTCATTGATTTCTTCATAAATCATATCGCGGAAGCGTGGTGCACAAATCAGGATGGAGTGATCAAGTCCCCCCATCGCCTGCAATGCCGCCGAACCTGAATTTACAGCCGCGGTAACGGTATAACCACTTTGTGACAGCAGTTTTTTTAAGTTTTGCGCGACTTCCAGTTTAGGAAATGCAATAACAATGTGACTCAATTTGCTTCTCCCGTGCTAAATCTTAAACAGATATTCATCCAACTCCCATTGCGATACCTGCTTGCGATACGTATTCCATTCATCTGATTTTGCCTGGATATATTTCTTTGTAATATGTTCCCCAATCACATTTTGAATGAAACGATCGTTTTTCAGCGCTTCGATTGCCACGTCAATGCTGCTTGGCAGTGGTTCCACACCATACTGTTCTCTTCCTGACGCAGACAGGTCAAACAGATTTCCCTGAATCTCTGCCGGTGGAGCAATCCGGTTTTCGATACCGTCCATTCCCGCCGCAATACAAACAGCAAGTACCAGATACGGATTTGCCGACGGATCCGGTGTACGAAGCTCAATTCTTGTCATTTCTCCTCTTGCCGCAGGAATTCGAATCATCGGACTGCGATTCGTAGAGGACCAGGTAATATAGGTTGGCGCCTCATATCCCGGTACCAGTCGCTTATATGAATTGACAAGCGGATTGGTAATCAGACACATTCCCTTGGTATGGCGGATCAGACCGCCGCCATCCTTGGAAAGCGACATATTGATATGCATTCCGCTTCCCGCATATTCGCTCTTTGGTTTCGGCATGAAACTTGCAAACAGGCCATGGCGCTTCGCAATGGTGCGAACGGCGAGCTTAAATGTCGTAATATTATCCGCTGTCGTCAGCGCCTCTTCATATTTAAAGTCAATCTCATGCTGTGCCGGCGCCGTCTCATGGTGTGAAGCTTCCACTTCAAAATCCATATCCTGCAGATTTAAGACCATATCTCTTCTGGCATTCTCGCCCAGATCCACAGGACCGAGATCGAAATATCCCGCCTTCTCATGCGTCAGCGTCGTCGGCTGTCCGTTTTCATCCTGATGGAACAAAAAGAATTCCAGTTCCGGTCCGACATTGAAGGTATATCCTGCTTCTTTCACACGCGCAAGCTGCTGCTTTAAGATATAGCGCGGGTCTCCCTCAAACGGTGTATGATCTGCCTTGTAGACATCGCAGATCAAACGGGCTACGCGCCCCTGCTGCGGTCTCCATGGAAAGATGGTAAAAGTGTCCAAATCCGGATACAAAAACATATCCGATTCCTCAATGCGGGCAAATCCTTCTATGGAAGAACCGTCAAACATAATTTGATTGTCCAGCGCGCGGTCAATCTGGCTTGCGGTAATTGCCACATTCTTCAGAGTCCCGAAAATATCCGTAAACTGCAGGCGGATGAATTCCACATCCTCTTCTTCAATCAAGCGTTTAATATCGTCTTTTGTATATTTCATCTTATTCTCCTTGCTCACACAATTGGCGGATTTCATCGAATGAAAGAGAGCCTCCGAACAAATCCAGCGCGCTTCCTATGGTAAAATTCATTTTGTTATCGCCTGCGGTGCGGATGATTTCGATATCCGAAAGACTGTGTATCCCGCCGGCATAAGTGATCACTATCTTGTTCCAGTCGGCAAGCATTGCAACCAACGGCTGCTCGATTCCGTTGTTCTTGCCTTCCACATCGACGGCATGAATCAGAAATTCGCTGCAGTAGGTCGACAATTCTTCCAGCACCGGTACGCAGATGCGCTCCTTTGTCACTTTTTGCCATCTGTCCGTCACAATATAATATCCGGCCTCGCGCTCTTCATCCGCTTCGCAGAATTTGCAGGACAAATCCAGCACCAGATGCTGTTTTCCAACCGCATCATACAGTTTGCGTAAATGCTCATAATCGACTTTGCCATCTGAAAATACATAGCTGGTAACAATCACATGGCTCGCGCCTGCGTCCAGAAAACTCTGCGCATTGTCCGGATTGATGCCTCCACCGATCTGTAGTCCACCCGGATAGGCTGCCAGCGCACGAAGCGCAGCTTCTTTCGTCAACCTGTACTCCTCTGTTCCTTCTTTATTCAGCAAGATTACATGACCGCCGGACAATCCGTATTTTGCATACAGTGCTGCATAATCGGCCGCGTCCAGTGTAGAAACAAAATTGTCCGTCTGCTTTCCGCTTGCATCGCGAAGTGTGCTTCCGACAATCTGTTTTACTTTTCCGTCATGAATGTCAATGCATGGACGAAATTGCATGATTTATTCCTCCAGTAAATCCTTGATTAATGTCTGATATACCTGCACCTGATCGGTCAATGGTGCAAATCCGATTCCGATGTAAACAGTTTGATTTTGATACCATTGTCCGATTTTCATCAACTTGGAATCCGGATTGACGCGCACAGCCACCGGCGCCTTTTCTCCGGTCTCTTCATCCGTGTAATAAACCAGCTGATCCGGATGCGCTTCCTCAAAGCCTTCCGGCAGATAAGGACGAATGTCGGAAAAAGCTCCAAATGACATCATCTGCTCACGCATATCCTCATCAAACAAAATGACGTCCACCGTCTTTGCAGCCAATACGGTCTGTATCTTCATATTGCTGTAATAAGTTGTCTGCTGATCGTATGCCGGTCCTGCAAAGATTCCGCTCTCAATGCTGATTTTGTCTTTTCTCGTCGAAAAACCGCAATCGGTCAAAACCTGATCAAAATAATCATCCAGCTGTGTTTCCTCGGTCTGTGATGTGCCATTGATAACCATAATGGAAGCAACATCCTGTTTCAAAGTAACAATATGCACAATCCAATAGATGACAAAAGCAACAACCGCGATAATAATCGCAGTGATAATTCCATAATATTGCAAGAAATACTCAATTTTCTTTTTCGGGGGTAACCCCTTCATTTTTTCAAACATGCGTAAACCTCCAAACTAATACTCAATTATACACCAAATGGGTGTTCCGAAAAAGAAAAAGGTTGACAACTTTATTTTATTAAGCATAAATTTATATAGTAAACTACGTAAGTAAGGAATTTTCATTTATGAATACAAATAAAGGAACCCCGATCACAACCAAAGATGTTTTGACATTTTCCGTAGAACTTGGACTTTCTATGTTAAAAAGCGGTGCGGAAATCTTTCGTATCGAGGAATCCATTATCCGGATTCTTCAGGCTTATGACATCCAAAGATTTGATGTCTATGTTCTGTCCAACGGCATCTTTGCGAGTGCAAACGAAGACCTCGACGATGCCTGTTCTCTCGTGCGTCATATGCCGGAGAATTCTGTCAACCTTGGTCGTATTGCACAGTTAAACCAGCTGTGCCGCGAAATCTGTGATCACCGGATTGACCTGCAAACAGGATGGACCCGCCTCAAGGAGATTCGTGTGCAAAGAGGGTATCCACGCTGGGCTCTGATACTGGCCTGTGGGCTCGGAAGCGGATGTTTCTGCTATCTTTTCGGCGGAAGTGCATTCGACGGACTGGTTGCCTGTCTGATCGGTGCCGTGGAGGAATTCCTGTTGCTGATTATGAGCGATGCGCGTCTTTCCCGCTCCATTGCCCAGATTTTTTCGAGTATGTTTGTCACCGCAGTCAGTTATCTGCCGGTCTCCATATGGTCGCTGCCCCTGCACCGGGACAAAATGATCATCGGTGCCATCATGGTACTCGTACCGGGAATCATGTTTACAACCGCAATCCGTGATGTCTATAACGGAGATTATCTCAGTGGAGCCATCCATCTGCTCGATGCGCTTCTGACAGCCCTTTGCATTGCCGCCGGTGTCGTGATTGCAATTTTCTTTATGCAAAAATTCGGATTGGAGGTGAGCCTGTAATGCCTGATTTATTGCTTACCATCATCATACAATTTGTGGTTGCCGGGCTTGCAACTTTTGGATTTGCCATTATTTTTAACGCGCCACGCTCGGAATCGATGCTTTGCGGTATCACCGGTGCCATCGGCTGGCTGGTTTATTATCTGCTGATTCACTATGCTGATTTTAATCTGGTCGCTTCCGCACTGATTGCGACAGGCATCCTGACCATCTTTGCGCGCATTCTGGCCGTTCGTCGTCAGAATCCCGTTACACTGTATCTGATGACCGGAATCTTCCCGCTCGTACCCGGTGCGGGAATCTATTACACCGCCTATTATCTGATTACCGATGACAGAAGCGCATTTGCTTCGAAAGGTACAGAAACCCTCGAAATTGCAATTGCCATCGTATTCGGAATTATTTTTGGAACCGCGATTCCTCAGGTTCTGTTTCACAAACTGGTACGCACCAAAAAAGGAGCTTCGCACAGCTAGTGCAAAAGCTCCTTTGCTTTTTGATTTTATATTCTATTCTTCTGTTTCCTGCTTGGCTTCCATAATTGCCTGATTCAGCTGTAACATCTTTTCATCCAGATCCGAAACAATGGCCGCACAGGTACGCAGGTCACGGCTGATATAATCCGGCGCATCTCCTTCGAATTTGTAATAAATCTTATGCTCCAATGTTGCCCAGAAATCCATCGCAATCGTACGAATCTGGATTTCAACCTTGGTATTGATAACACGATCCGACAGGAAAATCGGAACCGTAACCAGCATATGATAACTCTTGTATCCGCTATCCTTCGGATGCTTGATATAATCCTTGACGGAGACAACCGTCAGATCGTTTTGCGCACCAATCATCTCGGCGAGACGATAAATATCGGAGTTAAAAGAGCATACCACGCGAATTCCGGCAATATCATTGCAGTGATCAATCATATTTTCAATCGTGCTCTCATAGCCGCCGCGTTTTAATTTTTTTACAATACTCTCAGGACTTTTGATACGACGCTTGATATATTCAATCGGATTATATTTGTGGATATGTACAAATTCATCATTTAAAATTTCAAGCTTCGTGCCCACTTCTTTCAAAGCGGAATTGTAAAGAAACATCACGGTTTCCCAATCGTCAATTCCGTCCTGCATGATATATTTCGAATCATCCATAGCTGATTTACTCTCCTTTTTTTCTATTATAGCACATATAATAGTTAATTAGTACTACCTTATGTCATCTTCCTGCAAGATTGACATCTCTAAATAATCAAAGTCCACTTCCTCCACAAAATTATGTTTTGTGAAGCGTGTCTTTGCATGCGCCAGAAAATCCTGTTCATTCTTTTTGAGCCAGTAAGGCTGTGCCAGATTCCACTTATGGCATACTGCCTCTAACGCATTTAGAATTTTATGCGTTCTGGTATCTTCGGATTGATCTTCGATTACATCCTGCCGCAGTAATTTTGCCCCCTCATACATTCGAAACCAGACTTTCATATTCACCTCTGTCTATGACATTCATACATCAGCAGTGCAGCCGAAACTGCTGCATTCAATGATTCCAGCTGTCCTTCCATCGGAATGCGGATATAGGTATCTGCCAGGCCTGCAATTTCATCTGACAATCCATTGCCTTCATTGCCGATCAAAAAAGCTGTCGCGCCGGTGTAATCACAGTCACAATAATCTTTTTTGCCTTTCAGGTGCGCCGCGTAGACACTTACGCCCGCTGACTGTAAGGTTGCAATCGTTTCTGCCAAATTATCACTGACAAGATATGGCAGACGGTAAATGCTTCCCATGGTAGATCGAATGGTCTTTGGATTAAACAAATCCACCGTATTCGGCGACAAGATCACCGCAGTGGCACCTGCGCCTTCTGCAGTGCGCATCATCGTGCCGAGATTTCCGGGGTCCTGAATATCTTCCAAGACCAGAAACAAAGGAGCCGCATCCGTATGCAGATAATCCCAAAGCTCATAATGTGGCTTCTCAACCACCGCAAGGATTCCCTGTGGGCTCTGTGTATCTGATACACTTTTGTAAAGTGCATCAGATAGAATCTCACAATCATATCGGTCCGGATTTTTTGTGGCAAAGCTCTCAGAGCAATACAGCTCCCGCAACAAATGGCGCGGTGTTTCCTCCACCATGCGAATGCCTTCCACGACAAACAGATTCTGTTTTTTACGTTCTTTTGCCTTAGTCTGCAATGCAATCAAATTTTTAACATGTTTGTTGTCTTTGCTGGTAATCATTCATTGCCCTCATAAAACGAAAACAGGCCTGCAGAATTCTGCAGGCCGTAAGTGTTTAAAATTATACCAAAGTCTTTGAGATTTCAACCATGTATTCGTCAACACCCTTCTTCATGCTCAATGCCTCGTCGATGTCATAATCAACGAATTTGCCATGAGAATGTGCAATCACACGGTTGGACTTGCCTTCACAAAGAAGATCCACGGCCATGGCACCCATTGTTGTTGCATATACACGGTCTTTACAGGTTGGGCTTCCGCCTCTTTGCATATGTCCTAAAATAGTAGCACGTGTCTCAATGCCGGTTGCCTCTTCCACTCTCTTTGCCATGCTCTGAGAATGTCCAACACCTTCTGCATTGATGATGATGAAGTGCTGCTTACCCATCTTACGTGCATTTGCAACACGATCGATGATTCTTTGCTCGTCATAATCATATTTTTCCGGAAGTAAGATTTCTTCCGCACCGTTTGCAAGACCACACCATAATGCAATATGTCCTGCTCCACGACCCATTACCTCGATAATTGAGCAACGCTCATGAGAAGTAGAGGTATCACGAATCTTGTCAATGGCTTCCATTGCGGTATTTACTGCAGTATCAAAACCGATGGTATAATCGGTACAAGCAATATCCAAATCAATCGTTCCAGGAAGACCAATGGTATTGATGCCAAGTGCAGCAAGCTTCTGTGCACCCTGGAAAGATCCGTCACCACCAATGACAACAATTGCATCGATGCCGTGCTTCTTGCAGATTTCAGCACCCTTCTTCTGTCCTGCTTCTGTAATAAATTCCATACAACGAGCGGTCTGTAAAATTGTACCGCCTCGTGAAATTGTATCAGAAACGCTGGTAGCGTCCATGTCGATAATTTCTTCATTCAAAAGGCCTGCATAACCACGCTTGATGCCCTTTACTTTCTTTCCTTTGGAAAGTGCCTGACGAACAACGGCTCGAATTGCTGCGTTCATTCCAGGAGCGTCTCCACCACTTGTTAATACGGCAATCGTATTGATTTCCTTAGCCATCTTATTTTATCTCCTTAAAAATACACATAATATTTCGACCAAACCTATTCTATTATACATGATAATCAGCGATTTTCAAGTATCGTTGTTAAAGATATAACAAAATAAACTCTTTTATCTCAGTCGGATAAGCCCCCTTCCTCTAATCAAAGCGAAGGTAGGAGTTATAACAAACTGGTCTCAGTCGGGGTTACAATCTCCGACTGAGATAAACGCTCCGCGACGCTGGAATGCATACGAACTCTAGGTTTTTGGCTCGTTCGTATGCTTTTACCGCCCTGGAATGCATACGAACTCTAGGTTTTTTTGCTCGTTCGTATGCTTTTGCCGCGCTGGGATGCATACGAACCCTAGGTTTTTCGGCTCGTTCGTTGCTTTTGCTGGGCTGGGAATGCATACGAACCCTAGGTTTTTCGGCTCATTCGTATGCTTTTGCCGCGCTGGCATGCATACGAACCCTAGTTGCCTCTTGACAAAGGTCATTACATATCAGGTTTTCAATATGCAAAAGGCGAGCATCGCACATGTGTCTTTTGGTGAATGAACTATTTTGGAAAAAGGTTTATGAAGTGGCGGACACTTCATTACCATTCACAGCATGTATTGACTGACATCCTCAGTCCATAAACCCGGTAAGCCCTTCACGATTTTGCGAATATTTTTTGGCTCATTCGTATGCTTTTGCCGCGCTGGCATGCATACGAACCCTAGGTTTTTGGCTCGTTCGTATGCTTTTGCCACGCTGGCATGCATACGAACTCTAGGTTTTTGGGCTCGTTCGTATGCTTTTGCTGGGCTGGGATGCATACGAACCCTAGGTTTTTCGGCTCG
>NZ_PDYG01000128.1 GCF_002735305.1 Agathobacter ruminis
GCGTGTATTCCGGATTGATGCCGCGTGTCTCGAAGGTTTCGATGATGACCTTTCCGGTATTTTGCTCATAGGCTTCATTGATTTCGTCGGTGGTCAGATTGCGTGCGCACGGAATCGGTCCAAGGAAATAATCGGCGTGCGTGGTGCCGTAGAGCGGAATATCACGTCCCGCCTGCGCCCATGCGACTGCTTCCGGAGAATGCGTATGGACGACACCTCCGATACATGAGTATTTGCGATAGAGCTCGATGTGTGTGGCCGTGTCGGAGGAAGGCTTGTATTTGCCCTCGATGCGATTGCCGTCGAGATCCATGACAACCATATCCTCCGGGGTGAGGACATCATAGTCGACGCCACTTGGTTTAATGACAAACAATCCGCTGTCGCGGTCGATGCCGCTGACATTGCCCCAGGTATAGGTAATCAGGCCGCGCTTTGGCAACTCCATATTGGCTTCATATACTTCTTGTTTCAGTTGTTCTAACATATCAATTCTCCCTTATGATAACGAAAGTGCTTCGATTGCAGCCTGCTGTACGGATACTGCTCTGCGGTAGTTTGCAATATATGCGTCAAATCCGCGCACATCGTCCGGATCCGGATCAACCGTAGTTGCTGTTTCATTTGCAAAAATACATTGATTCAGATACTGCTGCAATGTCGGATAGGTATCGCGGCAAAGCATATAGGAAGCAAGGATTGCCATGCCCCATGGGCCACCTTCGCCTGCGGTAGACATCAATGCGACCGGCGCATTCATTGCGGCTGCAAGGATGTTCTGTCCTACTCCTTTGGTTTTGAACAGACCTCCATGACCATAGATGCGGTCAACTGCCACCTGCTCTTCTTTGAAGAGGATGTCGCATCCGACCTTTAAAGTTGCAAGCGACGCATACAGATGCGCACGCATGAAATTGGCGAGATTCACCTTTGCATCCGGTTTGTGGAATACCATCGGGCGGCCTTCGTTCGTACCGATAACCGGTTCACCCGAAAGGGTATTGAATGCGATAATTCCGTCGCAGTCTTTGGCTCCGGTCATCGCATTGGTATATAATTTTTCATAAATGTCATTGATTGGAATCTGCATGCCGAACAAATCGGAAAATTCCTTGAACAAACCAATCCACTTGTTCAGATCCGAAGTACAGTTGTTGCAATGAACCATCGCTACCGTATCACCGGATGGCGTGGTAACCAGATCCAATTCCTCATGCACTTTTTGCAATTCCTTTTCGAGGACCACCATCGCAAAGACACTGGTGCCGGCTGACACATTTCCTGTGCGCACCGCAACCGAGTTGGTCGCAGTCATACCGGTTCCGGCATCGCCTTCCGGTGGGCAAAACGGAATCTGCGCCTGCAGATTGCCGCTGACATCAAGCAGTCCTGCGCCCTCCTCTGTCAATGTACCGGCCTCATCACCGGCCAAAAGCACCTGTGGCAGAATCTGCTGCAATTTCCACGGACAGGCTGCCACTTCGTCAAGAGAATTGAATTGTTCGAGCATGCGCGCATTGTAGTCTTTTGTTTTGGAATCAATCGGAAACATGCCTGATGCCTCACCGATGCCGAGCACTTTTTTGCCGGTCAGTTTCCAATGGATATAACCTGCCAGCGTAGTGATATAGTCGATTTTTGACACATGTTCTTCTTTGTTCAGAATCGCCTGATATAAATGTGCAATGCTCCATCTCTGCGGAATGTTAAAGTCAAATTCGCGCGTCAGTTTCTCTGCCGCCTCCTGCGTGATGGTATTGCGCCAGGTACGAAATGGTGTCAGCAATTCACCGTCTTTGTCAAACGGAAGATATCCATGCATCATTCCCGAAATTCCGATGGCCGCTACACGCGTCAGCGTAATGTCATACTGTTGGCGAACCTGTTGCGCCAGATCGGCGTAGCAGTCCTGCAAGCCCTTCCAGATTTGATCGAGGCTGTAGGTCCATATGCCGTTCACCAGCTGATTTTCCCAGTCATGTGCACCGGTTGCGAGCACCTGCGCGTTTTCGCCCACAAGCACTGCCTTGATTCGTGTCGAACCGAATTCGATTCCGATGACTGCTTTTCCATCTGCAATCAATTGCTTTTTGTTCATATATTTTCCCCCTTGAACAAATGTAATATATTTCCATATAAAAATATACAACTTATCCCCCCCTATGCACAAGTTGTATCTCATATTCATAATAAATTCCCCAAAACAGTATGATTTTCCCCTTTGTTCCTCATCTGCTTTGTACTACTCTGAAAATAGAAAAAAAGGCACTGCCGTGCCAAAGGAGGAGTCTATGATTCGTAATTCTTTTGCCTGGCGATTAAAGCCGGGAATGCGCGAGGCGTTCGGGCGCATCCTGCGTGAAAACTGGGAGGCAATCAGCGCACATCTGGCCATTTGCGAATTCCATAATTTTTCTGTCTGGAATGCCGAGGATTTATTGTTTGGTTATTTTGAAACGGACTATGACCTTGCAGAATTGAAGGAGAGTCGAAAAGAACCGTTCCGTGAATGGAATCGCAAGCTTTCAGACTGTATTGACTGGATTTCTGAGCCATGGAAGGCCATGCGCCTGATGTATCAGGACTTTGGAATTGTCCGCAGCGAAAAAGATCTGATTCGTCACCGCGTCTTTATGACGCGCCTGAAACCCGGTATGGAAGAGGAATACAAGCGACGCCACGACGCACTCATCGAGGCGCGCGGCGGAAAAATCACGCCGGGACCGGATAGCAATTTTTCTATCTGGTACGCCGGCGGATATATTTTTGGATATGATGAAATTGATACGACTATGGAGCGCGACCGCACGCAGGCCGACATTGATGCTGACATCGCCTGGGAGACACGCATGTTTGAAATCATGGACTGGATTACCAATGATGTCGACTGGATTTCCGGAGAAGTCCATGCACCTGTGCGCCTGATCTGTCAGCGCCGATAGCGCTCGTGATCACGATAATAGAGACTCTTGTCGTGATACATTTCCTGATCTGCTTTTTGAATCGCCTGATCAAGCTCGTTTGCCCCTTTGGCCCACGCGAATCCCGCAGCCATCTTCGGCGCGCGTGGGTCACTCAGACGCGCTCTTAGAATTTCATTTCTGCTTTCAAAATCACTTTTCGCAATTCCCTCCAGCACAATCGTAAATTCATCGCCACCACTGCGGTAGATATGGTCTTTGCCGTATACTTCCACCAATACATTGGCGGCATTGCGGATGAACTGGTCTCCCGCTTCATGTCCATTGACATCATTGACTTCCTTTAAACCATTCAGATCGAGGAAAACAATTCCCACCGGACCATCATAGTTTTTCAATTCGGCTCTGCGCATCAGCATGGCATTTCGGTTATGCACACCGGTCAGATCATCAAAGCTGTTAATGCGCTGGAAATAATGCGCATTCATCTTCGCGCCGATGAAGAATACCACCGCTTCGAGAATTTGTTTCGTCATATGCAGTTCCGAGATTCTGTAGTTTTCCACAATCATAAATCCGGTCACCATGCCGTTGTTGTAGAATGCGGTCACCATCATATTTCGAACACCTTTGCGTTTTAAAGCGAGATACAGTGCAGAATTCGTGATGCGATAGACTTCAATGTCCTCGATGACGATACATTTCTCATCCTTGAGCTGGCGCTCCCATGCTTTGCAATACGTCTCATAATCGAGATTCTGCAGCATATCTTTTTCCGATTCAACCGTTTCGGCGCACCACTCATAAATGTTGGTCACCATACTGCCATCCCGCTCGAACAGCATCACACGGTCCGGATGAATCTCTGCGGTAATGACTCCCATTACCTGCTCAAGTCCGGTCATAAAGTCATGCTGTTTTTCCAGTATTCGCTCAATTCGTGGTCCCATGTCGCGCAGGGCCGCATCGGTTGCTGTGATGGATTGCGGTACCGGCATGTCCACTTTGCTTTCTATATCAAGCATACGACGCATATACATCTCGCGCTTCATGAATTTTGCACCTATGAATTTGCCAATGGTCTCCAAAACCATTTGTGCGTTGATATAATCATCGGCATCAAAATTGTCCACGCCGAAATAGCCCACCAGATAGCCATCCAGGTAAATCGGCACAATCAGGATATTATAGATATCCATGGACCGCATATACTGATACGTCGCAGAATTGGTCTCTTTCAGTCCGCTGATATCATCCAGCCTGATGCACGAATTGTCTTCGAGTATCTTTTCCCATTGTGCAATCTTCTGATAAGGCATATCGTGGCGCTGTTCCATTGCGGATTTCACGCCTGAAGACAGCCATTCAAATGTGCAGGTAACCACATTCCGGTCTGTTTGCAACAGGTAAGCGCGATCGGCCTTGGCGCACTCGCCCACTTCGCTCAAAATGGTTCGGATCGTATCCTCAAAGTCCAGCACATTCTCGCTCTTTGTCAGAATCCGGATGATGACCTCCTCGGAAGAAAGCATACGGGCAATATTTTTCTCCTGTATCTGCTCATTTTCGATTGAAACACCCAGGAATACACAGCCTCCCTGCATACTGGCCGGTCCCGCGATCAGTTCTACATTTCCTCCAAGTGCTCCGCTGTATGCGCGTTCATGGATCAGCTCGCCTTTGCTTCCGCGTGCACAATACTCAAGCCAGCGCTTGCTGGTATTCGGAAACAGCTCGAGATAGCTATGTCCCAGCAGTTCTTTGCTCGATTTGCCGGTCATTTCACAGTATTTGTGGTTCGCATAAATATATGTCATATCCACATTCTTTTCGTCTTCCATAATCGGACGCATGATGACAAACGGCAACGGCATTTCATTGTAAGGATCAACCTCTGTCAGTGCCTTTGCGCCATGCTTGCGTTTCTGGCGCTGCTCATTCTTTTCATCCATGCGATTGTAGGCAAGCGTCATGACATCCCGTACATCCATGCCCTCCGATCCGCGTGCAATTCCATAGTGGAAATGCAGATTCACAAGGCGACCATTGATTTCGCGGATATGCTCGATGTGCTCCTTGCACTGCTGAATACTGCGCGTGATATCTGCATCCGCCAGGCCTCGTTCACAAATGCCAAATTCACATCCGTTCATATGTGCAATGGTCGCACGCACATCAAATCCCTTGCGAATCTCATCCGCAATCGTCTGAATCAGGATGTTGGCAGTCATTTCACCAAAGTCCCTCAAAAATGTCTCATATTCCGGCACCGTCATCAAAATATAACTGTAGTCTTCATCATTGAGCCGGTAATTGTCATCCAACGCCAAAGCCGTGCTAAACAGACAACTGGTGTTCATCATACCGGTGAGCGGATCCATCATGGCCGCATGGTACAAATCACCCTGCTCGCCCATGTCCTGATCAATATCCACAAAATAGCCCATCAGACCGCTGATGATTCCCTCATGATAAATCGGGAATTTGGATGCAAGAATATTATGTACCACATTGTCGACCACATTCTCGCCTCGCGAGTTTCGAATGACATTTCCGGTCTCAAGCACTTCATTTTCATCTTTTTGAAATGGCGCATCATTCAAATGCCAACGGATTTCCTCATCCGTTTTGCCTGCAATTTCAGACAAATCATCGAACCCGTAATATTGCAGAAATGCTTCGCTCGCTCCGCAGAATCTCCGCTTATCATCCTTCCAGAACAATTTGATTCCGGAATCATTGACAAACGCATCCACCAGGTCGCTGTCCGTAATCTGCGCCTCGTTTCCCTTGGTGCCTTTATCATCCGACATCAATGTCAGTCTGTCACCGATTGAAGTCGGTTTCACACATGCAAGAATACGTGAACGGTTCGCATCCGGAAGCGCAATCAGATAGAATTCCATCCAGTTATAATTGCCATTTGGCTGACGCACACGGAAATAATCCACAAAATATCCGTGGCTGCTCTGCGCAAGGCGCCTCCGCACGCCTTCGGCCGATGCCATATCCTTAAATCGTTCAATATCATCGTAATACAAAAATCTGGTCGGAAATGCATCATAAAAGGAGTCAATATCTGTTGTGACTGTGCCGAATTCCTCCACGCCGTTTGTCGTCGCAATTACGGTTCGTGTCTTTTCGTTGATGTCAAGCAGATACATATTGTCAAACAGCATCATCAGATTGCGGGATACCTCATCCAGCAATGTCTGGTCACGCATCTCCTCATATACGGTTGTATCGATTTCCGACAAAAACATCTTGCCGTCGCGGCTCTCGCCCAGCAGTTCCATCGAAAAATGGAAATAATGGTTGTCCACCACGAAAGTCATATTCTCGCGCCGTGCTTTTTTGACTGCCAGATCAACCAGATGTAAAAATTTGTGGCGCAGCGGGGATTCATCCGAATTCATATTCCATTTCAGCCAGTTTTCCCCATCTTCCGTAATGGATTGCAAAGCATCCACAAACATGTCATTTACATATACACACTGAAATTGTTTATCCGCGTACAAAAACATCGCAAGAGGTCTGTCTGAAACCAGATCTCTCGAACCGATTGCATCATAAAATGCAATCTGTTCACGCGTCTCTGTCGCCATCTGATTGTCCTTGATATATGCAACTGCCTCTTCAAACGGCATCGGTCGGCCAAAATAGTATCCCTGCATCTTTTCACAGCCGATGGATTTGAGGAATTCCACATGTTCCTGCGTTTCGACACCTTCCGCGAGTGTATGAATGCCCAGTTTTTTGGCCATCTGTACGGCCATCGTCACGATATTTTTGACGCGTTCGTCAAAGTTCTTCATGAATACCATGTCGATTTTGATTTCATCAAAATCATAATCCTTTAAGACATTCAAAGAAGAATATCCGCTTCCGAAATCGTCCATCCACACCTGGAATCCCGCCTGATGGAACTGCTCGATACCATGGCGAATCCGGCCATTGTCGTTGGTCAAAGCCGTCTCGGTAATTTCGATGTAAATCAGTCTTCGCGGAATCGCATATTCATCTACGGCCTTCACAACCATATCGACCGGATCAATCAGTTCGAAATCCGACCGGGAAATATTGACCGATACCGGTGTCAGCATCTCTTTTCTGCGAATCTGTCGCTGTAGAAGCTGTGCCACACGGTTGACCACAAAGCGGTCGATCTTGTAGGACAGCCCGTTTTCTTCCAGCAATGGGATAAATTCATTCGGCGAAATGGTGCCGTAATGCGGATCAATCCAGCGAACCAACGCTTCTGCACTGCTGACACGCCCTGACAGGGTCCGCACAACCGGTTGGAAATATATCTGTATCCAGCCGTTGACCAGCGCCTGATCGAGGTGTGTCAGGATATATTGCTTGCGGGTATATTCCGCAGACATTTTCTCATCAAACCAGACAAAGCTTGAGCCATACGACGACTTCTTTGCTGCTGCCGCCATTCGCGCCCAGTCACAGATGGTCGAAATCGGCACATCCGGCACATATTTGCAGATTCCGATTTTCACCGGCAATGACTTGCCGCTGTTTAGTTCATGCAATTCTACAATCAGTTCATTGAGCATTACATCGATCTGATAGGACTCCGTAAATGCATAGAAATGATCTTCTCCAAAGCGTGAACAATGCTCCGATCCAAAATATCTTTGAATCAGGTTACCAAACGCAACCAGAAGGTTATCTCCTTCTTCGCGTCCGTATTTATCGTTGTATCCCATCATTCCGACGAGGTTAAAGGTCAAAATGATGGGTTGAATTCCGGATTGATAGGCCCCCGGAAGCCAGCTCTGTGCCAGACCGAGAAAATACCAGTCATTTGGCAAACCGGTCAAAGGGTCGAGCTTCATCCTGCTTGTTGTGACAAACACATAAAACAGCGGTCCCTCATCCATTGTCTCCACATATCGTCCGTAATCTTCCAAATGGCGTATTTTGCCTGTTTTGGTGACAATGCGATAATGTACATAATCAAAATGCGTATCATCCGTCTGAATCTGTGCCACAATACGCCCCTCTACATAGTCGAGGTCCTGCGGATGCACCATTCCGTGGAAAGAGCCCTTCGTCACTTCCAAAAATTCATCATAGGTATCGCATTCAAAAATCTTAATCAGCTGTTCATTTGCATAAAGAATCTCTTCTGACTCATCTGCTCGATAAATGAGAAATCCCCCCGGAGCTGACTCGAGTCCATTTTTAATGAAGTCTCTGCTCATACCTTTTCTCCATTCCTTTTAGATAGTCTGTCATATCTTATAGTATACCGAATTTTTCAGATTGTATAAATAGTTTTCAGATTTTTCTACACAAAGAATCCCCGGATTTGATCTCCGGGGATTCTTGTTATACATTTGGTAATGTGGCAAGGCTCTTTGCAATTTCTTCGTCGGTTGGAATATAATCACTCATCTCGCCATCGTTGTATTTCTGATATGCCACCATATCAAAATATCCGGTTCCGGTCAGGCCGAATACAATGTTCTTCGTCTCGCCGGTCTCCTTGCATTTGAGCGCCTCATCAATGGCGACTTTAATGGCATGAGAGCTCTCCGGTGCCGGAAGGATTCCTTCTACCTTTGCAAACATTTCAGCAGCCTTGAAGACTTCTGTCTGCTCTACCGATCTTGCTTTTACATAACCGTCTTCGTACAGCTGTGAAACAATGGAGCTCATGCCGTGATAGCGGAGTCCGCCTGCATGGTTTGCTGATGGAATAAAATTGCTGCCGAGTGTATACATTTTGGCGAGTGGGCAAATCTTGCCGGTGTCGCAGAAATCGTATGCATATTTGCCGCGTGTCAAGGAAGGACAGGATGCCGGTTCCACTGCAATGATCTCATAATCCGCTTCGCCGCGCAGCATCTCGCCCGCGAACGGAGAGATCAGGCCGCCGAGATTGGATCCGCCTCCGGCACAGCCGATGATCATATCCGCTTTGATGCCATATTTGTCCAATGCAGCTTTGGTCTCGAGACCGATGACGGTCTGATGCAGCAACACCTGTGACAATACCGATCCGAGCACATAGCGATAGCCTTCCTGTGTGGTTGCCGCTTCTACGGCCTCCGAAATGGCGCAGCCAAGGCTTCCTGTGGTACCCGGATGCTCCGCGTTGATGCGCTTGCCGACTTCTGTGGTCATGGATGGAGACGGTGTTACCTTCGCTCCGTAGGTGCGCATCACTTCGCGTCTGAACGGCTTTTGTTCATAAGATACTTTTACCATATAGACCTGACAGTCGAGATCAAAATAGGCACATGCCATGGACAATGCGGTTCCCCACTGTCCTGCACCGGTCTCCGTCGTCACACCCTTTAAACCCTGCTGCTTTGCGTAATACGCCTGCGCGATTGCAGAATTTAACTTGTGACTTCCGGAGGTATTATTACCCTCGAATTTGTAGTAGATATGTGCAGGTGTTCCGAGTTTCTTCTCGAGGCAATAGGCTCTTACCAGCGGAGAAGGACGGTACATTTTGTAAAAATCACGGATTTCCTGCGGGATATCAAAATATGGTGTTGTCTCGTCGAGCTCCTGCTTCGCCAGTTCCGTACAGAAAATCGGTGACAGTTCGTCAATTGTAATCGGTTTTAAGGTTGCCGGGTTCAGAATCGGAGCCGGCTTATTTTTCATATCCGCACGCACATTGTACCATTGTGTCGGAAGTTCGTTTTCTTCAAGATAAATCTTATAAGGTATTTCTTTATTCATTTGCAATGCCCCCTTGCTTTATAGTCATCTGTTTATTATTTTAACGCACGCGCGCGCATTTGAGAACTACATCATAAGTTATATTATCCATAACTACGCAAAAAAAGCCGCAGTTCCATGCCTGCGGCTCTTTTGCTATGAAGGGGTATCGCAGATGGAGTGCGGGTTCATCTGCGATATAAGTATATCTCTTAGATTTCTACATGGAAGTGGTCAAGCAGAATTCTTTCTGCTTCCGGATTCCAGAGACCATTGTGCTTTTTCACACTTTCATCAAGCTTTGCAAAAAGCGGATCCGTCTTTCCCTTTTCCTCGAAATCTGTAAGAGCGGTCAGAGGGAGGTCAATCTGTGTATAGCACAGTTTCTTTCCTCCCGGGATGTCCGGCAGATTGCAGGTGGTTTCCGCAACCGAATCCAGACCTCCGATATGGGTTACCATTACGGATGGATTGATGAGTCCCTGCGCTGCGAGGTCAAGTGCCTCCTGCAGATCGTCATTGTTTCCTCCGGTAGTGCCCAGAATATGTGTACTCGTATAATGACAATTGTAGAGATTGATTTCTGCAGTAAACTGCTGGTTGGTCGGGCCTGCAAAGAAATTCATGCAGCCGTCAAATGCCAGAAGACGGTCTCCCATCTCTGCAACCGGACGAATCGGAACATAGACAAATACATCATCGTATCCGTGTCCGTCTGTAATCTCCATCAATTTTTCTTCTGCTTTTTCAACGGATGAGTTGAAATAAATCAGCTCGATACCCTTAGCTGCCGCTTCTTCCGGTGAAATCACCTCTGCTGCGCGCGCAAGCTTTGCGTCGTCCACATCGGTAACCACGATGCGCTTCGGACGATTCTCTGTATACAGTCCGTAGCTGACCGCACCGAGTCCCATCGGTCCGCATCCACCCATGATCAGGATGTTGCCACCGGTCTTGGTACCCATGGCGTGCTGATAATTCTGCTTGTTGGTATGATAGTTTGCATGATATCCACCAATGATACAGCTCATCGGCTCACCGAGTGATGCCTGATAGAATGCTTCTCCATTGTATGGCAGGAGTGCATCGAGTTCCATTACCTCATGTGGCATAATGCAATAGGTTGCATCTCCGCCGCAGAAACGATAGCTGTATCCAGGCGAGTCAAGCTTGCCCTGATAATTCAATGCCGGCTGCAACGCCCATTTATCACCTACATGATATTTGTCTTTCCATTTTGCACCGACTTCCACAATCACGCCGGAGCACTCATGTCCTGTGATAATCGGATTTACATCGATATCCTGCGGTGCTCTCTTGTGCTTCTTGCCCTGCTTTGCCAGCTTGTAAGTTGACATACAGATACTGTCACTGATAATCTTTACCAAAATTTCATCGTCTTTAATTTCCGGAAGTTCGAATTCTTCACAGCGAAGATCCATCTCTCCATACATGCGTACTGCTCTTGTCTTCATAATTTACACCTCTCGTCTATACAATCTGTTTGTTAATCCGCTGCAAATAGCGTATAAATTTCATCTTCGGTCATAGTAAGAAGTCGTTCGACTTCCTGCGGTTCCGAAAGTGTCATGGCAATTTTGCTGAGCACATCGAGATGCTCGTCCCCTACAGCAGCGATTGCAATCACCACTTTCACCATGTCACCATCCCCCCAATCAACTCCTTGCGGATAGGTTTGCAGGATCATTCCTGTCTTGAGAATTTCCTTGCGCGCCGACTCCACTCCATGCGGAATAGCGATGGCATTTCCAATATTGGTATTGAAAACGGTCTCTTTCTCCACCATGGCTTCCGTATAAAGCGGTGTTGTGTAGCCCTGCTCCACAAACATCTGTCCCATTTGACGAATGATGTCTTCCTTCGCCATCGTCGGACAATTAATTTTGATATTTTTCTTTTCTAATACCATGGTCAAATTTCCTCCATATTGATTAGGTCCCACTAAAAATGATTCAGAAAAGCGTTGAAATAGCGGCGTAATATGCTCTGCATGCGGTTACGAATCGTATCTTCCTGACCGCTTTCGATCAACGCAAGCAGGTCATCTTCGTCCACCAGCGCACTGCTGACTTCTCCCAACATTTTTCCGTTTTCCTTAATCTCCTGATCATCCGGCATTGTCATGCAGATGATCGCTTTGATTTGTTTCATGGACGGATCCGTGAACAAATCGCTTCCTTTGGCCGTTGCCGTCAGAATGCTGCATTCATTGACCGCCCGGCTCTTACAATGAAACAGCGCAAATCCCAGTTCCGGGAACAGCTGACTCATTATCTTTTCTCGGTTCTCAAAGTCTGCCCGAAGCACCATCGCGCTCATTGAGCTTCCGGTGACTTCCTCCGCCAGCAGCGTAAAAATGTCATCTAGCGATTGATTCGCCGGCAATTCCAGATGCCGATAGCGTCTGAGCACACTTTTTATTTTTGCTGTGAGATAATTGATCTCATCCAATTGTCTGGTAAAATCCGTCTCCTGTGTCTTTGCCGGCATATGTGCATATTCCTGGATTTTCATCCGGATTACTTCTATGTCGCGCACCGTAATCAGGGGCGAAATCTGTACGATATCGACTTTGTTGCCTTCCAGCGCCAGACTCGACAGGAAAAAGTCGATTCGACTTGTCACATAAGGAGTCAGTTCCTCAATCCCGAGGGCGGATAACTGCACATCTTCGTTTCGCAATTCTCTGGACAGTTTGGCCATCATAAGCCTCGCCAGACCGAATCCGCTTGCACAAATGACTCCGATGTTGACACATCTGCTGTTTTGTTTTCGGTCCCGGATTCGTTCGACTGCTGCACCAAAATGCATGGTCAAATACCCGATTTCCGCGTCCGGTACCTCTTTTTCGAATTCCTCTGTGATGACGCGCGCTGCTTTTTTGCACCGTGCAAACACATCCGGATATTCGGTTTGAATTTCCTCCAGAAGAGGATTGTGAATGTTCATCTCGTATTGGAGACGCACGATTGCAGGCTCCAAGTGCATCAGCAGGCCATGTATGAATTCTTCGTCATACTTGAGCTCGCTGGCAATTTCCGGATCGTAGGATTCAATCATGCTGTCGATGATTCCGAGCAGTTTCTCGGTCCCGATCTTGGTCTCGGACGATCCGTTAAAGTACTGGATTTTCGCGCCCTTGATGTGGAGCATGATGTTTTCCACTTCCTGCTTTGAAATACTGATCGCAAATTCTTCTTCCAGTTTGTCTGCGATTGTACGGGCCAGATGCGTGTCGTCATCCACACGGAACTTTTGTGTCAGAGTGTTTTCTTCCTCCACGAGTTCCCCCTGCAGAATGCGTTCCACTGCAATGGTGATATGAATGATCAGGCCCACATATGCTTCCGAAGCCAGCCTTTTGAGATGCTCATTATCAATGGATTCGAGCAGTCTCTGTACACGCGTCAGGATTTTTCCGTCCATGAGGCTGTAGATATTGTCGTCAAGGTTGTTCTGCTGGAGGGACTGAAGAACCACATTGCTGCCATTCTTCAGGAACTCCCTGACATGGTCATTCGAAACATTCGCACTAATCAGGCGCTGAAGTGCTTTCCGGAAATTCTTTTCCGAGCCCTCCAGCGTCACTCCGTAGCCCGGGCGCTTTAGGATTGAAAGATGGCATTCTTTTGCCCACGGCTCCAGAGATTCGAGATCAGTACTGATTGTTGCTTCGCTAACCCCTAGCTTCTGCGCATAATAATATAGTTTTTGCGGTTCCTTGCTTCCGAGCAAGAGCAGAAGGAGCTGATTGCGGCGGGCGTCTTTGTCGGATGCTTCCGCGCGACTCCCGTTTTCGAGCGACTCTTTGAATCGCGCGATTGTATCCGTTTCGCCGACCAGTCGGCTTCCTTCTCCCTTTTTTCGCTCCAAAACAAGTCCGTTTTGTTGAATAATCTCCGATACTTCATCCATATCGCGCAGGATTGTACGCTTGCTGACTCCAATCCGGTCAGCAATCTTCTGATCTGTCAGAGATTCTGACTGATGATCCAGCAACATATTAATAATCTGATGAATTCGTGGTGTTATATTCATCAGCACAATCCCCGCTTTCCAAATAATGATTTATCGCGACAATTCCTGTGCCAGCTGATCGTATTCCGGTGCTGACATAAAGTTTGAAATCAATACAAGTCTTGCCTGCGGTGCACTCTTGCGTGCGCGTTCCTGCAAGTCTTTGTGGGTGACAACGATCTGGGTTCCTGCAGGGATTTCAGATACAGAAGCATGTGTTACTTCGATATCATCGCGTCCGACTGCTGCCAGCTTTTTCTTTAATACGGTTGCGCCCATTGCGGATGATCCCATTCCGGCATCACATGCAAATACGATGTGCTTTACATCTGCTGCATCAACTGTAACACCCTTTGCCTCTGCCTTCATTGCCTTCATCTGGCTCTGAGACTCTTCCAAAGACTGCTTTCCGTTTGTTAACTTAATCAGTGGAGCTGCAATCAGGAATGATACAACAGCTGCTACTACTACGCTTAACAATACCAATACGGTTGATCCCTTAGGAGCCATTCCGACATAAGCGATTACGCTTCCCGGTGATGCAGGGCCTGAAAGTCCAAGTCCTAAAATGGTATTGAAGAACATTGCTGCTACGGAACCACCGATGGTAGCAAGAAGCAGAATCGGGTTCATCAATACATATGGGAAGTAAATTTCATGAATACCACCTAACAGGTGAATTACAAGTGCTCCAGGAGCGGATGCTTTTGTCACACGATCCTTTGAGAATAACCAGTAAGCAACCAATACACCGGTACCTGCACCAGGGTTGGTCTCGATCATGTAGAAGATAGACTTTCCTGCTTCAGCAACCTGCTCTGCTCCAAGTGGAGTAAAGATTCCGTGGTTGATTGCGTTATTCAGGAAGAGTACCTTTGCAGGCTCTACGAAAATGGATACCAGCGGAAGCAATCCGTGATTTACCAATACATCAACACCTGCATTTAATACTGCAAGTACAGCACCCATAAACGGTCCAATCAGGAAGAATCCGATGATGGCAAGTACCAGACCGAAGATACCTACTGAGAAGTTGTTTACAAGCATTTCAAATCCGGCAGGAATTTTTCCTTCAACTGCCTTGTCAAATTTCTTAATGATCCATCCGGCAAGTGGTCCGGCAATCATTGCGCCCATGAACATGGTGTATTCTGTTCCGCAGATGACACCGATGGTCATGATTGCACCCATGACACCTCCACGCTCTCCGCCGACCATCTTACCGCCCTGGTAAGCGATCAATGTCGGAAGCACATAGGTCAACATAGGTGATACGATACTACTTAACTTTTCATTCGGGATCCATCCCGTTGCGATAAAGAGTGCGGTGATTAAGCCCCAGGCGATAAATGCACCGATGTTTGGCATGACCATTCCACTTAAGAAACGGCCGAAACTTTGAATTTTCTGTTTCATTATACCTTCTCCTTTAACTTTAATCCTCGTGCTCGTCAGCACATTGTTTTCCTCAAGAAGAATCCTCCTGTTACTCTCATTAAAGCATGCCATCCGTAAAGTTTCAAACAATACATCTTCAACTTTTGTCCCATATGAAAGTGACAGAATTTAAAAATGAACAAAAAAGGACCGACAGGAGTCAGCCCTTTCATGTACATCTTATTCTTTTAATTCAAAGCGCTCTACGAGACCACGCAATGATTTTGCATGATCGCTCATCTCATAGCTAAGCGCAAGTGACTCTTCCGAGGTGGCAGCATTATTTTGTCCGACAGATGCAATCTGTCCGATGTTCGATGACATATCTTTGACAGAAGTTGCCTGAGAGGTGGATGCTTCCGCAATCAGTTTCACCTTGTCAGCAATACCCTGTACCTGCGATACCATACCACTGAGTTCTTCCGCGGTGCTGTTTGCAACCGAAATGCCGTCTGCCACGCTGCGCAGAGAGGTATTGATTAATTCCGCAGTACTCTGAGCTGCCTGAACCGTCTGTCCCGCCAGCTGCGATACTTCTGTTGCAACAACTGCAAAGCCCTTTCCCGCTTCGCCTGCGCGCGCTGCTTCGATGCTCGCATTCAGGGAAAGCAGATTGGTCTGATCTGCAATCGAATTGATGGTATCGATGATCTTTGAAATCTCCTGTGAAGAATCGGAAATCGCATTCATCGCAGTCACTACTTCCTGCATCTTGCGGTTTCCTTCGACAATATTTTCCGCCACGATTTCTACTTCGCGGGAAATGCTTTCCGCATCTGTTGAATTGCTTGAAATCTGATCGGTAATCTGGTTGACCGTCACGGACAGTTCGTCAACGATGGTCGCCTGATTTGTAACCGTATCCGCCAGATTCTGTCCGGCACCTGCGATCTGCGTTGCACCCTCGGAAACCATTCCGGATACTTCCATAATCTCATTCATGGAATCGGAAATCTCACGGGAGAAGCTCTCGATGGCATCCTGGATGGCTTTGAAATCGCCATCAAATTCTTCTTCAAATACAATATTGAAATTGCCGCCGGCCATGGTCGACATGACATCTCCGATTTTGTCGATGTAAGATACGAGTGCACGAACGGCCGCACGAAGCTGATCGGCTACCTTTCCAATCTCGTTGTCCACATCGTAGTCGATTTCCACATGTACATTTCCTTTGGCCAGTTCCGAACTTGCCTCAATTAATACATTAAGATCTTCCTCAATGTCATGAATCAGATTCTTGCTTTGCCTGCGATTTACCATCACAATCACAGCAAGTGCAACCAAAAGTACAATCACTGCGATAACCATGATTACCAGAATCGCCACATACTTGGAATGTGCCGCTTCCTCTGCAAGGTTACCTGTCTCATCAAGCGAATCCGCCAGAGTCTCGGACACATCATTTAATTTTGCATTGTAATATTCCAATGCACCGCTGATATCGCCTGCATTGATCAAATCGATCATCTCAAAGGAGGCGTCCTTAAACGCATTCCAATTTGTATCCAGTCGCTGGCCAAGTTCCTCATTATGCAAATTCTTTGAAATCGTTGAGAAATATCCGCTGATTTTCTCAAATCGTGATTCGAGGTCTTCGGCCTGTGCTGCCGTGACCTCTGCATCATTGGACGCCAACGCGAACAGCAAACGCTTGTTGATTGTCTGCACATCCTTGCGGATTTCCATCTGATACTTTTCCGTCACAAACTGTACATTGTAGAAATTCAAAAAATTCACTGCAATGACAGCCAAAAATACGAGCATCAGCACTGCGCTACCCAGAAACATTTTGATGGTAAAACCTGAGAAGCCATTCAGGGCCTGTGCGATTGTGCCCTTTTTTCGAGTCGCTTGATTTGCCATAAAAACCCTCCCTTATTCATTTTGGTTATAATTGTATATACAATATTATAATTCTATGTAATAGTGCCAGTCAATTATGATTTTTCAATATTGTCTATTACTTCTGTTACTCCCTCTCCTTCATCATCCGGTGCACGGAATTCTCCTTTTTCCACCAGCCGCAAAAATGCGTCGACCACGTCGGATGCCAGCTGTGTGCCGGATACTTCTATCATGACTTCCACAATCTTTTCAAACTTCATCCGCTTGCGATACGGACGCTCGGAATACATTGCATCGAACGTATCCGCAACTGCAATAATCTGCGCCACACGCGGAATCTGATCTTCTTTGAGACCTCTCGGATACCCCTTTCCGTCCGGTCTCTCATGATGTGCGCCTGCGCCGATTGCCAGCTCCGGCATAATACTGATATCTTTTAATACATTATATCCGAGTATGGAATGTGATTTGACGATGTCATATTCTTCCGGCGTCAGTGTGTCAGGCTTGTTGAGCACTTCAGACGGTACACCGATTTTGCCGATATCATGCAACAATGCAATGTTGTAATATTTTTCCACCGTCTCATTGTCATAGCCAAGTTCTTCGGTCAGCATTGCTGTATATTCCGCCACACGTTTGGAGTGACCATTCGTATAACGGTCTTTCATATCGATTGTCTTTGCGAATGCTTCCGTCATCTCGCGGACAAATGTCTTGCCTTCCTGCTCGCGCTGCTTATAGATCTTGGTGCGGTGTCCGATGTACAGTCGCACCAGCGCCCATGCCAGGATGAGCAGAATACACAGACATAACAGGTTGAACCACACCCATTCATAGAATGCTTTTTCTTTGATAATTTTGACACTCGCCACCTGCTGTACATTTTTGGTGGAGGCATTGACAACCGACATACAGAATTTGTATTCGCCGCCTTTGAGGTTGGTATAGCGAACCTCGGCCATATCCTTTTTGTCCACCATTGTCTCGGAATCCTCAAAGCCTTCCAGACAATATGAGATGCGCGGATTGACCATGGAATAAGTCAGTGCAAATCCGTATATGGTCACGACACGTGAAGAGGCCGGAATATGGAATGCATGATCATCTTCCTGGAAATAATAATTTCCGTCCGCTTCTATATAAGGTACAATCAGTCGAATATCATGTGTCTTTTCAAAATACTGGTTGATATTAACCCGACATGCGCCGGTTCGTGTCGCCACATACAGGACGCCATCCTTTGTCAGTTCGGAATATGAATTTCCCGTCGGCGAACTTGGCAGACCGCATGCAATATCATAAAAGAAATATTCAAACTCATCGCCGCTTAAGATTGCTTTGACATTTGCGACATAGATTCCGTTGGATGCAAGCACCCATGCATTTCCGTTATTGTCCAAATAGATATCATAGTTGTTGCTGTATGGGAACTGGTCAACCGTATGCACTTCCCCGTCCTTGAGATAGGAAAGCGAATTCGAAGAAATCACCCAGTAGACATCGTTTTCGTCATCCCGCTTGATGCGCATAATGACATCGCTGGTCAGTCCGTTTTCGCGTCGGATGGTCTTGATCACATCATGCTCAATCACATATATTCCATCGCCGTCGGTGCCGAGATAAAGCTCTCCGTTGGCGCCTTCTTCCACTGTCAGGATGACGCTGTTGCGCAATCCTGCATTTTCGTCATATACTTTTTTGACTTTGCCATCCTGCAAAACAGCCAGTCCGAGATTGGTCGCCACCAGGATGGAACCATCCTTTGCCTCCTTGGTTCCTCGCGTCTGGTTGCTCGGCAGACCGTCTTCCGTGGTATATGCGCGGATTTCATTGTTCTTCGAGTAACAAATCAGTCCCTCATCATTCGTATAAGTGGAGATCCACAGATTGTCATCGGAATCTTTCATGATGCAGCGAATTCTGCTGTCCCCGATATATTCGGTCAATTTGTTGGTTACCGGCTTCTGGTCTGTCCCGATGATCTGCAGGCCGCTGTCGGTACCGATATAGAGTGTGCCGTCTCTGAGGCAGGTAGTATTGACTACACTCGGTTCGAGCCCCGCCTGTTCCGACACATCGGAAAATTTGTTGGCCACAATCTTCATGACACCCTGACGCGCCGAAGAAACCCAAAGGTTGCCCTCGTAATCTTCCGTCATATTGCGCAGCGAACTGTTCACCGGCAAATCTTCAAGGAAATGAAACTTTCCCTCCGGATCGAGGTAGGTAACCTTGTCATCCGAAAGCACCCAGAACCGGTCTGCCGCATAGGTAATCCAGTTAATGGAAGTGTCAATCCTGTTCTCCGGGTTGTCGGCATCGCGCACGCGCCATTTGCGCAGATCCGCAAAGCGGCGTTCAAAGCTTCCCTCGCAAAACAGTCCATGACTGGTGCCGAGGTATACCTTGTCTGATGAATCCGGCTTCGTATAAATATCTGTGATATCGCCGATTCCAAGGTCCGAACCGCTGAAATGGGCATTGACTTTTCCGTCTCTGATGCGGAAGCATGCGCCGGTTCTCGCGCATCCGTATACATTTCCGTTGGCATCCGTAATCAGGCGGATAATATATGCATTGCTGATTCGGATGTCATGAAGGCGATGCATTTTCATTTCGGAATCGATATAGCAGATTCCCTGTGTCGTCCCCATATATACATTTCCGAGTCCATCTTCCGAAATGGTGCGGATGGTCGAAGAGGTCAGGCCGTCTGCATGGGTGAAATGCATACTGTGGCCTTTTTCGAGCATTACAACGCCGTTGTCATTTGTGCCGACCCAAATTCGTCCGAGATGATCCTCATAAAGTGCGTTAACATTCGCAACCCCTCCGGATGAACTGTGACGGCTGAAATTGGTGCCGTCATAGCGAATCAGACCACTGTAACCTCCTATCCAGATAAATCCGTCGCTGGTTGCATAAACCGTATTGGCATCCGAGGTCGGAAGTCCGTTTGATTCGTCATACAGAATTGCGGAATAATCCACCCCTTCTGCCTGTCCGGTCACCGCAGCCGCACCTCCAATGCTTCTGCTTTCCGACGACTCGTCACTCTCGTCCCCGAGAATGACACTGTTTATCACCATAACTCCCGCCAACAGTGCCCATGCACAGCGTTTTACAATCGGTTTCAAAAAATCTCGTTTCATGTTTCTGCTTTCTCCAAAAATATTTTATTCTTCAAACAAAGGTGTTGAAAAATATCTTTCTGCCGTGTCCGGCAATACCGTCACAACAGTCTTTCCCGGCCCGAGTTTTTTGGCCAGTTTAATTGCGGCTGCCACATTGGTTCCGCTTGATATTCCACACATCAGACCTTCCTCCTTGGCCAGGCGCTTGGATGTATTCAGCGCCTCCTCATCGGTGATGATATAAATTTCGTCATATATGTTTTGATTCAAAATATCCGGTATGATGCCATCGCCGATTCCCATCTGCAAATGTGTCCCGATGGTTCCACCGGCGAGAATCGCTGCATTTTCAGGCTCTACCGCCCATATTTCGATTTCCGGATATTGTGCTTTTAATACTTCGCCGATTCCGGTGATGGTACCTCCGGTTCCGATTCCGGAACAAAATCCGTCAATCGGCCCTGCAACCTGTTCCATAATCTCCAGTGCGGTATGGTTCTTGTGCGCACGGATGTTGTTGCGGTTTGCAAACTGCTGCGGCACAAAGACATTCGGATTCTTTTCCTGCATGCGCAGTGCGGTCTGCAGACATTCCTCGATGCATGCGCCGATGTCTCCGGCGTCATGGATCAGTTTTACTTCCGCTCCGTAATGGCGCACAATCTTGCGGCGCTCCTCACTCACCGAATCCGGCATAATGATAATCGTGCGATATCCTTTGACCGCTCCGACCAGCGCCAGGCCAATTCCCTGATTCCCGCTTGTCGGTTCAACGATGATGGTGTCCTCATTCAAAAGCCCCTCCTTTTCCGCCGCCTGAATCATCTCAAGCGCGGTACGGGTTTTGATGGAACCGCCAACATTGACTCCTTCAAATTTCACAAGAATCTCTGCACTGTCCGGCTCCGCCATACGGTTCAGCCGTATCATCGGCGTATGTCCGACAGCCTCCAGTATGTTGTTGTAAACCATTATATTTCCTCTCTTATTTACGATTCCAAAATCCGAAATAGTCTCCCATTGACTCACGGATTTCAAAGCCATATTCCTCTTCCACCAGTGGAATCGATTTGGCTTCAAGCTGTTCTATATTCACAAATGCTCCTTTTTGTATCATCAGAAGCATTGTATCAATCTGTTCTTCCGTGCCCTGTGCCTCCATGGTCACTGCTCCGTCCGCGTCATTGCGCACCCAGCCGGTCACGCCCACATAATCGGCCGCCTGTCTTGCTCTGTAGCGAAAACCGACGCCCTGCACAAAGCCCTGTACACGAATGTGTTTCCTGATTTTCTCCATTTTATCTCTTTCGCAGAAAACGATTCCGGTTTTATTCTATCACTCTATGGCTGACTTGAAAATGAAAACCAGTCTTTTCCGACTTCTTTTACCGCCCGACAGTTACAACTCTGAAACCACGGCTTACAGTCCGTCTGAATCTGGGCCGCAATCTGCCTCAGCCGCTCCACGCTCGATGAGCGAAGCTGCACCTGAATCCGATTTGCGTCACCATATCCGAGGACCTGCACTGCCTCCGGAATCCGGTTGGAAAAATAATCCATCGCCGCCTGATAATGCTCCGGATAAATCGCCAGATCCATCAAAAGAATGACAATATCATCCTCACGAACCAGCACGCGATATCCGGCAATCACACCGCTTTTTTCCAGTTTCTCCACGCGCTTTTTGGCTGCCACGCGTGAAATGCCCAGACGGTTTCCGATCTCCTGATAGGTCATGCGCCCATCCTGCTCCAGTAATTCAATTATCCTCTTGTTCTTATCGTCCATCATAGCTCGATTATATCCTAACCGGTTTCGTATCGCAATCAAATAAAAGCAATTGAGTTATTTTCGTAAGAGTCTTAAAATAAGAACATGGTTATGTAAATTTGGAGGGTTTAACTATGTGGGAATTTTTACGAGCACACCAGCTTTCAATTATGCTGTTTCTGAGTGGTGCCTGCGGTATACTGGCGCTTCTTGCGCTTATGACAACATCCATTTCCAAGTCGCGAAAACGGATTCTTGTTTCGATGGAAATCGGAGCAATGTTTCTTCTGTTGTCCGACCGCGCAGCATATATTTACAGGGGGGATACGAGCACCTTCGGGTTCTGGGCGGTTCGCATCAGCAATTTCCTGGTCTACTTTTTGACCTTGTTCTTGCTGCATGTCCTTACTATTTACCTGATTGATCTGTATCACACGGTCGAAGAATTGCAAAAAGCACCGCGTCGACTGATTGTTTGTGAAGTTCTGTTTACGCTCGGCACTATTTTGTTGATTATTTCCGCATTCACGGGGCTCTATTATACCTTCGATGCATCAAACAATTATCAGCGTGCTCCGGGCTTTTTGCTGAGCTACCTGTTCCCGGTCATGATCACCATGCTGCAATTGTCATTGATTTTTCAGATTCATTCCAAAATCAGCCGCAAAATCTATATTCCGATTATTATATTTACGCTGATCACCATGTTCGGTTCGGTGATTCAGCTTTTTGCCTACGGTCTGTCCGTCATCAACATCTCGACGGTCGGCATCTTTGTCATGCTGTTTATCTTTGTTCTGATGGACTTAAATGAACGGGCGGAAAAAGCCAACCGCATGGAAATCGAATACTTGAAAGACGAGCAGGAAAAGATCCATAACCTCTTCGAACAGACCGCAGAAGCACTTGCATCCGCAATCGATGCGAAGGATCAGTATACACACGGACATTCCACACGTGTTGCGGAATATTCCAGAGAGATTGCGCGTCTTGCCGGCAAGACGGAGGAAGAATGTGAAGAAATCTATTTCTCGGCACTGCTCCATGATGTCGGCAAAATCGGTGTTCCGGATGCGATTATCAACAAAGACGGACGACTGACGGATGAAGAATTCGATGCCATTCGGCGCCATCCGGTCATCGGCAATCAGATTCTCTCGAGCATCAGTGTCTCTCCATACCTGAGTATCGGCGCCCATTATCATCATGAACGATATGACGGACGCGGCTATCCGGACGGACTGATCGGGGATGACATCCCTGAAATTGCGCGCATCATTTCTGTCGCGGATTCCTATGATGCCATGACATCCAAACGAAGCTACCGTGATCCGATTCCACAGCAAAAGGTCCGCGAAGAAATCATCAAGGGATTCGATACACAGTTTGACGCACGCTTTGCCAAAATCATGCTTCATATGATTGACCTTGATACGGAATACGGCATGAAAGAGCAGTCTGATGCAGGTTCGCTGACCAAGCACAACGAACTTCACTGTGTCGACATCGGCAACGAATGCTCTCAGGGCATCCTGCTTACGCAGGCGCCGACTCATATTCGCGTCCACGTACGCCCGATGTCCGGTTACGATGAGAAACAGGCCAAGCCAACCCTGCTCCTCTTTGATGCGTTAGACGGTCGTGTCCATGGTCCAAAAGACAAGCTGCGCAAGGATTTGATGTATTTTGAATACGGAAAGCTTGATTTTGACGGAACCTTTGAGGCTGTGGGCTGCCGCAATTACAAACAGACCAGTACCAAGGGCAGTCTGCCGATTTCTCAGGACCGTCGTGGAATTGCATATGAAATTGATGCTGTGCGCGTCAAGGATCATCTCCAGCTGCGCGTAACCAATTATGAAAATACAAATGATATCATCATTGCCCTTCCGGACAGCACCCGATTTGCCTATTTGTCTTTGACCGGTGTCCACTGCGACATCACGATTTCTCAGGTGCGTAAAGGCGAACAGGATGTGGCCGACGATTACATTCCTCGCATCGCCGAAGAAATCAGCTATATCAAAGACATGCCGCGCGGCGATCTGTCAAATGTTCAGATTGACGGCTGGTGCCAGGCATTTACGGAACCTTTCCCAATCGTCGATGGCACGCAGATCCGCTTCCATTCCATGAGCCTGCCTACCGCACACCTCGTATGGCATTGTCCGTATATCAACATCTTCAGTTCGACTGACGGCACAGTCAAAGGTCCGGGCTACCGTGAATTTGTGCTGGTTCGCATGGATGGCGAGAACTGGGAATCCGATGCACATGTCAAAAACACCATGATGGTACAGCATTCCGAAGACTTCGGCACTTGGGAGCAGTGGAAAACCGAAAACAAGGCAGGGCTTGATTTCATCATCAACATCAAGCGCAGCGGAAACAGAATCACCATTGATTCCGAAAATGGGGGCATCATAATCCACTGCGTCACAGAAATCCAGGACAATGTGGATGCCATCTACGGTGCACTCACCGGAGATCAGGTTGCCCTGACCAACATTCATGTCACAAATTGATGCCAAAATTCACAGCATTCATTACAGTAGCATCCTCGCCCCATGGACCCGGTAAGCCCTGAACCATTTTGCGATTATTTTTTGGCTCATTCGTATGCTTTTGCCGCGCTGGGATGCATACGAACCCTATGTTTTTCGGCTCGTTCGTATGCTTTTGCTGGGCTGGGATGCATACGAACCCTAGGTTTTTTTGAGCCGGCATGCATACGAACCCTAGGTTTTTCGGCTTGTTCGTATGCTTTTGCCGCGCTGGGATGCATACAAACCCTGGGTTTTTCGGCTTGTTCGTATGCTTTTGCTGGGCTGGGATGCATACGAACCCTAGGTTTTCTTCGGCTCGTTCGTATGCTTTTGTTGGGCTGGCATGCATACGAACCCTAGGTTTTTTGGCTCGTTCGTATGCTTTTGCTGGGCTGGGATGCATACGAACCCTAGGTCTTTCGGCTTGTTCGTATGCTTTTGCTGGGCTGGGATGCATACGAACCCTAGGTTTTTCGGCTTGTTCGTATGCTTTTGCTGGGCTGGGATGCATACGAACCCTAGGTTTTGCGGCTCGTTCGTATGCTTTTGCTGGGCTGGGATGCATACGAACCCTAGTTGCCTCTTGACAAAGGTCATTACATATCAGGTTTTCATATATGCAAAAGCTCGCATCTTGATTGACAAGTGTCTTTTGAATGCCTGTACAATTTTGAAAAAAAATGTTTTATGGTTGGCGGACACCCAAAACTTTCGTATATGTACTTCTCATCTAAAGGATACCCGGGTGAATCGGAGTGCGCTATGCAAACGGAGTCTGAACCCGGGCATCCCTTAGATTGAGGAGTACATAATATCAATAAATTAAGTGTCCGCCACTTCATAAACCTGAAGGGCTTACCGGGTCCATGGGGCGAGGATGTTATTTCAAGATTACAGGCTGTGAATGGTAATAAAATGATATGAAATCGCAAGAATTTGGTTGTAACATGGTGCAGAAATGAGTATAATCACTGTTGGGTGAATCGGGAGCACCACTTTTCACCGACACAAAAGGCGCTGGATTATAAGTGAAGTCTATCCTGCGCAATATCATGAACAATTTTAGCGTCTGCGGATAGTCCGCAGACGTTTTTTTGTGGAAATTTGCGAAGCAAGTTCCAATTGAAATAAATGATGTGCATGGAAGGCAAATGAAAGGAGCAAATGAAAGGAGCAATTGATATGGTAACCATCAATGGAGAGCCGCATGATGCGGCAGGGCAGAATCTGCAATCCTATTTGCAGGATGCCGGATTTGATCTTTCGCGGATTGTCGTCGAAAAGAATCTTGAAATCATCCCACGCGATCAACTGAGCAATCATGTGATTCAGGATGAAGATGCAATAGAAGTTTTACGATTTGTGGGAGGTGGCTGAAATGATTGATCAAAAAACCTTGGATGCTGCCTTTGATGCACGATTCCCGCATGAAATCAAAGACAAACTGAGAGAGGCAAAGGTCGCAATTGCGGGATTAGGCGGCCTTGGCTCCAATATTGCTGTTATGCTGGCGCGCAGCGGCGTCGGACATTTGAAACTGGTTGACTTTGACCGGGTCGATGTGACCAATCTCAATCGCCAGATGTATCAGATTCAGCATCTGGGCCAGCCAAAGCCGGATGCTTTGCTGGATATTTTGAATCACATTAATCCGTATTTGAAATACGAAACGGTATTTACCAAAGTCACGGCAGACAATATTGTACCGATTTTTGACGGCTTCCCACTCATCTGTGAAGCCTTTGACAAACCGGACCAGAAGGCTATGCTGGTGCAGCAGACTCTGGCACAGCTGCCGAATGCCACTGTGGTTTCCGGCAACGGGATGGCCGGCATCGGCAATTCCAACGCAATCGAGACCAGACAAATGATGCGCAGACTGTATGTCTGTGGCGACCGTCAGACGGATGTCGGAAACGGAATCGGGCTTGTGGCACCACGCGTGGCAATCTGCGCAGGCCACCAGGCCAACAAAATACTTGAATTGATATTACAGGAGGGAAACCATGAATGATCCTTTGATCCTCGGAGGCAGGGAATTTGGCAGCCGCTTTATCCTTGGCTCCGGCAAATACAATATGAACCTGATCAAGGCAGCCGTAGAACAGGGTGGAGCCGAGATTATCACGCTTGCGCTCAGACGCGCAAATACGCAGGAAAGTGAAAACATCCTCGACCACATTCCTGAGCATGTCACTCTTTTGCCGAATACTTCCGGTGCGCGCAATGCCGAGGAAGCTGTCCGGATTGCGAAATTGTCCCGTGCCATGGGATGCGGAGATTTCGTCAAAGTTGAAATCATGCGCGACGCAAAATATCTGTTTCCCGACAATCAGGAGACTGTCAAAGCCACAGAAATCCTTGCAAATGAAGGATTTGTCGTGCTGCCGTATATGAATCCGGATCTCAATGTTGCGCGCGATCTGCAAAGTGCCGGAGCCGCCGCAGTCATGCCGCTTGCCGCACCGATTGGCAGCAACAAAGGTCTCGCCACACGAGAAATGATTCAGATTCTGATTGATGAAATCGATTTGCCGATCATCGTAGACGCGGGCATCGGCAAACCGTCTCAGGCATGCGAAGCAATGGAGATGGGAGCCGCCGCAGTCATGGCCAATACCGCAATCGCCACTGCCGGAAATATCCCGGATATGGCATCCGCATTCAAGCTTGCCATCGAAGCAGGACGAAAAGCTTATCTGACCGGTATGGGGCGCGTGCTTGCCAGAGGCGGCAGCGCATCGGATCCGCTGACCGGTTTCCTGCGTTAGGAGGCAGCCATGAACGAAGAGAATCAGATTTATTTTATCGACAGCGACGAGTTGCCTCCTGAGGCACTCGCACGCAAACATGCATTAGAGCAGGATCCATCCACCCGAACCGACCACATGGCTTATATGCCAGGTATGGAGGTGCTCTCCTCCGATATCAAGGACAAGGTCCTTGCTGCAATGGCAGCCTACGACTATGACAATTATACCGCCGCCGATGTGGAACGCGCGCTAGCCAATGAGCGCTGTTCGATTGAGGATTTCAAAGCACTCCTCTCCCCGGCTGCCGCACCTTATCTCGAGCAGATGGCGCGCAAGGCAGAGCTCGTGACACGCAATCACTTTGGCAATACAGTCTACATTTTTACACCGCTGTATATCGCCAACTATTGCCAGAATTATTGTGTTTACTGCGGATTCAACTGCTATAACAACATTCGTCGCAAAAAGCTCTCATTCGAAGAAATCGAGCACGAAATGCAGGTCATTGCCGCAACCGGAATGGAAGAAATCCTCATGCTCACAGGCGAAAGCCGCAAATATTCCGATGTTCATTACATTGGCGAAGCGGTCAAAATCGCACGCAAATATTTCCGCAACATCGGTATCGAAATCTATCCTGTCAATGTGGATGAATATCGCTATCTGCATGAATGCGGAGTCGACTATGTTACCGTCTTTCAGGAGACCTACAATCCGGACAAATATGAAACCCTGCATCTGCTCGGTCACAAGCGTGTCTGGCCGTATCGCTTTGATGCGCAGGAACGCGCCCTGATGGGCGGCATGCGCGGTGCAGGCTTCTCTGCATTGCTCGGGCTCGATGACTTCCGCAAGGATGCACTGGCCACAGGACTGCATGTCTATTATCTCAATCGCAAGTATCCGCATGCGGAACTCTCACTGAGTTGTCCACGTCTGCGCCCGATTGTCAACAATGACCGCATCAATCCGCGCGATGTCGGTGAACGCGAGCTGTGTCAGGTCCTGTGTGCTTATCGCATCTTCCTGCCATTTGCCGGAATTACGGTCTCAAGCCGTGAATCTGCCGCTTTTCGCAACGGCATTACCAAGATTTGTGCAACGAAAGTTTCTGCTGGAGTATCCACCGGAATCGGGGATCATGAGTCAAAATATGACAAAGAACATCCGGACTGTGCCGACAACAAAGATGCCGGTGATGAACAGTTCGAAATCAATGACAGCCGCTCCATCAAGGCAATGTATCATGACATGGAAAACGGCGGTCTGCAACCGGTATTAAATGATTATATCTATGTCTAAAGAATCGATGTGTAAAGAATCAATCGCGATTACGAATCGCAACCTTGCTAAAAATGAATATCTGCTGCAGATTCAAAAGATTCTGCAGCATCACCCGCGTGCGCTGATTCTGCGCGAAAAAGATCTGGATGAGGATGCTTATGAAATGCTCGCGCAGTCTGTGCTAACCCTGTGCCGACAATATGAAGTGCCCATGCTTTTGCACGGACATATCGAAACAGGACCGCGCATTGACTGCGATGCCATCCATCTGCCTTTTGCGCAATTCTGCAAATATGCAGAAGAAGAACCGGACCTGCTGTCTGCATACCGCATTCGCAGTGTCTCCTGCCACAGTCTTGATGAAAGCCTCGAAGCCGAGCGCCTCGGCGCAACACAGATCGTGCTGGGCACCATCTTTGAGACAGAATGCAAGCCGGGTCTTGCCGGCAGAGGCATCCAATTTGTGCGGGAAGTATGCAGTGCCTGCAGGATTCCCGTATATTCCATCGGCGGCATCAAACCGGACAATCTCCAATCCATCCTCGACGCAGGCGCGGCCGGCGGATGCATGATGTCCTGGTTTATGCAACTTCCGTAATCAAATGTCCGGGATTTTACATGACGCAGCTATGTCCACCGCGATATTCCATATCGTCGTCTTTGACATAGCGCGCCTGAAATTCCATATTGATCTCGCGCAATTCCTTTTTGCCTTCAATATAATCATCATACATTTCGGCAAGTCCCGCCATGCAGCCATCGCAGTTGGCGTCGATATTGCCTAATGATTCTCTTACAATCTGTTCTCTTTCTTCCTTTGTGGTATCTTTGATTAAGTATGACATTTATTTTTCCTTTCTGATTTTTACAACAAATATATTACAAAATATAGCACAATTATCAAAAATTCATAATATCCATTTTACAAATCTCATGTTAAAATAGTATGCAGTCTATTTTATTGAGGGGAAGTAAATATGATTACATCACTACGCATTGATAGGGCGCTTAGGGAAGACTTCTATCAATCCAAATTTGATTATTTTCGAACGGTCAGCTTCTATTCGGCGATTCTGACTGTTTTGATGCAGACAACCTATTTTGTTACCGATTGTCAGATTTTCGGACATTTTGCTTACAAAACCGTGATTCCGCGTTTCAGTGTCATCGTTCCGATTCTGTTTTTGCTGATTGTCAACAAACATATCAAAAGCTATAAGGTCGGCGCGATTCTGTATTATCTGTTTCCACATATTGCCATGTGGGCTACCATCTGGACGATTGTCTATCTGCCGAACCGTGATTTTGCACGAGAAGGATTCATCATCATGCACTTTGCCTTTCTGGCTGTCGGCATGGCGATGCCGATCAAATATCATCTTGTTGCACACGGTCTGCTTTTTGCCAATATCATCCTGTCCAATCTGTGGATTCACTATGCAACCTTTGATATGATGCTGACGCTTGCCGCGCCGCTGTTCATCGGATGCGTATTGATGCTTTACATCAACGAAAAAGCATACCAGGATCATTATCTCATGCTGCGCGATGTCGCACATAATTCCATCACAGACCAGCTGACCGGCGCCTACAACCGCAAGATTCTGACACGGATTCTGAATCAGGATCATCCGACGCTCAAACATGATTTTTCGGATGACATTGTCGTACTGATGCTCGATCTGGACAAATTCAAAAATGTCAATGATACCTACGGCCACGAAGCCGGAGACCACATTCTCCAGCTGCTCTGCGATACCATAAGCAAAACGGTTAAAGAAACCGACTATATTATCCGCTGGGGCGGCGAGGAATTCGTCGTATTCCTCATGGGCTATACGCTTGAACAGGGTCGTGCGACCGCAGAAGAGATTCGTTCACGCGTCTCCAAAGTCGAGACCGGAATCGAACCGATCACCGTCTCCATCGGTGTCTGCCAGTATCATGGCGAAGATTATCACGAGACCATACGCCGGGTTGACCATGCGCTCTATTATGCAAAAGACCATGGTCGCAACCAGGTTATTCTTGAGACCGAGATTCCGAATTAGGAATCCGGTCTCTCTTTTGATGAATGAACCATTTTGAAAAAAGGTTTATGAAGTGGCGGACACTTAATTTATTGATATTATGTACTCCTCAGTCTAAGGGATACCCGGGTTCAGACTCCGTTTGCATAGCTCACTCCAATTCACCCGTGTATCCCTTAGATGAGAAGTACATATACGACAGTTTTTGAGTGTCCGCCAACCATAAAACTTTTTTCAAAATTGTACAGGCGAATGCGGTGAATGGCAACAGTTCAAGTCTCGCTTGCGAGACTTGGCGCGAGATTTGCGTCAGCGTAGCTGACATATTTCATATGCAAATCTCTGCGCATCCTCGCGGAGCGTTTATCTCAGTCGGAGATTGTATCCCCGACTGAGATAAACAGATTGACAATCGTTACCAAGGAGATTCCGCCCCCTATGACATAAAAGCTCTCCACACGCTGCAAATCCAGCGCATGCGCGCAGACGAAGGAGCCACATGGCATAAAAAGTACTGCCACCGTAAAAATAATGCTAAAGACTCTACCGAGATATTCCGGATCAACCGCAATCTGGACATGCGACATGAACAAAATATTAAATCCGGCCAGTGCCATACTAAACAGTCCAAACGGGAGCAATGCCAGATATGCAAAGGCATGTTTTGCCAAAACCGGCTCCAGCAAAAGCGACAATCCTGTTCCAAGCAGGCAAAGGAGCAATGTACGCACGCGATTTTGCATTTTCACCAGCACTTTCGAGCAGAAAAACGCACCGATAATGCCTCCGACAGCGCTCACAGACAATGCTTTTCCGTAAAAATGCGGCACCTCTGCGGCAAACACGCGGTCCATATATGGCAAAAGCAGATTGTATCCGGCAAGGAAGAAATTGACAAATGCTGCGAGAATCAGCAAAAACAAAATATGCTTTTCACCCCACAGATAACGGAATCCGGCGGCAATCTGACCCAAAACGGATTCCTTTTGTTTTGGACTATCATTGAACGCTTCCGATGTGATTCCCGTCAGGCGCATTTCTAAAAGCGCAGATACGAGAAATGTACCTGCATCAAACCACATTGCACCACGGGCACCGATCAGGCCGACCAGCATCACGCCGATGACCGGTCCGATTAGCCCAATCATCTCGCCGCCCGCATGTGCAATTGAATTGGCAAATCCAATCCGATCTCTCTCGATCACTTCACGCACCAGCGCTTTGTACGTCGGCGAATTAAAGGCATATACGACCGCAAGCAGCGCATTCGCCACAATCATCACCTGCGCCATCCAGCCACTCCCGATGAACAATCCCAGCAAAGCGCAGATGCATGCGGCAATCAGATCCGTCACGATGACCAAACGCTTGCGATTGCCATGATCAGCCTTCGCACCACCGATCAGATTAAAGAGAATCTGTATCAGCGTCTCCGCACTCTGATACAGTGCCAGCACCCATGGCTTTCCAATCAGGTTAACAATCGTAACATTGTTTGCATAATCAAATACCAGATTGCCAAACTTCGAGGTCCATCCCCCAATCCACAATAAAGCTTCATTTTTTCGTATCCCACGAACGCGATTTTGACTCATAAAAAAACCTCCGTTTCTTTTCTCCTACTATAAGAGATTGAAAACAGAGGTTTATTCTTTTTGCATATATGCAAATTTTATGACTTTTTCGTATACTTCCGACAATCGGTGCGATAATTATTGGCCAGATTTTCGCATCCCAGCCACTCATAGACCGTAATCGCCTGCTGCATACGCTCCATTCCGTGTTCCCGCTGTCCGGTTTGATACTCGTACAAACCAAGCAGAAAATGATAGATGTTGCGCTCATACAACTTCGTCTCATCTTCCAGGAATTCCGGCAGATGCTCCCGGTAATAGTCTGCGTATTCCGTTTCCCTGCGCTGTATGCAGGTCTCAAAAATATTCAAAAGCACAACCACCGCGAGCTTTTGGTTCTCACCGGTCTCCTTTGACTTATGATAAATTTCCTGTCCCATCCTGTGCAATAACGGAATCTCAAAAAACAAATACAGATTCCCGATCAGAATCAATTCATAAATTCTCCACTGTTCGACGGAAAACAGATAGTCCGCCACCTCATCCAGATATTCCGGCGGAAACGGGATGGTCTCATCACATTTGCAGATGAAACTCTGCGCCAGAATCATATTCAAATGATACTGATAGATGGACGGATTTGCAGCATATTTTGCCTTTTGCTCCTCGAAAAGTCTCCGGAATCCGTCAATGTCGCGTTTGTATTCCAGTGGCACCAGTTGCGTCATAAATGCGATATTCTCTGATCTCTGATGATGGTACATGACATCCACGAATTCACCAATCTCAACCTTCATATTCGCCAGTGCCCGCATAAATTTTGTCACGGACAAATCACTCTCGCCCCGTTCAAACCGCGACAGCTGGGAAACCGAAACCTCCTCATCCGCCACCTGCTTGAGCGGGATATTGCGATTCTTTCGGATATCATGAAATGTCTGCCCGAATTCCCATGTATCTTCGTGATATTGCATGACTCAAAGCTCCTTTTCATGATTGACACAGATTTCGTTCCAGCAACAGTCGCCACAGATGTTCTCGCGCTTTTTCGCATCGATGATCCGGCTTTTTACGGTCTCCATAAAATGCGCATAGGTAATGCAGGCTCCATCCTGCAGACCGCAGGCCACAAGCACCGCCTCATCATATCGTTTTACCTTTGGATTGTCCTCACATGCGCCGTCAATGTTGTTCGGGCACTGCCTGCAGACTTCATCCGTCGCCACCTGCAGCGTGATCAGCTGCGCCGGATCCGCCTCGAGCCGCTGCATCACAGCACCCATATGGTCGGTGAACTCCTCGCTGTAGCCTTTTCCTTCATAAAATTGAAAGCACATCCCATGGTGCGGACGCAAAATCATATGATTCCCTCCCATTTTTATAACTGTTCCTTAATCTTCTGGCCAGTCGGAGTCGCCGCGATGCCACCGAGTCCGCTTTCGCGAATCTTATAGCTCATCTCTTTGCCGATGGCGCTCATAGCATCAAAGACCTCATCGGCCGGAATGGCACTTCGAATGCCTGCCAAGGCAAGCTCAGCAGAAGTAACTGCATTCATCGCGCCACAGACGTTGCGCTTGACGCATGGAATCTCGACCAGCCCGGCAACCGGATCGCAGGCAAGTCCAAGCAGATTCTTGAGTGCGAGTGCCGCGGCATTCGCGCAGATATCGCCCGATGCGCCCTGCAGATAGGCCAGTCCTGCTGCTGCCATCGCACTTGCGGCTCCGATTTCGGCCTGGCATCCGCCCTCCGCTCCGGAAAGGGATGCGCGCGCTGCTATGACACTGCCGACACCGGCTGCCACAAACAAGGCTTCCGTCATCCGCTCATCGGAATATCCCTTTGTCTCCTGTGCCGCGAGAAATACCGCCGGAACCACGCCGCAGGATCCCGCAGTCGGTGCCGCCACGATACGCTTCATGCAGGCATTGCTCTCTGCTACACGCAGCGCCAGCTCCATCACCCTTCCGGTGAATGCGCCGACAAGCGCGTCGCCGGAATCGAGATATTTGCGCAGCACAGCAGCTTCTCCGCCAACCAATCCGCTGTTGCTTTTTCTCTTTTCATCATAATTTTGTGCAGACTCTTTCATCGCCTGATACATCTGTTGCATTGCCGCAAAAGACGCCTCCTCCGAAATTGCACGCTCCTTGCAATCATCCAGCTGCACCAGCTTCCAGAAAGGAACGCCGGTGTCCGCTTCCTCACGACATATGATTTCTACCGATTCAAACATATTTTTCTCCGAAATAAAGATTTATTTTTTTGGCGAAAAATAAGCCACGCCATAGATTCCTTCGAGATGTTCCAGTGACTGAATCGTCTCTTCCGGTACCTGCTGGTCACACTCGATGACCATCGTCGCTTCTCCGCCGCGGTTCTTGCGATGCAATTGCATCGTCGCAATATTGATTCCACGGTCTCCCAGATGTCCCGTCACGGTGGTGATACAGCCTGGCTGATCGTAATTTCGTACGATCAGCGTCGGCAGCTCTCCCGAGAAATTCGCCTCGCAGCCGTCCAATTTGTTGATTTGGATGCGGCCTCCGCCGATGGAGGAAGCAATCACTTCCAGAACGCGTCCGCTGACACCTTGCATCACAATCTTAACGGAATTGGGATGGACATCGCCCAGATCGACAGAACTAATGGCAAATGCCATTCCGCGCGCTTTTGCCAGAGCAAAGCTGTTCGGGATTTCGATGTCGTCCACTTCCATCCCAAGCAGTCCGGCCACCAACGCTTTGTCGGTGCCGTGGCCTTTTCCGGTTGCAGCAAACGATCCGTGCAGATAAATATCCGCATGCGCAATCGGTTCCCCCAGCAGCTTGTTGCATACATTCCCGATTTTGACTGCTCCCGCAGTATGCGAGCTGGATGGCCCGACCATTACCGGTCCAACAATATCAAACAAATTCATACTATGTAATCCTCTCGTTTTTTGGTTTACATCGCGGTCGCCAGAATCGCCATATATGGTTTGCCCGGCAAATCGACTGTGACACGACCGGTCGCATGCGTATGCACCGTCGTGCGTGTCATATTCCAGGTGTCAATGACCTCGACGCGATATTCTTTGCCCTCCGGCAAATTCATATAATCGCGCGCACCGCAACGCTGATATAAATATTTCAACAGCACAGTCTGATCCTCTGTGCGTCCTGTGTATTCATGTTCAAAAATATCAAGCACTTTCTGCTCATCCGGGTCAGCCTGCGCAAGTGCAAGCGGAAAGCTCCTTCCGGATACCGTCCCCTCAAAATTCGCCTTCACTTCGTCCGGCAGATTATCCAGGAATTCAAATGGTGCCGCCTTGTATGGCATCATCGGTGCTCCAAACGATTCCACAATCCGACGCAAAAATGCGATGCGCTCCGGCGATTTGCCCTTTAATCTGCCGCCCTTTGCCCACCAGACGATATCATTGTCATCCAAAAATGTCTCGCCATGCGTGCAGTATGCGCCACTGGCGATTGCCATCCAAAACCGTGCCGTCATCTCCTCCCCGGAGAGATTGCCCCAGCCTTCCGGCAAATTGCCCTCATAGCAGCATTCATCCACACAGATCGGCTTGCGATGCTCCATGATGCGATCCGCGATATAGCTCAAATATTTCACCTGATACGAGCCGTGTGTGATATTCGGGCGCCCCATATCCCAAGTCCTAAAACAGTTGTGGTTGGACAGCAGATGTCCGCGCGGATTATGGGAAGCCACAAATTCCTCAATCTCATACCACTGTTCCATCGAAATGGAGGCAAGCATCAAATCATATTCATTTGCCAGCGACCACCAGACATTGTCACAGTCGCCCAGTCTCTTGAGACAGTATTCCAGATATGCCAGATTGTCGGCCTGCGACATGCTCGCAAATCCCCAGTGGTCATATGAATGAAACAGAATCAGATCACATTCTATCTCCATCTCATCGAGGCGGCGAATCACCTGCTCCAGATGATTCCAAAATGCCTCGACCGGCTTTGCCGTATCCCAGCTGCCATCCGCACGCTTCTCAAACGGCAGATACTTTGGCTCGTTTTGATTATATTGATAATGTTTCGGAAATACACACATACGCACCTTGTTAAACGGCGACTCTGCAAGCGACGCAAAAGTCTGCTCAATCAGTGCCTCCTCCTGATGCGCCAGTGCATAGATTGTCGTACCAAACGGGAAATACAATGTCCCGTCCTCATATTCAAAATGCGTGTCAGCTACACGCACCATTCCGTGTTTTCCCATCGTAACCCTCCTTTTTGACACATGTCCTACTCATTATATCACAAAAAACCAGAGTGTACCGATTCCATCGATACACTCTGGTTCCCATTCACAGCCTATATTTTAGTAACATCCTCAGTCCATGACCCGATAAGCCCTTCGCAATTTTGCGAATATTTTAGGGTTTCAATATGCAAAAGGCGAGCATCACACATGTGTCTTTTGATGAATGAACCATTTTGAAAAAAGGTTTATGAAGTGGCGGACACTTAATTTATTGATATTATGTACTCCTCAATCTAAGGGATACCCGGGTTCAGACTCCGTTTGCCAAGTGAAATGACAAAATGAGTTTTGTGTTTATAGGCACCATGCATTACGCAACGTCGTGTTGCAATCGCATTTGCGCCGCCTTCCGTGGCGGCGCATGCCTATAAACATCAAAACTCATTTTTATTTCACTAGGCTCACTTCGATTCACCCGGGTATCCCTTAGATGAGAAGTACATATACGAAAGTTTTGGGTGTCCGCCAACCATAAAACTTTTTTCAAAATTGTACAGGCATTCAAAAGACGCATGTCAATCAGGATGCGAGCTTTTGCATATATGAAAACCAAAATATTCTTGCAAAGCGAAGGACTTACTGGGTCATGGACTGAGGATGTATCAAACACTACAGGCTGTGAATGGTAAACCCGGTCTGATTATCTGGAGAATTGCTTTGCGAATTCCACAGCGGCCTTCAAATCCTCTGCGTTTGGTCTGCCCTTGTGCAGGCCCTTGAATTCGCCTTTACAATGAAATTCCTTTTCATCCATCTCGATTCCGACGCGCTTTGCCTCTGCCTTTACTTTTTTGTAGGTAGAATTCAGCATTGCTGCCGAACCAAAGTTGACGATTTTGCCAACCAGCTTCTTATCCAAAGAGGAAATGAACTGCTTCACCTCCGGATTAATTGTAAAAGCATAAAAAGAATTGCCCAGGAACAAATAGTCCACCGGCTCTGTCACCGGCTCTGTGATTGGCAGTGCCTCTACACCGAGCGCCTGCGCGATCTCTTCTGCCAATCTCTTGGTATTACCCGTTTTTGTATAATATCTAACTGCAAAAGTCATTCGAATAGCCTCCTTTTCCTTTTTCACTATTATATTGCGCACAATCTTTATTGTCAAGAAAATTCTGTTCATTTTATTTTGCATGCTGCACGCTAATGTTCTTCGCGGAACATCATCAGTGCAACAGCAAACAAAATTGCTACCGAAATCCAAATGGTATGCAGTCCCAGGTGAAGCGACAATACGCCGCCCACTCCGGCGCCGATTGCAAAGACAAGAATGATGCCAAAGAAATGCAATGCTTTTCTCAATGCTGCGCGGTCATGCTCCCGCAGATAGCACGAGAAACTCTCCGTGCCACTGCGCAGATTGCCGATGCACATCGTGCTCGCATAGCCATAGCCGTGCACTTTGCGAAATGTCTGCACCTGCATCGCACAGGCAAATGAGACCATCATGTTGGCAATCATGTTGGTCGAAGGAGCCATAAATCCCACTGCCAGCAAGGCAATCATCTCGATCACAAGAATAATCTGACGCCAATGCACACTCTTTTCATTTTTGAAACGGTTTTCGACCTGCTCTGCCACAAAAATGCCGAGTGCAAATGCCAAAAGCGGACTCATATATTGCAGTCCGCTCATCACCTGTCCCTGCATGAAATTCTGGCTCATCAAAACCACATTACCCGTCTGCGCGTTTGCAAATACATGCCCGCGCAGATTATAAGTATATGCGTCCTGAAGTCCGCCCGAAAATGACAATAGCGCGCTCAGGCGAAAACTCTCCGAAGTTTGCATCTTTTCCTCCAAATCTGCTTCTACGAAACAGAAACACTCAGTACATATTCTACACCCTGCGGAACTTCGATACCTGGATTAACAAACGAAACCTCCGGCTGTTTGCCCAGGTCTTCGAGTCCCATCATAAAATGGCACAATGCGATGCCAATGTCAATCTTTTGCAAATCGCCGGTTGCCTCTTTGTCATAGCCCTTATCTTTCTTCTCATAAAAATGATAGACGCCATCGATTTCCACGATTCTCCACGGCTGCTTATTGACAGCCGACGGAGCCAGACGCACCATCTCAAAGACATCCGAAAGCTCCGCTGTCGCCAGTGGATTACCCCATGAATCCTTGAAAAACAGTTGTTCCGCTTTCAAACGGGTGTCTGCCTTGACGCCTTTGCGCATCATCACCTCTTTTAATGAGCGCTTTGCGGCCGGATAACCCAACGGGCTGACACATGGCATCAGTTCATCAGCCTGTACATTTGCTGCCTTTTCAAACAATTCACGCTTCATGGTACCGCCAATGAATACGGTACCGATGCCAAGGCTTTTTGCATGAAGAACCAGTTTTTCAAACGAATAACCATATGCGACCTCTGCATTTGGCTGTTTTTTGACCTTCGCTGCCACATATTCTGTCTCTCCCGCAAGTACCGGACTTGAAAGCCCATGCTCCTTTGCATCCAGCATCACAAATTCTACCGGGATTTCAAACGGATTGCGAATTGCTTTTGCATATGCTTCCAGTTCGCTTTGGTGTTCTGCGCTCAATGGACGCGCATCATAGGTACGAACGCTCTTTCTTTCCTTAATCAGTTCTAAAAGGTTACTCATTTTTCTCCGCCTTTCATTCACAAAAACATCCTGTTCTATTGCTTCTTCTAAGAAACGAATAATAGCATCAAATTCCCACCGAGTCAATAGGGTTTAAAACAAATCCAGCATACTGTCCAGATAGATTTCTTCCCGTACCACGAGATGGTATTGCGGTTTGACCATATAATAAAGCAGCATTTCCAGCAACACCGCACTTCCGAGACCGCGTCCCTCCAGCTTGAACTGTGCAAATCCTCGTGGCGCATAAATGTTTTGAATCTCATGCAGCCCGATAAATCCCGGATTGTTCATTGCATCCGAAAGCCGATAGCCGCGCTCTGCCGTCGGCGAGACGCAAATATGATCTTCGACCGCCTCGCCAAGACTCTTTCTGCTGACATTCTCATAGCACGCCTTGCGGTCATAGCAGTCAAACCAGCAGCACTCGTTGCACAGGAATTCCACTTTTGCCTTCTGTTGCGGACTCATATTACTCAAACGCTCCGTCTCCGGATTCAGCCTGAAGTCCGGCACCACATAGCGAAATTCCGGTCGGTTACATTCCGTAACCAACTCCGCAAAGTCCGTCAGGACCTTTGTCGTAGAGGATACAAAATAAAATTGCGGGTATTTCTCCATCAGATAGGAAAGCAGCAGATCCGATGCAACAATGATTCCATTTTGAGAATCGGCAAACAGTTCACACAGACGATTGCACCTCGGGTCCTGCAAGTGCTCCGGTCGAAGCAGGCTGTTGCTGAAGGTCAGTCGCGCAGAGATCCCGTGTTCCCGCATCAGCTTTGCAACCGCTTTGGCATCCGCATCACCAAAGCCGACGCGACCGCCGCCCCAGATTGCATCCGCAGGTGCCCCATAGATGGAACCAATCTCGCACCAATCATAGAAATATTCCCGGTGCTGTCGATAGAGTTCCAGAAAGACCTGATAAAAATCATAAAATTCAAAGAGCCCCGGCAGATGATAGTAAATCTTATGTTTATTCATTCTTAAAAATTGCCCACGGAGAACGATTCGTGTGATTACGCTCCTGATCTTCTTTCCATTCCTCGATCATTTCTCCAAGTTGCTGTTCATACTGCTTTGTCAGCTTAATCAGTCTGAGTGCCATATTAATCCTCCCAAGTTGCTAAAATATCCAATCCAATTTGTAATGCTTTTGCGTGCGAATCACAACCGAAATCCCGCGCATCATACTCATGCACATTTGCAAGTGAGTCTCCTGTGAACAGAAATTGTCCGAATTTTGCACCGCGCTTTCTGCTGCATGCAGCAAGTGCCGCGCATTCCATCTCGACTACGCGACAGCCTTCCTTCAGGCGATATTGCACCATATCCTTGGTTTCGCGGAAGAAACCATCCGTCGTCCATGTCGTACAGGTGATAAATGGCAGATTGTGCTTCTTGAAACAATTCTCGATTGCAGCGACCGGTGCTTCGTCCAGCGCAATCGTGCGCGACGCCGGCAGATAATGATAAGAAATCCCCTCATCGCGAAGTGCCTTGGTTGGAACCAGAAATACATTTTCCGGAATCTCATCCAGCACACCGCAGGATCCTGTCGCAATAATCTTTTTACATCCGCATGCAATCAAAGAGTCCAGAATCATTGCAGATGCCGGTGCACCGACAATCGACTGCACCAGACAGATGTCCTCATCGCCTTCGTGAAGCACATAGATTTTCACCGGATGCGAAAAAGTGATCAGTTCCTCCACCACTTCCGCATGATGCGCTTTCGCATATTCGTGTACTTCATCACTCAAAAATGCAAAGAGACATTTCTCCGGCAGTTTTAATTCTGTAATATCATGATTTGGTGCGATGACCTCAAGCGATGTATCATCGTATTCCAAAATCGGTAACTCGTGTTTAGTAATCATTATATTTCCTCCTGATTATTCACGGGATTCATAGCAAATATGCAAGTACTGCTTCCAAATCTTCCAGAACCACCTCTGCCAACTCCTTCATTTCGGCATCAGCAGGCCGCAAATCCGGCACCATGATTGGTCTGAGTTTCCCACTGTGTGCCGCACGAATGCCATTGTAGGAATCCTCGATTGCAAACGCGCGAGTCGGCGCCACCCCGACCTTTTCGCAGGCAAGCAAAAAAATATCCGGTTCCGGTTTGCTTCTTTCCACCATATCGCCGGTGACAACTTCATCAAAATAATCCAGAATCTTTGCATCTCTTAGCTGATTGATCACCGTCTGACGGCGCGTCGAGGAAGCCAGCGCAATTCGCTTGCCATGGCTTTTGAGATACTCCAATATTTCGCGCACACCTCGCTTCATCGGCAGGCGGCCACCGTCATATCGCTCATGAAACATGACCGAAGCTTCCGCTGCATACTCGTCATACGGGAAATCCGGTCCATATGTTTCCATCATAATTTCGCGGGTGCGTGCCATCGTCGTGCCGGTGCAGGCCAGATACGGCTCCATGATATTTGGAATCGCATACTTGTCTGCCAGCTCCAGCCAGCACTCGAGCACCGCACGCTCCGAGTCAAAAATGACTCCGTCCATATCAAATACTACTGCATCAAAATCTCTCATCATCTCAGCCCTGCATCCTTCTTAATCGTAGTTCAAGTCTCGCTCGCGAGACTTGGCGCGAGATTTGCGTCAGCGTAGCTGACATATTT
>NZ_PDYG01000129.1 GCF_002735305.1 Agathobacter ruminis
TTCAAAATGGTTCATTCATCAAAAGACACATGTGTGATGCTCGCCTTTTGCATATTGAAACCCTAAAATATTCGCAAAATGGTTCAGGGCTTACCGGGTTTATGGACTGAGGATGTCAGACAATACATGCTGTGAATGGTAACAAAATCCATGCATGATAATCAGGATGTACTGAATTGATGAGAAATACGGTAATGACGAGGCGTCATTCCGTATTTTTTTTGGAAAATTCTGTGGAAATAACTGATATTTTCATATCCAATCGCAATCGAGATGTCTGCAATGGACATTTTGGTATGTGTCAGAAAATAAGCGGCCTGGGAAAGTCGCTTGTTTTGCAGAAGAATGGTATAGTTTTCACCGGTGAGGCGTTTGATTTCACGGGAGAGAAAATACAAATCATAATGTAACCGGTCGGCAAGGATGCTCAGCTCACCGTCCTTATAATGTGTTTCAATATAGCTCAATACCGTGATTACCAGTTTCTCGCCTTCGCTCATGTGATCAGTCTCTGCAGTATAGGCATAGTTGGTCAGTTGCATCAAAAGCAGGCCCATGGTGGCCTGATTGATACTGCGATTGTTCTGTTGCTTGTTCATCAGTGTCCAGATCAGATTTTCAATCAAATTCTGAATCGGGAGGACATCCCGCACTTTAAAATGCAGATAGGCGGAAGGACGGTTCTCACCGCGCATACAGTCAATGACAAAAGAGCGGAGCGGATTTTCTCCTACTTCGAGCATCTGCAGGGCATAATCGAAAAATGCAGGCAGGATAATAAAATTGACTGCAATATCATCTTCGCCTGCCGGATAGATTTCCTGAATGGCATTCTGGTTTAAAAAGAGGATGTCACCTTCTTCGAGCAATACTTCATTGCCATTGATGATATGTCTTGTTTTTCCGGTGCACATATAGATGACTTCAACATAATTATGTGAATGCTTTGGAAAATGGACAAAGCGTGTATGCTTGCGGATTGTAATTAGGCGACCGCTGTCCATTAATTTTTGCGCATCAAAAATAGGCCCCGGCGTGGAATCCGTACCGGCAGTCTGTGATGGAGCCTGATATAGCTCGCGATTATATTCCTGATCACCTTCAAGTGCGCGTGCCTCTTCCGGGGTGATTTTGCGCAGTTCATTCAAAATCAATTGATCAATCATAGTATGTATGCCTTTTCATAATCGTTGATAAACTGATGATATCAGATTTGGCGGGAATAGTAAATTAGACTTGACTAACAAGTACAAAGACTGTTAGTGTAAATACAAACAGAAAGCAAAATACCCAATGAGGGAGTAGTTCGCGCATAGCGTGGTTTGTCAACAGTCCCGATTGTTTTACAATCTGGCAAATCTTAAAGAATGAGACTCATGCATACTTTGTATGCATGGGTCTTTTGTGATATAGGAGGTCTTTTTTTATGGAAAATTTTATCAACAATGCCAATATCTTTCTGGTTTTCCTGCTGCTGGTAGCCGGTTTTGTATTGCTGATTAAAGGGGCAGATTTTTTTGTGGAAGGCAGTTCGAGTGTTGCAAAACGACTGCATGTGCCATCCATCATCATCGGTCTGACCATTGTTGCAATGGGAACTTCTCTTCCGGAGACTGCGGTATCCGTCAGTGCTTCCCTTGTAGGAAACAACGAACTTGCTGTCAGCAATGTTGTCGGCTCGAACATATTCAATATGATGGTAGTCATCGGAGTATGTTCCCTGCTTCAGACGGTTCATGTGGATCGACAGACCATTGTGCGGGATATTCCATTTTCCGCAATCTGCGCACTTTTACTTCTGGGATTTGGCTGGTTTGGCTTTGCAGATCGGGCCAACATGACACTTGGTCACCTTGATGGCATCATTCTTCTGGTTCTGTTTGCCGGATTTATTTTTGTTTTGGTACGCCAGGCAATGAATGCATCAAAAGCCGGAAAAGAACAGGCAGATGAAGAGGAAATCAAATTGATTCCGGTATGGAAGAGTCTCGTCTTCATCGTCGGTGGCGCTGCTGCAATTGCAGTAGGTGGCGATTTGACCGTCGACAGTGCGAGCCGGATTGCATCGGAACTGGGAATGTCACAGAATCTGATCGGATTGACCATCGTGTCTATCGGAACCAGTCTTCCGGAGCTTGTGACTTCGATTGTTGCAGCAAAGAAGAATGAAGTCGATATGGCGCTTGGCAATGCCATTGGATCGAATGTGTTTAATATTTTGATGGTGCTTGGAATTGCATCTGCAATCAGCCCGATTGCATTTATCATGGAAAACGTGATTGATATTGCAATCCTGCTGGTATTTACTTTGATTGTATGGCTGTTTGCGGCAACCAAAAAGAAAATCGGCAAATTTGAAGGCCTTTGCATGTTGCTTTTATATGCCGGCTTTGCAGCTTATATCATCATTCGATAATAAAATAAAAAAAATTTTAAACAGGGGTTCATTTTTGACTTGATGCAGCCGATAAGTATGTTATAGTAGACATATCAATAAATATTTCGATTGAATTCTAACGGAGAAACGGATTTCTCAACATCACGCAAGGAGGCGTAGGAGACATGAGTACAATTGATTCTTTAGGAACGAGCATGGTCAATGCGTTGGCCGGCAAATCAAAAACCAATGAAACCCCAAACAATGCATCTAAATACGGTAATGTTGTGGGCAATCCGCAATTGTCAGATTCCGCAGCCGATTATTATGAGTCATTAAAATCAAAATATTCGAATCTGGAATTTGTCCTGGTTGACAACAATTCGGTTGATACTGCAGAGCAGCAGGCGGCTAAATATATGTCCTCCGGCAAGACTGTAGTTTTGCTCGATGCAGCCAAAATCGAGAAGATGGCTTCCGACACAGCATATCGTGAAAAGTATGAGACTTTGATCGAGGACGGGGTAAAGCAGCTGGACCAGATGAGCGAACAGATGAAAGCGTCCGGCGCAAATGTAAAAGGATATGGAATCCGCATTAATGATGACGGAACCTATACCATGTTTGCAGTATTGGAAAAAGCTGCCGCTCAGCAAAAAGAGCGCATCGCAAAAGAGCAGGAAGCACGCGCAGAGGAGCGCAAAGAGCAAAGGCGGGAACGGGCGGAAAAATTCCGCGATAAATTAAACAACGATCTGTCTGAACGCAGTGAAGAATTAAAGTCACTTGGTACGGATCGTGATGTGACGAAATTTGATATTGTATCCGCCAGCAATCTCGAAGAACTGGCAGACAGAATAGCTGATTACGCACAGAATCAGAGATTGAATCATGTACAAACCCCGGAGGAAACATACATGGGACAGTCCATTGATTTCAAACTCTAATATTGACTGCGATCAACAATTGAAATCAGAACATGGAAAGCAGATCCTGTATCATCGGGATCTGCTTCTTTTTGCGATTTTTGATGATGAAGAAGTTTCAGTTTGTAACAAAACATCAAAATGCTATAATGATACTATCAAATATAAAGGAGTGGGGTATTATGGCAGAGCAGATGTTTGAAAATGCAACCGTTTTAAAGTGGTTGAATTATTTCGCAGAAAATATGGAACTGGATATCAAGAAGGTAAAGATTCTTGATATTACCGCAAAAAATAAGAATCTGATTCCTACCGTGGAATCACATCGCCTGACCCTGGTTTTTACAGAAGCGGGGCATCCGGATATTTTTTACAAAATGTGGGAAGTCGGTCTGGGCGACTGCATGGTATATTATAATGAGGGCTCGGAACCGACCGGAGAATTGCTGGATACACCGGTGCGTGATATGATTGATCGTGGAATTAACGCGTCGGCAGCGATGCTGATCATGAATGAGAATGCGCGCAATACTTACAAAATCGGAATGGATAATAATAATTTTTCGAGAGGCAGTGTGCATTATGTCGGCAGTGAAATCCGCTCCGTGATTCTCAACAAGATGCATATTTCTTCTGCGGACAATGTCTGCATTATCAGCGGGGAGAGCATTGCGGTGGAATCTGCTTTGATTGCGGAAGAAGGACATGTCATCGCCGTGGAATATAATGGGAACGATCGCGCTACGATGGAAGAAAATATTGAAAAATTCGGTGTGAACAATATCAGCATCATTGATCATGTGGACGAGAATACGATGAAGGGACTTCCGGTTCCGTCATTTACCATGCTTGTGGCATCTGCTTCCATGGAAAAGGAAATCGATACGATGCTCAAACTGAATCCTCGTATGGAATTTTTGATTTACACACTGGATTTTCGCTGCGCGGCAGATGTTCCGGAAATCTTCGCGAGACGGGGCATTCGCGATGTGGAAGTGGTACAGATTGCGGTCTCCAAAATGAACAGCAAGCATTTATTTGAAGCAGAGCCGGCGCCGTGGCTGATTACGGTTCGTGCATAAAGGAGAGATATTTTGGAAAGATATATGGATACTTCGCTTTCGCCGGAAGAGCGGGCGGATGATTTGTTTGCAAAATTATCAAGAGAAGAAATTGTTGCACAGCTCCAAAATTATGAAATTGGAATTGATGCGGCAAGATGCTGTGATTTTGAATCGGAATATGGAATCGGTTTTTTGTCTGCGGAATGGATGCAGGAATGCGCCGATGTTAAAGAAGCAATTCGATTACAGCGGGAATTGCAGGCACGTGCCATGGAGCAGTCGCCACATCATATCCCGGCCATTTTTTACATTCATGGTCTGGCGGGGGCACATGTACCGCGTGCAACCAGTTTTCCTTCCGATTTGAACCGTGGTGCAAATTTTAATACGAGACTCGAAGAATTGATTGGTTCAATTATCGCACGTCAGTCATTGGTGATGGGCATCAATTATGTCATTTCTCCGATTATGGATATCACGCGCGACTTTTTCGTGGAGCGCAAGCGCAAGACGTACAGTGAAGCGCGTACACTCGGCGTGATTATGGGTGGTGCATATACGAAGGGAATCCGGTCGGTTGATATCGATGGCCGTCGCGCAGATGTGATTTCGGATTTGAATACATTTCGTGTGGACCTGCTTCCGGAAGACCGGATCGATCACATGGCATGGACTGTAATCAAGGAAAAATTCCGGATGGGATTGTTCGAGCATCCGTTTGCGATGGATGAAGATGCGGTAGAGGAAGCATTGGAACATAAGGCCAATTACGAGATTGCCCGTATCGGCGCGGAAGAATCCTTGATTCTGCTAAAAAACAATGGCATCATTCCATTGGATCACAATGTAAAAAAAGTAGTTGTCATCGGTCCGCATGCACAGGACTCCGGCAGTTATTATCTGACGGAACAGGCTGCACATCGCGAAACACAGACCATTTTTGAATGCCTCAAAAATGAAAAGCCGACAGTCGAGATTATATATGCCAGAGGCTATGACTATTACGGAGATGACGAGAGCGGATATGAAGAAGCACTTGCATTGCTTGCAGATGCGGATATTGCCATTTTGACGCTTGGAATGCGTTATAATTACTGGAATCATGAAATTGGTGGTCTGGATATTACCACAAACTGCGGTATTATCCCGCCTTGTCAGGAAAAACTGATTGCGCGTATCAGTGAGATGGGGATTCCGATGGTCGGAATTCATCTCGGCGTGCATCCGTTTGCAAATCATCTGGGCGAGGAGAAGCTGGATGCTATTCTCGAGGCACTGCTTCCGGGAGAGGCGACCGCAGATGCGGTTGTCGATGTTTTAAGCGGAAAAGTCAATCCGTGCGGACGCCTTCCAATCGAAGTATATGACAATCAGTTGCAGACATTGCGCAGAGCCTTCGGCTATGGCATGTCTTTTAGCAATTTTGAATATCGCGATATGAGCGTGGACCGCAATGAAGTATCGGCTACAGAGAATTTTGAAATTCGTGTCCATCTTGAAAATCACGGACCGATTGCAGGAAGCGAATTGATCCAGCTTTACAGACAGGAAGACAAGGCGGTTCGCGAAAACCGTAAACTGATGGGCCTGCGCAAAGTTTTCTTTTTGTCTGGCGAATCACATGATGTTGTATTTACCATCGATCCGGCACAGATGGCAATTCCGTCTGAAGACGGTGCCTGGATGGTACAGCCGGGGCAATATACTTTTATGATAGGACGAAGCGTGAATGATATTATCGGAGAAGTGTCTGTTACCATTCATGGCACCGACAAAATCGAAGGACCGGAGCGTGTGTTCTATTCGACCAGTCGCGTAGAATAAAAGGAAAAGCAATAAGTAATAAGTAATCAGCAATAAGCTCAGAGCAATCAGCTTAGAGCAATCAGCTCAGAGTAATCAGCTCAGAGTAATCAGCTTAGAGCAATCAGATGAAAGTGTGTCGGAAAACGATACAGAGGAGGAACGAATGAGAACTGCTGTTGTAACAGATTCTAATTCAGGTATTACAAGAGAAAAGGCAGACAGATATGGAATTTTTATGCTTCCAATGCCTTTTTATATTGATGATGAATTATATCTCGAAGGGGAGACTTTGTCGCATGTGGATTTCTTTACCATGCAACAGAGTGGCGCCCGCATTTATACATCTCAGCCTTCGCCGGCAGATGTCATGGATTTGTGGGATCGCGTACTCGAGGAATATGACGAACTGCTCTATATTCCGATGTCGAGTGGTCTGTCCGGCTCCTGCCAGACAGCTCAGGCCCTGGCACAGGATTATGACGGCAAGGTCGTTGTCGCAGACATGGGACGTGTCTCTGTTGCACAGAAACATGCGGTGCTCGAGGCTGTCAAGCGTGCAAATGCCGGAATGTCAGCCCGCGACATTTGCAAAGAGCTGGTATATTATCGCAACGAATTCCAAATCTATATCACCGTAGAAACTCTGGATTATCTTAAAGCCGGCGGTCGTGTATCAGCATCCTCTGCCATGATTGGAAACCTGCTCAATATTCGCCCGATTTTGTCTCTTAACACAGGACAAGTGGAAGTGGCCGGTAAGGCAAAGGGAGAGAAACTTTCCCGTAAGAAAATGATTCATGCCATCGAGGAAGATCTGATTGGCAGATTTCATGCCAGCAACCTTGATGATTTTTATCTTGCAGCTGCAGCTTCCATGTCAAAAGAAAAAGCAGCGGAATGGAAGCAACAACTCGAAGACCACTTTGGCATTCATTGTAATATGTCGCCAATTCCACTTTCGGTTGCAACGCATCTGGGCTATGGTACTCATGGTGTTGCTGTAATGCGTAAGATGAAATAAAAAGGTATCGTGATGATTGAGCCTGGAGCGCCCGGAAACATTCGAATGGAATGGATCCGGGCTTTTTTGGGTTAGCCCCAATTACTTGATAGGTAAATGCATACGAAGAGCCCGGAATTAACAGTCCTCGTATGCACCGCAGTTTGGGATATGCATACGAAAACCACCGAAAAAGCAGTCTTCGTATGCAAGCAAAAGAGAAAAATGCATACGAAGAGCCCGGAATTACCAATCTTCGTATGCACCGCAGTTTGGAATATGCATACGAAGAGCACCGAAAAAGCAGTCTTCGTATGCAAGAAAAAGAGAAAAATGCATACGAAGAGCCCGGAATTACCAGTCTTCGTATGCACCGCAGTTTGGGATATGCATACGAAAACCACTGAAAAACTAGTTTTCGTATGCAAGCAAAAGAGAAAAATGCATACGAAGAGCCCGAAATTACCAGTCTTCGTATGCACCGCAGTTTGAAATGTGCATACGAAAATCACCGAAAAAGCAGTCTTCGTATGCAAGCAAAAGAGAAAAATGCATACGAAGAGCCCGGAATTAACAGTCCTCGTATGCACTGCAGTTTGGGATGAGTATACGAAAACCACCGAAAAAGCAGTCTTCGTATGCAAGCAAAAGAGAAAAATGCATACGAAGAGCCCGGAATTAACAGTCCTCGTATGCAACGCAGTTTGGGATGAGTATACGAAAACCACCGAAAAAGCAGTCTTCGTATGCAAGCAAAAGAGAAAAATGCATACGAAGAGCCCGGAATTACCAGTCTTCGTATGCAATGTAGTTTGGGATGTGCATACGAAAACCACTGAAAAAGCAGTTTTCGTATGCAAGAAAAAGAGAAAAATGCATACGAAGAGCCCGGAATTAACAGTCCTCGTATGCACTGCAGTTT
>NZ_PDYG01000130.1 GCF_002735305.1 Agathobacter ruminis
TACTGATGCTGATTCAGATGCGCTTACGCTTGCTGACTCGCTTGCGCTTACTGATGCTGATTCAGATGCAGATACACTTGCTGACTCGCTTGCGCTTACTGATGCTGATTCAGATGCAGATACGCTTGCTGATTCACTAGCACTTACTGATGCTGACTCAGATGCGCTTACGCTTGCTGATTCGGAAGCACTTACGCTTGCTGATTCACTAGCGCTTACTGATGCTGATTCAGATGCGCTTACGCTTGCTGACTCGCTTGCGCTTACTGATGCTGACTCAGATGCAGATACACTTGCTGATTCAGAAGCACTTACTGATGCTGATTCGCTAGCGCTTAATGATGCTGACTCAGATGCTGATACGCTTGCTGATTCGGAAGCACTTACGCTTGCTGACTCACTTGCACTTACGCTTGCTGATTCGGAAGCACTTACGCTTGCTGACTCAGATGCGCTTACGCTTGCTGATTCAGAAGCAGATACACTTGCTGATTCGGAAGCGCTTACTGATGCTGACTCAGATGCAGATACGCTTGCTGATTCAGAAGCACTTACACTTGCTGACTCAGATGCAGATACACTTGCTGACTCACTAGCACTTACTGATGCTGATTCAGAAGCAGATACACTTGCTGATTCAGATGCACTTACTGATGCTGATTCGCTTGCGCTTACTGATGCTGACTCAGATGCAGATACGCTTGCTGACTCACTTGCACTTACGCTTGCTGATTCGGAAGCACTTACGCTTGCTGACTCAGATGCTGATACGCTTGCTGACTCACTTGCACTTACGCTTGCTGATTCAGATGCAGATACGCTTGCTGATTCAGATGCTGATACGCTTGCTGACTCACTAGCGCTTACTGATGCTGATTCAGAAGCACTTACACTTGCTGACTCACTTGCACTTACGCTTGCTGACTCAGATGCAGATACACTTGCTGACTCACTAGCACTTACTGATGCTGATTCAAGATACACTTGCTGACTCGGAAGCACTTACGCTTGCTGATTCGCTTGCGCTGATGCTTGCTGATTCAGATGCAGATACGCTTGCTGATTCAGATGCACTTACTGATGCTGACTCAGATGCGCTTACGCTTGCTGACTCGCTTGCGCTTACTGATGCTGACTCAGATGCAGAT
>NZ_PDYG01000131.1 GCF_002735305.1 Agathobacter ruminis
AAGAGATACTTATCTTGTGCGTTTAGAATTGGCAGATAGCGATGAAGAAGCATTAGAGCAGACAAAAGAAATATTAGAAGAATTTATGGGGACAGAAGAGGAATGCCTTGTTTGGTATGCATTGGCTGATACACAGTGGAAGATCGGACGCCTTTGCGATGAAGTAAAAGGAAAAGCCTTTGAATATATAGAGCAAAATGGTGGGGAAGACCTTTTTGAAGGGCGTGACCGAAAAAAATGGGGAACCATACTGAAAAAGTTAGAAGAGAAATTGAATAGCCCTATGAAGCCTTATAAAAAGATAAAGAAATTTGAGCAATTAGAATTG
>NZ_PDYG01000132.1 GCF_002735305.1 Agathobacter ruminis
ACTTCAAGGTGTTTGCGATGAAAAGACAGTTTGTCGAAGTGCAAAATCGGTGAAAGGACACCCTCATTAAGCTCCGCCGTGACTTTAAAAGAATCTAATCTTTTGCTCTAATGTACACGGAGGGAGGAGGGGGGAGGGAGCAGAGGCGTGGAAGAGGCGTGGAGGGGTCGGGGTGGCACAAGAAAGCATGTTGCTTGCAACATGCTCGCGCCGAGCGCGGTTGCTGAAGGCAACATATT
>NZ_PDYG01000133.1 GCF_002735305.1 Agathobacter ruminis
GAGTTCGAATCTCTCCATCTCCACTCGTAGCGATTTTGCTTTGCAGAAAAGCTACAGAAATTAGTCGTATCCTTGCTATGCAAGCGGGCGACAGAAAAAGGAAAGCTCGCACATTAGAATCGCTTCGCGATGGTGCTCGCTTTGGTAGCATTCCTGCTTCGCAGAAAAGCTACAGATTGTACCTTGAAAACTTCATACATGATAAGATTGATAATCAATTAATTGATGATC
>NZ_PDYG01000134.1 GCF_002735305.1 Agathobacter ruminis
GATTGAGGTTGTTCTTTCAACTATTTGCACTTCTTCCGCACTGTCTTTTCCACGCAAACAGTCGACACCCCGTATCCCTTTCCTGGTTCATATAGACCGGTGAAGGAACATCATTGGGAACGCGCTTAGTAAAACAGAAGTCGGTTTTGCGAAGCGCCCGATACGAGCCGCCACGGATGGCGGCGAGAGTCGATGGCGTCCCGGATGGACGCTCTGAGACGGTGTCGGGCGCTCAAAACCGGCTTCGTTGTTTTACTTAGCAAGTGGACAGTGTTCCGCACCGGTCTATATGAACAGGAAAGATATACGATACATCTTTATGTGTTTGCGCCGAAAAGACAGTTTGTCGAAATGCAAAATCGGTGAAAGGACAACCTCTTAAAGCTTGTGCGGCTTTGGAGAATCTATGCCTTGACACCTATCGTTTGAGGGCAGGGAGGCAAGGGGCGGGGAGGGAATGGGACGGCAGGCGAACGAAGGGAGGGGGCAGTGGCGCGTGGCGGGAATTTGTGATAAAATAGGGGGTCTGGAAATGTAGACAAAAAAGGAAAGGTGCATTTCATGGTATTTGGAATTGTGGCGCATGTCGACGCGGGTAAGACGACGCTGTCGGAGGCGCTTTTGTATAATGCGGGACAATTGAAGAAGATCGGGCGGGTCGATCATCAGGATGCGTTTTTGGATACGGATGCGATGGAGAGAGAAAGAGGAATTACAATCTTTTCGAAGCAGGCGCGTCTGAAGGTGGGCGACCATATGATGACATTGCTGGATACACCGGGGCATGTGGATTTCTCGGCAGAGATGGAACGAGCCCTGATGGTGATGGATTATGCGATTCTGGTGATCAGCGGCACCGATGGTGTGCAGGGACATACGAGGACACTGCTGAGACTGCTGAAGCATTATCAGGTTCCGGTCTTTTTGTTTGTCAATAAGATGGATATGGACGGAGCGGATCGAGGCGAAGTCATGAAGCAGCTGCGCGCAGAGCTTGGCGAAGGCTGTGTCGATTTTTCGGCGGCAGGGCATGAATTTGTATTCACGGATGAGACGCTCGAGGAGATTGCGGTCACTTCGGAGGAACTGCTTGAGCAATATATGGAGGATGGCACGGTCAGCCGGGAACAAATCAGGGATTTGATTGCGCAGAGGCTGCTGTTTCCGTGCTTCTTTGGATCTGCATTGATGAATGAGGGTGTGGATCTGCTGCTTGATGGCATTGCAAGGTTTGCGCGGGAAAAGGAATATCCGCGGGAATTCGGGGCGCGTGTATATAAGATTGCGCGAGAAGACAGACAGCGGCTGACCTTCGTCAAGATTACGGGCGGCAGCCTGCGTGTCAAGGACAAGATTACCATTGTAGATAAGAACAAAGAGGCAAGAGAAGAAAAGGTCGAAGCCATTCGCCTGTATTCCGGAGATAAATATGAGGCGGTGCAGGCGGTTGATGCAGGATCTGTCTGTGCACTGTGCGGACTGGATGCAACTTACCCGGGACAGTGCATCGGCGCCTGTGAAGAGACGGCGGAAAGCATTCTCGAGCCGGTGCTCAGTTATCGAATTGAACTGCCGGATGAAATTAATCCAATGGAATTTTTCGGCAGGCTAAAGCAGTTGGAGGAAGAAGATCCAAAGCTGTCGCTGGTATGGGATGAGGAGCATAAAGAGATTCATGTGCAGATGATGGGACAGGTGCAAATCGAAATCCTGACGCGCATGATTTATGAACGATTTGGTGTGACCGTGGTCTTTGACAAAGGCAGCATTGTCTACAAAGAGACCATTGCGGAGCCAATCGAAGGCGTCGGTCATTTCGAACCACTGCGCCATTATGCGGAGGTGCATCTTTTGCTTGAACCGGCAGAACCGGGAAGCGGAATCACGGTGGATTCGGTTTGTCCGGAGGATGTGCTGGCGCTCAACTGGCAGCGACTGATTTCGACACATGTACTCGAGCGGGAGCATCGCGGTGTGCTGACCGGATCGGTATTGTGTGATGTCAAGGTCACCATCTTAAGTGGAAGAGCGCATCCGAAGCATACGGAAGGCGGAGATTTCCGCAAGGCGACGTATCGTGCCATTCGACATGGCCTGGCCAGAACAAAAAGCATTTTGCTGGAACCGTATTACGAATTTGTGTTGGAAGTGCCGTCCGATTTTGTCGGACGTGCCATGACGGATATCAATCAGCGTTTCGGCAAGCAGGAGGCACCGGAATATTTCTCGAGAGGCGGGCAGGATTTTGCTCGGATTTGCGGAACGGCGCCGGTGTCGACCATGCAGGATTACGTGAGCGAGGTGCATGGATATACCAGAGGGGTAGGCAGTCTGTCACTTGCCCTGAAAGGATATGATATCTGTCACAATGCAGAATCTGTTATTCAGGAAAAGGCATATGATGCGGAAGCGGATTTGCGCAACCCGTCCTCGTCTGTTTTTTGCGCACACGGAGCGGGATTTGTGGTACCGTATGATGAAGTCGAAAATTATATGCATTTGCCGTACAGTTATGAAAACGGAGAAGTGAAGCCGTTGAACGGCGGATTTGCATATGACTTTGATGCAGCCGTTGAGATGGCAAGACGCGCGGGACAGCAATCCACCACCAGCAGGCTGAATGCCATGAGCAGTTTTGAACTCGATCAGGAATTAAAAGATGTCTATCAGCGTGAGTTCGGTAAGAGTGCGGAGGAACTCGAGGAGGAGCGTCGTCGCAAGCGGCAGGTGAAACCGGTGATCAAAGCACAGTCGGTCAAGACGGACAAGAAAGGCAATCCGATTTATCCGAAGAAGGATACGAGAGAGCGGTGCCTGATAGTCGACGGATACAATATGATTTTTGCATCCGGCTATCTCAGGGACCTCGGACAAAAAAACATCGATGCGGCCAGGGATGCGCTTGCGGATGCATTATGCAATTATCAGGGCTATCACGGCGGCAAACTGTTGCTGGTCTTTGATGCATACAAGAGAAAAGAACATTGTGGTTCGCATTTGTGTTACCATAACATCGAAATATGGTATACTAGAACAGATGAAACCGCGGATGCGTTTATCGAGCGCTATGTGCATCAGGAGAATCAGCATTATCAATTTACGGTTGCCACTTCGGACGGACTCGAACAGCTGACCGTAATGAGCGCGGGCGCGCTTCGCATGCCGGCAGGGGAATTGCTGGCGGAGCTGGATTTGCGCTAATTGTGGTATTTGGAGGTATCAATGGACAACAATCAGGATTTTAAAGTAGAAGATTTGGAGCAGGAGCAGGGGGAAAATACGGTACCGTCCGAGGAGCAGGAACCAAAAAGACCATCCGCATTTCGTGAGATTATGAGCTGGGTCATTCCGTTTGTGATTGCGGTCGTTTTGGTATATGTATTAAAAACCTATGTCATTATCAATGCCAATGTACCGTCCGGTTCGATGGAAAATACCATTATGACCGGCGACAATCTGATCGGATTTCGACTGGCATATCAGTTCTCGGACCCAAAGCGCGGTGATGTCATTATCTTCCCGGCACCGGATGAACCAAACGAAAAATACATTAAGCGAATCATCGGCCTTCCGGGCGAAAAGCTTACCATCAAAGAAGGAAAGGTATATATCAACGGCGAATTGCTGGAGGAAGATTATCTGTCAAAGGAATGGCTCCCGGGAGGGGACATCAATGACGGATATACCGATCTGGAATTTGATATTCCGGAAGACAGTTATTTTGTAATGGGTGATAACAGAACCAATTCCCATGATGCAAGATTCTGGAACAATACTTATGTGACAAGGGACAAGATTATAGGAAAAGCCATTTTTATCTATTGGCCTTTTGCCGATGCGAAGTGGTTTTAACTCAGTCGGAGTACAAGCTCCGACTGAGTTAAACGCTCCGCGAGGATGCGCACGGATTCGGACAGGAATTTGTCTGCTGAAGCAGACCCGAATCCGGCGCGCAAGACTCGCGAGCGAGTCTTGACAAATAAAAAATAAAGAGAAACAGGAGGTAACAACATGCCGGAAAACAGCAGTTGTGCAAGTGCAGGAAGCTGCAACAAATCAAGTTGCGAGGACTGTCCTTCAAAAACAAATCCAAAGAGCTTTTTGGAGGCGCCAAATGCAGCGTCTCACATTAAATATGTGATCGGTGTCATGAGCGGAAAGGGAGGCGTCGGCAAGAGCTTTGTCACGGCATCTCTCGCAGTTGCCATGGCAAATCAGGGATACAAGGTCGGAATTATGGATGCGGATATCACAGGTCCATCCATTCCGAAGATGTTTGGTGTATCCGGAGAGGTAGTCGGAACCGAGGAGGGAATGATTCCTTTGACTTCGGAGAACGGCATCAAAATCATGTCCGTCAATCTGTTGATGGAGGATCCGGAAGCGCCGGTCATTTGGAGAGGACCGGTTGTCGCCGGTGTAGTGAAGCAGTTCTGGAATGAGACCGTATGGGGAGATCTGGATTATCTCTTCGTGGATATGCCACCGGGAACAGGCGATGTACCGTTGACTGTATTCCAGTCTCTGCCATTGAGCGGAACTGTGATTGTCACATCTCCGCAGGATCTGGTGTCCATGATTGTCAAAAAGGCATACAATATGGCCATTACAATGAACATTCCGGTGCTCGGTGTGGTTGAGAACTTCAGCTATCTGAAATGCCCGGATTGTGGAAAGAAAATTACACTTTTCGGCGAGAGCAAGATCGATAGTATTGCAGGTGAGCTTGGCGTTGCCGTACTTGGCAAGCTGCCGCTCGATTCAGCGAATGCGGCAAAGGCGGATTCTGGAATCTTCCATACCGTCAATACGGATGAGCTGTCTGCAGCAGTGGATGTGCTCAAAGGGCTGACAGAATAAAATTGGAGTCGGATATGGATAAAAAGACGACGGTCGTCCTGAAAAAGGGCGAGGGACGCACCATCAAAAGCGGTGGCGCGTGGATTTTTGATAATGAAATTGCAACGATCGAGGGGACCTTTAAAAACGGTTCCCTTGTTTTTGTGGAAGATTTTGACGGCTATCCGATGGGCTGCGGATACATCAATCAGAATTCCAAAATACGCGTGCGTATGCTGAGCCGTAAGCCGGAACAGACGGTGGATGAGCACTTCATCTATATGCGGATGAAGTCTGCGTGGGAGTATCGCAAGCGCGTGATGCTGCATGAGCAGGACCTGCGCTGCTGCAGGGTGGTATTCGGAGAAGCGGACTTTTTGCCGGGCATGACCATTGACCGGTATGAGGATGTTCTCGTGGCCGAAGCACTGACACTCGGCGTGGAACAGGCTCTCATCGACTGTGCCGACGGTGTGCAAAAGCGTCTGAAGCGCGTGATGATCGAGCAGCTGCTGAAAGTGCTGCGGGAGGATGGTGTCTCCATTCGAGCTGTCTATGAGAGAAATGATGCGAAGGAGCGCCAAAAAGAAGGACTGACCCGGGAGAAAGGGCTGTTCTGGGTCGACGAAGCCGGTTTTCTGGAAGATGTTTCGGATGCGCGTCGACTGCAGCTCGATGAACAATTTGATCCACATATTGAAATCACCGAGAATGGTGTCCGCTATCTGGTTGATGTCAAAGACGGTCAAAAGACCGGATTTTTCCTGGATCAAAAATATAACAGACTGGCGATGCAGCGAATCTGCAGAGGAATGGAGCATCTGAAGGTACTCGATTGCTTTACGCATATGGGCACCTTTGCGCTCAATTGCGGTCTGGCCGGAGCCGATGATGTGACAGGCCTTGACATTTCCGGATTCGCGGTACAGCAGGCAACGGAAAATGCAAAGCGAAACGGATTGAGTGAGACGGTTCATTTCCGTGAGGCAAATGTGCTCGAAGAATTGCCGCGCCTGCTTGCACAGGGAGAATCCTATGATGTGGTCATCCTCGATCCGCCTGCGTTTACCAAATCGCGTGAGGCGACAAAGAATGCCATCAAGGGATACCGAGAGATCAACATCAAAGGATTAAAATTGGTAAGGGACGGCGGATATTTTGCAACCTGCTCCTGCAGTCATTTCATGACACAGGAACTGCTGGCAAAAACCGTAAAGGAGGCTGCAAAGGCGGCCCATAAACGACTGCGTCAGATTGAATTTCGCACGCAGGCGTGTGACCATCCGATTTTATGGTCCTCTGCGTCAAATACACCGGAGAGTTATTATCTGAAATTCCTCATTTTTCAGGTGGTGGATGAAAAATAAAAAAAGAAAGTGAAGGAATGATATGAAAAAAAATCACCTTGCGCAACCGGCATTCGTGTTAAATGTCATGCTGGTCATTTGCGGATTTATCGGGCTCATCATCAGTTGTTTCAATCTGAAGGTGTCCATGTTTGAATATTATACGCAGGACAGCAATATCTTTTGCTTGATTTCTGCACTGATTTATGTGATCGCATCCATCCGCGCACAAAAGGCGGGAAAAGAGCTACCGAAATGGGTGGCAAAGGTGCGATATCTTGCAACCTGCACGGTGACGGTAACATTTCTGGTAGTGATTTTTGTGCTGGCACCGATGTTTGAAAATATTTTATACGGATATTATCTGATGTTCTTTAACGGAGCAAACTTTTTTTACCATGTGACCTGTCCGCTGCTTTCCATCGTATCGTATGTATTTTGGGAACATGAAGACAGCAATGCGGCAAGAGATCCGCTGATCGCGCTGATTCCGACAGCCGTCTATGCGGCAGTGACCATCGTGTTGAATATTCTGCGCCTGATCGAAGGCCCGTATCCGTTTTTGATGGTGTATCAGCAAACCCCATTGGCAAGTGTGGCATGGTGTGCTACAATTCTTTTAATTGCGTGGCTGATCGCGGTGGTGATTCGCGGAATGCACAATCGCAATTATGCAAGATTTATGAAATATGAGAAGGAGAACTGAAATGTTTCGAATTACGAAAGATACAACAATCGGTGAACTGTTAAAGAATGCACCGGATATTGCACCGGTTCTTACCAACATCGGGATGCACTGCCTCGGATGTCCTTCTTCACAGATGGAGACATTGGAACAGGCTGCGGCAGTTCATGGCATGGATGTCGATGATCTGGTAGAAGATCTGCGTGGCTTTATGGAAGAAATGGCATAACAAATAAGAGAAAGTGAGAAAAAACATGAGTGAATCAAATGTAATTATCAAGGTTAAGGATTATACAATCACAACAGAGGATGTCGACGCATTTATCGATACCCTTCCGCCGGAGCAGAAGCAGTATGCGGCTAATCCGATGTTTCGTGAGCAGATGAGTCAGCAGCTGGTGGCTCTGGCACTGCTTTCCGAATACGGCAGAGATGAAAAGCTCGAAGAAACCGAGGAATATGCAAAATTATTAGAGTCTGCAAAACGCGACATTCTGGCACAGCTTGCAGTCAAAAAGGTGATTTCCGAGGCAACTGTTTCAGAGGATGAGATCAAGGCATTTTATGAGAAAAACAAAGAGCGTTTCCAGAAGGGCGACAGTGTCAGCGCAAAGCACATTCTTGTGGATGACGAGAACCTTTGCAACGAGATTAAGTCTATGATTGAAAACGGCGACAAGACCTTTGAGGAAGCTGCAGTTGCACATTCCACCTGCCCGTCCAAGGAGCGCGGAGGAGATTTGGGCGAGTTTGGCAAAGGCCAGATGGTTCCTGAGTTTGAGGAGGCTTCTTTCGGAGCGGAGCTGAATGCACTGGTTGGACCGGTCAAGACACAGTTCGGCTATCATCTGATCAAGGTATATGACAAGAAAGAGGCATCGGTTGCTCCGCTTGAAGAGGTTGCAGCCCAGATTCGTGCAAACCTGCTTCAGAACAAGCAGGGTGAGTTGTACAATGCAAAACTGGAAGAATTAAAGGATAAATACACAAAATAGTACATTGGGACTAAAGTTTATGCGGTTTCATCCGAAATAGTATATAAGAGGCACAAGGTAACGCTGATTTATATCTAGGAGGTGAGACCAGCAGCACCACATGGAAGTGAGCTTTTTAAAGTCTCAGGTATTATGGCCATACCTTACTACTCCGATTCAAGGGAGGGTAAAAATGGGCAGTCTGATAAACGTCGCCGCCAGCCTCAGGCTAGTTTCTCAGAAGTTTATGATTCGGAAAAAGGCAGGGATGCCGAAACAATCGATATCCAGACAAGAGGCTATACCCGTACAGGTGCACCGGCACTGTTGTCGATGCATATGCACGATTACACAAATCAAACAAAGCATGCGTAATCAAGAATACCGCGACCCGATGATGTAGAAATGCATTTTCGTGCCGCGGTATTTTTTGTCTGCAATTACCGCAAGGATATTATCCAAGTGTCAAAAATTCGTGTATAATGGCAGTATGACTGAACAGGAGAATTGACGCGCGAATAGCGAATAGATAAAAAATGATACGGATAAAGGAGGAATTACTATGCCGTGTACAACTATGCTGGTGGGAAAGAATGCCAGTAACGATCAATCAACAATGATAGCCAGAACCGATGATGGAATGTTTGACGAGAAGAAAATCATCGTGGTGACGCCGGATAAACAACCGAAGAAATATAAGAGCAAGCTTTCGCATGTGGAGATTACGCTTCCGGACAATCCGATGCGATATACCTCCTGCCCGAGTGTCAATCCAAAGGATGGCATCTGGGCTGCGACAGGAATCAATGCCGCAAATGTCGGCATGACTGCAACGGAGACCATCACTTCCAACCCGCGTGTACTGGCGGCAGATCCGCTTGTGGTATATGAGAAGGCAAAGAAGCGTGGCGAGAAGGACAAAATCGGTGGAATCGGAGAGGAAGACATTGTTGTACTGGTGCTTCCGTATATTCACAGTGCGCGCGAAGGCGTGGAGCGTCTGGGCGCATTGCTGGAGGAATATGGTACCTACGAGTCCAACGGAATCGCTTTTAATGATGAGAATGAAATCTGGTGGCTTGAGACCATCGGCGGACATCACTGGATGGCGCGCCGCGTGCCGGATGATGAGGTGGTTGTGATGCCGAACCAGTTTGGCATGGATGCCTTTGATTTTGAAGATGCATTCGGAGCGCAGACTGCGCATCTTTGCTCTGCCGATATGCGCGAATTTATCAAGGAATATCATCTTGATTTAAATCGTGAGGGAGAGCCGTTCAATCCGAGATTCTGCTTTGGCTCACACAGTGATCAGGATCATGTTTACAATACACCGCGTGCATGGTTTATGGGGCGCTGCCTGACACCTTCGTCCCATAAATGGGACGGCCCGGATGCGGAATACGGTCCGGAAAGTGATGATATTCCATGGTCGTTTGTGCCGGACAAGAAGGTAACGGCGGAGGATGTCAAATATATTCTTTCCACCTATTATCAGGGCACGGATTACAACCCATATACAAGCCATGATACCGGCAAGAGAGGCATGTATCGCTCCATCGGAATCAACAGAACCGGTGTGACATCCATTTGTCAGATCAGAAGTGATGTGCCGTCTGCAATCAAGGGTGTGGAATGGATTATTTTTGGCTCGACTGCTTTTTCCGCAGCATTGCCACTGTATGCCAATGTGGATAAAATGCCGAAATATCTGAGCAATGTGACACTCGATGTGTCGACAGAGAATTTCTACTGGGCAAGCCGTCTGATTGGTTCACTTGCAGATCCATGCTATGCCGCAACCATACAGCTGATTGACCGCTATCAAAGTGCGATTGCGACAGAAGGCCGTCGCATCATCAATGAATACGATCGCAAAATGATTGAGCAAAACGATCCGAAATTGCTTGAAGAAGCCAATGAAAAACTGGCGGAGATGGCAAAAAAAGAGACGACCAATACGTTGAACAAAGTTTTGCTTGAATCCAGCAAGCATATGAAAAACGGTTATAACCGCGCAGATAATTAAAAGAAGTCGGGGGGCTTTTCTGTTATGAAAGAGAATATGATTCAAAATCCAATTATTCCGGGATTTTATCCGGATCCGTCCATCTGTCGTGTCGGCGAGGACTATTACATTTGCTGTTCGAGTTTTGAGATTTATCCGGGACTGCCGATTTTTCACAGCCGTGATCTGGCACACTGGGAACTGATCGGACATGCATTGACAGCCGAAAATGATTTTCATGTGGATGCGAATTCCTGGGCCGGCGGGGTAATGGCACCAACCATTCGTTATCACAAGGGGCTGTTTTATATTATCAATTGTAATTTTGCGGACGAAGGTAATTTTATTGTGACCGCAACGAATCCGGCCGGACCATGGTCCAAGCCGCACTGGCTTTCCGATGTTCCGGGAATCGATGCATCCATCTTTTTTGATGATGACGACACCTGTTATATCATGGGAACCGGAGATGTAATCAAAAATCCAGACGGCACGACAGGACGCGGAATCTGGGCTGCCGAATATGACATTGAAAACTTCCGCCTGATTGGGGAGCCGGTTGCAATCTGGGACAGCGCGCTTCGCGTGGCTGCCTCTCCGGAAGCACCGCATTTGTATCATATCGGAGATTATTATTATCTCCTGATTGCGGAGGGCGGTACAGAGCATTATCACTGCGCGGCCATTGCGCGCAGCCGGACAGTGCTCGGTTTTTATGAAGGGTATCCGGGCAACCCGATTATGACACATCGACATCTTGGAACGCATGCAGGAATTGCCAATGTAGGCCATGCGGATTTTGTACAGACGCAATATGGCGACTGGTATGCAGTCATGCTTGCGTCCCGCACGATTGGCGGATATTACAAGAATTTTGGCAGAGAGACATTCCTCTGCCCGATGGAATGGGAAAGAGGATGGCCGATTCTGTCTCCGCAGACGGGAATGCTCGAAGCAGCTTATCCGGCAGATGAGAAATTGCCGTGGATTGTATATGAAAAGGAACCTGCAAAGGATACCTTTGATTTTGCGATGGAAAAGTGGCCGATGCACCTTGTTTTCTGGGGCAGACCGTATCGCAATTATTACAGGCTGCAGGACGGACAATTACATATTCGCTGTATTCCGCGCCCGCTGGCACAGCCGGTTAAAGGATTCGGATATCCGAAGACAAAGGATGCGGACGCGCCGGTAATCGGACGACGCCAGCGCAGTGTGAATTTTGATCTGCAAACGAGGATGACATTTGTCCCGGATGCGTCGGAGGAGGCAGGACTTGTTTTGATGCAGGCAAGCTGCCATCAGTATCTGCTTCGAAAAGTGAAAAGGGGCGAAGGCTTTGCAATCCAGCTGGTATGCAATACTTCGACTCTGCACAGCTTTGCATGGCTTCCTGATTTTTCATGCGAAGTGCATACAGAGGTTCTCGAGGAGGTTCCATGCGACCTCGAAACGGTTGTCCTGCGTGTGGAAGCAAAAGGACAGGATTACCGGTTCTTTTTCGGTGCAGACGAAAACCATCTGACAGAGATGAATCATCACGGGGATGGCCGCATCATCAATCCGGAAGAAGTGGGACCGATGGTTGGCACGTTTCTTGCAATTTATGCAAGTGGAAATGAAAAAGAAAGTGAGAATGAAGCTGCATTTGACTACATTCAGGTGCAGGAGAGGGATGAAATATGAAAGTCGAAACCGTTCAATTATACGAAAACAGACCTGATGTGACTCTGACCGCATATGTGATTGAGGAATCCGCTGAGCTGCAAAATGAAAAGCCGCGGCCGGCAATCATGATTTGTCCGGGAGGCGCATATGCATTTTGTTCGGACCGCGAAGCGGAGCCGATTGCACTTCGCTTTGCAGCGATGGGCTATCAGGCATTTGTTTTGCGCTATTCGGTCTTTCACAAAGGCAGAATGGTGAATCCGCTGAAGGAACTCGAGCCGGATCCGGACAGTCTGTATCCGAATGCAATGTGTGATATCGGAGCTGCGATGCTGTGCATTCGCAAAAAAGCATCCGAATGGCGTGTTGATCCGGATGCTGTCGTGCTATGCGGATTTTCGGCCGGTGCGCATAACTGTGCAATGTTTTGCACGCATTGGAACAGCAAGGTGCTGCAGGAGCGGTTTCATCGACCGGAAAAAGAATTTCGCCCGGCCGGCGCAATTCTGGGATACGGTTTTTATGACTGGGTGGATTTTCGCAAACAAAAAGTGGACAATAAATTTTTGCGCGCGATGAATGAGGCAATCGATTTTTCCTATTTCGGTGTGCGTCATCCGAGCGAAGAACAACTGGCAAAATGCAGTCCGGCGCGATGTGTGACGGACAAGACACCACCGATGTTCCTCTGGACGACCGGAAGTGACAGAACCGTGCCGCCGGAGCAGAGCCTGATGATGGGGGTGGCGCTCGCAAAAGCGCATATTCCTTATGAACTGCACTCTTTTGAAACAGGCGATCATGGACTGGCAAACGCGGACGAATCGACTGCCTGCTCCAGAGAGCAGGTCAATGCGGAGGTTGCTCAGTGGATGCAGATGGCACAGCGCTGGCTGCGCCGCAATGTACCAATCGATTTGCCGGAAAAACCGCCGATGGGATTTGATCTTTCACTCCTGCATTTTGACTAACCTTCTGTTGTGTATTGAAGGTGAGATTATTATAATAATATCAGTGAAAAAGCAGGAGGAAGGTTATGAGTATTCAACGAGTGGGGGATCCGAAACGGGATTTTATTATTCCCGGAGAAATGGACGAACATACTGTATTGACCAAAGGGGTCTGGTACAACAAAAATTCACAGAAGAGTGAACCGGCGCAGACGATTCCGAACGGTGCGATTGCACAGCTGTTTGATAACCAGTTTATGATTGTGGTGGACGGAGGCCGCATCGTCGACTGGACGGACGAACCGGGGTATTATGAAATTGTAAAAAGTTCTGCGCACAAAGGACTGTTTGCACGGCTGAAGAATGCACGCTCTCGGCAGCAGGTTTATTATCTGAACACCAAAGAAATTACGGGAATCCGGTTTGGTACACAGACGCCGATCAGCTATTATGACAAATATTATGATGCGGAAATGTTTATTCGTGCACATGGAACCTATTCGATACGCATCACGGACCCGGTCCGCTTTTATGAAGAAGTGGTCGCAAAAGACAAAGACCGCGTGAACATTGAGGAAGTGAATGCACAATATCTGATGGAATTTGTAACGGCATTGCAGGTGGCAATCAATCAGATGGCACAGCAGGGAGAGCGAATCTCCTACCTGCCGGGAAAGGCAAATGAACTCGGACAGATTCTTGCCGGCACACTGGATCATGACTGGCGTATCCTGCGTGGCTTTGAGATTGAATCGGTAGCAATTGCGAGCATCTCGTATGACGAGATGTCCAAGCGTTTAATAGAAAAGATGAACATGGAGAAATAGGGGGGCATATTATGATAGAATGTCCGAATTGCGGTAGCGGACTTCGGTTTGATATTTCATCTCAACAGAATATCTGTGATTCCTGTGGCAGTCATTTTGAACCGTTTTCATTTGATCCTGATTTTCGGGATGCAACCGAAAGCGATTCTTTTTCTTCCACGGTTTTTATGTGTCCGCAATGCGGCGGTGAAATCTATTCGACGGATGACACGATTGCAGGATTTTGCAGTTTCTGTGGTGCGTCTACCATTTTGACCGGGCGCATGGAACAGACAAGGCGACCGGATTATCTGATTCCGTTTCAGATTACCAAAGAGGCGTGCAAAGAGTCTTATGCACAGATGATGCGCCGTGCGATTTTTGCACCGAAAGAACTGCGCGACCGCAAATACATTGATGGCTTTCGCGGAATCTATATGCCATACTGGTCCTATGATGTAACGCAAAAAGGCAAGATTGAAGTGCCGGGACGCAAAGAATATACGTCCCACGGATATGATTATACGGAATATTACCGTCTGACGGGAAATATCGATGCCGGCTATGAAGGGCTGTCCTATGATGCATCCTCTTCGTTTGATGACAATTTCAGCGAAGCGCTTGCCCCGTATGACATGACGCAGAAAAAGGATTTCACGCCGGCCTATTTGTGCGGTTTTTATGCGGATACTGCGGATGTGGATGAGAGTGCATACGAGGATCATGCAAAATGGTTTGCACTTGAATCGAGCGTACGCGAACTCAGAGACACGGGAATCTTTCACCGGGAAAATGTAGAGGCAGACGAGGAAAAAATCAATCCAAATACTTTGAATACCGAAATCGAGCAGGTGCATTATTCGCTGATTCCGGTCTGGTTTTTGTCCTATCGCAAAAAAGACCGTGTAGCCTATGCAACGGTGAACGGGCAGACCGGAAGAGCGGTCAGTGATTTGCCGATTTCGCCGGTTCGATTCCTGATCGGTTCGCTGATTCTGGCAGTTCCGATTTTTTTGCTCCTGAATCTGATTGCGACCACCGTTCCGTCTCGCGCAATGATGTATACGGGACTCTTTTCGCTTTTGACCCTCATGGTATACTGGGGGGAATTAAAGGCAATCGAGCGGCGTAACCTGCATGCGGATGATTACGGATATCTCTTTTTGCATAGCAAAAAAGACGCTAAGAAACTGTTTGATAAACGCGATTACCGGATTCGCATCAACAAAAGATTCAGCTTCTCCGATTCCCTCGAATGGGGCATGCTGTTGCTGTACGGTCTGTTTATGCTGGCCGGAGTTTATTTTGTGGTGGAGGAATGGATCGGCAACATGAATGGTCGGATTGTGCCGACAATCGGATGGGCCGTTATGCTGATTGCGGCAATTGTGACCGGCAGTCTTTGCAAGGATGAATTCGATCACATTGCGGGAAAGAAGCGCAAACTGGGTATTTCAATTACCTATTTTGCCATATTGATCGGTGCAGGAATCCGCTTCGCAAAGCCGGTTTATGATATTTATTATTATCTGGGATCACTTCTGCTTTTGGTTGGCATTTTCGTGACAATCGCGGACATTATACTGGTTTATAATGTTCTCGTGACACGTCCGCTGCCACAGTTTGAACACAAGGGAGGTGACGATGATGCGGATTAAGAGGCAACTTCTTCCTGTGATTGCAGCAGTATATGTGGCTGTGGTTGTGAAGACTCCGGTTGTGGCAGCGGAAGCTGCGGATTACAGCAATGTGAATGCACAGACCGGATATGCATGTGTGCTAGAAGACTGTGCACAATTTTTGACAACCGGTACGGCTGAGGAATATGATACCCTGATTCAATGGATGGATGACATTACCCGGTATTGCAACATCATGGTTGCAACCACGACGGATCACGATTATTATTCGACCCGCGCATATGCAGAGGCAACCTATGAGGCATATTTCGGGCATGGCAGCAATGGTGCAATTTTTGTCATCGACAGAGACCAGAATGAAATTTACATCGTCAGCGAAGGCAATGTGCAATCCCTCCTCAGCGACAGCAGGTGTGAGGTAATCACAGACAATACATATATCTATGCGACGGAGTCACATGATTATGATTATATGACCTGTACGCAGAAGTCATTGGAACAAATCTATGCCAGTTTAAATGGACAACATATTGCATCTCCGATGAAAATGATTTGCAATATACTGCTTGCACTGGGCATGGCAATGATTTTGAATTATTTTTTGGCGCGCGTACTTTCGCGCCCGCATATGCCAAACCATAAGAAGGTATTAAACGGGCTGCAACACCGGTTTGTACTGGAACACCCGAAAATGGTGATGAAAGGAAAAACCAAGAGACGCAGCAGCAGCGGCAGCAGTAGCAGTGGCGGCGGCGGTGGCTCCTTCGGAGGAGGCGGTGGTGGCGGCTCATCGGGAGGCGGCCATTCGATTTAACAGTGGAGGCAGACAATGGACAACGGACAAATCGATTCCTATACGGTGATTGATCTTGAAATGACAGGATTACAGGTCAAAAAAGACAAAATAATCGAAATCGGGGCTGTGCGCGTGCGCGGCGGCAAAGTTTCGGATTCCTATGCGACACTTTTGCAGTGCGATTTGCCGTTGTCCGAAACCATTACGGAACTGACCGGTATTACGCAGGAGATGCTTGCCGATGGCATGCCGGAGGATGAAGGCATGCAGGGGCTGCTGGAGTTCATGCAGGATGATATCCTCGTGGGACAGAATTTTTCCTTTGATTATGGGTTTATCCGGCAGTGGGCCGTCAATCATAAGAAAAACGTAAACAATCCGTTTCTGGATACATTGAAGCTGGCGCGGGCTTTGCTCCCGCCGGGCGAAAAGAAAAATCTTGAATCGCTGTGCAGATATTTTCAGATTGAGCGTGAGCAGGCACACCGTGCGCTTGCGGATGCGCTGGAGACGCAGCGGGTTTTTGAAGCACTTTGCAGACTCGGCGCAGACAGACCGGAGCTGTTTGTGCCAAAACCAATGAATCTGAAAGTAAAAAAGATATCTCCGATTACAAAATCGCAGATTGAACAAATAAAAAAATACCGCGCACTTCATCAGGTAACGGAACCCATTTGCTGGGAAGCGTTAAATCGGGGAGAAGCGACGCGGTTGATGGAACATTATTATAAAACATATGGAAGACCTTAGGCGTTCAGGCTCTTAAGATCTGCAACAATTCCGTCTTTGGAGAGCGAATTCAATTCATTGGCGGATGCAATCAGGCTGTCAATTGCGGATGGATTGCCTTCTTCCAGATACAGTTTGGCCAATCGCAGATAGAGTGGTTTGGCATCGGCCTGAATGGAGACTGCGTATTCGAGCAGTTGTTTGGCTTCGTTGGAACGATTTGCATCCAGCAGGTCTTTGGAACAATCCAGCAGGGCATTGACCAAATCGATGAAGCGCTCATCGCATGCACTCAGGAATTCGAGATTGGCGACACCGTATTCGAGTTTCAAGTCGGTATTGGTCTTTCCTGTCAGGTTGAGAATCTGTTGCTGTGACAGGCTTTCCAGGGTCTTTACCGAATCTGTTGGAAGATTCGATGGAATTATCTCTTTGGGTATGGTAATATATGGGAGGTTTGAAATGTCTTGCTTACGCGTGGCATTGGCAAGTCGTTCACGCTCCCAGAACGCATCTTCCGTTTCCTGCTGCTGTCTGTTGGTTTTGCGATAACGCATATTTAATACGAATAAAAAGAGCATGAATGCGACAAATATAAACGGGATGTTCTTTAAAAATTCCATAAGGACTCCTAACTTTACTTTGCAGGATAGCCGTTTCGGCTTCAAAAATATTATATACGATTTTAGGAAAAGAGGACAATAGAAATGTGGAATATGTCTAGAAGAAAGAAACGCATCATTTCCATGGTTGGACTGGTACTGGTATTGACCCTTGTGGTGACTTCCATTGTGTCGGCCTTTTTGGTGTAATAGAGCAATTTGATTGGGATTTGCCCGCTTCTTTTGTGGATTTTCGGCATTGAAAATGGAGCAGATTCTGCTAAAATAAACATAAAATTGGATAAGATTAGAGGTTAAATAAATGAAGAAGAAATTATTCGGACTGCTTGCCACGGCGGTAGCAGCCATGACTCTTCTTGTGAATCCGAGCCTGACAAGGGCCGAGACTGCAGAGGAGGAAACCAGGATTGTAGACGGGATCTACATTGGCACCGTTTATGTAGGCGGAATGACAAAAGATGAAGCAAACAATGCGATTTCAGATTATGTACAGAATCTGATGTCGACGACATTTACCTTGAAAGGTGTAGATGATTCTTCCGTGGAAGCGACTGCAGAACAGATGGGCATTCGCGCAGATGCGGGAGATTCCGTGGATGCAGCTTTGGCTGTCACACACAGCGGCAATCTGATTACACGTTATAAAGATTCCGTAGATTTAAAAACCGAGCAGCGCGTGCTTCCGCTTTCTCTTGAAGTGGATAAGCAGGAGACTGCACGATTCATTTACAAGGCACATGACAAATTAAGCAAAGCGGCAGTCGATGCAAGTTTAAAGAAAAAGGGTGATACCTTTGAATATATTCCGGGAACCGACGGCGAAGAAGTGGTCGAAGTGGATTCCGTATATGCGATCAACGAATTCCTGGCAAAAGAATTCGACGGAAAAAAGACCGAAATCAATCTGGTGACACAGACGGTTGCATCGCGCGGAACACGCGAAGAACTTGCAGTGGTCAAGGATCGCCTCGGAAGCTTTACCACCGTATACGGCAATAATTCCGGATCATCCCGCGAACAGAATGTGGAAAATGCATGTGATTTCGTCAATGGAACCATCGTTTATCCGGGCGAGGAATATCGCACACATGAAAATCTCGAGCCAATCACCGAAGAGAATGGTTATGCAATGGGCGGCACCTATTTGAACGGTGCAATTGTCGATTCGGTCGGAGGCGGAATCTGCCAGGTTTCAACCACGCTTTACAATGCATTGATTCGTGCAGAGATTGAGATTACACAGCGCTTTAATCATTCCATGACCGTTACCTATGTCGATCCGGCAGCGGATGCGGCAATGGCAGGAGATTATAAAGACCTGCGTTTTAAAAATGATACGGGATATCCGATTTATATCGAAGGATATTATGACGGAACCAATATCACCTTTAATATTTATGGTGTGGAAACCCGTGCGGCAGATCGTGAGGTCAGCTTCGAGAGTGTTATCACCAAGCAGGATGATCCTTCCTTCCAGGCAAAGGCAGATGCGTCGCAGGAATTTGGATATTACAACATCGATCAGTATGCACATATCGGCATGACAGCACAGCTCTGGAAAGTGGTCAAAGAGGGTGGCAAGGAAGTCAGCCGTGAAATATTCAATACCAGTACCTATCGTTCTTCTCCAAAGATTGTAACCATCGGAACCGGTGGAGCAACTCCGGAGCAGCTGGCGCTGATCAATGCGGCCATTGCAACCAATGATGAAGAGCAGGTGCTTGCAGCTTATCAAAAGGCTGTCGATCTTGGAAAGAAAGCAGAAGAGCCGGCAGACGACAAGAAGCAGGACAAGAAAAAACCTGACAATAAGAAACCAGAGAATAAGAAACCGGATCAAAAGAAACCGGACAATACTACGCCGGAAAATCAGAATTCAAATACCGAATCAAATCAGACTACGAATGATACTACAAATCCGACAAATCAGTAGACAATCAAAAAAATGAAAGTGCAAATGAGGCTGCTCCGAAAGGGGCAGCCTATAAGCCTATATATGGGGAGTTGCGAATGAAGGCAGGGAAGCCATCGGAAGCGGTTTTGTCCCGCTCAGTTTTGAAACAATTAAAAAAAGACCCAAATGCACCCGTTTCACGGATGAAACAATTGGATTATGGCAGTTTTACAATCAATGATACGCAGGTGCTGATGTCCAGCCAGGCAGTTGGCTACCCGGCAATCACGCCGGGACGGTTTGCTGTATATTCCGCATTAAATAATATTGTCTGCGGCGGCGCAGTTCCGTCTGCAGTCAGTTTGACCATTCTCTTCCCGACCGAGGCGCCGGAACAGGAATTGCGCGCACTGATCAAGGAAGCGGATGAGGCGTGTCATGAGAACGGCATTGCAATCGTCGGTGGACATACCGAGATTGTTTCCGGCATCAGGGAACCGATGATTGTCGCCTGCGCGGCCGGTACGGTTGAGCGCGCTGCAATGGTTGTTTCGTCTGCCGTGCAACCGGGCATGGATCTGGTAGTCAGCAAACATATCGGACTGGGCGGCACCGCGATTCTGGCGCATCTGCAGGAAGCGCGACTGCTCGAGCGCTATTCGGCTCCGTTTTTGGACAGGGCGAAAGCCTTCGAACAGGAAATTTCAATCCGGCGGGAAGCGCAGATTGCCGCAACCTGTCATGTCGCCGCGATGCATGATGTCTCGCTTGGCGGAATCTATGGCGCATTATGGGAACTGGCGGACCGCAACCATGTTGGTCTGACCATTGATTTGAAAGCGATTCCGATTCGCCAGGAGACGGTGGAAATCAGTGAATATCTGAACGTCAATCCATACAAACTATTTGGTGCGGGCAGCCTGCTGATGGCGACTGAATCCGCAGAGCCCTTGATGGATGCACTTGCGGCCGCCGGAATTGAGGCGACGGTAATCGGTCATACGACAGACAGTAATGATCGCATTCTTGTGACAGGAGAGGAGCAGCGTTTCCTCGAAATGACACAGAGCGATGAATTATATAAATTCCGCAGATAACAGCACACGAAAGGAACCAGAGTTTATGAGAGAAAAAATTTTAACCTTTATCGAGAAAAACAGCAGAGTGGATTTGAACGAGCTCGCCGTGATGCTAGGCGTGGACGAAGCCGCGGTTATCAATGAACTGGCCGCGATGGAGAAGGAACGCATCATCTGTGGATATCATACCCTGATTGACTGGGACAAAGCAGGTGTGGAGAAAGTGACTGCCATGATTGAAGTCAGTGTGACTCCGCAGAAAGGCATGGGATTTGACAAGATTGCATCCGGCATTTACAAATATCCGGAAGTAAATTCTGTCTATTTGATTTCCGGTGGATTTGATTTGATGGTCATCATCGAAGGCAAGACCCTTCGTGAAGTATCCCAGTTTGTATCTGAGAAACTTGCACCGCATGATCAGGTGCTTTCCACCAAGACCAATTTTATTTTGAAGAAGTATAAAGACCATGGAACTGTAATGGCAGAACCGAGCAAAGATGAAAGGATTATGATGGCATAATGAGAGATCCGTTATCAAAAACAATTACCACCATTAAGCCGTCCGGAATCCGCAAATTCTTTGATATTGTCAGCGAGATGAAGGACGCAATCTCGTTGGGTGTTGGCGAGCCTGATTTTGATACACCGTGGCATATCCGTGAGGAAGGAATCAAATCCCTTGAAAAGGGCAAGACCTTCTACACTTCCAACGCAGGTTTAAAAGAACTGAAAGTAGAACTGGCGCAGTACCTGAAGCGCCGCTTTGACTTGACATATGACCCTTCCAAGGAGATGTTTATCACAGTCGGAGGCAGCGAGGCAATCGATGCAGCTATGCGTGCCATGCTCGACCCGGGCGATGAAGTATTGATCCCGCAGCCGAGCTATGTATCTTATGTGCCATGCGCAGTGCTTGCACATGCCGTTCCGGTTACCATCGAATTAAAGGCAGAAGACGAATTCCGCCTGACGGCAGAAGCGCTTGAAGCTGCAATCACGGACAAGACCAAATTGCTTGTGATGCCGTTCCCGAATAATCCGACCGGTGCAATTATGGAGCAAAAAGATCTCGAGGCAATTGCGGAAGTGGTTCAGAAACATGATATTTTTGTACTCTCGGATGAGATTTATTCCGAGCTGACCTATACGGAAAACCATGTGTCCATCGCATCGCTGCCGGGCATGTGGGAGCGCACCATTGTCATCAACGGATTTTCGAAGTCGTATGCAATGACGGGATGGCGTCTCGGATATGCCTGCGGACCGGAGGCCATTATCACACAGATGCTGAAGATTCATCAGTTTTGCATTATGTGTGCGCCGACGACCAGCCAGTATGCGGCAGTGGAAGCAGTCAAAAACGGAGATGCTGATGTGGTAGCCATGCGTGAGGAATACAACCAGCGCAGACGCTATCTGATGCACCGGTTCCGCCAGATGGGACTGGAATGCTTCGAGCCGTTTGGCGCATTTTATATGTTCCCTTGTATCAAGGAATTCGGAATGACTTCCGATGAATTTGCGACCGATTTGCTAAACAGAAAAAAGGTTGCGGTGGTGCCGGGAACCGCATTCGGAGATTGCGGAGAAGGATTTATCCGTATTTCCTATGCATATTCGATGGAGGCCTTAAAAGAAGCACTTGGCCGAATCGAAGAATATATTACAGAATTGCGAGCAAATAAATAATGGCAAAGTTAAATATTGTATTGTATGAGCCGGAAATTCCGGCAAATACCGGAAATATCGGCCGTACCTGCTATGCGACGGGCACGAGCCTGCATTTGATAGAGCCGCTTGGCTTTTCAATTTCGGATAAAGCCTTAAAGCGTGCGGGCATGGATTACTGGAAAGATCTCGATGTACATACCTATGTGAACTGGGAGGATTTCTGCGCAAAGAATCCGGATGCCAAAATCTATTATGCAACGACAAAAGGACGCCATGTCTATTCGGATGCCAATTATGAGTCGGACTGCTTTATTATGTTCGGCAAAGAGAGCGCCGGAATTCCGGAAGAAATTTTAAAAGCCAATCCGGACCGCTGCGTGAGAATTCCGATGATTGGAGAGACGCGTTCACTGAACTTGTCAAATTCGGTTGCAATCGTACTCTATGAGGCATTGCGACAGAATGGATTTGATCATATGAAACTGGAGGGACAGCTCCATCGACTGAGCTGGGATGATGAATGAATATAATCACGGCAAAACAATTGGTGCATGAATTTATCCGGCGCGATGAGGAAGGCAATGTCGATTCCATCACGACGGCGCTCGACCATGTCGATCTGGATGTGAAGCCGGGCGAATTCATTGCAATTTTGGGACATAACGGTTCCGGAAAATCAACCCTTGCAAAGCATATCAACACCTTGCTTGCCCCGGATGAGGGAACTCTTTGGGTGGATGAAATGGATGCCACCCTGCCGGAAAATGCGATTCCGATTCGAAGAAGCGCCGGTATGGTTTTCCAAAATCCGGACAATCAGATCATCGCTTCGGTAGTAGAGGAGGATGTGGCATTCGGTCCGGAAAACCTGGGCGTTGCCTCTGCTGATATCAGGGAGCGTGTACGCACATCACTGAAATCGGTTGGCATGAGTAAATACCGGAATCACTCGCCGAATAAGCTGTCAGGCGGACAAAAACAGCGCGTGGCGATTGCCGGTGTTGTAGCGATGGAACCGAAGTGTATTGTCTTTGACGAACCGACGGCAATGCTCGATCCAAACGGCCGTCGCGAGGTCATTGCAACGGCACACAAACTGAATCAGAAAAAGGGTGTCACCATCATTCTGATCACACATTATATGGAAGAAGTGGTCGGTGCAGACCATGTCTATGTGATGGACCATGGCAAGATTGTGATGGACGGAACACCGCGGGAGATTTTTTCGGATATCGAAACCTGCAAGCATTATCGCCTGGATGTACCGCAATCCACTTTGCTGGCAGACGAACTGCGCAATGCAGGGTTGCCGCTCCCAAAGGGCGTGCTGACAAGAGAAGAATTGCGAGACCGCTTACTGGATCTTTTTGTCGACCCGGTTCGTAGAGGTCAGTACTATCAGCAGTTGAATCCTGTCTCATTTGCGGATCGCATTCCAAAGCATCGCGAATATGTGACGGACAAGACAAAAGATATCATTGTTGATCATGTCAGCTACGAATACAGCAGCGGGACGGCATATCGCGTGAAAGCGCTCGATGATGTGAGTCTTGAAATTCCGCGCGGACAATTTGTCGGCATCATCGGTCACACCGGTTCCGGCAAGTCCACTTTGATTTCTCATCTGAACGGATTGCTCAAGGCAACTTCCGGACACATTTATGTGAACGGGGAAGACATCTATGATGAAGATTACAAAATCAAGGATTTGCGCAGCAAAGTCGGACTGGTATTTCAGTATCCGGAACATCAGCTGTTTGAGACAACCAATTTCAAGGATGTATGTTTCGGCCCGCGCAATCAGGGACTGGATGAGAAAACAGTAGAATTACGCGCATTTGAGGCATTGGAACAGGTCGGATTTCCACAGGAATTGTTTGATGCCTCTCCATTTGATCTGTCCGGCGGACAAAAACGCCGCGTGGCAATCGCCGGCGTGCTGGCAATGCATCCGGAAGTGCTGATTCTGGATGAGCCAACGGCGGGACTGGATCCTGCAGGACGCGATGAGATTTTGAATCTGCTTGCGCGCATGCATGAGGAGATGAAGATTACGATTATTCTGGTGTCACACAGCATGGAAGATGTGGCGGAATATGTGGATCGTATCATCGTTATGAATCAGGGCAAAGCAGTATATGACGGAGAACCGCGCGAAGTTTTTAAGCGCTATCTTGAACTGGAGCAGATTTCACTTGCAGCTCCGCAGGTGACTTATCTGATGCATGAATTACAGGATTCCGGCATGCCGGTGAATCCAACCGCAACCACGGTTGCAGAAGCGGCTGAGACCATCATCGCCGCATTTGGAGCATAAAAATTTGAGGAAACAAATATGTTACGAGATATTACAATCGGCCAGTATTATCCGGCAGAATCGCCAATTCATAAACTGGACCCACGAGTAAAATTATTTGCGACACTGATTTATATCATTGCCTTGTTTGTTTTTAAAGGGGCATTGGGCTTTGGAATCATCACGGTCGGTCTGGTTGCGATGATTGCCGTGTCATCTGTGCCGCTTTCCTATATTTTAAAAGGGTTGAAAAGCATTGTGGTGATTTTGATCATCACAAGCTTGTTTAATGTTGTCTTTACAACAGGAGACATTATATTCGTGAAATACGGACCGTTTGTGATTTCCGATGCGGGAATTCGAAACGGAATCGTAATTATCTTCCGCCTGATTTACCTGATTATGGGTACTTCACTGATGACTTTGACCACCACGCCAAACCAGCTGACCGACGGACTTGAACGTTCCATGCGTCATCTGGCAAAAATAAAATTCCCGGTGCATGCAATTGCGATGATGATGTCGATTGCACTTCGTTTTATTCCGATTCTGATTGATGAGACGGACAAGATTATGAAAGCGCAGATGGCCCGAGGTGCTGATTTTGAAACCGGTGGTCTGATTAAGCGTGCCAAGGCAATGGTGCCACTTTTGGTGCCGTTGTTTGTCTCTGCATTTCGCCGCGCGGACGATTTGGCGATGGCAATGGAAGCGCGGTGCTATAACGGAGGTGTCGGTCGCACCAAGATGAATCCACTTCGTTACGGGAAAAAAGATGCGATTGCCTATATGATCATCTTTGCTTTTCTTGCAGCAGTGATTGTAGCGCGTATTCTTTTGCCGTGGCCAATGTAAGAGGTGCCTATGCGAGTAAAATTAGTGGTAGCATATGACGGAACAAATTATTGCGGATGGCAGATTCAGCCAAATGGCATCACCATACAGGAAGTGCTCAACAAGACACTGTCCGAATTGTTTCGGACACCAATTACCACCATCGGTGCAAGCCGCACGGATTCCGGGGTTCATTCACTGGGGAATGTCTGTGTCTTTGATGTGAATACGCGCATGCCGGCTGAGAAAATCAGCTATGCATTAAACCAGCGACTGCCGGAGGATATTGTGGTTTTGGATAGCACAGAGGTGCCGGATGATTTTCATCCGCGCTTTTCGAAGAGCCGCAAGACATACGAATATAGGATTTTAAATCGTACATTCCGGGATCCGACGCGCAGGCTGGATACGCATTTCTTTCATTATCCGCTTGATGTGGCAAAAATGAATGAAGCGGCAAAGTTTCTAATCGGAGAACATGATTTCGCAAGCTTTTGCGCAGCAAATGCACAGTCGGAGACAACAATCCGTACCATCTATGATGCGTCTGTGGTGCGTGATGGTGATATCATCCGGATTCGTGTCACCGGGAATGGATTTTTATATAATATGGTTCGCATCATAGCAGGAACGCTGATTAAAATCGGCGACGGAGATATGCCTGCCGCTGCCATGAAACAAATCATAGAAGCTGCCAATCGAAGCGCAGCCGGTCCGACGGCACCGGCCAACGGTCTGACGATGATTGGGCTGGAATATGAAACATAGTGAGTTGTTTGCGAAAAACCTTGACAGGAGTCAAGGAAAAGATTATAATACATAAGTCTGCGAGCGTATAGAAATGTGAGTCAAAAGCCCCGACGAGCATTTTTGCGATAGATTAAGATAGCGGATTCGGAAGAAAACGATGAAGTGAATGCATTGGCAGGATCAGCGTCCGGACATACGAGGATACCTGAAATGCGACTTAGGACGAAGTTTATTTAAGGAGGAAATCCCATGAAGACATTTATGGCAAGTCCTGCAACCATCGACAGAAAGTGGTTTGTAGTTGACGCTGAAGGCAAGACATTAGGACGCTTAGCATCAGAAGTTGCAAGCGTATTAAGAGGAAAGAAGAAAGCAATCTTCACCCCTCACATCGACTGCGGTGATTATGTAATCGTTGTAAACGCAGAGAAGATTAAAGTAAGCGGTAAGAAGCTTGATCAGAAGATTTACTATCATCACTCTGATTATGTAGGTGGTATGAAAGAGACCACTTTACGCGAAATGTTAGCAACACATCCTGAGCGCGTAGTTGAGTATGCTGTTAAGGGCATGCTTCCAAAGGGACCTTTAGGACGCGAGATGTACACAAAATTATTTGTATACGCTGGACCGGATCACAAGCATGCAGCTCAGAAGCCGGAAGAGTTAACATTTTAGTAGGAGGTAAGATACCATGGCAAACAATGCAAAGTATTATGGAACCGGAAGAAGAAAATCTTCCGTTGCTAGAGTATATTTAGTACCGGGAACCGGTAAGGTTACTGTAAACAAGAGAGACATCGATGAATATTTCGGATATGAGACATTAAAGGTTATCGCTCGTCAGCCATTAGTTGCTACAGAGAACGCTGATAAGTTTGATGTAATCGTAACCGTACGCGGTGGCGGATATTCAGGACAGGCTGGTGCTGTTCGTCACGGAATCGCTCGTGCACTTCTTCAGGTAGATGAAGAGTACAGACCGGTTCTCAAGAAGGCTGGATTCCTTACACGTGATCCACGTATGAAGGAAAGAAAGAAGTACGGCTTAAAGGCAGCGAGAAGAGCGCCTCAGTTCAGCAAGAGATAATCATTGCTTACAAACCCCGAAAACTCACGGTTTCCGGGGTTTTTCTTTTTGAAAAAATCTGTTTGGTTTTGACTCGTTTTGTCTCAGTTTATAGGGGTTAAATCGGGGTTAAAACCCATCTTATCTACCGTCTGAATGAATCCGAATGCAAATCATGCAAAGGAGGATTCAGATGTCTAAAAAATCAGAAACGATCACATTAATTCCAATCGAAAAGCTTATTCTGTTCAGAGATCATCCGTTTCAGGCGAAGGATGATATGATTCTGAAGATCATGATGGAACAAAAGTAAATCTCGGTAAAAAAATAAAAAATACCGATAAATACCTTGACTATAATACGAAATAAGGATAAGATGTTTAAGCAAATATAGGTCAAAACTCAAAAATTACCGAGGTTTACAAAGATGATCTTATCATACAAGGAAGCAGCGCAGAAATGTGGGAACGATTATAACTTGATAAAAGCTGTGTCTGATGGATGCCTCTTCAAGCAAGAAGAAGGCGTTTATTCAACGGAGCGATTTGTGCCAGAAATCGGGATTGTTACGAAGAAATATCCCAAGGCTGTGATTACCGGAGAATACGCTTTTTATGTCCATGGCCTGACTAATGTTATACCTGAAAAATATGATCTTGCCACACCGTCCAAGGCAGCGCCCATGACGGATCCGCGTGTCAGACAGAGCTACGTAAATGACAAAGTTTTTTCATTAGGCATAATTGAAAAAGAGGTGGACGGGGTAAAGGTCAGAATATATGATAAAGAGCGTATGCTCATAGAATTATTACGAAAAAAGAATTCCATGCCATATGATCTTTACAAAGAAATAATCATGAATTACAGAGAGATAATAAGCAGTCTTGAGATTTGGAGGATCCAGGAATATGCCGCAATCTTTCCGAAGAGCAAGATGATAGCCAAAGCACTTGATGAGGAGGTTATGTAATTGAATTTACGTGAAATGATGGACGAATATGCGGAGGAGGGGCTTACTAGAGCACTCGCAGCATCTCGCGTTTGCCAGGATATAGTGCTGAAGGCGCTGGCAGAGGGACCGTTAAGTCGCAGCGTTACCATAAAAGGCGGAGTCGTTATGAGAAGCCTGACAAAGAATAACAGAAGAGCGACCAGTGATATTGACCTGGACTTCATTCATTATTCTCTGGATGATGTGGCAATACAAGAGTTTGTTAAAAAACTGAATTGTATAGACGGCGTCCGGATATGTTTGAAAACTCTGTAGACGATATTGTTAGACGCTTGAAAGGGACATTTAAGGATGAACAGTATCTGAAGAGGGTATCTGAGTCACGTCAAAGATGGATGGATAACGAAATACATGAGATTTCAAACGGGATAGTGGAATATATACTGAAATTAGGTTAATGAGAATAGATATCTATGTGCAGAGTGCAGATGTTTGGGAGCAGATATTCCGTCTTATGAACTGATAGGAACAACGCTGCGGATTCGTTTCCGTGCTTTGGAACTTTGGCACTTAAGATAATTGAAATAGTATGCGTAGATATGTTTATAGTCGACGAAAAAAGATATTGACAGTGCATATCATGACGAGTATATTAGTCTCTAATAACTCGAAAGGATAATCTGTGACATGAAGAATTATTTCCTTGTCTCCAATACAGTCACTACCCAGCCCACTAAAGAAGCCAGCGGGTTTATTTCTGTATGCAAGATAAGGTCGAGTTATAAGATGAAATCTAAGTGATCGAAGATTTCTTTATACTATTGATCATTAAGACCTTATCAAACCATAAAAGTTTGGTAAGGTCTATTTTTATATCAGGAGGGAAAAAGATGGAGTGATTGATATAGCTTGCGGAACCGGAGCTGTTTTGCTTTACCTTGCGCAGCATGGGATATTTGCGGATGGTACGGATCTGTCGGAGGCAATGTGCCGGGCTGCACTCATTAATATTCGTGAGAACCTGGTGGATGGCGGAATGCTGACCTTTAATACATTTGATCCGCACCCGGTCTTCCAGGCACAGCAGATGAATACAAAAGACACGGACTATTCTCTGAGACTGGAATATACGAACAAAGAAGGCATGCGTGAGAGACTATATAATGCTATTTCCTATGATCCATATACGCAGATCATGAGCGGAAATTGGAAGTTTGAAACGCTGGACGATAACGGAGCAGTAATCGGAGAAAGGGTTCGCCCTTTGAAAATGCGTCAGACTTATCGGCAGGAAATGCGGTATCTGCTGGAACTGACAGGATTTGAGATAGTAAACGTTTATGGCGGATACAACAAAGAGTCCGGAGAAGGTTCGGCGAAAATGTTATTTGGTGCGTAAGAAAAAAATAAGGTGAGGAGTTGATGATCATGGAAAGAAAAATCGAAACGGAGAGACTTATCTTAAGAACAGTAACCGTGGATGATGCAGAGGCAATTTTTAAGTGGGCTGCTGATCCTGATGTAAATAAATACCTGATATATCCGCTGCATAAGGACATTAATGTTACCAGGGAATGGCTTAAAAGCAGAGATATAGACGGTAAGGACGAGTTTGATCTTGGATTTGTGCTCAAGGAGACAGGAGAACTTATAGGGCAAGGTGGCTTATTTTACCATGGTGATCTGGATGCCTGGTCGATTGGTTATAATCTGAGAAAAGACTACTGGGGACAGGGACTGGTACCTGAAGCCATACAGGCAATCATCGACTATGTGGATAAAGAAAAGGGTGTTCGTGCCATTGTGGGTGAGTTTGCAAAAGAAAACAGTAAGAGCAGGCGCGTAATGGAGAAGCTTGGAATGACCTATTGGAAAGACGGGCAGTATTCCAAATTTGACGGAAGCGTTACTTTTGAGGCTTGCTGGTACAAAAAGGAGTACAGATAAATGGGAACATTAATTCGAAGGGCTATGAATGACATCGCATTCTTACCCCGAAAGGATGTTTAAATCCTGAATGGAAACAGGTTTAATTGGTGATAGAAATAGACTAAGACAAATCGCGGATTGGAGGGGAAACCATGTTAGAAATTTTAAAAGCGAGGTTTCAGGATAATAAGAATCTTCATATGGAACTGAGTTGGCCTGATGTGGAGAAACGTTTGCTTGAGCATCCGGACTCCGTGGACGTTTTGAGAAGGATGGAGGAGAGCGGCGGAGAACCGGATACCATCGGCTATGACGAAAAGGCATTACAGGGGCGTGCTAAAAACCCGCCGTCAGGCAGCGCCGAAAGGAAAGCAAAAGAAATCGGCGTTTTGATCATGACGGAGGAACTCTATCGCCGACTGCAAAGTCTCGGGGAATTTGATTTGAAAACGTCAAGTTGGATCACTACTCCGGATGATATTCGCGACAAGGGCGGTGCATTGTTCTGCGAACGACGTTACGGAACGGTTTTCACATTTCATAACGGGGCGGATTCGTACTATTCCGTGCGCGGGTTCAGAGGTTATACTCTTATATAAATTCAAGTGAACGAGGGCATGCTTTTGGAAAATATGGTTGCTCAGAATTTGAGAGCGAACGGACGTCGTGCCTATTACTACAAGGAAACAAGTAAAGATACCAAAAAGACTGTAATGGAAATAGATGGTGATTATGGCAGCTAGTTTATTTGCTGAAGGACTAATTGAGAATAATATAAACAAACTTTTGAAGGCTCCTAAGAGTGATCTTCATAACCATTCAACTAAGGGATGCAGGCTTAAGTGGGTTGAAGAGCAAACGGGTCATTCTTTTCCCGCCCCTCCGGAAACCTTTGATGGTCTTGAGGGTATGCATAAATGGTTCACTACCTATGTCAAACCCTTTTGCTCAGGAGAGGAAGGCATAGTCTTTAGATGGGAGGGGGCGTTTGCTGAAGCAGGGCGCAACAATATTAAAAGGCTTGCAATGAATTTCGGGGCTACGGAGATTGAACTTGTAGGAGGAATTGATAAATTCAGGGAACTGATTCAGGGTTTTCACATGAAATACTGCCTGGAAACAGTTTTTGAACCGGAACTTACCTATATATCAGCGTGCGATATCGATTCTGCGACAGATTCAATTGATGAGTATATAAAGACCGGATTCTTTAAGTCACTCGATGTCTGCGGCGGCGAGAATATTCGACCATTTGAAGCTTTTATTCCCCTGTATCGAAAAGCTGAACATTACGGTCTTACTAAGATAATACATGTTGGTGAGTCGGGATCTGCAGATGATGTGAGAAAAGCAGTTGAAGTGCTGGGACTTGATGAAGTTCATCACGGGATTGGCGCTGCCACATCAAAAGATACCATGCGATTTTTGGCGGATAATCACATACAGCTCAATGTTTGTCCCTCGAGCAATGTGATGCTTCGCTATGCCAAAGATTATGAGCATCATCCAATAAAGACGCTGGTTGAAAATGGCGTTGAGGTGACAATCAATACCGATGATCTTCTGATTTTCAATAGCTCTATAGAGAATGAATATCTCAAGCTTTACAAGGCAGGAACTTTATCGGTGGAGCAGTTGGAAGAAATAAGACTCAGGGGATTGAACGGGAAAAGGGAACTACTGTGAAGATATATTGCAGTAAAACTCGCTATGGAGGGTGAAGTGTATGAGGAGTATAGAAAAGTATAAGAAATACTTTACCCTTTACGATGGTCTTTTCAAATAGTACCCTTGAAAAAAATCTGCTCCTAATTCCTTCATTGTTTCAAACTCGCCTTCGGTCTCGATTCCTTCGGCGACCACGCTTATTTTTCTTGCATGAAATGTATCAATTATTTCGCGCAATTGTTCCTGTCTGTACGTATCTTTATCAATATCAGTCAGTAATGTCCGATCTATCTTTACAATATCAGGGTTAGCAGCATCGATCACATCAAAATTATTAATGCCTGTACCAAAATCATCTATGGCAATCAGGTTATTATTAATATCTGCATATTTTCTTTTTATCTGCGCAATTTCAACTGATAAATAAGGGTATTCCAGTGACTCCAAAATCATTGCATTCTTTTGTCCGCCATAGTATGAAATAAAAGCATCAACTTCCTCTTTACTAAAACATTCACTGGGAAATGTATTAATCGATAAGTATTCCTTATATCCCCTGATAAAATATGCTTGAGTTGCACCAAATAAAGTAGCAACCTCTAATACATGTAATTTGTCCTGCTTTTCATATTCCGCTATAAGTTCAGTTACATCCATATCGTGGGGCCTCATAAGTGCTTCCCACGCGTAGACAGTCTTTCCATCTGGGTAAAATATGGGCTGAAAGACATAATCTATTTTCAATTCATTTAAAGCAGCTAAGATATCTTTGGATAATGGTAGATCATCATAATAAATCATAATATTTCCTTGCCTTTACAGTTGACATATTTTTCGCCACTCCTACAACAATATAGTATCATTATAAGACCAATAAATAAATGTATTATAGATAAATAATTGATAAAACGGAAAATAAGAAATCAGCCGCATACAGTAGCCCTGAGCTTTCTACCGTACGCAGCAGGTAAATAGCAACTTGAAGGAGAAATGCCTAAAATACGGCATTTTCACTTCATTAATAGTTCTCAAAGAGATAATCAATCTGCATTGCAGATGCTTGTTTCTTTGGAAAAGTTCAAAGATCTATTACCGGATGCCTATATGGCTTCCGGTTTTCTATTTAATTCGTTCCTATTAGGAATTAAAAATTTTACTTTATGAGCCTATGAAGTTCTACTCAGGTGAGTCGATTGGCTTGTACTTGGCTTATTTTTTGGCATATGTTTCTAAATTGCATGACTGAAAACCCGGAAATGCTCTGTTTGAGTCAACCAAAGCAGGCCAAAGGGTTGACCTCTACCCAAGAAATGTTCAATATGAGTCAACCAGCGTTGGCCGAGGAGTTGACCTCAAACCAAGAAATGTCCAATATGAGTCAACCAAAGCTGGCTGAAGAGTTGACCTCAAACCAAGAATTGTTCAATATGAGTCAACCAAAGCTGGCCGAAGAGTTGACCTCAACCTAAGAATTATCCAATATGAGTCAACTAACGATAAAGTGGGGCTTGACTTCAAAACAAGTATTCTGCTAATATAAGTCAACCAGTTATGGTTCAGGGCATGACCCAAATCAAAAAATATACAATATGAGTCAACCAGCGCAGCTCGAAGAGTTGACCTCAAACCAAGTATTCTACTAATTGAGTCATATGTAGATGAAAAAGGATATGACTTAATCTCGAAATTGTCATATTTGAATCAATCAAGATTTCTCGGATAAAGTACTTTTCAACAAATTAAATGTTTTCAATAGAAGAGAACAGTTTCTATCACTGAAAAGAATTATAATAAAAGCTATTCAAAAACAATTTCCATAAAATGATTTCAATAAAACGATTCTAATTAAAGACCTTCCAACAAAAGACCTTCCAACAAAAGACCTTCCAACAAAGGGCTTTTATTCAAGTCTCGCTCGCGAGACTTGGCGCGAGATTTGCGTCAGCGTAGCTGACATATTTCATATGCAAATCTCTGCGCATCCTCGCGGAGCGTTTATCTCAGTCGGAGATTGTAACCCCGACTGAGATAAACAACTCTCAAAAACCAAGCATAAATAATTGCTGTTTCATAGATAACAAAATAGAAAAGGGGGACAAATATTTGTATGGATTAAGAGAATTGCTCTTAAAAGAGCAAAAACATCTGCAAAGTATCATAACAAAGGTAAAGAATGATATGATTGCGACACCGGAAGGGCGCCTTCGAATATCGGTAGATCATGGTGTCGCCAGATACTATCAGTGTATAGATGACAGGAATGGTGAATACATCCCAAGAGATAATGTGCAGCTTCCTCGTCAGCTGGCGCAGAAAGCATATAATGAAGCTGTACTTAAGAACGCAAATGCAAGGGCTAGGCATATTGCTGCAATTCTTAAAGATTATAATGATGATGAGATTGAGCAACTATTTATGTCGTTACATCCGGAAAGGCAAAAACTAATTACTCCTGTAGAACCAACATTCAGCCAATTGCAAGAACGATGGTATTCAGAAGCGTATGAAGGAAAAACATTCAAGGAAGGAACCCCTTTAATTCTTACGGAGAAGGGAGAACGCGTGCGCTCGAAGTCAGAGAAAATCCTTGCAGATTACTTTTACAGAAACAACATTCTGTACCAGTATGAAAAGCCCTTAAAACTTGTTGGATATGGAACGGTTTACCCAGACTTTACATTTCTTTCGAGAAGATTGCAAAGAGAGATTTATTGGGAGCACGAAGGAATGATGGATAAAGCTGATTATGCCATTACAGCAATCAAAAAACTCAATAGTTATCAAATGAACGGGATTATGCCGGGGGAACGCTTGATTCTTACATTTGAGACCGAACAGTATGTTCTGAATTCAAAGATTGTAGGTGAATTGGTGGATCGATATTTAAGATAAGTTAAGAATGATGTAAAAGATGACGGCTCAAAATAATCGGAAAAAAATCTTGACAGAGGTGGTTTATTCGGATAAACTAAAAATGTAGTTTATCTGAGTAAACCAAAAGGAGGGAGGCAAATATGAAAGATTTTGAACTCGGGGCAATACAGGAGCGCTTTGCTGATATCGTGTGGGAGCATGAGCCGATTGCCTCAGGAGAACTGGCAAAAATATGTGAAAAGCAGTTGAACTGGAAAAAGCCGACAAGTTATACCGTACTTCGAAAACTCTGTGAAAAAGGACTGCTGCAAAACCGGGATGGTGTAGTAACTTCTCTGGTTTCGCGTGAGGAATTTTATTCGACCAAAAGTGAGCATATAATTGAAGATTCCTATCAGGGATCTCTCCCTTCATTTATCGCAGCATTTATATCAAAGAAAGGGATATCGGCTGAAGAAGCTGATGAAATTCAAAAAATGATAGATGCGTTTAAGCGGGAGGTGTGATTATGAGCGCTGTTTTTCTTAAAATAATGAATATGAGTATTACCGCAGGCTGGCTGATTCTGACGGTTATCCTTGGCAGACTGCTCCTGAAAAGAGCGCCGAAATGGATCCGGTGCATTCTGTGGGGAATGGTAGCAATCCGGCTGATCTGCCCAGTTTCCTTTGGAAGTATTTTCAGTCTGATTCCAAGCCGTGAAACAATTCCGGAAAATATTGCTGCCCAGCAGGAACCTGCCATCAATTCGGGAATTGCCATTGTCAATGACATGATCAATCCGGTGATTGCAGAGTCGTTTACAAAAGCTTCTGCGGACAGTACAAATTCGCTTCAAAGCGTGGTCCCGGTTGCAGCAACCGTATGGATTTGCGGGACTGTTATCATGCTGGCATATGCGCTCATTAGCTTCATAAAGCTCAAGAAAGAGGTTTCTGTATGCGTGCCTGTCGGAAAATGTATTTTATCATGTGATGAAGTCAAATCGCCGTTTATTCTGGGCGTGCTCCGCCCTACAATCTATGTGCCGTCTTCGGTGTGCGAAGAGACGCTTGACCTTATGATTTGCCACGAAAAAGCCCATTTACAGCACCATGATCATCTGTGGAAGCCTCTGGCGTATCTGTTGCTTGCTGTTTACTGGTTCAATCCGCTTTGCTGGATTGCATATATCTTGTTTGGCCGCGATCTTGAAATGGCCTGTGATGAGAGAGTTGTCCAAAATATGGATAAGGCTGAATTGGTGGCATACTCACAGGCGCTTCTGGACTGCAGCCTCCTGAGACGAAAAATTGCAGTCTGTCCGCTGGGGTTTGGCGAAGTGGGGGTGAAAGAAAGAGTGAAAGGTGTTTTGAATTACAAGAAGCCTGCATTTCTTGTCATCCTGTGTGCAATTATTTTTTGTATTGTCGCGGGAGTTTGTCTGATGACAGATCCGTTTTCACGGAAAGAAAACACTGCCGCCCAAACGGACGAAATCGATGTGGCATCATTAAGAAAAAAATACCCGGAGTACTTTGACCTGAGCACAGGCAAAGGGCTGGAACTCTATGTCTGGGAGATGGCACAGGGAGATTATTGTTGCAGCTTAATGAGTGGGACGAATCGAGACAAGGATTTTGAGGAACTAATCAGTCTAAAAGGCGCTTCCATTGGAGAGATGAAAGCAATCCTCTCAACATATGATATTGATGAGGATGAAATCATCATTATTCCATGGCAAAATCCTGTTTCCAGTTATTTGCCGAAGTGGGCGATTCAAAAAGATGGGGAAAGTTACAATACATTTGAGAATCGCCAACATGAATTTTGTGACAAAATTCGACAGATGCTTCGCTTAGAGGAAGGGGGCTTATCCGACTGAGATAAAAAATTTGCAAGACATTCCGGATGGACATCGCGTCCATCCGGGGTGTCTTTTTTTTTGCGGGAATAGAAAGATTTCAATCTGGTTATAAAAAAATCATTCAAACTGGACATTATGATATAATCAAAAAAGTGATATAGTGCTATCTAAATGAAAAACATAGGAGATTGATAGGATTATGAGAGTTGCAGCAATTAATGATTTGTCCGGTTTGGGAAACTGCTCTCTGCTTGCAGATATCGGTGTCATGTCTGCGATGGGGATTGATGTTTGTCCGGTTCCGACCGCGGTATTGACAGCGCAGACCGGTTTCCCGAGCTATCATATGCAGGACACGGGGGATATGGTCAAACATAGTGCCAAAGAGTGGTCCGGGATGGGAATTGACTTTGACGGGATTTTGACAGGGTATATCCCATATGACGCGATTGCGGATGACATCTATGCGTTTGTGCAGACTTTTCGCAAAGACAATACACTGATTTTGATTGACCCGGTGATGGGAGATGATGGACTGTGCTATTCGAACTATACCCCACAGATGCTGGAAAAAATAAAAAAGCTTGTGGCACTTGCGGATATCATCACGCCAAATCTGACAGAGTTGTGCCTTTTGGCAGGAGTGGATGCAAAGCAACTGATCGCACAAATTAAGAGCGAAAAAGACTTGCAGAAAGTTGCATCGCTGTGTGACCGGGTTCGGGGAAATGCCGGACAGACAGTTGTCGTAACCGGAATGTCCGTTGGAACGGAACGTATCTATAATCTTGTAAGTACTGCGGGGGCGTATGAATGCATTGCCTGTAGCAGCAATGGCGAAAGCTATTCGGGAACGGGCGATTTGTTTGCGGCATCCCTGATGGCAAATGTGCTGAATGGAAAGCCGGTGAACGAAGCTGTGCGTACAACGGTTCATTTTCTCGGAAGAGCGATTGCGCAGACAAAACAGTCTGACAGAAATTTTGGAGTCAATTTTGAGGCAGTATTGAATGAAGAGGTAGGAGGAACAAATGGAAAAACAAGTGGAAAGAACAAGTGAAAATACGATGGCATCAAGAACCAGACTGCTGGCATACACAGGCATTTTTGCGGCACTGACTGTGGTATTTACCGCATATCTGTTTCATATTCCTGTGGGAATGAACGGTGGATATATTCATTTTGGAGATACCCTGATTTATCTGGCAGCGACATTGTTGCCATTGCCCTATGCGCTCGCGGTTGGAGCCTTGGGCGGTGGAATCGCTGATTTGCTGACTGCCCCAATGTGGGCAATTGCGACGGTAATCATCAAGATGTTGATTGTGCTTCCGTTTTCAAGTAAGGGGACGAATGTTTTGAACAGGCGCAATATTGTTGCACCGATTCTGTCATTTTTTATTTCAGCGACAGGATATTATCTGGCCGAGATGATTCTGTTTGGCAGCAGGGCAGCATTGCTTACCGCATTTTCGGGTTCTTTGGTGCAGTCGGGAGGAAGCGCGGTACTCTTTTATATACTGGCTGCTGCGTTTCAGTCTTCGGGCTTGAAAAAAAGAATGTTTTAGTCTGGGAGGAGAAAATTATGGCAGAAATTTTGTACAAATATAAAGATTCGGTATATGCGAATATTACCAATAAATGTAATTGCCGATGCACCTTTTGCATCCGCTTTTTGAAAGATGGAATCGGAGATACCGATACCTTGTGGCATCAGGAGAATCCGAGCAAGGAAGAAGTGCTTGCAGCAATTCGCAATTATGATTTTACAGGACATGACGAACTGGTTTTCTGTGGATACGGAGAGCCGACCTGCGCACTGGATATTTTGCTTGCGGCAGCAAAGGTGGCAAAGGAAGAAAAGGGCTTAAAAACACGGCTGAATACCAACGGCCTTGGCTGTGAGGAAAATCACGGAAATATTGTACCGCAGCTGGCAGAGGTGATTGACAGTGTATCCATCAGTTTGAATGCGCCGAATGCGCAGGCTTATGAAAAAGTGACCAGACCACTGGTGCCATCTGCATTTGACAAGATGGTGGAATTTGCAAAACTGTGCAGAGATGCCATCAAAGAAGTAAAATGGTCCATCGTGGATGTACTGCCGGAGAATCAGATTGAGGAATGCAGACAATTGTCGGAAGACACCGGAATCCCTCTTCGCATTCGTCATTTCAGTTGAGAAAGCGGATACATTTAGCTATAATGGATGCTGATATGCAAATATGATTCGTAATTGGAGAAAAAATATGTATTCGTTATTGCTGGCAGTAATTTATCTGATTTTTATCAGTCTGGGATTGCCGGATTCGCTTTTGGGATCCGGCTGGCCGAAGATGCAAATTGCATTTTCTGTGCCGTCTTCTTATGCTGGATATGTATCCATGGTGATCTCGTTTATGACGATTATCTCCGCATTGCTCAGCCCGAGAGTGATTCGAAAAGTACATACCAAATGGATTGTGATATGCTCGATATTTTTGACAATCCTTGGTCTGATCGGATTCTCATTCGCAGGGAGCTATGCGGTTTTATTTGTGTTTGCGGTACCGTACGGACTGGGCGCAGGCGCCATTGACGCTGCAGTGAATCATTATGTGGCCAATCATTTTTCGTCATCTGTGATGAACTTTCTGCACTGTTTTTACGGGGTGGGAGCAGTCATCAGTCCAAACATTATGGCGATTGCGCTTCGACATGCGGGATGGAACGAAGGATATCGTTGGACTGCATATCTGCAGATTGCGATTTTGATGGTAGTCATCGTTTCTTTGCCATTGTGGGATAAGCATGAGCAGGAGAGCAAGTTGCAGACCGTGGACTCCGTGGGAATTCGTGAGACCATTCACGTCCGCGGTGTGATTCCGACGCTGATTGCATTCTTTGCCTATTGTGCGGGAGAGGCGACCTGCTTCCTGTGGACATCAAGTTATTTTAAGGGAACGAAAACGGGACTTTCTGATGCAACAATTGCATCATTTGGATCGCTGATATTCGGAGGACTGATGTTTGGACGCCTGATTTCAGGCTTTTGCTCGAATCGACTGGGAGACAGGATGCTGATTCGCATCGGCATCGCGGTAGAGCTGGTCGGCATCGTATTGGTGATGCTTCCACTGTCGGCTTATCAGGTTGCAGCAGTCGGATTTGTGATCATCGGAACCGGAATGGGACCGGTGTATCCGGCCATTCAGCATATGGCGCCGGAAAAATTCGGCAGAGAATACAGTGCGGCGGTGATTGGCTTGCAGATGGCATCCGCTTATATGGGAAGCACCTTTATGCCGATGGTGTTTGGCAATCTGCAACATTATATTGGGATTGGCGTGATGCCGATGTATCTTTTGATCTTTGCAATATTAAATATCGGATTGCTGGAATATTCCTATAGATATTGCAAAAGCACGAACGGGTTCGATATAATCTAATTGTTTGAATCAATATTGGACTGATACGAGGATAAAGGAGGGCATCGACAACATGAAGCAGCTGGAAGGATTTATGAAAGGCGTCAATCTTGGAGGATGGATATCACAATTTGACCGATATGATAAAGAACATTTTGATACCTTTATTACGGAAGAAGACATTGACAGTATCGCATCTTTAGGATTTGACCATGTTCGTATTCCAATCGACTATGTATTGCTGGAAGAAGAGGACGGCACACCAAAAGAAGATGGTTTTTATTACCTCGAGAATTGTCGTAAATGGTGTGAAAAGAATCATTTGAATGTTTTGATTGACCTGCATGAGTGCTATGGTTATTCATTTGATCCGTTGAAGAAAGATATGGATCGTGCGAAATTCTTTTACGATGACGCATTGCAAAATAGATTTATGAATTTATGGAAGCGCATTGCAACCCGCTTTGCACAATACCCGGATCAGGTGGCATTTGAGCCGCTGAATGAGGTGGTCTTGCATGAGGTTGCGGATGCATGGAATGAGATTGCCGGACGCTTTATCCATATGGTGCGAGAGATTTGCCCGAACCATGTATTGGTGGTCGGCGGAGTGGCATATAACAATGTCATGAGTGTTCCGCTTCTGAACCTGCCGGTGGATGAGAAAGTGGTATATAATTTCCATTGCTATGAGCCGATGGTATTCTCACATCAGGGTGCCTACTGGGTAGAAAACATGCCGCTTGATTTTCGCATCGGTTATCCAAAGACACTTGCGGAATATCGCAAAGCAGGCGATGAGCTCGCAGCTGATTTGGCCGGTGCCGTATATCAGGAGGGCATTCGCGAGATCGGAGAAGAATTCTTCGAAGACATCTTTGCTCCTGCAATCGAGAAGGCACAAAAAGATGGCGTATGCCTCTATTGCGGAGAGTATGGTGTCATTGACCAGGCAGATCCGGAGGATCGCCTGCGCTGGATGAAAGATATCCATGCGGTATTTGAACGATATGGAATCGGACATGCGCTCTGGAATTATAAACAAAAGGACTTCGGCCTCGTCGATGAGAGCTTTGCAACCATTCGTGATCGCTTTATCGAAATCGTATAGACAAAACGGATAGAAAAATGCAAAAAAGAAGAGCTTTTTAAGGCTCTTCTTTTTTGGTGCCGCAGATTGCTTCTGCGATTGCATGTACTACTGCAAATAAGATTCCGGCAACCGGCCAGATAATCCAGGTATAATGCCATGCATTGGTTGCAAAACTTACACCGAGATAAATGGCAACAGTGAGCAGCCAATAGATTTTGGTAACCGGTTCGAGTTTTTGTGTCTGCATTTTCTTTGACGGGGCAAAATCGCCGTCCTGTAACAAAACCATGCATGCGCCGTGGATCCCACATACCGCAATAAAAAGATATACGCCAAGCGCAACGAGGAAAAGAAGCAGTGCAACCAGGCAAACCAATACATAATCAGGTACATTCATCAACGCACTCAGAATCAATGGAACCGGGCTGAAGATGCATAAAAGAAGGCCACTGATCAAAGCGACATGATTGCGATGTTCCTGCTGTGCTTTCACAGCCTTTACCATTCCATCGACACCATAGGCTGTTTCAAATGTTTCTTTTTGCAGATAATCATAACGCTCCAGACGGAGTCCCTGCTGAATGAACAGCGCAACGGCGATTCCAATCTGTACAAACAAAAAGAAAAGTCCGATTGCGATAGCCGGCTCTTCCCGCAGACCAAACATCCGGGATTCCGAAAGCGCACACATAATCAACAGAATCGCCGGGCAGGTGATACAAAGAAAGACACCGATACCAATCTTTGGCAGACACTGCTCATTGGTTATTAAATAATCGGAAGCTTCTTCCATTGATACAATTCTCTTTTCTGCAGTTTCATAGGTGTGATCATTCTCATAAGTGATTTCCCGTTCGTCCGGTTCAATTTCATCTTTTAAGAGATAATCTGTTGAAACCTGAAACAGTTCAGCCATCTTCAAAATCTTTTGCAGATCAGGAATGCTTTGGGCACCTTCCCATTTCGAAACCGACTGTCTCGATACACCGAGCATATCGGCGAGTTCTTCCTGCGACCATCCGTTCTTTTTTCTCTCATAAATAATTTTGTCTGCTAAAATCATAATTTATTCCCTTTCTCTGTGGCGGTATGTTTTTGCTATGAACACACCTTACCATTTTGCGTGGTTGCACACCATAAAGTTGCCTTTTCAATTTGTCAACCGGTGGTTGCAACCCGCGAAAATACAGGCTTCCCACAAAAATATTTCATTCCATATTATAAAGGTAATCGAGGGCTGACACAACCGCAAATTCCGGAGCGTTTATCTCAGTCGGGGTTACAATCTCCGACTGAGATAAATGCTCCGCGAGGATGCGCAGAGATTTGCATATGAAATATGTCAGCTACGCTGACGCAAATCTCGCGCCAAGTCTCGCGAGCGAGACTTGATTTTACCGCCGCGGCTGGCTCGGGTTTTTCTAGTGTCTTGTCACAAGAGTTGACATGTGTTATACTCGTAGTCAACGTGAAATCGGTGAGAAAGAAGCACAAAGGAGAGTTGCGATGTCTACGATTGTAGAGGAAATTGAACAGTTAAAGAGAGAGAAAGATGCGGTGATTCTGGCACATTATTATGTGGACGATGATGTGCAGGCCATAGCAGATTATATCGGAGACAGTTATTATCTGGCAAAAGTGGCCGTGAAATTGAAAGAGCGCACAATTGTATTTGCCGGTGTGAAATTTATGGGAGAATCGGCAAAAATTCTGAATCCGGAAAAGACGGTTCTGATGCCGGACGAAAATGCGGATTGTCCTATGGCGCACATGGCACAGATTGCAAGAATTGAGGAAGTGCGTAGGGAATATGATGATGTGGCAGTGGTCTGCTATATTAATTCAACGGCGGAATTGAAGATGCATTCGGATGTATGCGTGACTTCCGCAAATGCGATGAAGATTGTAAAAGCATTGCCGAATAAACACATTTTCTTTATCCCGGATGAGAATCTCGGCAGATATATTGCATCGAAAGTGCCGGAGAAAGAATTTATCTTTAATGATGGATATTGTCATGTACACAAAGCGGTGACCGCAGATGTGGTGCGCCGTGCAAAGGAAATGCATCCGGAGGCCGAAGTATTGATTCATCCGGAATGCACATTAGAGGTGTTAGCGCTTGCCGATTATATCGGAAGCACTTCGGGCATTATCGATTATGCGACGAAGTCGGATAACAAAGAATTTATTATCTCGACAGAACTTGGCGTGCTCTATCAGCTGAAGCAGCAGAATCCGGATAAGACTTTTTATTCGGCTGGGGCTGTACAGATTTGCCCGAATATGAAGCGCGTGACATTGGAAAAGATTCGCAACTGCCTGCGTGACGGAAGCGGTGAGGTGGAAGTGAGTGACGAAACGAGAGAGAAGTCACTGATTCCATTGCAAAGAATGTTGGAGCTCGCACAATAGCTCTTCAAAAGGATGGTGCAATCAGATGGAACAAAAATATGATGTCATAATTGTCGGGACAGGCGCAGCCGGCTTGTTTTGCGCCCTGAGTCTGCCACGGAACAAAAAAATATTATGTATTTCAAAGGATGCGCTGGATGGAAGCGACAGCTTCCTTGCACAGGGCGGAATCTGCATGCTGCGCGATGAGTCAGACTATGATTCTTATTTCGAAGATACCATGCGCGCGGGACACTATGAAAACCGCAAAGAATCCGTGGAAATCATGATCAGAAGTTCGCAACAGATTATCCGCGATCTGGTCGGATACGGTGTGGAATTTGAACAGACAAACGGTGAATTTTTGTTTACGCGTGAGGGCGCTCATTCCAACAATCGCATTCTCTTTCATGCGGATGTGACAGGACGCGAGATTACAAGCAAATTGCTGGCGCGAGTACAGGAATTGGACAATGTCACCCTGATGGCGCACACCACGATGGTGGAGCTGGCACTGGCGCTCTATCATGATGTCCGCCTGGAGAATTGTGATTATGTCCAGATTCATCCGACGACTTTATTCACGAGACAAAACGGACGCAGTTTTTTGATTTCCGAATCGGTACGCGGAGAAGGTGCAGTACTGCGTGACAAGGACGGCAACCGTTTTACGGATGAACTGCAACCACGCGATGTGGTCAGTGCAGCCATCTATGCAAAGATGAAGGAACAGGGAACGGAACATGTGTGGCTTGATTTTTCTCCGATTCCAAAGGAGGAAATTCTCAATCATTTTCCGAATATCTATAAGCACTGTGTTGAGGCTGGCTACGATCCGCTGACCGACTGGGTTCCGGTGGTTCCGGCACAGCATTACTTTATGGGCGGTATTTATGTGGACAAGGACAGTCGCACGACGATGAAGCATCTCTATGCAGTCGGTGAGACCAGCTGCAACGGTGTCCATGGACGCAACCGTCTGGCCAGCAATTCATTGCTGGAGAGCCTTGTGTTTGCAAAGCGTGCCGCAAATGATATCGCAGCACAGAACAATTTTGAAAAGGCAGAACATTTTGAAGATTTGGTAAATATTGACGGCTACGAAGATCTGCCGTCAATCATGGAATATTACCATGCAATGGTAGTGAGCGAAATCAAAAAAGAGGCAAGATTACGCGCACAGAAGGAGGCAACAGCATGAACCGGATTACAATGAAATTAAACGCAGATGAACTGATTATGATGGCACTAAGAGAGGACATTTCCAGTGAGGATGTGACCACGAATTCCGTGATGCCGGAGGCAACACCGGGAGAAGTCGATTTGATCTGCAAGCAGGATGGCATCATCTGCGGAATGGAAGTTTATAAGCGTGTCTTTGAACTGCTCGATGAAAAGACAGAGGTGGAAGCATATGTAAAAGACGGCGATGCCGTCAAAGCGGGACAGCTTATGGCAAAGGTAAAAGGAGATATTCGTGTCCTCTTATCCGGAGAGCGTGTAGCACTCAACTATCTGCAGCGTATGAGCGGAATCGCAAGCTATACCCATGAAGTCGTACAGCTTCTGTCAGGTAGCAAAACAGTATTGCTTGATACCAGAAAGACTACGCCGAATATGCGCATCTTTGAAAAATATGCAGTAACCTGTGGCGGGGGACAAAACCATCGATACAATCTTTCTGACGGAATCCTCCTGAAAGACAATCACATCGGTGCGGCAGGTTCCATCACAAAGGCCATCGAAATGGCAAAGGCTTATGCGCCATTCGTGCGCAAAATCGAGATCGAAACAGAAACACTTGACCAGGTGCGCGAAGCGGTAGAGGCCGGCGCCGACATTATCATGCTCGACAACATGGATGTTGATACCATGAAGGAAGCTGTTCGCATCATCGACGGCCGCGCCCAGACCGAGTGCTCCGGCAATGTCACCCGCGAGAACATCCACAACATCATCGCAAGCGGAGTGGATTTCGTCTCCAGTGGAGCGCTGACGCACTCTGCCCCAATCCTTGACATTTCCATGAAAAACCTGCACGCTGTTCACGCATAGCAGCCCTTTTTGCAGACACAGGCCAGGCCGCCCCGAGCCGTCATTGCCATTCATATTCTGATTTGTTTCATGCATCCTCGCACCATGGCCCGGTAAGTGCTTCACAGTTTTGCGAATATTTCAGGTTTTCAATATGCAAAAGGCGAGCATCACACATGTGTCTTTTGATGAATGAACCATTTGTAATTTATTGATATTATGTACTCCTCATCTAAGGGATACCTGGGTTCAGACTCCGTTTGCCAAGTGAAATAACAAAATGAGTTTTGTGTTTATAGGCACCATGCATTACGCAACGTCGTGTTGCAATCGCATTTGCGCCGCCTTCCGTGGCGGCGCATGCCTATAAACATCAAAACTCATTTTTATTTCACTAGGCTCACTTCGATTCACCCGGGTATCCCTTAGATGAGAAGTACATATACGAAAGTTTTGGGTGTCCGCCAACCATAAAACTTTTTTCAAAATTGTACAGGCATTCAAAAGACATATGTCAATCAGGATGCGAGCTTTTGCATATATGAAAACCAAAATATTCTTGCAAAGTGAAGAACTTACCGGGGCACGGGGGAGGATGTTAGGCAATAACATAAACTGTGAATGGTAACGACGGCTCGGGTGTGGCCTGTTCTGTGTGGAAAAGTTCGCACTGCAGGGAAGAATCATCGCAAGTATTCGGTAGAATCGGGGTCTGTTTTTTCATATAATGGAACGACAAAAATGAGGTCGGCTAGAAAGGATGGACGGCATATGAGCGAAGCGACGAGACAGCGTGCCAAGGAGCTTGTGGCGCAGATGACGCTAGAGGAAAAGATGGGGCAGATGCTGCATCACGCTCCGGCGATTGAACGGCTGGGGATTTCGAAATATTGCTGGTGGAATGAGGCTTTGCATGGCGTGGCAAGAGCCGGGGATGCGACAATGTTTCCGCAGGCGATTGCGCTTGGAGCAACCTTTGATGAGGAATTGCTGCACGAGATTGCAGATGTGACAGCAACCGAGGGGCGCGCGAAATACAATGCATTTGTGAAGCACGGCGATCATGATATTTACAAGGGGCTGACTTACTGGGCTCCGAATATTAATATTTTCAGGGATCCGAGATGGGGCAGAGGCCATGAAACCTATGGCGAGGATCCGTATCTGACGGGACAGCTGGGCATGGCATTTGTCAAGGGCCTGCAGGGAGATGATCCGGATGAGCCAAAGGCAGCGGCATGCGCGAAGCACTTTGCGGTACATTCGGGACCGGAGGCTGACCGCCATCATTTTGATGCAAAAGTATCTAAGCAGGATCTGTATGATACCTATCTGTATGCATTTAAGCGGCTGGTGAAAGACGCAAAGGTCGAAGCGGTTATGGGTGCCTACAACCGTGTGAACGGCGAGCCTGCATGCGGAAGCAAGACTTTGCTGAAGGACATTTTGCGTCGCGACTGGGGATTCGAAGGCCATGTGGTTTCCGATTGCTGGGCCATCAGAGATTTCCATGAGAATCATAAGGTGACAGGCTGTGAAGTGGAATCAGCAGCGATGGCAGTCAATAACGGATGTGATCTGAACTGCGGCTGCGTATTTGAAAAACTGATTTACGCATACAAGGCGGGACTGGTCAAAGAGGAGACGATTGATGCCGCTGTGGAGCGACTGATGGATCTGCGCTTGCGTCTGGGTACGCTGGCGGAGCGCGGAAGCAAATATGACACGATTCCGTATGATGTGGTCGAATGTAAAGAACATATTGATCTGGCGGTGGATGCGGCAAAACGCAGTATGGTTTTGCTCAAAAATGACGGTATTCTGCCGCTTTCCGTGGATTCGTTGAAAACCATTGCCGTCATCGGTCCGAATTCCAATTCGCGTGCGGCTTTGACCGGCAATTACGAAGGCATTTCTTCCGAATATATTACGACACTTGAAGGAATCAAAGCATATGTGGGAGACGATGTGCGCGTTTATCATGCGGACGGTACACATTTGTGGAAAGACCGTATGCATGTACTGAGCGAGGCACGCGATGATTTTGCGGAAGCAATGACGGTTGCAGAACTTGCGGATGTGGTCGTGATGTGTCTTGGACTGGATGCCACCATTGAGGGAGAGGAAGGCGATGCCGGCAATGAATTCGGCAGCGGAGACAAGAAAGGCCTGTCTCTTCCGGGATTGCAGCAGGAATTGCTTGAGACGATCACCGCAATCGGAAAGCCGGTTGTATTGGTGGTTCAGGCCGGATCTGCACTGGATCTGACATGGGCACAGGAACATGTATCGGCAATCCTTGACTGCTGGTATCCGGGTGCGCGCGGTGGCCGCGCCATCGCACAGGTACTGTTTGGCGAGGATACCCCAAGCGGTAAGCTGCCAATCACATTTTATCGGAGCGATCGGGATTTGCCTGCATTTTCGGACTATGCGATGCAAGGCAGAACATATCGTTATTTTGAAGGAGAACCGCTGTATCCGTTCGGATATGGATTGAGTTATAATACAATCACCTATCAGGATGCAAAAGTGGATCGCACGCAGGCGGCAATCGGAGATACGGTGACTGTGACGGCCACGGTGACCAATCATGGCAGATATGCACAGCATGAGGCGGTACAGCTTTATGTGAAAGATCTCGAAGCGTCGACGCGGGTCCCAATCCGCAGTCTGCGCAAGGTGAACAATGTTTATCTGATGCCGGGCGAGACAAAAGAAATCAGCATTACGCTGACGGAGAGAGATTTTGCAATCATCGATGAAAAAGGAAAGTGCATCGTAGAACCGGGTGCATTCCGGATTTCTATCGGCGGTCAGCAACCAGATGCCAGAAGTACAGCATTGACGGGGCAGACCTGTGCATACTTCGAAATCACATTGACCGGAGCCTGCAAAGAAACAGAATATTAACTCAGTCGGAGTACAAGCTCCGCGAGCGAGTCTTGACTCTGCAGATGAAAAAAGCCCGTGGATCTCCACGGGCTTTGTCTTCATGCCCCACGCCCCCCGTCCCGGCTCCCTTTACCCCCGCTCTTCACACGATAGGCATGGAAGCTTGGATTCGCTCAAGGCGTACGCTGCTTCAAGAGGTTGTACTTTCACCGATTTTGCACTTCGACAAACTGTCTTTTCATCGCAAACACCCGAAAGTCCTGATTCCTTTCCTGGTTCATATAGACCGGTGAAGGAACATCATTGGGAACGCGCTTAGTAAAACAGAAGCCGCTTTTGCGAAGCACTCGATACGAGCCGCCACGGACGGTGGCGAGAGCCGATGGCGTCCCGGATGGACGCTCTGAGGCGGTATCGAGTACTCAAAAGCGGCTTCGTTGTTTTACTTAGCAAATGGACAGTGTTCCGAACCGGTCTATATGGGACAGGAAAGCGATTTGAAACACTTCAAGGTGTTTGCGCCGAAAAGACAGTGCGGAAGAAGTGCAAATAGTTGAAAGAACAACCTCAATCAAAGAAGCGGCGTACGCCTTCGTTGCGAATCCTGCTTCCCAATGCCGTGTGTGAAGAGCGGGGGTAAAGGAAGCCGGGAACGGGGGCTGGGCATTGCATGAGTAAGAATGCATTGGTAAAATAGGAGAGAGATGATTGGAAAGGATGATGATGATGGAAGAAATGGAATTGTGGGATGACGGGATTCGGCTGCATGTCAAAATTGATTTTCCGAAGGCGGAGGCTGCAGGCGGAAAGTATCCGATGTGCATTGTGTTGCATGGGTTTACGGGAGATATGGAAGAACGGCATATCGTAGCGGTGCAGGAGGCCATGAACGAAATCGGGATGGCAACATTGCGTGTGGAACTGTACGGACATGGCAGCAGCGGCGGAGAATTCCGCAATCATAATTTGTATAAGTGGCTGAATAATGTGATGACGGTGATTGATTATGCGAAAACGCGCGAGGACGTCTCGGACCTGTATTTGTGCGGCCATTCGCAGGGCGGACTGACCGCAATGCTGGCGGCGGCGATGGAGCGAGAAGTAATCAAGGCGCTGATTCCGCTTTCCCCGGCGATTGTCATTACGGATCGCGCAAAACATGGAGAACTGCTCGGGTTGCAATTTGACAATGAGCATATTCCGGACGAGGTGGAATCCTGGGACGGCAGGAAGCTCAGCGGCAATTATCTGCGCGTGGCACGCACTATTGATGTGGATGCGGCAATTGCACAATACAGTGGACCGGTTTTGATTGTTCACGGAGATGAGGATGAGGCAGTTCCGGTTACTTATGGCATTGAGGCCGCAAAAAAATACGCAAATGCGACATTGAAACTGATTGCGCATGACAATCATTGTTATGATTATCATCTTGACCAGGTGACGGCTGCTGTAAAAGAATTTTTACAGCAAGAATTAGGTTGACATTCGTCATGCGTTGGCGTATATTTTCTATGGAAAAAACAGGGGAGCTTGTCCGGCAGGCTGAGAGGAAGTAATCAAACTTCGACCCTTTACCTGATACGGATAATGCCGTCGTAGGAAGTCATTACACTGAGATTTTTTGCAGGAAGCATCGTAACAGGTGCTTCCTGTTTTTTGCGTTTAGGGAGGCAAAAAATGAAATGTCAAAAAAAGTATATGCAATTGTACGCCGTAACCGATCGCGCCTGGGCGAAGGAACAGAGTCTGTATGAGCAGGTTGAGGCGGCATTGAAAGGCGGCGTTACCGCTGTGCAGTTGCGGGAAAAACATTTGTCGGAGGAGGAATATATCAAAGAAGCCTGCGAGATGAAAAAACTGTGCGCAAAGTATGGAGTTCCGCTTTTTATCAATGACAATGTCAAAGTCGCGCTTGCCTGTCATGCGGATGGCATCCATGTGGGGCAGAATGATATGGATCCGGAGGAAGTCAGAGCTCTTGTCGGAGACGATATGATGATCGGCGTCTCTGCACATTCGGTGGAGGAGGCGCAGGAAGCAGTTCGAAAAGGTGCGGACTGTCTGGGGGTTGGCGCGGCATTTGCCACTTTAACCAAGAGTGATGCGAAGGTTCTGCCGCCGGATATGCTGCAGGCAATCAGTAAGAGTGTGGATGTCCCGATTGTAGCCATCGGCGGCATCAATCGGGACAATTTGCCGCAGCTTGCGGGAACAGGCATTTCGGGAGTCGCACTTGTCAGTGCTATTTTTGCGGCCAAAGAGATTGAACAGGAGACACGCGCGCTGTTTCAAATGACGGAGGAATTGTTTGGATGAAAACTGCATTGACGATCGCCGGAAGCGATGCAAGCGGCGGCGCAGGAATTCAGGCCGATCTGAAAACCATGATGGCGCAAAGAGTCTATGGCATGAGCGCAATCACCGCGCTGACAGCGCAAAATACCATGGGAATACGGGCAATCGAAGCGGTTACTCCGGAATTCCTGGCAGCACAGATTGATGCGGTATTTGAGGATATTCGACCGGATGCAGTCAAAATCGGTATGGTATTTACCTCTGCAAATGCAGCTGTGATTGCAGAGCGCCTGCGTTATTATGAAGCCTCTAATATTGTAATCGATCCCGTGATGATATCATCATCCGGCACACGGCTGCTGGAGGAGGATACCATTCAAATCTGCAAAAAGCAATTGTTTCCGCTCGCAACCGTACTGACTCCGAACCTGCCGGAAGCGCAGGCACTGAGTGGAATCCGGCTGGAAGATCTGTCACCGGAAGAGACGGATACTGCGATTGCGAAAGCAGCAGAACAGTTGTCACAGGAATACGGATGTGCCATTTTGGTTAAGGGTGGCCACAGCAGCCGGGGGGCGGATGATTATCTGTACCAAAACGGGCGGGGCATATGTATCAATGGCACACGCATCGACAATCCCAATACGCATGGTACCGGCTGTACCCTGTCATCGGCCATTGCCTCAAATCTGGCAAAGCAGGAATCGCTGGAGGATGCTGTGCGCGATGCCAAAACTTATATGAATCTGATTCTGTCGGCAAATTTGAATCTGGGTGCGGGCCCGGGGCCGATGGATCATGGATTTGCCATGAAAACTCAATAACATTAATGATACAGGAGAATGAAAAAATGAGAGATTACAGCACACAAATGGAAGCCGCCAAGCGCGGAATTATTACACCGGAGATGAAAATCGTTGCACAAAAGGAATACCGCAGCGAGCAGGAAATCTGTGAACTGGTGGCGAAAGGACAGGTGGCAATCTGTGCCAATAAATTGCATACCAGTCTCGATCCAAATGGTGTCGGCTCCATGTTGCGCACCAAGATCAATGTCAACCTCGGTGTTTCACGCGACTGCAAGGATTATGATATTGAAATGAAAAAAGTCATGGCAGCAGTCGATATGGGAGCAGAAGCCATCATGGATCTGTCTTCCCACGGCAATACGCAGCCATTCCGTCAGAAGCTGATCAAGGAATGCCCGGCTATGATTGGAACCGTTCCGGTTTACGACAGCGTCATTCATTATCAGAGAGATCTTGCAACCCTGACCGCACAGGATTTCATTGATGTGGTACGTCTGCATGCACAGGATGGTGTGGATTTTGTGACACTCCATTGCGGAATTACGCGCAAGACCATCGAGCAGATTCGCAAACATAAGCGCAAAATGAATATCGTATCACGCGGTGGATCCCTTGTATTTGCATGGATGAGCATGACAGGAAATGAGAATCCGTTTTATGAATATTTTGATGAAATCCTCGACATCTGCCGTGAATATGATGTGACCGTATCTCTCGGAGACGCTTGTCGTCCGGGATGTCTGGCTGATGCAAGCGATGTCTGCCAGATAGAAGAACTTGTACGCCTTGGCGAACTGACCAAGCGCGCATGGGCAAAAGATGTGCAGGTGATGGTCGAAGGACCGGGCCATATGCCGATGGACCAGATTGAAGCCAATATGAAGATTCAGCAGACAATCTGCATGGGTGCACCGTTCTATGTACTTGGACCACTCGTCACCGATATCGCACCGGGCTATGATCATATCACCTCCGCAATCGGCGGTGCCATCGCAGCATCAGCCGGCGCAGCCTTTCTGTGCTATGTGACACCGGCAGAACATCTGGCGCTTCCGAATGTCGAGGATGTCAAACAGGGAATCATCGCATCCCGCATTGCAGCGCATGCTGCCGATATTGCAAAGAAAATCCCGCATGCGCGTGATATTGATGACCGCATGGCAGATGCACGTCGGGAATTCGACTGGGAAACCCAGTGGGAGTGCTCCATTGATCCGCAGACGGCACGCGCAATCCGCGACAGCCGTGCCCCGGAACATGACGACACATGCTCCATGTGCGGCAAATTCTGTGCTGTCCGCAGCATGAACAAAGCACTTGCCGGCGAATATATCGACATTTTATAGTCCAAAATATTCCGCAAAGTGAAGGGGTTACCGGGGCATAGGGGCGAGGCGGTCAAACTGTGAAAGGTAACGAAATGGGCATGAAGGGCTAGGCATAAGGTACCGAAAAGGGTATAATGCTGATATGGACATGTATTAGTAAAACTGTTCCGGACAAGGGGACCGCCATCGATGGAAAATATGATTTGGGATGCGCGTTATGAATTGACCGCATTGATTATGCTCATTTTATTTTTGGTATTCTATCAGCTGCAACGCTCACTTCCACTGAAGAAAAACCGCGTCTTCATGGGAATGCTTGTGGCTGAATTGTCATGCATACTTTGGGATTTGATCGCATCGTATATCAGTACGTGGCATATGCGCTATCCGACCTGGATGCTCGAAATCTCGAATATGCTCTATTTTCTCTTTTTGATTTCAGTTTATTATTTGTTTTCTGTATATTGTCGATGCACGGCACGGGAGCGCGCCGCCGATCCGATTCTCAGATGGTGGCAGCTGCGGGTACCGCTATGGTTTGCGATAGCGGTACTGATCAGCAATCCGTGGACCAAAGCAATCTATGATGTCAGCCGCGAGAACGGATATGTCCGGGGCTGGATGTATTATTATTTGATTCCTGCGATCCTGATTCTTTATACGGTTATTTCCTTGGCATTTGTGCTGTATTATCGCAAATATCTCTCCATCCGCGAAAAGGGTGGACTTTATGCATTTGTGATCTGCACAATGTTAACCAGTATGCTTCAGATTTATTTCTTCCCGTATTTACTGATTACAAATATCGGACTGAGTACAGGTGTGGCAATTAATTATCTTGCGATGCAGAATCCGGAATTTGACAAGGATCGCAAAACACGCAATTACAATCTCGAAGGATTCGGCAGATATACGAGTGAACAGCTTCGTATGGGCAAGGAATTTCAGTGCATGGCAATTGGATTTGCCAATTATAAGACACTTTTGTCAATTTACGGATCGCAAAAGATGGACCGACTGCTCAACCGGATCGGAATCCGATTGCGGAACCACTATAACCATGCGGTAACATTTTATATTCACAATGGCCGTTTTGTGCTTGTATTCCCGCGGCATATAGAAATCAATCCGATTGAGACAGAATTGATTGCATATTTTGACAGGAACTTTGGATTAAACAAAGATGTGCTGCAACTGAATCTGCGACTGGCATATCTGTATGCGGACAAGCAAATCAAAAAACCGTTTGATATCGGAGAGAGTCTGGAGATGGCATTGGATGATGCATGCAGAAAAGAAATCTATCAGTTAAAAGTCGTCGACGATGCACTGATGGAAAAGCTGTATCGTGAACGCGAATACCACAGAGCTTTGCATGATGCAATCGAAAAAGACCATGTCGAAGTATTTTATCAGCCGATTTATGACAGCAAGTGCGAACTGTTTACCATGGCGGAGGCATTGGTGCGCATTCGTGATCCGAAGCTGGGATTGCTGTTTCCGGATACATTCATTTCGATTGCAGAGAAAGACGGCACGATACTGGGCCTTGGCAAAATCGTATTCCGCAAGGTTTGTCGATTTATCAGGGAACATGACCTTGATGCGCTGGGAATTCAGGCAATTGAAGTCAATTTGTCACCGATTCAGTGCCGCCACAGATTCCTCGCGGAAGACTATTTGAAAATCGCGGAAGAATATGGGATTGATCTGAACAATATTGTATTTGAAATTACCGAGTCGGCTACGGTTGGAGTTGCCAGGATGGGCAAGATGATGCAGCAATTGCAAAAGGCAGGCGCCCGTTTTGCACTGGATGACTACGGAACGGGATACTCCAATATGATCAACGTGATGTCTCTCCCGTTTTACTGCATCAAGATTGACAAATCGCTGGTGTGGAGCTATTTCCGCCATGAAGACTGGATTCTGCCGAAATTTGTCCAAATTTTTAAGGACGATTCGCTTACGATTGTTGCCGAGGGGGCGGAAACAAAGGACATGACAGATGGTCTTATTGAGATGGGATGCGATTATGTCCAGGGATTTTATTATTCAAAACCGGTTGAAGAGAAGGTATTTTTGGAATTCCTGAAATCGCATAATGAAACGAGGAAAGAATGAAAAAATCAGCCTATGTGAAAAAATATTTATTATACTTGTCATAGCGTTGTGCGGGCTTACGACATTCTGTGCATTGATCGGAGCGCAGCTGGTGCGCCAGTCTGTGACACCCGTTGAGACCCGTACGCTTGAGCCGACGGTGTGTCTGGAAAATTTAGAGGATGAGATACTCACATTCAAATTTATAGGAGCGGAATGGGTGCAGGGACGCAGCACCATTATGTTTTATACCAGCCATCAGACGGTAAAAGTGGAAGCGGACGGAAAGGTGATTTATGAGCGCAAACCGGTGAACAGTATTTTCGGACATTCGCCGGGATCTGCATGGAATCATGTGACCGTTCCGGCCAAGACAAAAGAGTTGATTGTGACAATTGATGCGGTATACGAAGACGCCATCATCAATACAAATATCGAATTTACGGTCGGCGCCGGTTCGTGGATGATTTTGGAGCGAATCAGGAACGGATTTGTTCATTCATTGGTATGTCTGCTGATCATCATGATTGGAATCTGCCTGATTACATATTATCTGATTACGCGCGCGGTCAGAAGCGACCTGCGTGAATTGCTTTATCTCGGCATTTTTGCGTTGCTGCTTGGATGGTGGGGATTTGGCGAGACGGAGCTGGCACAGATTATCATCACAAACCGTGTGCTGGCCTCCTTTACCGCGTTCCTTGCGATTGGAGCAATGGGACCGAGCTCGATTCTGTTTGCGCGTTATTTCTTTAAGACCAATGACAAAATCTTTTTCTATACTGTGATGACCTACTGTATCCTGATTATGGTGGTTCCTACGGTGCTGCAGATTGCAAATATTGTGGATTTTCGCGAAATCGCCATAGTCATTCAGTCTACGATTCTGGCAGGACTGTCCTATTGGCTGTACGCGCTGACGGTACATTTCCGGAGAGGTACGGAGCGGTATAAAGGAGTCGTCAATATGATTGGACTTGGTATTCTGACCGTGGCAATCGGAATTGACTTTATGGCTTATTATACCGATCGCACGAGTGCGAACCGCACCGGCAAATTCGGATTTTTGATTTATATTATTTTGCTCGGAGCAGAGACGCTGCATCACAGCGTCAAGAATTTCGAGGAGCATCATCAATTGGAATTTTACAGGGAGATGGCTACGACAGATGCCCTGACCGGCTGCCTGAATCGGAATGCGTATGAGCATGCGCTGGCAGAACTGGGAAACCCTGACGAATATGCGGTTGCCACATTTGATCTGAACAATCTGAAACATTGCAATGACACCTATGGGCATGCTACCGGAGATGAATATATCATGCGTGCATCGCGCATTATGCGTGATGTGATCGGCAAATACGGAAAATTATATCGCACGGGCGGAGACGAATTTGTCGCACTCCTTCCGCGCGTCAGCCTGCGCCGTCTGCAGAACATCCAGCAAAAGGTGGCAGCGGACGAGCTGTTTGATATCGGTGATGTGCCGATCGGAGAATTGGGTTGTGCATGCGGTTATGCCAAATACGATTCGACGAAGGACAAGACGCTCGAAGATACTGTCAAGCGCGCAGACGCGAATATGTATGAAACGAAAAAAATGATGAAGGATCACAAAGTTATTGAATAAACTGGAAGAATACTATAACAAATTTAATGAGGAAAAACGCTTGAATTCCAGACATGGGCAGGTGGAATTTGCCGTGACCATGCATTATCTGCATTTATATCTGCAGGAGCTCGAAAAAAGCGGAATTCCAAAGAACCGGATACAAATCCTTGATGTCGGTGCCGGAACCGGCCGTTATGCGATCCCGCTTTCCGAGGAAGGATATAGCGTGACTGCAGTGGAACCAGTTCGCCACAATCTGGGCAGACTGAAACAAAACGGCCCGCTGGTGCAGGCATATCAGGGGCGCGCCGAAAAATTAAAACGCTGTGCCGATCAGATGTATGATGTGGTATTATTTTTCGGACCGATGTATCATATAAAGGAACAAGAGCTGCGCCTGGCTGCGATGCAGGAGGCATACCGCGTACTGAAGCCAAGCGGACATCTGTTTGTCAGTTATATTATGAATGAATACAGTGTGCTGATGTATGGGTTCAAAGAACATCATATCCGGGAAGCAATGGCAAGCGGAATGATTGATCCGCAGTTTCACTGCACGGATTTGGCCAATCCACTGTATGAATATGTACGTCTGGAAGATATCAGGGCGCTGAGCGATCAGGCCGGATTTGAGCGGGAAAAGCTGATTGCAGCGGACGGACCTGCGAATCATATGCGTCGCATTCTTAATGAGATGGACGAAGAAGAATTTGCATTATTTATTCAATATCAGCTGACAGTCTGTGAGCGACCGGAATTGCTTGGGGCAACATGTCATGCGCTTGATATATTAAAGAAGGGGATGTAACAGATGAGAAAACAGCATATCATCATTAAAGGTCTGGCAAATGAAAAGGAGCCGGAACGCAAAAAATTTGAAAATGTCCCTTCGCGATTGGGAAATGTCAGCGCACTTCAGCCACTTGACGAGATCTGTGGATTTAAAGTCAGACCGGGACATTACCGCACCGAAGGTGCGCATATGGCAGAAAACGGTGTCAGCTTTACCATCAGCTCACACGGAGCAAAAAGCTGTACCCTGCTGCTGTTTCACGCGGGGGAACAAAAACCGTATGCGAAGCTGAAATTCCCGGACAACTATCATATCGGCAACCGTTTTTCGATGCTGGTATTTGATCTGGACATCGAAGATCTGGAATATGCATACAGTTTTGACGGACCTTATGATCCGGAGCGAGGACTGCTTTTTAACAAAGACAATGTCATTCTCGACCCGCATGCGAAAGCGGTGACGGGACAGCATGAGTGGGGCCAGAAGCCAAAGGGCAATAAACCTTTTGTCTATCATGCCCGCGTCGTACGCAATGACTTTGAGTGGGGCGCAATGAAAAATCCGGAAATCCGGTTCGAGGATCTGATTATCTATGAGACACATGTGCGCGGATATACCAAGGACTCCTCTTCCGGTGTGCACGAGAAAGGCACCTATGAGGGGCTGCGCCGCAAAATCCCGTATTTAAAGGATCTTGGCGTCAATGCGGTAGAGCTGATGCCGATCTTCGAATTTGACGAGATGGAGGGAGAGCGCTACCATAACGGGCGCAAACTCTACAACTATTGGGGCTACAGCACAGTCAGCTATTTTGCCCCGAATACGAGTTATGCGTTTTTTAATGAGCACAATCATGAGGGCGATGAGTTAAAACGCCTCATCTATGATTTGAAGAAAAACGGAATCGAGGTCATTCTCGATGTGGTATTCAATCATACCGCAGAAGGAAATGAGCACGGTCCATGTTTCTCATTCAAGGGAATTGACAATAATATTTATTATATGCTGACACCGGACGGATATTACTACAATTTCAGCGGCTGTGGAAATGTCATGAACTGTAATCATCCGGTGGTACGTAATTTTATTGTAGACTGTCTTAGATATTGGGTAACGGAATATCGCGTCGACGGATTCCGCTTTGATCTTGCCTCTATCCTGAGCCGTGATCAGAACGGTGCTCCGATGGAGCGCCCGCCTTTGCTGGAGGAGCTGGCTTTTGATACGGTGCTTGCAAAGACGAAACTGATTGCGGAGGCATGGGATGCCGGCGGCATGTATCAGGTAGGAAGCTTCCCGTCATGGAACAGATGGGCAGAGTGGAACGGCCGCTATCGCGATGATATGCGTCGCTTCCTGAAGGGCGATGAGAATATGGCCGCTGCGGCGATTACCCGAATCACGGGATCGGCCGATCTGTACAGCCAGAACGGCAGGGGATATCGCGCATCTGTGAATTTTATTACCTGCCATGACGGATTCACCCTGTACGACCTGTATTCGTATAATATGAAGCACAATGAAGAAAACGGATGGGATAATACCGACGGCGACAACAACAGCAACAGCTGGAACTGTGGGGCGGAAGGTGAGACAGATGACGTCAATGTGGAGAATCTGCGCCGCCGCATGATTAAGAATGCGTTCTCCGCACTCTTTATGAGCCGCGGACCGGCGATGTTTTATCAGGGCGATGAATTCTGCAATACGCAAAATGGCAATAACAATGCCTATTGTCAGGACAATCCGATTTCGTGGATTGACTGGAGACGTCTGGATGAATACAAGGAGATTCATGATTTTGTGCGGTTCATGATCAAATTCCGCAAGAAGCATCCGATTATTCGCAAGACAACTGCTCAGGCAAGCAACAACCTTCCGGAGATTACCATCCATAACGGATATCCGTTTAACGGACAGACTGACCGCAATACACGCCTGATCGGTGTGATGTACTCAGGACGCAATGAGGCCAATACAAAGGATGATGTGGTCTTTTACGGAATGAATGCCTATTGGGAGCCGATGAGTTTACAGTTGCCGTCCGCACCTTCCGGAATGCACTGGAAGATGGTGGTCAATACCAACTGTGAATACAAAGACGGAGCAGATTTCGGAGCGATGTCCCAGTTCACAGGAAACATGATGCTGGTACCTCCGCGCACAACCGTAATTTTTGAGGCTGTGTCCGACAAATAAGATTTAGAATAACAAAAAAGAGTTCAGCGAAAGCTGAACCCTTTTTTTGAAATCGGCGTGACAGGATTTGAACCTGCGACTTCTACGTCCCGAACGTAGCGCTCTACCAAACTGAGCCACACGCCGTTCCAAACGAAAATGATAATATCACATATTTTGGTTTTTGTCTAGTATGGAATCAAAGAAATGGAGAAAAAATATGAAAGTTGAAAAAGTTGCATTGATTACAGGCGCTTCCAGAGGAATCGGAGAAGCCATTGCACATGCATTTGCAAATGCGGGATATGCGTTGGCATTGTGCTGCAGAAATCATATGGAGGATCTGGAACGGTTGCGCGATACCCTTCTGGAACAATATGATATCCCGGTTCTGATATATCGTGCGGATGTTGCGGACTCTGCAGCAGTCAATGAAATGGTCGCGTCCGTGCAAGCACAGTGGGGACAGATCGATGTACTGGTCAATAATGCGGGCATTTCCATGGTCGGACTGCTTCAGGATATGACCGATGAGGAATGGAACCGGATTGTGCAGACCAATCTGTCATCCGTTTTTTATACTTCACGCGCAGTGATCCCTTCGATGATCGGTAGAAAGTGCGGACAGATCATTCAGATTTCATCCGTATGGGGCAAGGTTGGCGCATCCTGTGAGGTGGCATATTCCGCTACAAAGGGAGGCGTGAATGCATTCACACGCGCATTGGCAAAAGAGCTTGCACCGAGCCATATCTGTGTGAATGCCATTGCATGCGGTGCAATCGATACACAGATGAACGGTCACCTGAGCGCAGAGGAAAAAGCGGATCTCGCAGAGGAAATTCCGATGGGATTCGGCACTCCGGAGGCAGTCGCAGAGGCTGTTTTGCGCCTGACGGAAATGCCGGAATACCTGACGGGACAAGTGATTTCGCTCGATGGCGGGTGGATATAAGAGGAACTTATAACAGGGGATAAATTAAAACCTATTGACCTACTAGGAATAGTGGCGCTATACTCTGTACAAGCAAATGAAACAGAGTAAACGAGAGATAATAAGAAAGGTAGGAATAGGTTATGGCAGATTACAAATTTGAAACATTACAGTTACATGTAGGACAGGAACAGCCGGATCCGGCATCAGATGCAAGAGCAGTACCGATTTATCAGACAACATCTTATGTTTTCCGCAACTCACAGCATGCGGCAGATCGCTTCAGCCTTGCTGATATCGGAAATGTCTATGGCAGAATTACCAATTCAACCCAGGGCGTATTCGAAGACAGAATCGCAGCACTTGAAGGCGGTACGGCAGGACTTGCAGTTGCAAGCGGCGCTGCAGCAATTACTTATACCATCGAAGCATTGGCGCAGGGCGGAGATCATATCGTTGCACAGAAGAGCATTTACGGAGGCAGCTACAACCTGTTGTCTCATACACTTGTTCCATTTGGTGTAGAGACCACTTTTGTAGACATTCACAACCTCGATGAAGTAAAGGCAGCAATCAAGGACAATACCAAGGCAATTTATATCGAGACGCTCGGCAATCCGAATTCCGATATTCCGGATATCGAAGCATTGGCAGAAATTGCACATGCACATCAGATTCCGCTTGTTGTGGATAACACCTTCGGAACCCCGTATTTGATTCGTCCGCTTGAGCATGGAGCAGATGTGGTTGTTCATTCTGCAACCAAGTTTATCGGTGGACACGGTACCACACTCGGCGGAGTTATTGTACAGGGTGCTAACTTTGACTGGAAGGCAAGCGGCAAATATCCGGGAATTTCAGAGCCGAACCCAAGCTATCACGGTGTATCATTCGCAGATGCGGTTGGAAAAGAAGCTGCATTTGTAACTTATATCCGCACCATCCTGTTGCGTGATCAGGGAGCTGCAATTTCTCCGTTCAACGCATTCCTGTTGTTACAGGGAACAGAAACTTTGAGCCTTCGCGTGGAGCGCCATGCGGAAAATACCAAGGCGGTAGTGGATTTCCTCAAGAACCATCCAAAGGTTGCAAGAGTGAATCATCCGTCTCTGCCGGATCATCCACAGCATGCCCTGTATGAGAAATATTTCCCGAACGGCGGCGGAAGCATCTTTACATTTGACATCAAGGGAGATCAGAAAGCGGCACATGCTTTCATCGATCATTTACAGATTTTCTCTCTGCTTGCAAATGTTGCGGATGTAAAGAGCCTTGTGATTCATCCAAAGACCACAACACATTCTCAGCTCAGCGATGAGGAACTCAGCTCACAGGGAATCTATGAGAGCACCATTCGCCTCTCCATCGGAACCGAGCACATTGATGACATTATCGCAGATCTTGAAAGAGGTTTTGCAGCAGTATAACAGTTTAACAGAATATAAAAATATGCTACAATGTCCGTATGAATACATTGAAGCAGGACCCAAAGAATTATGACAAGGGGGAAGCAGAACTGCTTCCCCCTTCTTTTTCGGATGCAATTGCCATGTCGAAGCAACGGGCTGCAATCGCGATCTTAAAGGAGGAAATTGCACGCGATGATGCCGGGTTGTCACAGGCTGCATTTGCATACGCAGTAGAGAAAGGAGCCAAAAAAGTCGTCATTTATCTGTTGAAACATCATGCCCTTGAAAGCCTGGCACCGCTGGGTACGGCGGATGACGATTTGTTTGGACTGATCCGGGAAATCAGACCGGAAAAATTAGATGATGAAATTGTATTTGAGATTTATTTTGCTGCACTTCGCTCGCGCAAGGCGAACGACCGACTGAACCTTCTGGTTCGCTGGGGCGTGCCGTTGGATGTGACGAATGAGGATGGACAGACACTGATACAGGCTCTGGAACATGAGATGGCAAACATATCCTATCCGAAGAACCGACGCGGCGAACTGTTGTTGCGCCGTGACCGACATATCTGTGAGCGGTTAAAAAAACTCGAAGAAACAGGGAGGCTGGCAGGTACTTTGCGAAGACGCAAATGGATTCATGCCGCAGTAATCGGCTTTTGCCTGTTGCTGATTGCCGTCATTTGTTTCTTTGGAGGATATGCAATTGCAAGCGGCGCAGTGGAACAATTGCACCTGATGTGATATAATCAAAGGTCGGATTAGATATTAAATCCAAAAGGAGATTATCATGTTTCAAAAAACAAACAAACAACCGTCAGGCGGACTCAAAATTATCATTGTCGGCTGCGGTAAAGTGGGAAGTACTCTTTTGGAAGAATTATCCAAGGAGGGGCATGAACTTTCCATCATAGATCAACGCAGTGAGCGCATCATGGAGATGACCAATATGTATGATATTCTGGGCATCTGCGGAAATGGTGCAAGCTACAGTGTGCAAAAAGAAGCCGGAATCGAAAATGCGGATCTTGTTATTGCGGTAACAGATTCGGATGAATTAAATCTGCTTTGCTGTACCATTGCAAAACGAGTGGGCAACTGTGCAACCATTGCACGCGTGCGTACTCCGGATTACAGCAAGGAAGTCGGATATTTGCGTGATAAACTTGGTCTGGCCATGATTATCAATCCGGAGCTTGAAGCGGCAAAAGAGGCATCGCATGTGCTGTTCTTACCGACTGCGCTGGAAGTGAATTCTTTCGCGCACGGGCAGGCGGAGATGGTCAAATTCAAGGTCCCGGCGGGAAATGAACTGATTGATATGAGCATTGCACATCTCGGCCGCCATATCACAAATGAAATATTGATTTGCGCGGTAGAGCGCGAAGGGGAAGTATATATCCCAAGCGGTAATTTTATTTTGCGCGAAGGAGATGTGGTTTCTTTTGTGTCCAATCGCAAAGTGGCGCGTGAATTTTTGCATAAGATCGGATTTGAGACACGCCGTGTCAAGAACTGTCTGATTGTCGGTGGTGGTCGCGCCGCATATTATCTTGCCAAAGAATTGTTGCGCGGTGGAATTCGCGTGACCATTATCGAGCGTGATTTCAAACGCTGCGAGGAACTGAGTGTGCAGCTGCCGAAAGCGGTTGTAATCAACGGAGACGGTACGGATAAAGAATTGTTAAAAGAGGCTGGCATTGAGGAGGCAGAAGCATTTGTCGCTCTGACCGGAATCGACGAGGAGAATATCCTTTTGACATTGCATGCAAAGAAGGTTAGCAATGCCAAAGTGGTTACCAAGATCAACCGTATCACATTCACGGAAGTCATCGACAATCTTGACCTCGGTAGTGTGATTTATCCGAAATATATTACATCCGAAGCAATTATCGCATATGTGCGTGCGCGCAAAGCCTCAAAGTGTTCCAATGTGGAAACTCTGTATCATATGTTTAATCACAGAGTTGAGGCAATTGAGTTCAAAGCACAGGAAGAAAGTGCAGTGACCAATATTGCTTTCAAGGATATGCATTTGAAAAAAGACTTATTGGTTGCATGTATCGCGCGCAAAGGAAGCGTGATCATTCCTTCCGGTGATGATTGTATTCTTCCGGGAGACACCGTCATGATTGTCACCAGACATACCGGATTCAATGAATTGACGGATATCATGGCGTAGGAGGAGTAGGATGAACGGTTCGATAGTTCGTGTGATTCTTGGTAATATTCTGAAAATTGCCGCAAGCTTTTTGCTGTTGCCGCTCGTAATCGCAATCGGTTACGGAGAATCAGGCTGGAAATATTTTTTGATTACCATGCTGATCGGCTGGGCGGTAGGTATTTTACTGACCATCAGAAAACCAAAGACCACTGTTTTTTATTTAAAAGAAGGATGTGCGGCAACGGCACTCAGCTGGATTGTGATGAGTCTGCTCGGTTGTCTGCCGTTTTACCTGTCGGGAGAGATCCCGTCTTTCATTGATGCACTGTTTGAGACGGTATCGGGATTTACCACGACGGGAGCAAGTATTCTGCCGGATGTGGAAGCACTTTCGCACGGAATGCTTTTCTGGCGAAGCTTTACGCACTGGATCGGAGGCATGGGTGTCCTGGTATTCATGCTGGCGATTATTCCGATGAGTGGCGGATCCAATATCAATCTGATGCGTGCGGAAAGCCCGGGACCGTCAGTGGGCAAGCTGGTACCGAAAATGCGTACCACAGCCAGAACCCTTTATTTGATTTATTTTGGACTGACCATTGCGGAATTTTTGATTTTGCTGATCGGAGGCATGCCATGGTTTGACGCAATCACCTCGGCACTCGGTACTGCCGGCACCGGAGGATTCGGAATCAAAGGCGACAGCTTTGCAAGTTATGCTCCGCATCTGCAGGTGACTGTAACCATATTTATGATTCTGTTCGGAATCAATTTCAATGCCTATTATTTTATCCTTGTCGGCAACTTCAAAGATGCCTTCAAGATGGAGGAAGTCCGCGCATATCTTTTGATTATTCTCGGATCCTCTGTGTTGATTTTTGTCAATATTATGCATTCGGTAAAAGGGGTATGGGAAGCGTTAAACCAGGCGACATTCCAGGTGGCTTCCATCATTACCACAACCGGTTACGCGACGGCGGATTTTGATCAATGGAATCAGTTGTCCAAATTCCTGCTGTTTTTGCTGATGTTCTGCGGCGCATGCGCCGGCAGTACGGGCGGTGGAATCAAAGTGTCACGATTCCTGATTGTGGGCAAGAGCGTCAAGAAGGAGCTTGGCTCTTATGTGCATCCGCGCAGCGTTAAAAAAATACAGATGGACGACAAGCCGATAGAGCATGATGTCATGCGATCCGTAAATGTTTATTTTGCAACTTTTATGGCTGTGTATGTCATTTCGGTGATACTTGTGTCGATTGAAGGCTATAGTTTTGGCACAAATCTGTCTGCTGTGGCTGCGACCATCAACAATATTGGACCGGGATTTGAACTGGTCGGTCCGACCTGTAATTTCGGATTCTTTAATCCGTTTTCCAAAGTGGTTCTCATTTTTGATATGCTTGCAGGACGTCTGGAATTATTCCCGATGCTGATTCTGCTTTATCCGGCAATCTGGAGAAGCCGCGTGCGGAAATTGATGATACAAAATTAAGGACGTAATTATGTCAGATTTTTTAAAAGCAAATTATCATGCGCATACCTACCGCTGTTTGCATGCTGTCGGTACGGAGCGCGAATATATCGAAGCTGCGATTGAAATGGGCGAAGAGACATTTGGATTCTCGGATCATATTCCCTGTCCGTTTCATGACGGCTATGTTTCCAATATCCGAATGACCATGCAGCAGGCTCCGGAATATGTGCAGACATTGCGTAAGCTTGCACAGGAGTACAAAGATGACATTCGGATTCTGATTGGATTTGAGGCGGAATACATTCCGGCATTCTATAACGAGCAGATGCAAATGGTGCGGGATCTTGGTGTAGATTATCTGATCATGGGACAGCATTTTTGGACAAGCGAAAATATCGGACCGTATTCCGGCAGCCCGACGAAGGACGAAGAGCGCATTCGCCTCTATGTGGATTCGGTCATTGAGGGAATGCAGACCGGAAGCTATACCTATCTGGCACATCCGGACCTGATCAATTATCAGGGAATGGATTCCGTATATGAATTTGAGATGGAGCGTCTGTGCAGGGCGATGCTGGCAATGGATATTCCGCTTGAGATCAATCTGCTTGGCCAGTCGGAAAAGCGCCATTATCCAAGTGACAGATTTTTTGAAATCGCTTCCCGCGTCGGCAACCGTGTCATTCTCGGACAGGATGCGCATGCACCGGAACATATCAAAAACCGCGCGGTTTACGAGGAATGCATGGACCTGGTGCAGCGTCACTCACTGAATCTGATTCATGAACTGAAAATATAATTCACACAGGAGAAGTTATGGCAACAAGGGAAATCACAAAAGAATACGACAATCCGCATGATTTCACGACAGGAAATATTTTTTACAAACTGATTCGCTTTATGTTACCGATTCTCGGAGCATTGATTTTGCAAATTATGTATAGCGCGGTGGATGTCCTGGTGGTTGGGCAGTTTGGAACAACAGAGGGAATTTCGGCAATTTCCACCGGCAGCAGTATCATCAACCTGATCGTCTTTGTGCTAAGCGGCCTTTCGATGGGTGTTACCATTGTGATGGGCCGATATCTCGGGGAGCGCAAGGATGAAAAAATCGGCCGCGTAATCGGTGGCGCTGTGGTGATGTTTGCAGTGATTGCTGTGGTACTGACCGCCCTGCTCCTGATCTTTGCTCCATTCTGGGCAGATTTGATGCAGTCACCGGAGATTGCACATGCAAAAGCGGTGCTCTATATCAGAATCTGTGGCGGCGGAATTATTTTCATTATTGGATATAATTTGATCAGCAGCATTTTCCGCGGCATCGGTAATTCGTATTTACCGCTTTTGTTTGTCGCGATTGCCTGTGTAATCAATATTGTGGGGGACTTGCTGTTTGTCGCGGTTTTGCACTGGGATGTGGCAGGCGCGGCAGCAGCGACGGTGCTTGCACAGGCGTGCAGCCTGATTTTTTCGATTTTAATCTGTAAAAGAAAGGTGATGCCGTTTTCTCTGCGGCGCGAGGATCTGCAATGGCATAATCCGGAGATTCGAAGAGTTCTGGTATGCGGACTGCCGATGGCATTTCAGGAATTGCTGACGGAGATTTCTTTTCTGGCATTGCTTGCTTTTGTCAATGGAATGGGTACGACGGAAGCCATCCGTCTTGCGTCCTCATCCGGCTACGGAGTGGCCAATAAGCTGGTGGGTATCGTGCTCCTCGTGCCGAGCGCCCTGATGCAGTCGATGTCATCCTTTATCGCGCAGAATGTGGGGGCGGGAAAAGAAAAGCGTGCACAAAAGGCAATGGGATTCGGAATGCTCATCGGTGGCACCATTGGATTGTTTATGACCGCGGCAGCAGTATTTTGCGGACAGGAACTGGCGGCAATGTTTACCTCCAATGTGCAGTTCCAGCTGAAGGCTACGGAATATCTGCGCGGCTTCGGACTCGAAGCCATTGTGACCAGTGTTCTGTTTTCCTATATTGGGTATTTTACGGGGCATCACAAGACCTTGTTTGTCTTGTTACAGTCTGTGGCACAGTCGTTTCTGGTACGGTTGCCGCTGGCTTATGTCATGTCCAGAATGTTTCCGGACAATATGCTTTATGTCGGCTTTTGCGCACCGGCGGCGACCATCGTCGGCATATTGATTAATACAGCATATTTTCTGTTTTATACACGCAAGATGATGGAACCGGTGGATTTGGAATAGGAGAGGGTTAAATGAAAATTGTAAAAGCAATTGCAAAGGGAATCGGAATTGTGCTCGGAGCCGCAGTACTTTCTGTGATTATTTTTGTGGCGGTGTTGACTGCAACAGAATACAATCCTTCGGATGTCGAGGCGGTTACGCCTGCCGGAGAGGCGCAGAAGACACTGTCAAAAGGGGACACATTTACCATTGCGACATGGAATCTTGGATTTGGAGCACTCGATGAGACTGCTGATTTCTTCATGGACGGCGGACAGATGGTACAGCCGGCAACCAAAGAAGAATCGATTGCCAATGTCGATGCATTCAAAAACGCATTGTCAAAGATGAATGCGGATGTGATTTTTCTGCAGGAAGTGGACACGGATTCCAAGCGCAGCTATCATGTCAATCAGGTGGATTCGATTGCCGATGGACTGCAGGGATATCAAAATGCTTTTGCATATAATTTTAAGACCCTCTATGTGCCTTATCCGATTCCGACCATCGGAAAGGTAAACAGCGGAATAGCTACTTTTTCGCAGTATGATATGAGTGAGGCGGCGCGCGTGAAACTGCCTTGTCCGTTCTCCTACCCGGTCAGACTGGTCAATCTGAAGCGATGCCTGCTGGTGACAAGGATTCCGATTGCAAATTCGGATGCACAGCTGGTATTAGTCAACCTGCATCTGGAAGCATATGACGACGGAGAAGGAAAAATTGCCCAGACCAAACAGCTGAAAGAATTGCTGAACAAAGAGGTCAAAGCCGGCAATTATGTCATTGCGGGTGGTGATTTTAATCAGACTTTTTCAAATGTGGATACCTCTTCCTATCCGTTGCTCTCAGAGGATTTATGGAAGCCGGGCGCTATTGATGTGACAGGGTTTGAGGGCATGACCTTTTATGCGGACAATCGCGTGCCAACCTGCCGTTCACTGGACAGGGTGCTTGCGGAAAGTGACCGCGATGATTTTCAGTATTATATGCTCGATGGTTTTATCGTATCTGACAATCTGACGGTCAAATCGGTTGAGACAAAAGATTTTGGATTCAAAAATACGGATCACAATCCGGTGACCCTGGAGGTACAAATCCCATAAAATCGGCATGAGCCTATTTGCCCCGTTTCGTCAAGTAAAAAAATTCTCAAAGAATTTTTGGGTTTTTTATAAATTATGCCAAGTGGTTTTCCGATACTATATATTGTATAATAGGTTTCGAGTTGGAACTAAACTTTGTATGTGTGAGGAGAGCGGATATGGCAGATGAAGTAGTTGATGAAGTAATGTTACAGGGTAATTGTAAGGGCAAAGCGGACGCAATTGTGAATTGCCAATGCAATATTGAAACAGCACCAAAGCGTTGTGAGATGGCTGACAAGTGCATGTTTTATTCATACTACAAATGTGCTAAGCAGTGGAAGCGCTTGGCTTAAAAAGGTTCCCATGCATTGCATGGGAGCCTTTTTTTTGTTAAAATAAGAAAAAGAGGGTATTGCGACTAGTGAAGGAGGCTGTTTTTATGAGATGCAGAAGAACACCAATGGAAGCAGAAGTCCTGGAATACAAGCTTGACTGCGGAATGGAAGATGGATTTACACTTTGGTCTGAAATCGTGACGGCAGAGGGTTATATTATCACAGATAATCTGATCAAGATTCAGAGACCGAACGGCTCTATCGTTTGTCCGTATATTGCGCATCATAGAGGTCGTACATATATCAATGAAGGGGACTATATCATCATTGATGATGACGGAACCAAACATGTATGCGGCAAGAATAAAGTATTCGAGCGCTACGAGAAATTGTAAGAATCAGACTGGAAATAACGATGAAAAAGATTTTGGTACTGAGCGATTCACACGGTGAAGTGGATGCGATGGTTCAGGCGGTACATCTGGAGAATCCCGATATGGTGATTCATCTGGGTGATTGTATGCGTGATGCAACAAGATTAAAACAACAATGCCCGGAGATTGTGCTGGAACAGGTTCCGGGGAATTGCGATCTGAGCATGGATGTTTGTACGCGTGTGTTGCTGGTGAGTGGAATGCCGATTATGATCTGCCATGGGCATGAATATGGCGTGAAAATGGGCCTGCTTGGCTTGCGTCTAAAGGCAGAAGAACTGGGTGTAAAGGCGGTATTATTCGGCCATACGCATCGCGTATTTTATGAAGACTTAAATGGAATTATCTATCTGAATCCGGGGAGCATCGGTTCTCCGCCGTATGAAATATCACCGAGTTACGGGATTTTGACTGTGGACGGGCAAAATGAAAAGATACGATATGATGTGAAATACCTGGAAGATGTGGTTTGTTAGAACCCGCATCTTCCTTAATTTTTGTTTGATGAGGGAGCAGTATGTATAATCAGGTATCGAGACTGTTGATGTATGGCGATCTGGCAGAAAATGAACTCCTATGGGAGCTTGCGCAGATCTTTGAAAAATTTGAAACCGGCAATTATGACAAAGTGACACTGGTGCGTGAAATTCATACGCAGATGAAGCATCTGCTGGAAATTGCGACCAATTACGGATTTGATGACAACCTTTGGCACAATTATCTGACTTTTTATCTGATGATGAACGAGAATCCGTTTTCCATCACCTGTGAAAAGACCGGTGCAAGCGACGGCAGCGTCAATGCGCTGGTACAGGGCGATCTAAAGATCATGAAAGAATTGTTTGATTATGATTTTGCTCCGATTGAAGCAGCGCTCGAAATTGACTGCTTCACACGCATCAGCAATTATCATGCGATTCAAAAGCCGGAGCTGATGTACAACAAGAATGTCAGCACCAAGGTGCGCGCACTGAGCAGACAGCTTGAAAGCGCAGCCGATGAGCAGGAATTCTTTGCCTGTCTGACAGATTTTTATCGCGATTACGGTGTCGGTATGTGGGGGCTGAACAAAGCCTTCCGTATCGAAGAAACGGATGAAAATCATATGCAATTCGTCCCAATCAACAATATGGATGCGGTGACGCTCGACGATTTGATCGGTTATGAATTGCAGAAACAGAAACTCGTCGACAATACGGAAGCTTTTGTGCAGGGAAGAAAGGCGAACAATGTTCTGCTTTTCGGAGACTCCGGAACCGGTAAATCCACGAGCATCAAAGCGATTGTCAATGAGTATTATGATGCGGGGCTGCGCATGATAGAAATCTATAAGCATCAGTTCCGCCATCTGTCCAATGTCATTGCACAGATTAAGAATCGCAATTACAAATTCATCATTTACATGGACGATTTGTCTTTTGAAGAATTTGAAATCGAATATAAATATTTAAAGGCCGTCATCGAGGGCGGTGTGGAGACAAGACCGGAAAACATCCTGATCTATGCGACCTCCAACCGTCGCCACCTGATCAAGGAAAGCTGGAATGACCGCAATGACCAGGAACATCAGAACGACCGTCACCACTCCGATACGGTCGAAGAGAAGCTGTCACTGGTCAACCGCTTCGGTGTGACCATCAATTATTCAAAGCCGAGTCAGAAAGAATATTTCCATATCGTCACCGAACTTGCACACAAGGCCGGTATCGATATGCCGGATGAACAGCTGCAGGCAGAGGCCAACAAATGGGAGCTTTCGCACGGTGGCATTTCCGGACGAACGGCACAACAATTTATCAATTATTTGTTAGGATTTAAGAGGTAATTATGTTATTACAAATTTCAAACGGCGCAGTCGCATTTGGCGATGATGTCGTTTTGCATGATATTAATTTTGAAATTCGAAACACGGAAAAAATTGCAGTCGTGGGACGAAACGGTTGTGGTAAGACCACATTGCTCAAGCTGATTAACGGCGAATACGAACTCGAAAAAGAAGACGGAGAAGACTCCTTTATCGCGATGACGGGCCAGCCGGAAATCGGTTATCTCAAGCAGATTGCATTTGATGATCCGATGGTCTCGCTCGAAGACGAAATTAAGAAAGTCTTTGCACCGATGCGTGCAAGAAAAGCAGAAGTGGAGCGCATGGCGCAGGCACTCGAGCATGATCATTCACCGGAGATGGTGGAGCGATATACGGCCCTGGAAGAAAAATTCCGTGAAGATGGCGGATATTATTTTGAGAAAGAAGAGGATATCCTGATCCGCAAATTCGGCTTTTCGGACGAAGAGCGCAAGAAACCGCTTGCAGAATTCTCGGGAGGTCAGCAGACCAAGATCGCATTTGTTAAATTATTGCTCAGCAAGCCGGATATTCTGCTGCTGGATGAGCCGACCAACCACCTGGATGTCACAACCATCGAATGGCTTGAGACCTATCTCAAGAACTATCCGAAGGCGGTTGTGGTAGTATCGCATGACCGAATGTTTCTCGACAATGTGGTGGATGTGGTTTATGAAATTGAATATGGCACAGCCAAGCGCTATCCGGGCAATTACACCGATTTCATGAAGCGCAAAGAAGAAAATTTTGCGAAGCAGATGAAGGATTACAAGGCGCAGCAAAAAGAGATTGAGCGCCTTCAACAGATGGTGGATAAGATGAAAGGTCATCCGACCAAGGTGTCCATGGCACGGTCCAAACAAAAAGCCATCGAGCGAATGGACCTCATAGAAGCGCCGGATCGCTTTGACAATCGTACGTTCCATGCCAATTTCCAACCGGAGAAGGAGACGGGAAATGATGTCCTCTCGGTGCAGGATCTGGCAATCGGATATGACAATGTCCTTTCGACGGTGCGTTTTGAACTCAAAAAGGGCGAAAAACTCGGTATCATCGGGGGCAACGGCCTGGGTAAATCCACATTTATGAAGACCATCGTCGGACAGATTCCGCCGCTCGGAGGCGGATATCAATACGGCACGAATGTCGAAATCGGATATTTCGATCAGCAGATGGCGATGTATCGAAGTGACAAGACCGTCCTGCAGGATTATTGGGATGAATTTCCGACCATGACGGAGACGCAGGTGCGCTCTGCGCTTGGCGCCTTTTTGCTTCGAGGCGATGATGTTTACAAAAATGTAAATGCACTTTCCGGAGGAGAAAAAGTACGCCTTGCACTCTGCAAGATATTGAAGAGAAAGCCGAATGTGCTGATTCTCGATGAGCCGACAAACCATATGGACCTGATTGGAAAAGAGACACTTGAAAAGATGCTGCGCGATTATACGGGCACGCTGATTTTTGTTTCTCATGACCGATATTTTATCAAGCGCGTGGCGAATCGTTTGCTCGAATTTGAGGGCGGCAGTACGCACATGTACGAATTCGGATACGAGGAGTATCTGGAAAAGCAGGCGGCAAAGAATCAGGAAGAGGCATCTGCAAAGACCTTCCTGGGCGGAGCAATCAGCCAAAAAGGACTGGCGGATGCCGCAAAAGAACCGCAGAAGGAAAAGAATACACAGGCGCGCGACTCCTACGCACTCGGCAAAGAACGTTCCCGCCTGGAGAAAAAATTACAGAAGGCGGAAGCGGATTTGGCAGAAAAAGAGGCAGAGCTGGAAGAATTAAAAAAAGAGCTGCTCAATCCGGCATATCAGTCGAGCTATTCCAAACTGACCGAAATACAGAATGCCATTGACGAAAAGGAAGCACAGATTCTCGAGGCGATGGAAGTGTGGGAAGAATTGTCTACACAATTAGAACAATTATAGAAAAGTTATCTGAATAAACCCTTGATTGAAACCACAAAATCTGCTATCATTTTGTTAGGGCAACAAGTACCTGCCCAATAACTAGTAAAGGGGTTGATCATTATGAGAATTACGATCACAGGCAGAAACATTGAACTCACAGCAGGTATTAAGGATGCAATCAACGAACGGCTTTCCAAGCTGGATAAGTATTTTGCACCTGATACAGATGTCAGCGTTACCTTGAGTGTCGAGAAGGAGCGTCAGAAGATTGAGGTAACAATCCCTATCAAAGGTCATATCATTCGTGCAGAACAAGTCAGCAGTGACATGTATGTTTCCATAAATATGGTTGAGGAAACCATCGAGAGACAGTTAAAGAAATATCGTACGAAATTAGTGGACAAGAAACAATCCGCTGCAAGCAGTTTCAAGACGGAATATATTGAGGCGGATATCGAGGAAGAGGAGGAAACAGGCGAGATTGTTCGTACCAAACGAATCGGAATGAAGCCGATGTATCCGGAAGATGCATGCATCGAAATGGAGCTGACCGGTCATGATTTCTTTGTATTCCGAAATGCAGAGACGGACGAAATCAATGTGGTATACAAGAGAAAAGGTAATAGCTACGGTTTGATCGAACCTGAAATGTAACACAGAAATATAACAATTGAATCAAAAAAGGCTGCATCCGCAGCCTTTTTTTGTTCCCGAATCGCGGGAAAACCATAAAAAGACAGTGCAAAATTAAATCGTGTACTGTATAACTAAAGATAGAGTTGGAGTATGTACGGACATATGGTAACAGGAGAAAGGATAAATAGTAAGATGGGGATTTTACAAGAGGGCAACGGAAACCTTGCCACAATGATTACGCATGCTTTTGCCGTGGACAGTTGGAACTGGCTTTTTGACTCAATGCTGCCGGATGAGAAGAGGGAGAAAATGACTGTCCTTCGCAAAATATTATTCGGTTCGGACGTCAGCGATGTGGAGGAACTGGAGAATCTGATTTATCATTACGGGAGTCTGCTGAATGAAAAAGATTATCTGGAACGCGAAATATTTGTCTTTTTGACTTCCATTTCCCACAATTTAAAAAATGCCGGAAGCATCATCTGAAAAAACAAAACCCGCCACCTTATGTGGCGGGTTTTCCTGTTTATCAAACAGTCTGTGAAACTCTTTGTTCGGATCTGCGGGATTTGTGATATAATAGCGTGGAATAGGAAAAGAAAGAAGGCTTTAATCAATGGATATAGTAGTTTTGGCAGGAGGACTGTCAACAGAAAGAGATGTTTCATTTAAGACCGGAAGCATGGTTGCACAGGCGCTCAAAGAGAATGGGCATCGCGTGATTATGCTGGATGTTTTTATGGGATATCTGGATGAAGAGACCAATCTGGGAGATGTATTTGCCAATGCAGATCAAATCAGTGTGAAGGTAGGCAACATTACGGCTGAGGCACCGGATCTTGAAAAGGTCAAAGCAAGCCGCAAAGATCAGAGCGACTGCTTCTTTGGACCGAATGTGCTGCAGATTTGCCGCAAAGCGGATATTGTATTTATGGCATTGCACGGCGAAAACGGTGAGAACGGCAAGGTTCAGGCAACCTTTGATTTGTTTGGCATCAAATATACAGGAAGCGATTATCTGAGCAGCGCGATTGCAATGAACAAAGATCTCGCCAAGAAGGTATTTGCAACAGAAGGCGTTCCTTCACCGAAGGGTGTTGCGCTTTCCAGAAAGAATCGACAGGATGATCCGGACTTGCTCGGCGTGTCATTGCCATGTGTGGTAAAACCGTGTGCAGGCGGCTCCAGCATCGGTGTCACCATCGCAAATACAAAAGAAGAATTCAAAGCAGCTTTGGATGATGCATTCCACTGGGAAGATGAGATTGTCATCGAGGAATATATCAAAGGCCGTGAATTCTCGGTTGGCGTACTTGAGGGCAAGGCTTTGCCTGTAATTGAGATTGCTCCGATTACAGGATTTTATGATTACAAAAACAAATATAAGGCTGGAAGCGCAGTGGAAACCTGCCCTGCAGATCTGCCGGAAGAAACTGCAAAGCAGATGCAGGCCTATGCAGAGGCTGTGGCAAAGGCCATCGGTCTGGATACATATTCCCGCTCTGACTTTTTGTTGCAGGAAGATGGCAGCATGTACTGCCTCGAAGCCAATACGCTTCCGGGAATGACACCGACCAGTCTGTTGCCTCAGGAAGCTGCTGTGGTTGGAATGAACTTTAATCAGCTCTGCGACCATCTGATTCAGATTTCATTAAAGAAATATGCATAAGGACCGGGTGAAGGAGACAATATGAGCAAAGATTTACCTGGAATGACACTGGAAAATATAGTTGCGGCATGTGACGGAGAATATGTCGGTGATGCGAAAAAATTAAAAGAATCCATCACGGGCGCCGTAATCGATTCGCGCAAAATCAAAGAGGACAATCTGTTTGTAGCGATTCGAGGGGAACGCGTGGACGGACATGACTTTGCCAATCAGGTGCTAAAAGACGGTGCGCTTGCTGTATTGGCAGAGCGTGATCTGCCGGACTGTAAGGGACCTTATATCAAGGTTGCATCCACGGCACTTGCGTTTCAAAAGATTGCTGCATTTTACCGCACGCAGCTCGAATGCCCAATCGTGGGTGTAACGGGAAGCGTCGGCAAGACCTCGACGAAAGAGATGATTGCAACCGTTCTGTCGGAAAAATATGAGGTGCAAAAAACTGCCGGCAATTACAACAACGAACTGGGTGTTCCACTGACGCTCTTTACCATTTCGCCGAAATACGAAGTGGCAGTTGTGGAGATGGGAATCTCTGATTTTGAGGAGATGGATCGCCTGGCGCGCATGGCGCAGCCGGATATCATGGTCATTACCAACATCGGTACCTGTCATCTGGATCATCTGAAGGACAGAGACGGCGTGCTGAAAGCAAAGACAGAGTGTTTCGCACATATGCAGCCGCGTGGTGTGGCCGTATTAAACGGCGATGACGACAAGCTGATTACGCAGAAGATGGTCAACGGAATTCCGCCGATTTTTTATGGCAAGGAATTTGAAGCATGCGACGGAAGCTTCAAGGAAATCTATGCGACTGACATCCAAAATCTCGGATTTGAAGGGATGACAGCCACGATTCATACACCTGCAGGACCGTTTGAGATTCGCACGCATATCCCGGGCGAGCACAATATTTACAATGCGATGGCTGCCACAGCGATTGCGCTTCGCATGGGACTGACCAGAGAGGAAATCGCGCGTGGAATTGAAAAGGCGCGCACGATTGAAGGACGCACGAATTTTATTCATGCAAACGGATATATCGTGATTGATGATTGCTACAATGCCAATCCAATGTCCATGAAATCTGCAATTCGTACCCTTTCGCATGCAAGCGGAAGAAGCATTGCGGTATTGGGCGACATGGGAGAACTTGGAGAAGATGCATATGCGCTGCATCAGGAAGTGGGACAGTGCGTGGCACAGGAGCGAATCGATGCCCTGTTTGCGACCGGAACATTGGCAAAAGCATATGCGGAAGCGGCATCCGAAAATGCAGATTGTGAAATCTTTTATGAACCGCAAAAAGCGGATATGATCAACAAACTTCTCGATTATGTCAGAGAAGGAGACAGCATTTTAATCAAGGCTTCACATTTCATGGAATTCGGTGAAATTGTGGAGAGACTGACAAACAGATAGGAGAAATATTATGGCACAAAACCCAATCGTAACAATTACAATGGCAAACGGAGATGTAATGAAAGCGGAGCTTTATCCGGAAATTGCACCGAATACCGTTAACAATTTTATCAGCCTAATCAATCATAACTTTTATGACGGCGTGATTTTTCATCGCGTGATTCGCGGTTTCATGCTTCAGGGCGGAGATCCGGACGGAAACGGAACCGGCGGCCCGGGCTATGAAATCAAGGGTGAATTTTCTTCCAACGGATTCAAGAATGATTTGAAGCATACCGCTGGTGTGCTGTCCATGGCAAGAACCATGATTCCGGACTCTGCAGGAAGCCAGTTTTTCATCATGCACAAGGATGCACCGCATCTGGATGGCGAATATGCAGCCTTTGGAAAAATCATCGAAGGAATGGAAGTTGTGAACAAAATTGCGGAGATGCCGACAGATTACATGGATCGTCCGCTCGAAGATCAGGTGATGAAGACTGTCAGAGTGGAAACCTTTGGAGAGACATATCCGGAGCCTGAAACGGTATAGACATATGTTTCGCACACTCATCTGTTCCAATGAACTGAATAAAGATGAATTGATACGAGAAAAGCTGCAGTCCTGGGCAAAGTCCGGCCTGCAGCTTGTTTTGCTTCCATGCGATCCGACCGAGCTGGCAAATCTGGATCTGCAGCAGTGCCTCTGGATTGTGACCAGGGATGAAGAATGGGAACTCGGAACTGAAAAAGGGATTGCGATGCTTCCATATGTGCCTGAGCTGGAAAATGTGGACAAATGGAATTTTTGTGACAATCTGTCGAAACTGCCGAGCTTTCCGAAAGCAGAAAATATTATTTCCGGCTTTGAATCCGTGGATCTGGAATATCTGGACCGGATTTACAGAAGGGAAAAGAACCTGCCGTGGATCATCGCTGAGACAGAGGAGTTTGTGTTGCGCGAACTGACCCTGCAGGACATGGACGGACTGTTTCGATTATATGAGGATGAGACTCTGTATCCATATGTGGAACCGCTGTTTGAATATGACAAGGAACTTGAATATGAGCAGCAGTATATATCGAATATGTATCGTCTGATGGGATTCGGAATGTGGCTGGTCTGCGATATACATACCGGAGAAATCATAGGCCGGGCGGGACTGGAGACACATGATTACGGAGAGCAGACAGGTCTGGAAATGGGATATCTGCTGCGAAAGGATTATCGGGGAAAAGGTCTGGCGACGCGCGTATGTCGATCCATCATCGAATTTGCGAAGCGCGAGCTGTCATATCCGGAGTTGAATTGCCTGATTCACAGCGACAATACGGCTTCCATTGCTCTTGCAAAGAGGCTGGGAATGAAATTGGATGGCAAAATCGACAACCATGGCAAAGAAATGCTCCGATATCGCATGAAATTGCGTGGAAAGGTTTGACGGATAAGCATTTGCGTTTTATAATATGATGGTGTGCGTCATAGGCATTTTTAAGGAGACCAAAATGATCAAAGTAGTAAAATTCGGAGGTAGCTCCCTTGCAAGTGCAGAGCAGTTTGCAAAGGTTGGTGACATTATTCGTGCGGATGAATCACGTAAATATGTGGTTCCGAGTGCACCGGGTAAGCGACATGGGAAAGACACAAAAGTAACGGATATGCTTTATGCCTGCTATGCAAAAGCAGAGGCCGGAGAAGATTTCCGTGTGGACCTTATGAAAATCAAGGAAAGATATGATTCCATTATCAACGGACTTGGAGTCAAAACCGTTCTTGATGAAGAATTTAAAACTATTTCTCAGAATTTTAAAGATAAAATCGGTGTGGATTATGCAGCCAGCCGTGGTGAATACTTAAACGGTATCATTATGGCAGATTATCTTGGATATGAATTCATTGATGCAGCAGAAGTGATTCGTTTTGACGAAGAAGGCAACTTCGATGCTGAGACAACAGACAAGATTCTTTCCAAGAGACTGGCAAAAACCGAGCGCGCGGTTGTACCGGGATTTTACGGAGCCTATGAGGACGGCCGTGTCAAGACCTTTAGCCGTGGCGGAAGTGATATCACAGGCTCGATTGTGGCAAAAGCATGTCACGCGAGCATGTATGAAAACTGGACGGATGTATCCGGATGCCTGGTGACAGATCCGCGCATCATCGAGAATCCAAAACCAATCAAGGTAATTACCTATCGTGAATTGCGAGAGCTTTCTTACATGGGCGCTTCCGTACTTCATGAAGATGCGGTATTCCCGGTTCGCAAGGCCGGAATTCCAATCAATATCCGCAATACAAACGATCCGGATGCGGATGGTACTCTGATCGTTGACAGCACAGTGCAGAAACCGGAATATACCATTACCGGTATTGCGGGAAAGAAAGGCTTTGTAGCCGTAAGCATTGACAAGGATATGATGAATGCCGAAGTCGGTTTCTGTCGAAAAGCACTTGAGGCATTTGAGGAAAACGGCATTTCGATTGAGCATATGCCTTCCGGAATTGATACCATGACAGTCTTTGTTCATCAGGCTGAATTTGAAGGCAAAGAACAGCAGGTAATCAGCGCAATCCGTCGCAATACACATCCGGATGTAATTGAACTGGAATCAGATCTGGCATTGATTGCAGTCGTTGGACGCGGTATGAGATCAACAAGAGGTACCGCAGGACGAATCTTCTCTGCATTGGCACATTCAAATATCAATGTGCGCATGATTGACCAGGGATCTTCGGAGCTGAATATTATCATTGGTGTAGCCAATTCAGACTTCGAAGCTGCGATTAAATCCATTTATGATATTTTTGTAGTGACAAGACTATAAATTTGGAGAGTATTTTTTATGAGTTTAATGACTAAAATTTTCGGAACACATAGCGAGCGTGAATTAAAGCGCATCATGCCTTTGGTTGACAAGGTGGAGAGCTATCGTGATTCCATGCAGGCTTTGTCCGATGATGAATTAAAGGACAAGACCCGCGAATTCAAAGAGCGTCTCGCAAACGGAGAAACTTTGGACGATTTGCTTCCTGAAGCATTCGCAACCGTTCGGGAAGCCGCAAAGCGAGTGCTTGGAATGGAGCACTATCGTGTACAGATTATCGGTGGCATCATCCTTCATCAGGGCCGTATCGCAGAGATGCGTACCGGTGAAGGTAAGACACTTGTTTCCACCCTGCCTGCATATCTGAATGCATTGGAAGGCAAGGGAGTATGCATCGTAACGGTCAATGATTATCTGGCTAAGCGTGACTCGGAGTGGATGGGACAGGTACATGAATTCCTTGGCCTGACCGTAGGTGTGGTATTAAACAGTATGGACCACGATGAGCGCAAAGAGGCATATGCGTGTGACATTACCTATATCACCAACAACGAGCTTGGATTTGATTATCTGCGTGACAACATGGTCATTTACAAAGAGCAGCTGGTTCAGCGTGGACTGCATTATGCAATCATCGATGAGGTTGACTCGGTATTAATCGATGAAGCGCGTACACCATTGATCATTTCCGGTTCCAGCGGCAAGTCCACGAAACTGTATGAGGCATGTGATATTCTTGCCCGCCAGCTTCAGCGTGGAGAGGATGTGCCGGAATATTCCAAAATGGATGCCCTTATGGGTGTGGTACAGGATGAGACCGGAGACTTTATTGTCAACGAAAAGGACAAGGTTGTAAACCTGACACAGCAGGGTGTCGATAAGGTAGAAAAGTTCTTCCACATCGAAAACCTCGCCGATCCGGAGAACCTCGAGATTCAGCACAATGTGATTCTTGCATTGCGTGCGCACAATCTGATGTTCCGCGATCAGGACTATGTAGTAAAAGATGACCAGGTTATGATCGTCGACGAATTTACCGGCCGTATCATGCCGGGCCGTCGCTATTCCGACGGTTTGCATCAGGCAATTGAAGCAAAAGAACATGTAAAGGTAAAGCGCGAGTCCAAGACACTTGCCACCATTACATTCCAGAATTTCTTTAATAAATTTGACAAGAAATCCGGTATGACCGGTACCGCTTTGACCGAGGAGCAGGAATTCCGTGATATCTATGGTATGGATGTTATCGAAATCCCGACCAACAGACCGGTTCAGCGTATCGATCTCGAGGATGTCGTATACAAGACCAAAAAGGAAAAGTTCAAGGCTGTTGTTGAAGCTGCCAAGGCGGCACATGAAAAAGGACAGCCGGTTTTGATCGGTACCATCACCATTGAGACTTCCGAACTTCTTTCCGCTATGCTCAGAAGAGAGGGCATTCAACATACTGTCCTGAATGCAAAATTCCATGAGCAGGAAGCTGAGATTGTCGCACAGGCAGGACAGCATGGTGCGGTTACCATCGCCACCAACATGGCAGGTCGTGGTACGGATATCAAACTGGATGACGAAGCACTTGCAGCAGGCGGATTAAAAATCATCGGTACTGAGCGCCATGAATCACGCCGTATTGACAATCAGCTGCGCGGTCGTGCCGGCCGTCAGGGAGATCCGGGTGAATCCCAGTTCTATATCTCTTTGGAAGACGATTTGATGCGCCTCTTCGGCTCCGACCGTATGATGGCTGCATTTAATGCACTTGGTGTGCCGGATGGAGAACAGATTCAGCATAAGATGCTGACCAATGCCATTGAGCGTGCACAGCAAAAAATTGAGAGCAACAACTTTGGAATTCGTAAGAACCTGCTCGAATATGATCAGGTGAACAACGATCAGCGCGAGATTATCTATGCAGAGCGCCGTCGTGTATTGGACGGTGAGAGCATGCGCGATGTCATCTTCAAGATGATTCAGGATCAGGTCGAGCTTGCAGTCGACACCTGCATCTCCGGAGAAATCGAACGCGACGAATGGGATCTGACAGAATTAAACGAATTGTTACTTCCTGTTATCCCACTTGAGAAATTGACGGAATCCAAGCTCGCCGATATCAAGAACAGCAATGCACTCAAGCAATATCTCAAGGAGCGTGCAGTCAAGCTGTATGAAGAAAAAGAAGCTGAATTCGATGAACCGGAAGCATTCCGCGAAATCGAGCGTATCGTGCTTCTGAAAGTCATCGACAGAAAGTGGATGGACCATATTGATGATATGGATCAGCTTCGTCAGGGAATCGGACTTCAGGCATACGGACAGCGTGATCCGCTTGTGGAATACAAGATGGCCGGCTTCGATATGTTTGATGAGATGACAGCAGCAATCCAGCAGGATACCGTCCGTCTCCTCTATCATGTTCAGAACCGCCAGAAACTCGAGCGTGAACAGGTTGCGAATGTGACCGGCACAAACAAGGATGATTCTGTACAGGCAGGACCAAAGAAACGTGAGCACGCAAAGGTATATCCAAATGATCCATGTCCATGTGGATCCGGAAAGAAATACAAGCAGTGCTGCGGCAGAATCGGAGCAGTATAATGTGAATGTAAAAGAGTCACAGAGCAGAGAAAATCTGCTGTGTGACTTTTTTTGTTTCAGTGAGGATATGCATGGGGATATTTGCACAAGAAAAAGAAGGAAATGGATTAAATTGTGTACAATAGAACAAATGTTCCTAAAACCATAGACAAACAAAAATTTTGGTGTTAGAATTTTAAAACAGTATAAATTGATATAACATAGGCTTCGAATAAGAGGATATCGAAATGGAATTCAAATTGCATGCGCCATACGAGGCGACCGGTGACCAGCCACAGGCGATTGAGAAGCTGGTGCAGGGATTCCGGGAAGGCAACCAGTTTGAGACTTTGCTGGGAGTGACCGGCTCAGGTAAGACATTTACGATGGCGAATATTATTAAGGAATTAAATAAGCCGACCCTGATTATTTCACATAATAAGACACTGGCCGGACAGCTGTACAGCGAGATGAAAGAATTCTTTCCGGAAAATGCGGTGGAATATTTTGTATCTTATTATGACTATTATCAGCCGGAAGCGTATGTGCCGCAGTCGGATACCTATATTGCGAAAGATTCGTCCATCAATGATGAAATTGATAAGCTGCGCCTGTCTGCAACAGCTGCACTGGCTGAGCGCAAAGATGTGATTATCGTGGCGTCCGTATCCTGTATCTATGGAATCGGTAGCCCGGATGACTATATGAACATGATGGTGTCGCTCAGACCGGGTATGGAGATTGATCGCGACGATGTGATTCGGGGATTGATTGATATCCAGTATGAGCGAAATGAGATGGATTTCAAGCGTGGCAGCTTCCGTGTACACGGGGATGTGCTTGAAATCATTCCGGCAAATGAATCGGAGAATGCGATTCGCGTCGAATTCTTTGGAGATGAGATTGACCGAATTACAGAAGTGGATGTGCTGACGGGAGAGATTAAAAGCGAATTGAACCATGCTGCGATTTTTCCGGCGTCACATTATGTTGTTCCACAGGACAAGATGAACAAAGCCTGCGAAGCCATCGAGGCAGAGCTGGCGGAACGGGTGAAATATTTTAAGAGTGAAGATAAATTGATTGAAGCGCAAAGAATTGCGGAGCGAACCAATTTCGATGTCGAGATGATGAGGGAAACCGGTTTTTGTTCCGGAATCGAGAATTATTCCAGACATTTGGCCGGACGCCCTGAGGGCGCAATGCCGGAGACTCTGATTGATTATTTTCCGGATGACTTTTTGATGATTGTAGATGAGAGCCACATCTCGATTCCGCAGGTGCGCGGTATGTATGCGGGTGACCGGTCGCGGAAGCAGACATTGGTGGATTATGGATTCCGACTGCCCTCGGCATTGGACAACAGACCACTCAATTTTGAAGAGTTTGAGGGCAAGATTTCGCAAATGTTATTTGTGTCGGCAACTCCGAATGTATATGAGGAGGAGCATGAGTTGCTGCGCGTCGAGCAGATTATTCGACCGACAGGTTTGCTTGATCCGGAGATTTCGGTGAGACCTGTTGCCGGTCAGATAGACGATCTGGTGGCGGAAGTTAAGAAAGAGACGGCAGCACATAACAAAATACTGATTACTACATTGACCAAACGAATGGCCGAGGATTTGACACAATATATGGCAGAACTGGGGATTCGCGTCAAATATCTGCACTCTGACATAGACACTTTGGAGCGTGCGGAAATCATCCGTGATTTGCGTTTGGATGTATTTGATGTGCTTGTCGGCATTAACCTACTGCGAGAGGGCCTAGATATTCCCGAAATCACACTCGTTGCGATTCTCGATGCAGATAAGGAAGGCTTCCTGCGTTCGGAGCGCTCACTGATACAGACAATCGGTCGTGCTGCGCGTAACTCGGAAGGCCGCGTCATCATGTATGCTGATACGATTACGGACTCGATGCGTGTGGCGATTGATGAGACGCAGCGTCGTCGCGAGATTCAGCAGAAATACAACGAAGAACACGGTATTACCCCGACGACCATCAAGAAGTCCGTGCGAGACCTGATTGCAATCTCAAAGAAGGTTGCCAAGGAGGAACTCAATTTCAAGAAAGATCCGGAATCCATGAATGCAAAGGAACTCGAGAAACTGATTGCCGATATTCAGAAAAAGATGAAGAAAGCAGCAGCGGAACTCAATTTCGAAGCCGCTGCAGAATATCGCGACAAGATGGTCGAACTCAAGAATATGTTGCATGACATGGTAAAATAGTTTTGTATCAATTCAATTAGAAAGAGAAGATTATGGCTACATCAAAGAAGAATAACCCAAACCGTAAATATATCAAGATTCGGGGCGCGTCTGAGCACAATTTAAAAGCGGTCAGCCTGGATATCCCAAGAGATGAGTTTGTCGTATTGACCGGATTGTCCGGTTCCGGGAAGTCATCGCTGGCGTTTGATACCATTTATGCGGAGGGACAGCGTCGCTATATGGAATCATTGTCTTCCTATGCGCGTCAGTTCCTTGGACAGATGGAAAAACCGAATGTGGAGAGTATTGAGGGATTGCCGCCGGCAATTTCAATTGATCAAAAGTCTACAAACAGAAATCCGCGCTCTACAGTAGGAACGGTAACAGAAATTTATGACTATTTCCGATTGCTTTATGCGAGAATCGGAATCCCGCATTGTCCGAATTGCGGCAGGGCCATCACAAAGCAGTCTATCGATCAGATGGTGGATGCGGTGATGGCACTTCCGGAAAAGACGCGTATTCAGGTGCTTGCACCGGTTGTCAGAGGACGCAAAGGTACACATCAAAGTCTCTTTGAACGTGCGCGCAAGAGTGGATATGTGCGTGTAATCGCAGATGGAAATCTATATGATCTGCAGGAAGAGATTCCATTGGAAAAGAATATCAAACACAATATCGATATTGTGGTAGACCGTCTTGTCATCAAAGAAGGAATCGAAAAAAGGCTGACTGATTCGCTCGAGACCGTATTTGAACTGACAAACGGCAATGCAATCATTGATATCATTGATGGCGATCAAATGACTTTTTCCCAGAATTTTGCCTGCCCGGATTGTAATATCAGTATTGAGGAAGTACAGCCGAGAAGTTTTTCGTTCAACAATCCGTTCGGTGCATGCCCGACTTGTGCGGGACTCGGATATAAGATGGAGTTCGATGAAGAACTGATGATGCCGGATCGTTCCCTTTCTTTCTCTGAGGGTGTGGTACAGGTACTGGGATGGCAGTCCTCCAATGATCCGAAGAGTTATACCTATGCGACTTTAAAAGCGCTTTCGGAAAGCTACGGTTTTTCGCTGGACACGCCGTTTCAGGATTTGCCGGCAGACATTCAGGATATGTTTTTGCATGGCGCAAATGACAATCGGATTCTCAAAGTGCACTACAAGGGACAGCGCGGTGTCGGAGTCTATGATCTTGAATGGGAAGGACTCGTGCGCAATGTGGAGCGTCGTTATCGCGAGGCATATACAGAGACCGCGAAAGCAGAATATGAGCAGTATATGCGGATTACCCCTTGCCCGGATTGTAAAGGGATGCGTTTGAAACCATCTTCGCTTGCAGTTACGGTTGCAGACAAAAATATATATGAAATGACCAATATGTCAGTGACTGACCTGTGTGATTTCCTTTCCGAAATGAAATTGACACAGCAGCAGGAATATATCGGCGGACAGATTTTAAAAGAAATCAAAGCACGTGTGGGATTCCTCCGTCAGGTCGGACTCGAATATCTGACACTGACCCGTGCGACCGGTACCCTATCGGGAGGAGAGGCACAGCGCATTCGCCTGGCGACACAGATTGGCTCAGGATTGGTGGGCGTTGCCTATATTCTCGACGAGCCGAGTATCGGACTTCATCAGCGCGATAATGACAAATTGCTTGAGGCATTGATGCATTTGAAGGACCTTGGCAATACGCTGATCGTGGTGGAGCATGACGAAGACACCATGCGCGCAGCGGATTATATCGTCGATATCGGACCACGCGCGGGTGTGCATGGTGGTGAGGTGGTCGCCGCCGGCACCGTGAATGATATCATGAAATGCAAGAAGTCCATTACCGGAGATTATCTCTCCGGCCGCAAAAAGATTGAAGTGCCGTCCGAACGGCGTCAGCCGACAGGATGGATCAAAGTGCGCGGAGCCAGAGAGAACAATCTCAAGAATATCGATGTGGAATTTCCACTCGGGGTCATGACCTGTGTGACCGGAGTTTCCGGTTCCGGTAAGAGTTCGTTGACCAATGAGATTCTCTATAAACATCTAGCGCGCAAATTGAACCGGGCGCGCTGCATCCCGGGCAAACATGACGGTATCGACGGTCTGGAACAGCTGGACAAAATTATTGATATTGACCAGTCTCCGATTGGCCGTACCCCGCGTTCGAACCCGGCGACTTACACCGGCGTATTTGATATGATACGTGACCTGTTTGCATCTACGGCGGATGCAAAAGCAAAGGGCTATAAGAAGGGACGTTTCAGCTTTAACGTGAAAGGCGGACGCTGTGAGGCTTGCTCCGGAGATGGAATCATCAAAATCGAGATGCATTTCCTTCCGGATGTCTATGTGCCATGTGAGGTATGCGGTGGCAAACGATACAACCGCGAGACACTGGATGTGAAATACAAAGGCAAGAGCATCTATGATGTGCTTGATATGACTGTGGAGGATGCACTTGAATTCTTCAAAAATGTACCGCGTATCCATGCCAAGATTCAGACATTGTATGATGTGGGACTTGGCTATGTGAAGCTGGGACAGCCGTCTACAGAATTGTCGGGCGGAGAAGCACAGCGTATCAAGCTGGCAACGGAACTCTCACGCAAGAGCACAGGAAAGACGATCTATGTACTCGATGAGCCGACAACGGGACTGCACTTTGAGGATGTCAACAAATTGGTATCCATTTTGCGCAGATTATCAGACGGCGGCAACACGGTGGTTGTCATTGAGCACAATCTTGATGTAATCAAAACAGCAGACTATATCATCGATATGGGACCGGAAGGTGGTGCCGGCGGAGGAACTGTAATTGCAACCGGAACACCGGAAGAAATCTGTAAAGTAGAAAAGAGTTATACGGGCCAATTCCTCAAGCCGTATTTAACTCAGTCTTGATATCAGGACTAGAATTACACCCTGCATTTTTGCGGGGTGTAATTTTTTTGAAAAAAGGTGTTGACAGTAATGTTCTGAGGGTGTATATTAACATCATAAAGATTGAACACAATCGAATTGCGATAAATTTAAAAACGCACAGGAGGATAAGAAAATGAATTTTTATGATTTAAGCGTTGAGAGAACAGACGGAACACAGCTTCAGATGTCAGAGTTTGAGGGAAAAGTAGTATTGGTTGTTAATACCGCAACAGGATGTGGATTCACACCGCATTACAAGCCATTGGAAGAAATGTATGAGAAGTATCATGACCAGGGATTTGAAATTGTGGATGTACCTTGTAATCAGTTCGCAGGTCAGACTCCTGGCAATGACGAAGAAATTCATGAGTTCTGCACATTGAACTACAACACACAGTTCCCACAGATGAAGAAGGCGGATGTCAACGGAGAGACTGCCATTGAATTATTCCGTTATCTGAAATCCCAGAAAGGCTTTGAAGGCTTTGGTAAGGGCGTAAAAGCACTGGCAATGAGTGCAATGCTCAAAAAGATTGATAAGGATTACAAGAACAATTCCGAAATCAAATGGAATTTCACCAAGTTCCTTGTAGACAAGAAGGGCAATGTTGTAGCACGCTTTGAGCCAACTGCCGATATGGCAAAAGTGGAAGAATGCGTTGCACAGCTGATGCAGGCATAATAATAGAATGAAGATTGTAACCCCGACTGAGATAAAAGTTTTGCCAAATTAGAGAGAATTGATTATAATATTAAATATAATCTTTCTAAGGAGGAAATAAACAAATGGAACTTACAAAAACAAAACTTGGCATTAATGCCGGACTGCTTTCTGCATTCATCCTTTTAACCGGTGTTTTCCCGGCTGGCGGAGCAATTATTCTTTTTGCAGCAGTGGTATATGCGGGATTAATCGAAGAAAACCCAATCGTAAAGAAGGCTGCTAAGATTGCAGTAGTTGCATACCTGATTCAGCTTGCATGCACACTTCTTTTCGACTTCATCAACTATTTTGTTAAATTATTCAGCATCGAGACAGGTCTTGGATATGATACAACCATGTCTAAACTGAATGACGTAGTTGCGATTGCATACCTGATTGTATTGGTTGTATTTGCAATTGTTTACCTTGTAAAGGGTCTTCCTGCAGCACCTGCACCGGTTTACACCCAGATGCCACAGCAGGCACCTCAGGCTGCTCCTCAGGGAACCAGAACCTGCCCAACCTGCAACACACTTCTTGCAGGACCTGGAATCTGCCCTAAGTGTGGAACCAAGGTAGACTAATCAGAGATTTCTATTTGAGATAAAGTTGTATCAAAAGAGCTATCTTCCCATATTGATGGGAAATAGCTCTTTTTACAAATGCCGGAAAGGAAGAATTATGAAAACCGGATTGGTAATGGAAGGCGGTGCGATGAAGGGCATCTTCACCTGCGGCGTAATCGATGTGATGATGGAACGGGGACTGACTTTTGACGGGGCAATTGGTGTTTCGGCAGGTGCGGCATTTGGCTGCAATCTGAAATCCAATCAGCCGGGGCGACCGCTTCGCTACAATATCAAATATGTAAATGACAAGCGTTATGCAAGCTTTCAGTCGCTGTTTACGACAGGAGATTTCTATGGAGTGGATTTTTGCTATCGCAGGATTCCGGATGAGCTCGATCCGTGGGATCGCAAGGCATTTCGCGAGAACCCAATGGAGTTTTATTGTGTCGCAACCGATTGCGAAACAGGAAAGGCAGTTTATCACAAATGCAAAGACGGCGGAGAAAAGGATTTGCAATGGATCCGTGCGTCGGCATCTGTTCCGGTGGTTTCACGCGTGGTTGAAATCGGAAATCGAAAGCTTTTGGATGGCGGTATCAGTGATCCGATTCCGCTCCGCTATTTTGAGTGGAAAGGATATTCCAAAAATGTTGTCATTACAACAAAACCTGCAGATTATGTCGATCGCATCGGATGGGGGTCCGTTGCGGCAGTGAAGGCTGCATTGCACAAATATCCGAATGTTGTGCGGGCGACAGAGCAAAGCCCGAATCATTACAACAGGACGATGGAATATTTGCGCAAGCGTGAGGAAGAGGGCGCAATCTTTACGATACGCCCACCGCAGGATCTGGAAATCGGCGCGGTCGGGAAGAACGAAGAGAATTTGCTGCGCGTATATAAAATCGGTCGTGAGACGGCAATCCGCCGCTGGAATGATCTGGTTCGTTTTTTGAATTCATAATTAAGAGGGAGAGGGTTATATGGTATTGGAGTTTTTGGGCGCTGACCGTGAAGTGACCGGCAGCTGCCATTATCTTACATTTGAAGACAAGCATTTTGTTGTGGACTGCGGAATGGAGCAGGGCGCAGATTTGTATGTGAATCAGGAGATTCCCGTGAATCCGTCTTTGCTGGATTATGTCTTTGTGACACATGCGCATATCGACCATTCGGGACTGATTCCGCTGTTGTACAAAAATGGTTTCCGCGGCAAGATTTTTGCCACAAAAGCCACAACGGAATTGTGCCATATTATGTTGAAAGATTCTGCACACATTCAGGAATTCGAAGCGGAATGGCGTAACCGCAAAGCACGCCGCAGCGGTGCAGAGGAGATTGTGCCAATGTACACGGTCGAGGATGCAACCGCGGTCATGGAACAGTTTGTGCCGGTTGACTATCATGCCAGAATCAATATCTGCGAAGGCCTGGATGTGCGATTCGTGGATGCCGGACATTTGCTTGGATCTTCGTCAATCGAAATCTGGATAACCGAAGGCGGTCAGACCCGCAAACTTCTTTTCTCGGGAGATATCGGAAATGGAAACCGGCCATTGATCAAGGACCCGGAATATGTGACAGAGGCGGATTATGTCATTATGGAATCCACATATGGCAACCGCATTCATGAAACACCGCCGGATTATGCGGTCGAGCTTGCAAAGGTGATGAATGCAACCTTTACACGCGGCGGCAATCTGGTCATTCCTGCATTTTCGGTCGGCCGTACCCAGGAGATGCTGTATTTTATTCGCCGTATCAAGACAGAGGGATTATTGAACGAATTTCCGAATTTTGAAGTTTATGTAGACAGTCCGCTCTCGGCAGAAGCAACCAATGTCTTTCATTCCAATGTGCGTGACTGTTTTAATGAGCAGGCGCTCGAATTGGAGCGAAAGGGAATCAATCCGCTTCAATTTCCCGGATTGCGTATTTCCGTGACATCGGATGATTCGAGAAATATTAATTTCGATCCGAATCCAAAAGTCATTCTGTCCGCTTCCGGCATGTGCGAAGCCGGACGAATCCGTCATCATCTGAAACATAATCTCTGGCGACCGGAATGTACGATTCTGTTTGTCGGCTACCAGGTGCCGGGAACACTCGGCTATCATTTGCTTGATGGCGCAAAAAAGGTCAGACTGTTCGGAGAAGAAATTGAAGTGCGCGCGAATATTGTCAAGCTTCCGGGCATCAGTGGACATGCTGATCGCAATCATCTGACTACCTGGATTTCAAAAGTGGAGCATCCGCAAAAAGTATTTGTCGTTCATGGTGAGGAAGAAACCGCCGTATCTTTTGCTGATCATGTGCGAGCGGAACTGGGTCTGGATTCTTATGCTCCTTATAGCGGAGATGCGTTTGACCTGATCACCGGTGCACAGATCCGCGAAGGCAGTCGGGAATATGTTGTCAAAAAACAGGAACAAAAGCGAATCTATTCGACAAAGAATTCCGTATATTATCGTCTGGAATCAGAAGGCGAGCGGCTGAATGCCGTCATAAAAAAATGCCAGGGCATGGCAAACAAAGATCTTGCGAAATTTGCTGACCAGATACACGCCCTGGCAGAAAAGTGGGACCGCTGATGCGGTCCTATTTTTTGTTTTTCTTTTGCAGCTTATAGCGGCTTCCGTCAGGATTTACAACGATTGTATTTTCAAGCTGACTGGCAAGATTGCGTTTGATATTGGCAATATATGCCTGGCGCAATTCCTGTTGTTCTGCTTTTTCTTCTTCGGTTAATCCTTCCGCTTTTGATTTGTGCGCCAATTCATTGATGCGCGCAATCATTTCATTTACAGTCATGCAATCCTCCTTATGCATTCGTTTGTTTTTCAGATAAGATGGCCTGTGCGCGTGCCAAAGCATCGTCGATATGGGCACAGAAGTTCTCCGCACCGACTTTTTCTACCAGACGGTCTTTTACCATGACATGGTAAGGCTGTTCATTGACATGTGAGAATACGACAGTGACATTGCGTGCATGGCAGCGATCCACCAGCGCCTCAAGCGATTGCATCGCAGTTGCATCGATGGCCGGAACGCCACGCATACGGATAATCAGAACCTGCGTGAAGTCTTTGAGCGTGATATCGGTAATCAGTCCGGCTACACCAAAGAACAGAGGACCGGTAATTTCATATACACGAACTGCCTGCGGAACCTCGCGCAAATCGATGGAATCCGGATCGTTTTCGTCATCATTGACTTCGTACTTCCAGGTGGAAATATAGGTCTCCTCGCTCATGCGTTTCATGAAGAGGACGATGGCTGCAATCATTCCGACAGCAATGGCAACAACCAGATCAAATACGACAGTAAGGACAAAGGTCAGAACCAGAACGATGATATCGCTCTTTGGTGCTTTCTGACACAGACGCTTGACATTGCGCCATCCGCACATATTATATGCGACCATAAAAAGAATCGCAGCAATCGTCGGCATCGGAATCAGTGCTGCATACGGCATCAGTACAATCAATACAAAGACAAGCACAATTGCATGTACCATACCTGCAATCGGGGTGCGACCGCCGTTGTTGATATTCGCTGCGGTACGCGCGATTGCGCCGGTAGCAGGAATACCGCCAAACAGTGCGGAACCCATGTTGCCGATTCCCTGTGCAATCAATTCCATATTGGAACGATGCTTGGAGTTGATCATGGAGTCTGCGACAACGGCAGACAGCAGGGATTCGATGGCTGCGAGGATGGCAATGGTAAATCCGTTGCCAAGCTCTTTGCGGATGGTCATCAGATTGATGGCTGGAATATGCAATGCAGGGAGTGCATTGCTGATGGTATATAAATCACCGATGGTGTTGACCTTCAAATCCATCAGCTTTACAAGGGCGATGCCGGCGATGACCGCAATCAAAGATCCCGGAATGCGCTTGCTGATAAATGGCCAGATAATCAGAATGGCAAGGCTGATGCATCCGACAATCAGTGCCTGATAATTGATGGTCGCAATATTTTTAAAGATTGCTGCCACTTTTTCGGTGGTCTCGATGGTGACGGTTCCGGCCGGATAACTTAAACCGAGGAAATCCTTGATCTGGCCAATCAGAATGGTTGCAGCGATTCCTGCGGTGAAACCGGTTGTGATGGTATATGGAATGAACTTGATCAGTGAACCGACGCGCAGCAGTCCCATCAGGATCAGCAGGATACCTGCAATCAATGTGGCGACAATCAGTCCGTCCATCCCGTCCGTTGCAACAATTCCCGCAACGATGGTTGCAAAAGCGGCAGTCGGTCCGGCAATCTGGACACGGCTTCCGCCAAAAAATGAAATCAAAAATCCGGCAATGATTGCAGTATAGATACCCTGCTCAGGCTGTACCCCGGAAGCAAGTGCCAGTGCGATGGAAAGTGGCAGTGCAATGATTGCTACGATGATACCGGATACAAGGTCTTTCGAAAATTGATTCAGACTGTATCCTTTCATGACCGAAAACAACTTCGGTTTTAATTTGTCTGTTTTGGTTTTCATATCTGTTCCTCTCTCATAAAAAAGTCTCACAGTCAAGTATATTATGGATTCACCGCTTTTTCAACCTTTTGCGACTTCACAAAAAAGAGGTTTTTTTGATAAAATAAAAATGTTTGGCGAATGCCAAAGAGGAAGGAGAAATCATGAAGGAATTTTTGAAACGAAAAAATATCGTTATCTCGGCAAAGAGATATCTGATTGATGCATTGGGTGCGATGGCACAGGGACTGTTTTGTACGCTGTTGATCGGCACCATTTTGAACACGCTTGGTACGCAGTGTCATATCGGATTTTTGGAGAATCCGATTTATTCAAACGGAACAGTATCATTTACGATTGGTGCGGCAGCATCGGCGATGGCAGGTCCTGCGATGGCAGCGGCAATCGGTTATGCACTGCAGGCACCGCCTTTGGTATTGTTCTCTCTGATTCCGGTCGGCTATGCGGCAAATCTGATGGGACAGGCAGGAGGACCGCTGGCGGTTCTGGTGATTGCAATTCTGGCGGCAGAATTCGGCAAGGCCGTATCAAAGGAAACCAAAATTGATATTCTTGTGACACCTGTGGTAACCATCTTGGTCGGTGTCGGTTTGTCAGCATTGATTGCAGCACCGATTGGAAAAGCGGCAGCTTCTTTGGGCAAGGTAATCATGTGGGCGACAGACCTGCAACCGCTGTTGATGGGAATCATTGTATCTTCTGTGGTAGGAATCGCACTGACACTCCCGATTTCATCTGCGGCAATCTGTGCGGCACTGGCATTGACGGGACTTGCCGGAGGTGCGGCAGTTGCGGGCTGCTGTGCACAGATGGTCGGCTTTGCTGTATTGTCATTCCGTGAAAACAAATGGGGAGGCCTGGTTTCGCAGGGGCTTGGAACCTCGATGCTTCAGATGCCTAATATCATTCGCAATCCGCGCGTCTGGATTGCACCGACGCTTGCATCTGCCATTACAGGGCCGCTTGCAACCTGTGTATTCCATTTGCAGATGAACGGAGATGCGGTTGCATCCGGAATGGGAACCTGCGGACTTGTTGGACCGATCGGTGTCTATACAGGATGGGTGCGTGATGTCGCAGACGGTGCAAAAAATGCGATTACGCCGATGGACTGGATTGGTCTTGTCCTGATTTGCATTGTGCTTCCTGCCGTTTTGACATGGGGAATCGGTTTGGTTGTGCGCAAGCTTGGCTGGATCAAAGACGGAGATTTAAAACTGGAATCATAAAAAGTATTGACAGACCGGTGGTATAGTGATATGGTTAATTACACAAGTAGTTAACCAAATAACAGCATAGGTCTGGGAGATTGGGTCATGCAGGAAGAAAGGAGGACACGCGTGTACGAATTATTGGCGCACGACAAATCGATTTATCTTCAAATTTCCGAAATGATTGAAACAGATATTATGAGAGGAATTCTGGAGGAAGAATCGCGAGTGCCCAGTACCAACGAATTGGCGAAGCTCTATGCAATTAACCCTGCGACGGCTGCAAAAGGGGTGAACATCCTGGTGGACGAGCAGATTATTTACAAGAAGCGTGGAATCGGAATGTTTGTATCGCCGGGGGCAAAGGACAGAATTTTGCAGAAACGCAGAAGTATGTTTTATGAGAATTATGTCAAAGGACTGGTTGTAGAGGCAGAAAGTCTGGGCATCAGCAAAGAAGAACTTATCAATATGATTCAGGAAAGCTAGGAGGATGGAATGGCTACATTAGTTTGTGAAAATATAGTAAAAAATTATAAGGACAAAAAAGTGTTGGAAGGTGTTAACCTCGAAATTGAGCAAGGCAAAATCTATGGATTGATCGGCCGAAACGGAGTAGGAAAGACGACATTGCTTTCCATTATGACCGCACAGAATCCGGCCACTTCAGGTCAGGTATATTGCGACGGCGAGCGCGTCTGGGAAAACCGCAAGGCATTGGATCACCTTTGCTTTTCACGCGAAATCAATACAATGACACCGCTTGGACCGAACACGTTAAAGATTAAAGAATATTTCCGTGTGGCAAAGGCGCTGTATCCGAACTGGGATCAGAAGATGGCCGAGGAGCTGATTGAACATTTCGGAATCTCAATCAAGAAAAAGATCAATAAGTTATCAAAGGGTATGCTCTCCATGGTAACCATCGCAATCGGTCTTGCATCAAAGGCGGATATTACCATTCTTGATGAGCCGGTTGCCGGTCTTGATGTGGTTGCACGAGAGGATTTTTATCGCATTCTTGTGGAAGAGCAGGCAAGCACAGGAAGAACATTTATTATTTCGACACATATCATTGAGGAGGCGGCAGCAGTATTTGAGGAAGTGATTTTCCTTGACCGTGGAAATGTCTTATTGAAATCCAACACAGAGGAACTGCTTTCCCGTGCCCTTCATGTAACCGGTGATGCGGATGCGGTTGATGCGGCAACAGAAGGATTGAACTGCCATCATGCTGAAATGATGGGAAGGAGTAAGGGTGTGACTGTGCTCCTTGAGCCGGGACAGCAGCTGAAAGAGGGATATGATGTGACCGTTCAGCCATTGTCATTGCAGAACCTTTTCGTGGCTTTGTGCGGAAAGGAGGCATAATATGGCAGTTGGAATCAAACGAATGCTGAAATATATTACTTTCTGTGTGCAGCGAATGTATTTGTTTGGAGTCGCCTTTGTGGCTTTCATGGTACTCTATCTTGGAGTGGTAGCCGGTGATTTTCAAAAAGAGATAGGGGCGATCCCGCTTCTGTTTCTGGCTATGGGCGGTTTGATTGAGGCAATCTTTACCATGGGATATATTCCGTTGATTTCAAATGGCGTATTATCTATGGGAGCGACCAGAAAAGAATTGTCAATCGGAGTGATTTTTGGATTTGCATTGCTTGCGGTTGAAATGAGTATAACGGGTGTACTGACCTATGTGCTGGTTCCGAATGCACTTGGTTTTGCAACATGGCAATACGCAATCAGCATGATCGGATTAAATCTTGCAGTGGCAGGTGTCGGAATCCTGATCGCATTGCTGATTGAAAAATTCGGCAAGGTTGCTTATTATATTGCAGTTGTTATCATCGCTTTGTGTGGCGGCGTCATCGGTGGTGTCGGATCAATGTATCTTTCAGGTGTTTCAACCGGCAGGATTGTCTTTGATCTCAATCATATTTTTGTCATCGTGGCTGTGATTGGTGTTGCAATTTATTGTGTGGCATCTTTGCTTTATGCACTTGGAACACGCAAAAAAGTGGTAAATGTATAGGAGGCGTCCGATGAAAAAAATATTATGGTATAGTCTGGAATGGAAAAATATTGTGATGAATGCCGCGATTCTGATTGGTGTGCATCTCATGGGTGTAATCCTGCATGAGATTATCATGGCTACCTCGGGCGCAGATACCACCTTCCCGATGGGAACATTTATGTCTTTTATGGCAATTGCATTCCTTGGACTGTTTGCAAACTGGAGTGATGAGGTTTTGCGCTTTAATCTGGCAATCTCAATGGGAGAGACCAGACGCAGATTCTTCCTTTCCTTTATGATTCAGTATTTTGTATTATTGCTGTTTGACTGGGCTTTGATGTATGCGATGGCACGCATTGAAATCCTGAGACTGGAGCATATGTATCCAAATCTGCCTGTTGAGGATTTTGCTGTCGGTGCATTTCACCCGATTTCATTCTTGCTTGTCCCGTTGGGATTGTTGGGACTTGGTATGCTGATCGGAGGACTTGGACTGAAGTTCGGATCCAATTCGAAATGGTTTATCGTTGGCGGCTGGGTTTTGATTTGCATCGGAATGAGCCGTATTGAAGAGGGAAGACTGTTGGTAAAATTTTTGAATCTTCCGGCATATGCATATGCAATCATTGCTGTTGCCATTTCGATTGCTATGATCATTGCTGCGGCTTTGATGATTCGCCGCCAGCGTGTAGATATTTAACTCAGTCGGGGTACAAGCTCCGCGAGCGAGTCTTGACATGAGAAACTATTGTTTTGCAAATAGTTTCCGGCGCGAGTGAAACGGATATGAATGAAACCCAGTGTTTTCAACGCACGCAACGCCTTGAAAATACTGGGTTTCTGCGTGTGCACGCGGAGAGTTTCTTCTTGATAAAATAGGAAAAAAGGCTTATAATGACTTTATGAAATTTTTATAATTTATTAAGGAGGAGTTCATATGTTATTCCAAATTTATGGCAGTACATCCGGAACACAGCTTCTCGGATGGTTAATGGTTTTCGTTGGACTAATCTTATTAAACGAAATCGCACGACGTACCAAGATTGGCGGAATTGCAATCCTTGTTGTAATCCCGATTATCTTAACAATTTACTTTATCGCAATTCAGTGTGGAGCATTTGGTGGTCATTCAAACCAGACTTATGAATACATGAATGGCTGGTTCCATTACTTCAAGCTCTATGCTGCAACCATCGGATGCATCGGTTTCATGATGATCAAGTACGAGTGGGGCATTGGAAAATCTCACTGGTTCAAGGCTTGGCCATTCGTAATCGTAGCTGCAAACATCCTGATTGCAGTTGTATCTGATCTTGAGTCTGCATATCATGCATTCCAGGTTACCGGCGATTTGTCCGGAGCATGGTGGGCATCCAACGAAGGTGTATTCCTTTATGGTGGATGGTGGAACATCTTGAATGCACTTGCCGGCATACTGAATATCTTCTGTATGACCAGCTGGTGGAATGTATACAGCTCAAAAGACCGCAAAGATATGTTGTGGCCTGACATGACTGTATGGTTCATCCTTGCATATGATGTATGGAATTTCCAGTATACCTATGCAAACCTTCCGACTCACTCATGGTATTGTGGTGTTGCTCTTCTTCTTGCACCTACCTTTGCAAATGCATTATGGAACAAGGGTGGCTGGATTCAGAACCGCGCAAACACTTTGGCAATCTGGTGCATGTTCGCACAGGTTGTACCGCTTTTCCAGCTGAGCGAGAATTTCTCAGTATTGCCTTCCCTTTACAAGGGCGCTACCGGATCTGCACTTGATCTCTATGACAAGGCAATTGCTGTATACCAGAGCGGAACAAATACCGCAAACGAAGTGGTTGCAGGTATGGGCATTACCGCAAATCCAATTCCGCAGGGTGTTGTTTCAATTCTTGCACTGGCAATTAACGTGATTGTGCTTGCCGTAATCATTAAGAGAGCAAAGGCTGCACATATCAATCCGTACAAGGCAGATGTTTTTGTTGGAACAAAGGATTTTGTTGAAGCAGAAGCAAGACGTGCATAAAAAGAATATAATCAATTATTTGATAGAGACGGCGTATTTGCCGTCTCTATTTTTGTATGTCCGTCCAGCTGATCTCGTTTTGCATACGCATGATATTGAAGGAAATTAGTATCATCGCGTTCTGATCTGCATTGTGCGGATTGAGATTGGTCAGTTCTATGATTTTGTTAATACGGAAATAAAGTGTGTTGCGGTGAATGTGTAATTGCTTACAAACATGGCTTACATCACCGATGCATTGCGTATAAACATATAAGGTGTAAAGCAAATTGGTGTTATGATGTGTATCATATTCCTGCAACTGTTTCAGCTGTGGAAGGGAAAACATTCGTATGTCCGTATGCTGGCCAAGTGTTTGCACCATGTGCATTAGGCGATAGTGATCATAGAAAAATACATGATTACGCGCATGAAACATAATAGCGGTATCGATTGCAGCGCGGGCTTCCAGGAGATGTCCGCGCGCTTCTGCAAGCACGGTAAATGGCGAGCCGACGCCTATATGAACATAAGGAGTGGAAACAAGCTGGTTTTCGCATTGTTCCACGATGGAATCCATGTCATAAGCCAGAGTGGCATAACTGGCCAGATAAATAATCTGATTGTGCTGAATTGTATAGATGCAATTGCCGAAGATGCGTTTGAAGGCATTGCTTAAATCGCCAAGCACATAATCTTCAGGGTTCTCCTGAGCAATATCCACCACAAAAATATATTTATAAGGAAGCATTTTGTATCCGAAGGCTTGGAATCGTTCTTCTTTTATATCATTTAAACTTGAATTTTCGCTTAAAAGCGAAGATAGCAAAGTCGTGTAGTAATTGCTGCGGCTGCTTCTCGAAAAATCCGAGCGCTGCATATATACTCCTAAGAGCGTTGCAACCTTAGACAGATATTGCTTCAAAAGGGGCGAAAGGTTTTCGGCAGGAGGAAGAAACACACTAAAATAACCCAGTGCGATATCATTAAAGACGATGGGCGTAAAATAGTTTTGAAATTGTCCACCCACATGGTTGATTACGATGGTTTTACTCTGTTGACTGTGTCTTCTTCGAGACGCAATATTTAAATCTTTTATCACCTGAGGCGGAATAAAACCGCTTTGGTTATCACGGGCGAGGTCTTCGCTGAAAAATTCAAAATTATCGGAACTGGCAATGACCGTAAACGAATTGTCGACAATATTGATCGGATAATGGAACAGGGATGCAATCTGGTTTGCCAAAACCTGAATGCCGCCATTGTGGTAGATGCTGTCGGAGATTTTTGCGAGTTGTTCATCCGTGCGATATGCAGTGAGATAACAATTTTCAAAGCAGTCCAGGCAGGCAAAATATTCTTCCTGATTGCGAAAGATTAATCCGCCGGAAAGGCTGCTTAAGAAACTGTCGTCGTTGTCTGCGACAGTCGGCCGGTCGTCCCACAGAATCACGGTGATTTCCGGCAGAGCTGTAAGCTCCTGCAAATCAGACCATTTACAATAATAAATAATCTGCGATGAATAATTTCCACGCGCAGGGATAAGAGACTGCATTTGAGCATAATCCGCTTTTAAATCTGTTTTTGGCAAAATTGACATTGTGCAATCGCCTAATTCAAGAATCAGAGTGTTTAAAACCATCTGCCGTTACTCCTTTTAGAATGATCAATTCGATATAAATATCATAAAACATGGTGATTTCTGAGTCAATTGATTTTCTTTTTACTATTGTAATTTTGCACAATCAGGAGAGAAAAAAGCAAAAAAAGATCGATTATCTTCTGATTGCTGTGCAATTGCACGATGATTTTTGCGTGGCTGCATTTTATAATCCAGTTAGAGTGGCGTTCAAACATAGCAAACGCAAATGAGACAGGAAGGCGAGGGAAAGCAAATGAGCAATGATAATCGTGAACGAATCATCGTGAAAAAAACCTTTGAAGGGGAAGAATTTGATGTCATCTATATGAAGGGCACCCCGGGCAAGACAAAAGAAGAGATGGATGCAATGCGCGCCAGCGGCAATGTCAATGTCGATCCGGCAGCTGCCACATTCAGCTACTGCCCTGCATTGAACACCTGCACTTATCAGGCGGGCCCTGGAATTATTTGTCATCGTGATACCCCTGTTAAGATGCGTGACGGTGTGACAATTTACGCAGATATTTATGTACCGGAAAATTTAACAGAGAAAGTTCCTTGTATTGTATCATGGGGAATTTTCGGTAAGAGACCTGCAGAAGGCCAGGATGAGTGGAAGCTGATGGGTGTTCCTCCAAAGACAGTTTCCAATATGGCAAAATTCGAGTCTGCGGATCCCGGATATTGGTGCCGCAACGGATATGCTGTTGCAAACGTAGATGCGCGTGGTGTTGGTAACTCAGAAGGTTATTGCAATCTGTGGGGGACCGAGGATGCGCAGGATGGATATGATTTCATTGAGTGGGCAGCACAGCAGGATTGGTGCAATGGCAAGTGTACTTTATTCGGAAACTCCGGTGTCTGTATGGCAAACTGGAAGATTGCATCACTTCAGCCACCGCATCTTGCATGTCTGGCAGCCTGGGAAGGAACTTCCGATTTGTATCGCGAATCTTATTTCTGCGGTGGTATTCCAAACCCTGCATATGAAGAGAATATTATCAAGGAAGTTGCCTGCAAGACTTATGTAGAAGATACCGTATCAATGGTGAACAAGTATCCTGAAATGAATGCTTACTGGCGTGATAAACAGGTGAAATTCAAAGAAGTACGCGTACCTACCTATGTAACAGCAGGATGGGTTCACCATCATTTGCGTGGTTCTGTAGAAGGTTTCCGTCGTATTCGTGCACCAAAGAAGTGGCTTAGAATTCACCGCGACTTCGAGTGGCCGGATGCATACAACCCGGATAACCTTGAAGAATTAAAGAGATTCTTTGACCGTTACTGCAAGGATATCAACAACGGATGGGAGTTTACTCCAAAGGTTCGCGTGGATGTCCTGGATGCCTATGATTTTGATTATGCAGTACGCAGAAAAGAAAAAGAATGGCCATTAGCCAGAACCGAATATAAGAAGTTGTATCTGAATGCAGAAGCAATGGACGGCGGATTTGATACTTATGCAAATCCAAGCGAAGTTGTTTATGATCCAAATACAGAGACAACTGAATTCTTAATTCCTGTAAATGAAGATATCGAAATCACCGGATACATGAAGCTTCACCTGGAAGTTGAATGCCGTGGATACGACAACATGGATATCTTCCCATGGGTATTAAAGTACAATGCAAACAAGGAATATGTGCCGATTGAAGTAATGGGTGCACCATATAGAGGCGCATGGGGATTCTGCCGTGCTTCTCACCGAGACATGGATCCGACTGCAAAAGATTTCCAGCCGATTCAGTCACATTTGTACAATGAAAGACTCGAACCGGGCAAGATTTATCCGCTTGATATTGAGATGTATCCACACAGCCGCATCTGGCACAAAGGAGAATATATCGTGGTTCGTCTCGCGGGCAAATTCATCAAGACAGAATGGTTCCACGATGCTGCCATGAATCACAACGTGGACAATGGAGACGGCATGCATGTCATCCATACCGGAGGCGAGCATCAGTCTTATCTGCAGGTTCCTGCAATTCCACCGAAATATGTATCCGGTGATTATGTTTACAGAGGTTAAAGGAGGAAAAAATTATGCCAATTCGTGAGGAAGTAATTGAAATTTTAGCAAAGAAAGCACAGGCTCTTTTCGGAGTTGATCCATCAACTTTAAATGAGAATACCAGATTCATTGAGGATTTAAATTGCAAATCTTCTAACTTTGTACAGTTCTCTGCTGCACTTGAGGATGAATATGATGTCGAGGTTCCTTATATGGAATTTCGTAAGCTGACTACCTTTGGAGAAGCCGGCGATTACATCGGTGCTATGTTCGGAGAATAAGAGGAGAAACCTATGACCTTAATCGAAGAATTAATCGAAAAAGCAAAGGGATGTCCAAAGCGCGTTGCGCTCCCGGAGTGTGACGCTGTCAAGACTTTGCTTGCGGCAAAAAAAGTATTGGATGAAAAAATCGGAATCCCGGTACTGGTATCGGATCCGGCTGTGATTGCGCGGACGGCAAAAGAAGCGGGTGTGGATGTAAGCGGAATGGAAATCGTAGACTGTACGGATGAAGCTGCTGCAGAAGCGCTGGTGTCCCGCTATTGGAAAGAAGATATGTTGATTTCCGAAAAGGCATGCAAGCGCAAAATCAAGAATCCAATGTATTACGCAATGATGTTAGAGGCGGTTGGAGAAGTGGATTGTACATTCTGTGGACATGTAAATACCACGGGAGATGTACTGCTTGCGGCATCAACGATTATCGGTATGCAGGAAGGTGTGGATGTGCCATCAATTTTTGCACTCTGCGAGATTCCGGGATTCCATGGATCGGAAGGCAACCGTATCGTATTTGCGGATTGCGGACTCAATCCGGAACCGACACCAGGAGAACTTGCAAGCATTGCAATTGCATCGGCTGACAATGTTCATGCGCTGATGGGATGGGAGCCGAGAGTGGCATTTCTGTCATTCTCAACCTGTGGATCCGGAACGGCCGGATCGGTTGACCGTATTCTTGAGGCGCTCGCCATTGCAAAGGAGCGCCGTCCTGATTTGAAAATGGACGGAGAATTCCAGCTGGATGCAGCAATCGATCCTGAAGTGGCAGCCAAAAAGATTACGCGTCCGTCAGATGTGGCCGGCAAGGCCAATATTCTGATTTTCCCGGAACTGAATGCGGCTAATATCGGTGTCAAGATGATGCAGAAATTCGCCGGCGGAGCCGGATATGGTCATACGCTTTCCGGATTTGCAAAGCCGGTCGCAGACAGCTCAAGAGGCGCAACCGTGGAAGAGATTGTCGGAGATATCGCGATGGTGATTCTTGCGGCAAACAAATAAGATTAGGAGACTTCATTCATGGGATATAAAATTTTTACACTCAGTCCGGGATCAACCTCAACAAAGCTTGCGGTGTTTGATGGGGATGAGATGCTTTTTAAAGCAAATGTGACACATGACCCACAGAAACTGAAAAGCTTCAAAAGAGTCAATGATCAAAAACCTTATCGCCTGGAAACTATTTTGGAAGAATTGAAGGCAAACCGGATTGACCTTCATGATATGGATGCCTTTGCCGCTTATTCCGGCGGCCTGGTATCAACTCCGGGCGGAATCTTTCCTGTCAATGACAAGATTTTGGAAGACTGTACATCCGGTCGTCTGATGGAACATCCGGCCATCCTTGGTGCACAGATTATTGATGCATTTGCAAAGGAAGTCGGAGTACCGGCATATCTGGTCAATCCGCCTGATGTGGACGAGTTTGAAGATGTGGCCCGTCTGACAGGAATGAAAGGCATTTATCGAGAATCACATGTGCATGTGCTCAATCAAAAAGAAGTGGCCATGCGTGCAGCCGCCGAACTCGGAAAGAAATACGAAGACTGCAATTTTGTAGTCTGCCATGTCGGTGGAGGACTCTCCATCACGGCGCAAAAGCACGGCCGCATTGTTGACGGCAATGATGTCTTAAACGGGGAAGGCCCATGTGCGCCGAACCGCTCCGGCTATGTTCCGCTGATGCCTGTCGTAAAGGATTGCTTCTCCGGAAAATATACGCTCGACGAGATGAAAGCGCGTATTTCAAAGACCGGAGGATTAATTTCCCTCATGGGAACCGACGATATGCGCATTATCGATCAAAAGATTGACGAGGGAGATCAATGGGCGGAACTTGTGATGCACTTCTTTGGTTATCAGCTTGCCAAATACATTGGTTCTTATGCCTGTGTCATGGAAGGCAAAGTTGACGCAATTGTAATGACCGGTGGCGCATCCAATGACAAACGCTTCATCGAAATTGTCAAGAAGTACGCCGGCTGGATCGCACCATTTATCATCTATGGCGGTGACTTTGAAATGGAGGCACTTGCTGCCGGCGCCATTCGCGCACTTTCCGGCGAGGAAGCCACCAAAGAATATACCGGAATCCCTGTCTGGTCAGGATTTGATTTCGAACCATAAACCCAGTCCATCAAGGAGTCGCCATTTGGCGGCTCCTTTTTGGTTGTGAAAATGGGGGCAGGAGTGATAAAATAGGAGAATAAAGGACGAAACAAGAAGGGCGGAATTATGAAACCGATTATTACAAGTCTGTTGGAGACAGATGCATACAAATTTTCGATGGGGCAGGCAATTTATCACCAGTTTAGTGATTACAAGACGACATGGAGCTTCAAGTGCCGCAATCAGGGCGTCACATTTACGCCGGAGATGGTGGAAGAGATTCGCACGCAAATTCAGCACTACTGCAGTTTGCGATTTACGGAAGATGAGCTGGCCTATTTGAATAATATTACCTGGATTAAGGGCTCGTATATTGATTTTCTGAGATTATGGCAACCACGCTATGAAGACTTTGAGATTTCAAACGAGGGACCGTGCGGCCTGAATATCGAGACGAGAGGAACCTGGCTGAATACTTCGATGTATGAGATTGCGACATTGGCGATTGTCAATGAAGTTTATTTCAGAATGGCCTATGACTATGAGGATTTGTTTGAGAGTTTCAAAAATCGTTTGCAGGCCAAAATTGAGAAACTGGAAAAAGGAGAGTATGTGGCAGGTGCGTTCAGTGAGTTTGGACTGCGCAGAAGACTCTCTGCGGAGGCACAGGATCTGGCAGTGGCAGCTTTGAAAGCGGCGGATTTTGGCGCCGGAGATTCAAAGTTTGTCGGAACCAGCAATGTGTATCTGGCAAAAAAGCATGGCGTGACTCCGGTCGGAACCATGGCGCATGAGTGGATTATGTGTGTGGGACAGGGCAATCATAAGCACAATCCGGCATATTCCAACTGGTATGCATTGGATGCATGGGTTAAAGAATATGGGGTGCTCAATGGAACCGCATTGACGGATTGCATCACGACAGATTGTTTCCTGAAGGATTTTCAGCTGACCTTTGCGACACTTTTCAGTGGCGTGCGTCATGACAGTGGTGATCCAATCGCCTGGGGCGAAAAGATGATTGCGCATTATGAATCTTTGGGCATTGATCCGCAGACAAAGACGTTGCTTTTTTCGGATAGCCTGAATCTGGAAAAAGCGTCCGCAATTTATCGGCATTTCAAAGGACGCGTTCGTGTTGCTTTTGGAATCGGAACATATTTTGCAAATGATACCAAGGTTGATGCGCTCAATATTGTAATGAAGACAACCAGCTGTAATGGGATGGATGTGGCGAAAATCTCTGATGTGGAAGGCAAGGGAATGTGCAAAAACCCGGATTATATCCATTATCTGGAGCGCTGCATAGAGTGGCGCATGAAAAATGACAATGGAAACAATTCGCTTCATGTTTGATTAAAAGGGGAAGATTATGCGTATTGATGAAATTCGCCATGGAACAGTGGTGAATCTGGAAATGGTAAAGGATGAGAAAGTCTATGAAGTTGCAACCACAGCGGTTGGAACGCATGAGGACAAAATCCTGTTGCGCCCGTTTGTCTATAAAGGACAGGTGCTGGATCTGGGCAATAAGGGATTCAAAGGAATATCTTTCAATATTTATTGCGATGATCCGGAAGGCAATCGCGTGGCATGGAAATCAGTTCGCATTCGCATGGTAGAATATCGGGGGAATCATTATTACGCGGTAGAAGCAACACATTTTCACGCATTATCGGTGCGTGCAGAGCGGCGCAAGCAAATGCGTGCACCGGTCAATATCTCCGGATATCTGGTGTGCGAATCCGCAGCGGTTGAGAGTATTGTCAATATTCGTGACATCAGTGATACCGGAATCGCTGTGATTTCCAAGCACCGGTTGCCAATCCGTGGAATCCGTTGCGAAGTGCAATTTTCTGATTATGTAAACGGAACCGATTATGAACTGCAGGTTGAATGCAGATGTGTACGTGAAGAAGAATTGCCAAAAGGAGAATATCTGTATGGCTGTGCAATTTCGGATGCATCGCACGAGATGCTGAGCTATGTATATATTCAAAAAATATTGGAAAGGTCTGCAAAAAGATGAATATCATAGAGATAGACCGCTTGGATACACCTGAAATGGAGGTCTATTCCGGGCTAAATGAAGCACAATTAGCGCATTACTATGAGCCGGATTTGGGACTTTTTATCGCAGAGAGTCCCAATGTGATTCTGCGTGCGCTCGAAGGCGGATATGAAGCAGAATCTGTTTTGTGTGAAAAAAGATATCTCGAAGGAGAAACCAGACAGTTGGTGGATCGACTCGGAGAGGTTCCGGTATATGTGGCGCCGATCGAGCTGCTAAAGCAAATAACGGGATATGGCATGACACGCGGGCTACTTTGTGCCATGCGGCGGCGTAAACATCCGGATGTGGCGGAACTGATCAAAGATATGCGACGCATTGTAATCCTCGAGGATGTCGTGAATCCAACCAATGTAGGCGCGATTTTTCGTTCCGCTGCTGCATTGAATATGGATGCGGTGCTTTTGACCGGACCGTGTGCAGATCCGCTTTATCGCAGGGCAAGTCGCGTGAGTATGGGAACCGTATTTCAGATTCCATGGACTTATCTGCAGGCAGACTGGCCTAAGAATGGCATGCAGCAGTTGAGAAAATTGGGATTTAAGACAGTCGCAATGGCGCTCCGGAATGATTCGGTCAGCATCACGGATGACAAACTAAAAGCAGAAGAAAAGCTTGCGATTATCATGGGCACGGAAGGCGCAGGCCTGCGTTCGGAAACCATTGTAGCTTGCGATTATACCGTCAAAATCCCAATGTCACATCAGGTGGATTCTCTGAATGTGGCAGCTGCATCAGCGATTGCATTCTGGGAGCTTGCAGGGAAATGACATGAATGATCTGCATTGACTTTACATTTTTTCGAGGTTATAATACAAACATAAATTCGTTTATGGGGACAAATCGAGTGTGAAATAATAATTTTTCTGAATGTATATCTATGTTATCACTATCACTATCACTATCTCTATCTCTATCTCTATCTCTATTTCTCCCCTAGCTATATTTTTAAAGGAGGGTTTTATGAAACGATTTATTGCAAAGGCGTCAGCGATGGTGCTTGTATTTTTGATGTCCGCAACAACTGTTCATGCGTTACCAACATCATTTAGAGGAACTGTTTACTTGAAGCTAGATCAAAAGTGGATAAGGACTTCAACGCAAGAAAGATCGGGAAAGCGGAGCTTTGGAAGAGCGCGTACATATGCGGTCTATCCGGCTGATAATTCAAAAGATACATTCGAAAAAATGCAGACACAGCTGTACAATCAAGAAAAAGGGATACCTATTTCGAGTGTTTATGTATTGTCTGAATTGGAGGGATTTCGAGATATAAAAGTTTGGGAAGGCTATCTGGATGCGAAAAGAGTATATTTTATGGTTAGGGGAAACAAGCCGAAGTACGATGCATATGCAGATTTTTATGGAACAGGAAATTAAAAATGAAAGAGGCAATTATTAGATTATTTGAGCGTAGAATGACGCGAATTGCGTTTGTTATTTATTGCGCATTTATTACCGTTCATTATGTTTCAACGATGATTTATTATTATGGAATGGATGTGTGGAAAGTTCCAATTCCTGCGCTGTTGACATTGTGTACGGATATGTCGACATATGGGTATTATTTTATTCAAATGTTTCCGGTTATTGCTGTGGTGCCAGGAGCTTTTTTGTTTATGGCAGATTGGAAAAGTCGTGAAATTGTATATTTGCAGGCACGAAGTGGAAGAAAGAAATATGTCTGGAATACGGTTGCAGCGTGCTTTTGGGGAACAATTATATTTTATGCGATTCCGATGCTGGTGCAGCTTTTCATGTTTTGTATTATGATTCCGTCCGGTGCTCGTCATAATTTAATGCTGAGCGAGCCATATAATAGAGAATATCTTTCGTTGACGGAGCGTTATCTTTTTCCGGATTTGTACAATTATAATGTGACCTTATATATGGTGGCTATGATATTACTTTTTTCAATCCTGACAGCGATATTGGCATGTTTTGCGTTGCTTTTGTCGATGATCATTCGATATTATTACACCATTTTGGTCTTTTTACCGGTCTATTTGCTATTGATGGGAGGCGTTTGGCTGAAAGAAATTGTGAAATTGCCATTTGAAACAAATTATTATTTTTATTTAAATTTCCTGGAATCAATAGACGAACGAATCTATCCATTGATTGGGTTTGTGTTGATATTGTGTATCCTCAATCTATTGATGACGCTCTTTGTCATAAGGCGTGATGAGGTGATTTAGATTGTTTGAGCGGGTAAATTATTTTGCAATGTCTTCCTTTGCAATTTTTGAAGGCAAATTTATCGATTTCTTTTTTTGCTATGCACACATATTACTGATTCAGGTGATATTTGGCATTTTCATTTATCGACATTTTTGTTCGTCGAGCGCATATTACTTTACACGAGTGAACAATCGTAGAGTCTGGTGGTTACATGAATGTATGCGTTTGCTTGTACGTATATTTCTGGTGATGCTGGCTTTTTTGTGCCTGATCTGTATCATCCCGCTTTTACGGGGAGATATTGATTTGCCTGGAGTTATTCTGGCTTTCTATTACTGGATTATTTATGGGCTGTGGACATATGCCATGACATGCATGATTAACATTCTGGCGATTACATTTGGCAGTTATGTATCATTTGTGATTGTAACAGGATTTCAATTTTTTTGGCTGGTTATGTTTTTGCCGGTCAAAACGACCATTTTTCACAATAAAATCTTATTGCATACGAATCCACTGTCGCACTTGATTTTTGATTGGCATAGCAGTATCTGGAATGATTTGAATCTGCTTATAAATGAAGAGGAATTGGCCTTTGATTTGAATGAGTCGGTAATTTTTATGTTTGTGTTGGCACTGTTGCTTACATTGATAGGAATGGAAGTGGTGCAGCGGGTAGAATTTGTGAAGTTAAACAGGGAGGAATAGATATATGATATTGCGTGCTGATAATCTTGTGAAAAAGATAAAAGGCAAAACAATTTTAGATCATATCAGTATAGAGTTCGAGTCCGGAAAAGTCTATGGCATTGTTGGACGAAACGGCTCAGGAAAAACCATGCTTTTTCGCGCCTTATCGGGATTGATGAAATGCGATGAAGGAGCAGTATATCTGGATGACCAACAATTGGGAAAGGATTTTCCGGTATTACCGGATCTTGGTATCGTCATTGAAAATGCCGGATTGTATCCGGAATATTCAGGAAAGAAAAATCTGAAATTGTTGTCTGCGTTGAAGGGTAAAATATCTGATGAAGAGATTGAAGAAGCAATTCGCAGAGTTGGTTTGGACCCAAATGACAAACGCCCTGTTCGTAAATATTCTCTTGGAATGAAACAGCGTATTGTGATTGCGCAGGCAATTATGGAGCATCCGATGATTTTTATGCTGGATGAGCCGACAAATGCCATTGACGAGAATGGAGTAAAAGAGTTGCGCAAACTAATCGAGCAGGAACGACAGAGAGGAGCAATGGTTTTGCTTGCAAGTCATAGCAAAGAAGACATTGAACTGTTGGCCGATGTAGTGATTCATATGAATGAGGGGAAGATAATCTCATGAAAAAATATTTGTTTTATTCAATACCGTTTTTGGTAGTGATGCTTGTGACAGGGTTGATTTGCAGATTCTCGATTCATCAAACCAATCTTGATGATTATAACGTGGCATTTATCTGGGAACAGGAAAAAGACGAGTCCGATGATGCAAAAGAGGAATCAAGTTTTAATTTGGTGGATAATGTGATAGAGGTTTGGCAAGAGGATCTCAATCCGGAGATGACGCCATATGTTTTTACAGCGACATGTCTTTCTGAGCCGGTTGTGGATGCCTGCGTAGTTGACCAATTGGTTCGTGTGGAAAAGGTAATTTCAGGAGATGATGTCACCGAGGGAGAAGAGTTTTATCTTTCCAGCTATAATGTTGGTTTGATGGGAGATGCGGAAACAGAACATGAGCTGAACAGGGCGGTGACTTCGCTCAACATGGGATTTACCAATTTTATGAAAGTTGGGAAAGAGTATTTGGTATTTGTGCAGTATTTTTCTTATTCCCATGAGTTAAAAAAACAATTTGCCATTACAGGAGAAGCTCTTGCGACGACTTATTTCGCATTAGAGGATGATAAGTGTGAGCCGGTATCGAAGGCACAGGTGGTGGACGACGAAACAGGCCATTATGTGAAATATTCAGATGTGAAGGATTATGAATATTTTGTCGGTTCTGAGGAAATTAAAAAGAAACTTTATGATGAGAAACATAAGATTATTGAAAAATATCTGAGGGATGCTTTTTAGCATCCCTCTATTTCTTTTATATTAAATTCATTTCCCTGTAGCAAATAGGTCTTTTTGCTTCCGCAATGCGGGCAGGTTTTACCAAATTCAACGGTGGGATATTCCTGCTGACAATCTTCACAGAAGGTGACAGCAGGAATGGTCTCCACGATTAATTTGGCTGTTTTCATATGCTCGGATTTTTTGAGCACGGCCCAGTTCCACACATCATGCAGATAATCTTCGATGACTGTGGATACTTCGCCGAGTTCTAAGGTCACAGAGGAAATCTCTGTGAGATCATTCTCGACACAGATTTCCTCCACTTGTTTGATTACATGAAATACAACACCTAATTCGTGCACAATGAATTCTCCTTATTTGGTCTTGCGGACGAACGGACGCGCAAGCTTTTGCTTTAAGCCGTTGCCAAGTACATATTTTAATTTGTCTTCGCTCTTACGCATCACACTTGCACGAGGCAGGTCACGCTCCAGATGAATTGCATCAAATTCGCACTTGGTGGTGCAGATTCCGCATCCAACACACTGGTTCTCATCTACAATGGTTGCACCACATCCGAGACAACGCTTGGTCTCAATCTGAATCTGCTCTTCTGTCAGCGTACATGCTGCTGAACGGAAGCTGTCTTTTCCCACACCCGGCTTGGTTGCAGGTCTTTGACGCTTGGAATTATCATAATTTTCAACCAGAATATCTTCCTTATCCAACTCGACATAGTAATGTGGATCACGACCGATGGTCAATGAAGAATGTGGCTGTACGAAGCGATGGATGGAAATGGCTCCTTCCTTGCCGGCTGCAATTGCATCGATTGCGAATTTCGGTCCGGAATAAACATCACCACCGACAAAGATATCAGGCACACGGGTCTGATAGGTTACTTTGTCCGCAACCGGATAATTGCCATGCCAGAATTCTACATCTTCTCCGTCGAGAAGACCGCCCCATTCGATTGCCTGTCCGACTGAAAGCAGGATATTTGAGCAAGGAATGGTCATAGTATCATTCTCGTCATACTGTGGATTGAATCGTCCGTCAGCATCCTTGACACTGGTACACTTCTTGAATACAATTCCGGTTACATTGCCGTTTTCGGTGAGGATTTCCTTTGGTCCCCAGCCGCCCTGGATGAGAATGTCTTCGCTTTCGGCAATTTCGATTTCATCCGGAGATGCCGGCATGATATCACGGGTCTCAAGAGATACCTGATGTACTTTTGGAGATCCGCAACGGATTGCAGAGCGTGATACATCGATTGCAACGTTTCCGCCACCGATGACCACGGTATCACCGTTTAATTTATAATCTTCGTTTTCTGTTGTGATATGAAGGAATTCAACACCGGTCATAACACCGTTTGCGTCTTCTCCCGGGACTCCAACCTTGCGGCCGCCCTGGCATCCGATTCCGATATAGAATGCTTTGTAGCCCTGTTCACGGAGCTGTGCGATGGTGATATCTTTTCCGACTTCGACACCGCACTTGAATTCAACACCCATTTCTTTTAATACATCGATTTCTGCCTGTACGATATCCTTTTCCAAAACAAAGGAAGGGATACCATAGACAACCATACCACCCGGCTGTGCATTCTTCTCGAATACGGTAGGCTTGTAACCTTTTTCAGCCAGATAGAATGCGCAGGAAAGTCCGGCAGGACCGGCACCGATGACTGCGATTTTCTCTGTGAATTCACCCTTTAAGGATGGCACTACCTTCTTTGGAATGTAGCGTGTATCTGCATTCAAATCCTGCATTGCGATGAATTTCTTGATTTCATCGATGGATACCGCTTCGTCGATGGTTCCGCGTGTACATGCATCTTCGCAGCGGCGGTTACATACATAACCGCAAATTGCAGGAAGCGGATTGTTCTTCTTGATCAAAGCAAGTGCATCCTGATATCTGCCCTGTGATGCCATCTTGATATAACCCTGTACTGCAATATGTGCAGGACAAGCGGTTTTACATGGAGCAGTTCCGGTTTCGTGCGTGTTGATACGGTTCTTGTCACGATAATCCTCGGTCCACATTTCCGGACCCCACTTTTTTTCGGCAGGAAGCGGCATTTTTGGATATTTCACCTGGCTGCCGTCCTTCTTGCATAATTTCTGTCCCAATGTGACAGCACCGGCCGGGCAATATTCTACACAGCGTCCGCAGGCAACACAGTTTTCGGTGTTGACATGTGCCACATAAGCAGAACGAGACATGTTTGGTGTGTTGAAAAGCTGAGAAGTACGAAGTGCATAGCATACATTGACATTACAGTTACAAATCGCAAAAATCTTGTTTTCGCCATCGATGTTGGTAATCTGATGAACGAAACCATTGTCCTCAGCCTGCTTCATGATAGCAAGTGCTTCTTCTCTTGTGATATAGCGACCGCCTTTATTGGTCTCAACAACGTAATCAGCCATATCGCCGACTGCAATACACCAGCCTTCCGGGTCATCTGCACAACCTTCATCGAAGGTCTTGCGTGACTGACGGCAGGAACATGGGCTTGCGGCATATTTGCCATCATATTTGTCAAGCCAGTGTGAGATGTGCTCAACAGAAACAGATTCGTTTTCCATCTCAATTGCTTTCTCCACCGGGATTACATGCATCCCGATTCCGGCACCGCCAAGCGGAACCATCGGAGTGATTTTCTCGAGTGGAAGTCGACTCATGCGCTCGAAGAAACGACCTTCTTCAGGATGAGCAGCCAGTACATCTGCATTCATGTTTGCAAATTCTGCAGCACCCGGTACATACATTGGGAGGATCCACTGCTTTTCATGCTTTTCGTTTTCCCAGTTGTACTCGATGATACCCACTTCAGACATTTTGTCTAACTGCTCGAGCAGGTATGCCTCGTCGAGCCCTGTCAGTTTCTTCATGTCCTCAAGCGTGCGAGGTTTACGCTTTTTCATCTTGATGGCAATTTCTGCCTGCTCGTCCGTAATCAATGGAGCGATACCCCAATATTCCGGAGATTCTTTTGTGATTTTTTCTTTTCCAAGCAAGATTTCAGCTCGGTCTGTTACGACCTTACCGAGACGAATGATCGCGTCTCTTGCCGGTTCGTCATTCTTGACGGTGTCTGGTACATATCCACCTAATGGATCAGCCATATTCAATCCCTCTCTTTCCCTTTTCTAGGACAAATGCTCTATATAAATTATGGTTATAAAATCCCTTATAAAAATTTTAACATGGTTTAACTAGGGGTGTCAAAAGCTTCTTCCCAGTTTCCGTGTTCTTTTCTTGGTGCAACCAAAACCCCTATAAACACTGACTTTAGCCCTGTTTTTAAATGTAGATTTTCGTTAGTGGAAACTAATTCCACGAAATAGTTTCCACTAACAAACATGATTTTCGATTTACAGCTCCCCAAATCGCTTGCTCCATGCCCGCCGCCCGTGCCTGCCCATCTCTGCCCCTCCCTTCACTCACGGCATTCAAAGGCAAGATTCTCAACAAAGCCGCGCACAGCTTCTTTGATTGAGGTTGTTCTTTCAACTATTTGCACTTCTCCGCACTGTCTTTTCCACGCAAACACCCGAAAGTCCTGATTCCTTTCCTGGTTCATATCAATTTGAAACACTTCAAGGTGTTTGCGATGAAAAGACAGTTTGTCGAAGTGCAAAATCGGTGAAAGTACAACCTCTTGAAGCAGTGCGTACGGTTTTGGAGAATCTAAGCCTTATCGCCGAACGAGTGAAGGGAGGGGCAGAGACGGGCAGGCACGGGCGGTGGGCATACGACAGGCGGGATAGGAGCTGTGAATCGGAAACTAGGTAATTAGCCTTATTTTTGAGGAAACGCATTTACATTGAATTGTCAATCAATTATAATTTTTACAAATTAATATCCGTCAATTAGAGCTGAATGTGTCACATAGGAGAGATGATATGGAAACACTGTTTACGCTGGATAAGAAGGATTACAGCCCGGATATGCCGATTCAGGAACGCCATGCCGTACGCGGAATCATAGAGCGCGACGGCAAGTTCATTATGCAACAAAGCAAAGAGGGGGATTTCAAAATACCCGGCGGCGGAATCGAACCGGGTGAGACGCATGTACAGGCATTGGCACGGGAAGTACGGGAAGAAGTCGGATTGCTGGTGATTCCGGAATCGGTTCGTCCCATTGGTGAGATTGTGGAGAAGCGGAGAGACATTTTTGATCCGACTCGGACCTATATTGCACATTCCTATTTCTATGCATGTGATGTGGGGGAACAGTCTGTAGAACCACAGATGACGGAGAGCGAATTGCGGCTGGGATATCATCCGGTATGGGAAGATTTAGAGCAGATTATCGAAACCAATGATCGTTTTCTGAATCAGGATTGGCAGAAACGAGATCATCTTTTCATGAGATGGATGAGAGATCGCAGAGAGAAGAGAATAGAATTGAAAGCGGAATAAAAAAATGGAGCGTACCCTGTACGCTCCTTTATGTTTTGTCCCTTGTTAGACTAGATAATAGCAATATTATTAGCGGTTGTTACCGGTTTCTTCATTGTAACGGGTAACTGCATTGTGAATACGATCGGAAGGATCAAGCAGATCGCTGATAGAAACATCATGATTCAATGCATCGATGATATAGGCAATATATTTGCTCATGTCACAATTGATATAGTAATCCTTGGAAAGCATTTCTTCGGTCTGATAGCAAAGGTTTGTTGTAACAACACGATAAATCAAGCCTTCTTCATGCGCTTTATCAAATGACTCCCAACCGTTGGTGAAGAGTCCGAAAGTAGCAACAACGAAAATGCGTCCTGCACCGCGCTTCTTTAATTCGCGCGCTGTATCAATCATACTTTCGCCGGAAGAAATCATATCATCAATAATCATGACATCTTTTCCGTTGATGTCGCTGCCGAGGAATTCGTGAGCGACAATCGGATTACGACCGTTGACAACCTTTGAGTAATCGCGTCTCTTGTAGAACATACCCATGTCTACACCAAGTACGCTGGCAAGGTAGATTGCACGGCTGGTTGCACCCTCATCAGGGGAAATAATCATCAAATGATCAGAATCGATTTTCAGATCCTTGACATTTTTCAGAATTCCCTTCATGAACTGATAAGAAGGCATTACATTTTCAAATCCATTGAGTGGAATTGCATTTACGACACGAGGGTCATGTGCATCGAAGGTAATGATATTATCGACACCGATTGATACAAGTTCTTTTAATGCCAATGGGCAATCAAGAGACTCTCTTGCGGTGCGTCGATGCTGACGACTTTCATATAAGAATGGAAGGATGACGGTGATTCTGCGAGCTTTTCCACCAATGGCGGCAATGATTCGCTTCAAATCTGCCCAGTGATCATCCGGAGACATATGATTTTCATGACCAGATACAGAATAAGTAAGGCTATAGTTGGTTACATCAACCATAATATAAAGATCATATCCGCGTACTGACTGATTAATGACACATTTTGCTTCGCCGGTACCAAAGCGAGGGGTATATGGGCGAATAATATAGCTGTCTTTTGCGTAGTCTACAAATCCTGCTTCACTCTTGTGCTGATGGTTGCGTTTCTCTCTCCAGACAGTCAGATAACTGTCGACTTTCTCTGCCAGACCAATGCAGCTTTCTGTTGCAATCAAGCCCAGACGGCCTTGCGGCATGGTTTCCAGCATTCTTTCATCATTTGGCATGATATCATGTCCTCCATTAAAACTTTATTTTAGGCAAAGGGTTGGGGTTAGACCTTTTGCAATTTGCACTGAATTCGAATGTCATTGGCGGACAGCTTAATGATGTTATATGCGGAGCTGAGTCGTGATGCGATTCGCTCGCTGTATACATTAGCCAGATTGCCAAGATTTAAATTCGTTGAAATAATAGTAGACTTTTGACGCAGGATGCGTTCATTTATACATAAAAACAACTGAGATACGGTAAAACTGTTGGTTGTTTCCGTTCCCAAGTCATCAATAATCAATAAATCACAATCAAAAATATTTTTATTTGCTTCAATGGCATCGCTGTCCCGGTCGAAACGACTCCTGCTGAGGTTTTCAAACAGCATTGCAGCGGAAAAATAAATTACGGAATGTCCGCGATCGAGCAATTCTTTCGCTATGCAATTGGACAGAAATGTCTTTCCTGTACCGGTGTTACCCATCAATAACAGGTTGTTTGGCTGATTGCGGAATGTGTCCACAAACCTATGACATTCTGCCACGGCAGAGCGCATGTTGTCAAGTTCTGAAATGCCATTTTCAAAAGAATTTGGTGCATCTGAATAAAAATCATATCGCAGAGTCGAGAAATTTTCACGCGAAAGGATATGACTGAGATTGGATTGTGCATACACCTTATTCAGAATCGCCTGCTGAAGACAGTGACACTTCTTGCCGTTGATATATCCTGTGTCCTTACAATCAGGGCAGCTGTATACCGGTTCAAAGAAATCTTTGGAATAGCCGAGCGTGGAGAGGATGTCCTCTCTTTGCTGATGCATTTCTGCAATGATATTCTTCAAATCCGATACGGCATTCTGATCACCGTTTAACAGTCGACGGGCTGCAGCGACGGAATAGCGCGCAATGGAATCATCGATTTCTTTCAGGCGTGGATCCTTCTCGTATGCTTCGGCAATATGCTCCTCGGTTTTGTGACGGTTCGCAATCTGACGGCTGTCATAGTTGCGCATGATTTCATCATATTGAGAATTTGTCAATCCCATAGATTTGCCCCTTCTTATTGTGCGGTTGATTTAATCAACATCTTTTCCAATTGATCATAATCATTGTTGCGACCTTCGAAATTACTGAATTTGGTCGGTCGGATATTTTCACTGGCATTTACGGAAATCTTTTGTGCTTCGGAATGCTTTGCATCAAGTTTCTGTACATCTGCCAAAGTGTGAACATCATTCTTGAACCAGGTTTCCAGAATTTTATTGATATAGGAAAAGCTTGGCTCGTGGATTGCTTCAATGGTTCTGCGACATGCCTCTTCGATCAAAGGCAACTCGAAGTTCCATTCGTCGGTCCAGCGGTTTAAGTCAGCCAGCTCTGTCTTTGCCAGGTCACGACCGCGAATCCCCAATGCTTTCATCACGGTATAAACCGGCTTGCTTCTCGCACGGAATTGTTCGCGCGCCTGCTCGATGGTGACAATTCCTTCCTCGGCCCAGTTGATTGCAATGCGGTTCATATAGCGGAATGAGGTATGTCCCTTGCTGATGCAGGCCTCGGCCAGATACTCGATGAGCTCCGGTGCCAGTTGTAACTGATCGAACCAGAACAGGCAGAATTGTACATCCGTCTGTGTAATCGGTTTTTTCAAATAGCTTTCAATTACAAATAACAATTCACGGACTTCCGGATTGCGACGGAACTCTTCAACTTCGGTGACTGAATATTCGCGCGGCTGAGGCACGGAAACTGTCGGAACAGGTGTTGCCGGAACAGATGCTGCAGATACAGGCACTGTCTGAGCAGGTGCAGCCTGGGAAATTTCCTGTGTCAAAGGTAAAAGCGCAATCCCTGTCAATTGTCTGCGTTCATCCAGGTCAAGACGAATGACACCAACGCGGCTCCAGTAAAGCAATGCACGAGTGACATCATTTTCTGTGTGGTTAAAATAATCAGCGATGGCAGAGACACTGCACTCTTTGCTCGGATCATTTAAACTGCGCAAAAGATATAAATATACTTTTACGAATTCTCCATTGGCCTCCGGCATATACTGATCTAAAAAAATGTTTGAAATTCCGGTAAAGGACATTGCGCCTTCACTGTACAATTTCACACTCGCCATAACATACACTTCCTCTTTCTTTTAACTGAAACGAATTATATCACTTAAATTCAAAAAAGAGAAGAGCACAAATGCCAAAAAACGCAGTAAAATCAAGGGATTACAGCCCTTGTGAAGTCTGTGGATAATGTGGATAAATATCTTTTGAAAAACAATATTTTGATTAAATTTTAACGATAAAATGAGTAATAACAAGCACGGAAATCATTTTCGAAATCGTTTTCAAAGGACACAAAAAAATCCACAGATTTGGGAGGAAGATTTCCACCCCAAAACTGTGGATAATGTGGATATGTTATTTTTGGACGAGCTTCTCGCCAATTTCTACAACATTTCCGGCACCCATAGTTATCAACAGGTCGCCGTGCATACATTTTTTTTGCAAAAATTTTTCGATTTCTTCAAATGTAGGAAAATAGTACGATTCCGTACCGCATTCCTGAAGTCGCTTCAAAATATCCTCCGAAGAGATATTGTAAGTGTTCTTCTCGCGGGCTGCATAAATGTCTGCGAGCACAACCGTATCTGCGACAGAAAGCGCTTTCGCAAAATCATTGAGAAAGGCCTTTGTGCGGGAATAGGTATGCGGCTGAAAACAGACAATCAGTCTGTTGTGCGGATAATTCTGTGCTGCGGTCAAAGTGGCGCGAATCTCGGTTGGGTGATGTGCATAATCATCGATGACAGTGACGCCGTCAAAACTGCCTTTAAGCTGGAAACGGCGATCGGCACCGCCAAACTGCAATAATCCTTTTATGATGGATTCGGTGTCGATGCCAAGCGAGATGCAAAGTGCTGCTGCCGCAACGGCATTTGAAATATTGTGTTTTCCCGGTACAGATAATGCAATTTCAGCGATGGCCCGTCCCTGATGCATGAGCGTAAACTGACCGCAGGCCTTCTCGTCAAAACGGATATCTTCGGCATAATAGTCGGCCTTGTCATCCAGCCCGTATGTGATAATCTGCTGTGGCAAATCCTTTACGATTTCTTCATAATTGCAAATATCATGATTGATTAATGTGATACCGTCTGCTTTTGTATTTTGCGCAAACAGTCGGAACGAATGACGAATATCTGCAAGATCTTTAAAGAAGTCCATGTGGTCTTCTTCTATATTAAGAATCAGACTGTAACGCGGACGGAAATTCAAAAAGCTGTTTGTATATTCACAGGCTTCACTGAGAAAAATCTCTGATTTGCCGACGCGGATATTGCCGCCGATGGATTCAAGAATTCCTCCGACGGTGATGGTCGGATCTTTTTTTGCCTGCAAAAAGATTTCGCTGAGCATGGAGGTGGTTGTCGTCTTTCCGTGCGTTCCGGACACAGCAACTGAATTCTGATAATTATCCATGATCTGTCCGAGCAGCTGGGCTCTTGTCAGCATCGGAAGACCTGCTTCTTTTGCTGCAATAAATTCCGGATTGGTTTCGGAAATTGCTGCGGTATAAACAACAACATCCGTGTTATCTGCATCGATGTTTTCGGCGCACTGTCCAATCATGACTTTGGCGCCAAGTGCTTCTAAATGCTTTGTCAGTTCGGACTCTTTTGCATCCGAACCTGTGACGGTGAATCCTTCTTCCATCAAAATTTCAGCAAGACCGCTCATGCTGATTCCACCAATTCCCATAAAATGAATTGATACCGGTTTTTCAAAATCTATCTGATACATAATATGTTCCTTTGCCTTTCATATTCCTACCTATTATAGCACCAAAATGATTCACTTCAAGTCCATCCCCCATTTTTTCCTTACCATTCACAGCCCATAGACCCGGTAAGCCCTTCACCTTTGCAAGAAACACCCGGAAGCGGAGCATGGGATATGGTTATTATCACGAAAAAAGCGGAAAAACAGTATGCATCTTTGTACAGAATGTTGAAGTGGTGGTGGGTCTGTGATAAAATGATGATAACTAGATTTTACGGGGGACTAGAAGGGGTGAGCACATGAGAAAAGAAATGATTGCAATGTTGTTGGCTGGAGGACAGGGTAGCCGACTCGGCGTGTTGACACAGGATGTGGCAAAGCCGGCGGTACCGTTTGGCGGAAAGTACAGGATTATTGATTTTCCGCTGAGTAATTGTATCAATTCGGGAATTGATACAGTCGGTGTGCTGACGCAGTATCAGCCGCTGCTGCTGAATTCGCATATCGGAATCGGAATACCGTGGGACCTTGACCGGAACAACGGAGGTGTGACCATTCTGCCGCCGTACGAGCAGACGGGCAACAGCGAGTGGTATACGGGCACGGCGAATGCGATTTATCAGAATATCAAATATATTGACTCGTATAACCCGGAATATGTGCTGATTTTATCAGGCGATCATATTTATAAGATGGATTATGAGGTGATGCTTGATTTTCATAAGCAAAATGATGCGGATGTCACAATTGCAACGATGCCGGTGCCGATTGAGGAGGCAAGCCGCTTTGGAATTGTAATTGCTGATGATGAGAAACGGATCGAGGACTTTGAGGAAAAGCCGAAGCAGCCAAGAAGCAATCTGGCATCCATGGGTATTTATATCTTTACATGGAGCGTTTTGCGGGATGCGCTTGTCAGCATGAAATGTCAGAAGAATTGTGACTTCGGCAAGCATATCATTCCGTATTGTTTCAAAAATGAAAAGCGTATGTTTGCATACGAATTCAACGGTTACTGGAAGGATGTCGGCACATTGGGTTCTTACTGGGAAGCCAATATGGAACTGATCGATCTGATTCCGGAATTCAACCTCTATGAAGAATTTTGGAAAATTTATACGCGCACGAATGCGATTGAACCGCAGTATCTCGGACCGGAGGCAAACTGCGAGAAATGTATTATCGGCGAAGCTTCCGAGATTTTCGGTGCAGTCATCAATTCGGTGATCGGACCGAATGTCAAAATCGGCAGGGGAACGGTGGTTCGCGATTCCATCATAATGCAGGATACGGTAATCGGAGATAATTGTACCATTGATCATACAATCATCGCAGAGAATTGCACCATTGGCGAGAATTGTACGATTGGATACGGAGAACCGGTTGAAAATAAATTAAATGCATCTGTCTATTCCTTTGGACTGGCGGTAATTGGAGAAAAATCCGTGATTCCGGAAAAGGTTCGGATAGGTAAGAATACCGCAATAGCAGGAGTTACGACGCATGAGGATTATCAGGACGGCGCACTCGCAGACGGGGATGTAATCATTAAGGCAGGTGAAGAATAATGAAAGCGATAGGAATCATTTTGGCAGGTGGCAGCAATCACCGCATGAAAGAATTGACGAGAAAGAGAGCGATTCCGGCGATGCCGGTCGGCGGCAGTTTCCGCTGCATTGATTTTGCACTGAGTGCAATGAGCAACTCGCATATACAGACGGTTGCGGTACTGACCCAATACAATGCGCGAAGTCTGAACGAGCATCTGAATTCCTCAAAATGGTGGGATTTCGGACGCAAACAGGGCGGACTCTATCTGTTTACACCGACGGTGACTGCGGACAACCAGGACTGGTACCGCGGCACGGCAGATTCGATTTATCAGAATATTGATTTTTTGAAAAAACATCATGAGCCTTATGTGATTATCTCAAGCGGCGATCTGGTATATAAAATGGATTTCAACAAATTGCTGGAGTATCATATTGAGAAGCAGGCGGATATCACCGTGGTTTGCAAAGATATGCCGGCGCAGACGGATGTATCCCGTTTTGGAGTAATCAGGATGAATGAAGAATTCCGGATTGTCGATTTTGAAGAGAAGCCGCTGCAGGCGCATTCGAATACCATTTCGGCAGGAATCTATGTCTTCCGCAGACGCCAGCTGATAGAGATGCTTGAGCGTTCCGCTGAGGAAAACAGATATGATCTGGTGCAGGATATCATCGTCCGCTATCGCGATGTGAAGCGGGTATATGGATATAAACACAAAGAATATTGGGCAAATATTGCGGATACACAGGATTATTTCAAAACCAATATGGAATTTTTGAAGCAGGGAATTCGCAATTATTTCTTCCGTGAAGAGCCAAAGACTTATTCTAAGATTGCCGATTTGCCTCCGGCGAAGTATAATATAGGTTCAAAGGTAACCAATTCGATTGTTGCGAGTGGCTGTATCATCAACGGAACCGTGGAATCTTCAGTGCTGTTTAAGAAAGCTTTTGTCGGCAAGAATTGTGTCATCAGGAATTCGATTATTCTCGATGATGTATATATAGGAGACAATTCGCATATCGAAAATTGTATTGTGGAAAGCAAGAGTACACTCCGGCCGAACAGTTATTATTGTGGGGAAGGAGAAGTGCAGGTTGTCTGTGAACAGTTTGAGCGTTACATGTTGTAGGAGGTATATATGGAGATAACCGATATCAGAATACGAAAATTTGAAGGTGAAGGCAAGAAAAAAGCGGTTGCATCCATTACAATCGATCATGTATTTGTCATACATGAAATTAAGATAGTGGAAGGCGCAAAAGGATTGTTTATCGCAATGCCAAGCCGCAAAGCGACGGACGGGAATTATCGGGATATCGCACATCCGATCAATACCGAGACACGCGAGATGTTACAAAATTTAATTATTCAGAAATACCTGGAGGAGTCGGATTAACCGACTCCTTATTGGTGTTACAGAAACAAAGACGGAGGAATAACATGTTTTTGATAGTAGGTCTGGGAAATCCCGGAGACAAATATGAGCACACGAGACACAATGCGGGATTTGATACCATTGATTGTCTGGCAGATCAATATGGGATTTCCATTCGGGAGAAGAAGCACAAAGCACTCTTGGGACAGGGAATGATTGAGGGGAACAAGGTGATTTTGGCAAAGCCACAGACCTTTATGAATTTAAGCGGAGAAGCGGTTGCGGAGATTTTGAATTATTACAAGATGGATCCGGAGACGGAGTTGATTGTAATCTTTGATGATATTTCACTCGATGCGGGAAATATCAGAATTCGCAAAAAAGGATCGGCCGGCGGACACAACGGCATCAAAAATATCATTGCAATGACCGGAACACAGAATTTCATGCGCATCAAAGTCGGCGTCGGCATGAAACCGGCCGGAGGAGATCTGGTGGCTCATGTGATGGGGCGCCTGCCAAAGGATGAAGGCGAATATTTTGATCTTGCAAAAAAGAATACCTGCGAAGCAATCGCCATGATTCTGCGCGGCGAGATTGATCGTGCAATGAATGCATACAACAAAAAAGTTCGGGAGAAAGAAGAGGCATAACATGCGTGCATTTGTTGAACCAATTCTTCAAATGGGGCAATACCCACAATTAAAAAAAGCATTGAGTCAAAAAGGGCTCTTTCCGGTCACCGGCTGTATCGATTCTCAGAAATCTCATCTGATCTATGCAGCCGGCAATGGTCGTGCCCATAAACTGGTAGTAACCTTCCATGAACAGCGTGCAAGGGAACTCGCAGATGAATTGTCATTTTATGACGCATCGACGGTTTTTTATCCGGCAAAGGATGTCCTGTTCTATCAGTCGGATATTCGAGGCAACATGCTGACTTCAGAGCGCATCAAGGCGCTCAAAATGATTGAGGAATCAAAGCAGATTACGGTAGTGACGACATTCGATGCGCTGATGAATACGATGGCGATTGATGGCTTTTTAAATGCGATTCTGATGCTGTCGGTCGGCCAGTCCGTCATGCTTGATGAGATACAAAAGACACTGGTACGAATGGGATATGAAAAAGAATATCAGGTTGAAAACATGGGACAGTTTGCCATGAGAGGAGGAATCCTTGATGTATATCCTCTGACGGAGGACAATCCGATTCGAATCGAATTTTGGGGAGATGAGATTGACAGCATCCGTACCTTTGATGCGGAGAGCCAGAAATCCATTACAAACCTGGATGATATCATGATTTATCCGGCTTCCGAGCTGGTGTTAACGGAGGAGGATCTCGAGTCCGGAATCGAAAAAATACAGGAAGAGACGGAGCGCATTTATGAGCAGTATCGTTCGGAATTTAAGACCGAGGAAGCGCATCGTCTGCGTCAGCACTCGGAAGAACTGATTGAAGAATGGAGAGAACTGTCGGTTTATTCCGGAATCGATGCCTATCTGTCCTATTTTTGTGAGAGACCTTCGTCGCTGTTGCAATTGTTTGACGCAAAGGATACGACCATCTTTTTTGATGAACTTGCAAGATGTATTGAGCGCGGTGATTCTACAGAGACAGAGTTTGCAGAGAGTATGAAGCAGCGTCTTGCGCTTGGATACATTTTGCCGGGACAGATGCGTGAATTGTATTCCTGCAAGGAGACGCTGGCACGATGTATGTCATTTGCGTGTATTTCGCTTGCGGCGCTCGACAATAAATCGCATGGCTTTAAGCTGACGGGCGAATTGGATCTGCATGTCAAGAGCATCAGCGGTTACAGCAGCAGTTTCGAATTGCTGGTCAAGGATATCCGCCAGTACAGCAAGAATCATTATCGCATGATATTGATGTCGAATTCGCGCACCAGGGCAAAACGCCTTTGCGAAGACTTGCTTAACGAAGGAATCTCCGCTTTTTACACCGAGGATTATGACCATGAACTGCCGGAAGGCATGGTAATGGTCTGCCGTGGCAGTCTGTCGCGCGGATTTGAATATCCGGTTTTGCGTTTTGCAATCATTACGGAATCGGATATCTTCGGTTCTCAACATGCAAAGAAAAAGAAAAAGCGCGTGCGCGCCTACGAGGGCGAAGCAATTTCTTCTTTTTCGGATTTGTCGGTCGGCGATTATGTCGTACATGAAAATCACGGCCTCGGTGTCTATCAGGGAATCGAAAAAATTGAAGTCGATCATACGATTAAAGACTATATCAAAATCCAGTATGCGGGCAGCTCAAATCTTTATATTCTGGCGACTCAGCTGGATCTGATTCAAAAATATGCCGGTAAAGATGCCAAAAAGCCAAAGCTGAACAAGCTTGGCGGACAGGAATGGGAACGGACCAAGTCGCGTGTGCGCGGTGCGGTCAAAGAGATTGCAGCCGACCTGGTACGCCTGTATGCGCTGCGCGAATCCAATACCGGTTTCGTCTACGGAGAGGACACTCCATGGCAGAAAGAATTTGAAGAACTGTTTCCATATGAGGAAACGGAAGATCAGCTTTCGGCAATCGCGGATACCAAACGCGATATGGAAAGCACCAAGATTATGGATCGTCTGATTTGCGGAGATGTCGGATACGGCAAGACCGAAATCGCGATTCGTGCGGCCTTCAAAGCAGCTCAGGAAGGCAAGCAGGTTGCATATCTGGCACCGACCACCATTCTGGCGCAGCAGGTATATAACAATTTCGCGGAGCGCATGAAAGAATTCCCGGTTCGTGTGGATCTGTTATGCCGTTTTCGCTCTGCGGCACAGCAGAAGCAGTCCATCGCCGACTTGCGGAAAGGACAGGTGGATATCATTGTCGGAACACATCGTCTCCTGTCAAAAGATGTGGTGTTCAAAGACCTCGGTCTGCTGATCATCGATGAAGAGCAGCGGTTCGGCGTGGCTCACAAAGAAAAAATCAAACAGATGAAGACCAACGTTGATGTCCTGACACTGACAGCAACACCGATTCCGCGTACGCTTCACATGTCGCTGATCGGAATTCGCGATATGAGTGTGCTCGAGGAGCCGCCGATGGACCGACTTCCAATTCAGACATATGTGTTGGAATATAATGATGAACTCGTGCGCGAAGCGATTCTGCGTGAACTTGCAAGGGACGGACAGGTTTATTATGTCTACAACCGCGTGCGTGATATCGCGGATGTCGCGGCCAGAATCCAGTCGCTCGTACCGGACGCATCGGTGGCCTATGCCCATGGTCAGATGAAGGAGACGGAGCTTGAACGCATCATGTACAGCTTTATCAACGGTGAAATCGATGTGCTTGTCTCCACGACCATTATTGAAACCGGAATGGATATTTCCAATGTCAATACGATGATTATTCATGATGCGGACAATATGGGCCTGTCCCAGCTGTACCAGCTGCGCGGACGCATCGGCCGCAGCAACAGGACCGCATATGCCTTTCTGATGTATCGTCGCAACAAATTCCTCAAGGAAGTGGCGGAAAAACGTCTGGCTGCGATTAAGGAATATTCCGATCTCGGAAGCGGATTTAAAATTGCAATGCGCGATCTCGAGATTCGCGGTGCGGGCAATCTGCTCGGTGCTGAGCAAAGCGGACACATGGAAGCGGTTGGATATGATCTGTATTGCAAAATGTTAAATGAAGCGGTCAAGGTCGAGAAGGGAATTGTGCCTGAAGAACGATTTGAGACTTCCATCGACATTGAAACCGATGCTTATATTCCAATCTCATATATTGCAAATGAATATCAGAAATTGGATATCTACAAGCGAATCGCGGGTGTTGAGACGCAGGAAGAATCCGAGGAGATGACGGAAGAACTGATTGACCGCTTCGGAGATCCGCCAAATGCGGTCATGAATCTGCTTCGGATTGCATGTCTGAAAGCGCAATGCCATAAAGCTTATATTGAAGATATCACCCAAAGAGGCGAGTCCGTAAAGATTACCATGTATGAAAAAGCACAAATTGATGTGGCAAAAATTCCGGAACTCTTAGAAAAATTTTCGGGATTAAAATTTGTGCCGGATAAGCAAAAGCCTTATTTTACCTATCAAATCGGGGTTAACAGTCGCGAGTCGGCCAAAGATATTTTGGAGACTCTTGAAAATATGACTTGCGCCTTTTTGAATTTGGTTCTATAATAATTCAGATAATGCCGTGTACTAGGCGAATTTTTAGGAGGAATCATGAAGTTCAAATCGATGAGAGCAATTGCGCTTGCAGGCGTACTTGCGGCATCTGCATTGACCGGATGCGGAATAAATAAGGATGCGACAGTAGCAGTATTAGGCAATCAGGAAATCAAACTTGGGGTGGCTAACTTCTATGCCAGATATCAGCAGGCAAGTTTTAGCGACTATATTTCATATTATGCATCATATTATCAGTATGAGGATCCATGGCATGAAGATCTCATGAGTTCAGGTGACACCACCGAAAACTCAATTAAGAGCAGTGTTATGGAGACCGTCCATGAATGGTATACATTAAAAGCACACATGGATGAATACAAGGTTGCACTGACCGATGAGCAGGAAGAAAAGATCAAGAAGGCAGCAACCGATTTTATGGAGGCAAACAGCGAAGAGGCTTTGGCCGAGCTTGGTGCCACACAGGAAATCGTGGAAGAGGTACTTCGTTTAAACACCATTCAGCATATGATGCGTGAGGCAATCATTGCGGATGTGGATACCAATGTATCTGATGCGGAAGCAAATATGCGTGCATATTCCATCATTACCATTCCAATCGGTACCCATTATGAGGCTGACGGAAGCCAAAAGGAATATACCGATGATGAAGTGCAGCAGATGACTGCAAAGGCAAAAGAATTTGTGGCACGTGCAAAGTCTGCGGATGATAAGACATATGAAGATCTTGCAAAAGAGTATGAATATACCGCATCAGCTGCAACCTATGATGCAGACAATGACACATTGGATGCACAGTTAAAGGAAGCGCTCGACGGTCTCAAAGCCGGCGAGGATGCAACATTGGTTACAACCGATGCAAACCTTTATATTGTAAAGATCACTGCGGAGACAGATAAAGAAGCAACTGAGAACAACCGTAAGAGCATCATCTCTGACCGCCAGGACAAGAAGTACAATGAAGTACTTTCTAAATGGCAGGAAGACGACGGATGGGAAATCAAAGAAAAAGTATGGTCAAAAGTTGTTTTTGATGATTTCTTCTCTACATCAACAGAAGAAGATACGGAGAACGGAACAGAAGTCGGAACAGAGACCTCAACACAATAAAAGGGAAATTGTATGGCTGAGAAATATGTGATTAAGGGCGGAACGCCCCTGCAAGGTGAGGTCGAAATCGGCGGAGCAAAGAATGCGGCATTGGCAATTTTGGCTGCAGCGATTATGACTGATGAAACCGTGACCATTGACAACATGCCGAATGTGCGTGATACCAATACGCTTCTGCAGGCAATCGAGGAGATTGGTGCACATGTTGAGCGTGTCAATGATCATAAAGTGAAAATTAATGGCTCGTTCATTCGAGATGTGAATGTGGACAACGAATTCATTCGAATGATTCGTGCATCATACTATCTGATTGGTGCACTTCTTGGAAAATATAAAAAGGCAGCAGTTGCACTTCCGGGTGGATGTGACATCGGAAGCCGGCCGATTGACCTTCATATGAAGGGATTTCGTGCGATGGGCGCGAAGGTGGATGTCGCACACGGACTTGTATGCGCAGAGGCAGAAAATCTGACCGGAGCGCATATTTACATGGACAAAGTGTCTGTAGGTGCAACCATCAATATTATGATGGCGGCTGCCATGGCAGACGGTAAGACGGTAATTGAGAATGCCGCAAAAGAACCGCATGTCGTAGATGTTGCGAACTTCCTGAACAGCATGGGAGCCAATATCCGCGGTGCAGGTACGGATGTGATCCGAATCAAAGGTGTGGAGCGTTTGCATGCGACAGATTATTCCGTGATTCCTGATCAGATTGAAGCAGGTACATTTATGTTTGCGGCAGCTGCAACCGGCGGAGATGTTGTGGTTAAGAATGTCATTCCAAAGCATCTGGAAGCAACCAGCGCCAAATTATTGGAAGTGGGATGCCGTGTCATCGAATATGATGATGCCGTTCGCGTAATTGCAGATGGCAAATTACAGCATACCCAGGTGACAACCCTGCCTTATCCGGGATTCCCGACAGATATGCAGCCACAGATGGCAGTTGTACTCGCACTGGCGGAAGGTACCAGTACCATCACGGAAAGCATTTTTGAAAACCGCTTTAAATATGTCGATGAATTGACCCGTATGGGCGCAGATATCAAAGTTGAGAGCAATATCGCAATCATTAACGGCGTTGAGCATTTCTCCAGTGCCCGTGTCAGTGCACCGGATTTGCGCGCAGGAGCTGCACTCGTAATCGCAGGTCTGACCGCGGAAGGCTTTACCACGGTTGACAGCATTCATTACATTCAGCGCGGATATGAGAATTTTGAAGTGAAACTTCGCGAACTTGGTGCGGATATTATTCGTACAGAGGATGAGCGTGAAATTCAAAAATTCAAATTAAAAACATCATAAAGATAAAAAGAAAAAGATTCGGGTTTGTGCCCGAATCTTTTTTGATTTTAAATGATTGCTTTGATAAACAAATCTCTCGTATGAGACAAATCGATAATCGAATTGTCATCAAATTTGACCATCGGTCTTGAAAGGTCATTTTTGTTTAACATAATGATTTTGCAAGAACGACCGTCATTGAGTACAACGCGGTTGCTCTGATAGGTCATCGCAATCTGTCGAAGGAAGGTCATGATAAATTTGATTGGATACTTTTGGAATCCTTCTTCTTCGAATTTGGCGATTACCTGGAACGCACAAAGCGGAATACGATAGCTTCTTGCGGCGGTCATGGCATCATAGACATCGGCGATTGCAATGATCATCGCAACTTCATCGATGTTGTCCTCGTCGAGACCGGTTGGATATCCGCTGCCGTCACAACGCTCATGGTGCTGCAGAGTGGCTTTCTTGATGCGGGAATCCAAATCCATTCCTTTGATCAGTTTATATCCGAGTTTTGGATGGCTGCGAATCAGATCGAATTCTTCATCGGTCAGCTTTCCCTGTTTGTTCAATACTTCTTCCGGAATCAGGCATTTGCCAATATCATGAATCAGTCCGGCTTCCGTGATGATATCCAAAGACTGTTTGTCGATACGGAGCCAGCGTCCGATCATGCGCGCTACCAGAGCCACGTTGATGGAATGTGCATAGATGGTATCATCCAGTGCACGAAGGTTGTTCAACATATCAAACAATTCAACAATGGTATCTCTCTTTTGATAAAGCGGCTTGATGGATTCAAGCAATTCCTCGGGATTCAGTGGGGTACCTTTGTCAATGGCTGCGGCAAAAGCATCCTTCAATACAGAGATGGCATGATAATATTCCATCTGAAATCCCATGAATTGCGGAGACTCCGCAACACGCTGTTTGGCAGTTTTGGATTCCTTGATATAGGTATGCTCCATTGTCGGCCGTTCAGGCTTGACCGGCTCTGGCTTGACCGGTTCTTCTACTACAGGCTGTTCGCTTGCAGAAAGTGTCTGCTCGACGACTTCCGCAACGGCCTGATGTGGATCGTCCTCTACCTGTGCAAAATCGACACGATAGAGTTTCATGCGGTTGATTAATTGCCGTGTTACTTCTCCACCGGCCTCCCCCAGAATCTGTCCTGTTTGGGTCTTAACCGTGCCTACCAGGATCATTCCCGGCTGTAACTCGTGCGGGGTTAAAGTCCTCATTTTTACCTCCAATAAACACTACTACTTGAAATTATAATTTTTTGCATATGTAAAGTCAACAAATAAGGGGTTGACAATTGAAAGAAATTAGAGTATTGTCATTATACGATTTTCTCTTATTCAGAGTGGTGGAGATACATAGGATCGATGAAGCCACAGCAACCCCGTCCGAAGAGACCGGAAGGTGCTAACCTGAGCGAACTAATCGAACGATAAGAGGATTTGTTGATATCACATTTACGAATCCGCCCTTATCGGCGGCTTTTTTTATACAGAAAAGGAGATCATTCTATTATGGAAAAACTATTATTTACATCTGAATCAGTTACCGAAGGACATCCTGACAAGGTATGTGATGCGGTTTCGGATGCGATTCTTGATGCGTGTCTGGAACAGGATCCGATGAGCCGTGTGGCTTGTGAGACAGCTGCCTGCACCGGATTTGTTCTGGTAACCGGTGAAATTACGACAAAGGCACAGATTGATGTGCCATCCATCGTCCGCAAGACTGTTCTTGAAATCGGATATGATGACGGAGCAAAGGGACTCGATGGTAATTCCTGTGCGGTTATGGTTGCATTGGACCAGCAGTCTGCCGATATCGCAATGGGTGTTGACAAGGCACTCGAGGCAAAGGAAGGTAGTCTGACCGATGAACTCGATACCGGAGCCGGTGATCAGGGTATGATGTTTGGTTATGCGACCAATGAAACCGCAGAACTGATGCCATATCCAATCTCTCTTGCCCACAAGCTTGCTTTGCAGCTGACCAAGGTGCGCAAGGACGGCACATTGTCATATCTTCGTCCGGACGGCAAGACCCAGGTGTCTGTAGAATATGACGAAAACGGACAACCGAAGCGTCTTGAAGCTGTCGTACTCAGTACCCAGCACAGCGAAGATGTCACCCAGGAGCAGATTCATGCAGACATCAAAAAATATGTATTTGATCCGGTTATTCCGCAGGAAATGGTGGATGCACAGACCAAATTTTTCATCAATCCGACCGGCCGTTTCGTAATCGGCGGACCTCACGGAGATGCAGGTCTGACCGGACGTAAAATCATTGTAGATACCTACGGCGGAATGGCGCGCCACGGCGGCGGTGCATTCTCCGGAAAAGACTGTACCAAGGTTGACCGTTCGGCTGCATATGCTGCCCGCTATGTTGCGAAGAACATTGTCGCTGCAGGTCTTGCAGATCGCTGCGAGATTCAGCTTTCTTACGCCATCGGTGTGGCTCAGCCAACCTCCATCATGGTGGATACGTTCGGAACCGGAAAGCTCTCCAATGAAAAACTTGTCGAAATCGTGCGCGAGACATTCGATCTTCGTCCGGCCGGCATCATCAAGATGCTTGACCTGCGTCGCCCAATCTATCGCGGCACCGCAGCTTACGGACATTTCGGTCGTACCGACCTCAATCTCCCATGGGAGAAGACCGACAAGGTTGCAGAATTACAGCAAAAAGCAAAATAGTCTGAATCAAGATGACCGGAATGTCAAGCATTCCGGTCATTTTTTTCACGCTCAGACGGATTTATGATATAATACCCTTATGAAGATAAAGACGAAGCTGATAATTTCATTTTGTATTATTATTTTGGTGCCGGTCATTCTGTTTAGTTTGATCTCGGGGGCGATTTATGCGCAGCAGATCCGGGAACTGACGAATCTGGCGAAGGAGAATTTGCAGGCCAGACAGATGTTTAACACACTGGTGCTGTATATTGTATGTATTCTGGTATTCACGGCGGTACTGTTGCTGCTGTGGGTATACAGGAGCATCATTACGCCGATTCGCAAGTTGAGAAATGCGGCAGACAATATCAAAGAGGGCAATCTGGACTTTTGCGTCGATGTCAGCGGTGCCGATGAAATCGGTGAACTGGGCGAGGCTTTTGAAAGTATGCGCCGACAGCTGAAAGACAATGCGGAGGAAAAGCTGCGGGATGAGCAGGAGAGCCGCGCACTGATCAGCAATATTGCGCATGATCTGAAGACGCCGATCACGGCGGTGAAAGGATACGCGGAAGGCATTCTCGACGGTGTCGCCAATACGCCGGAAAAGGTGGACAAATATGTACGAACCATTTACAATAAGGCGACAGAGATGAATACGCTCATCAATGAGCTGACATTGTATTCAAAGATTGACACGAACCGCATTCCATATAATTTTGCAAAAATCCATGTGGCCGATTATTTCAACGACTGTATTGAAGAAATCGGAATGGATCTGGAATCGCGCTCAATCGCGCTGTCCTATTACAATTATGTGACGGAAGATGTGCAGATTATTGCGGATCCGGAGCAGTTGCGACGCGTCATCAGCAATATCATCAGCAATTCCGTAAAATACATGGACAAGGCGAATGGTGTGATCAATTTCCGCATCAAGGATGTCGGTGATTTTATTCAGGTTGAGATTGAGGACAACGGACGTGGCATCGCGGCACATGACCTGCCGTATGTGTTCGACCGGTTCTTCCGCGCGGATGCGTCGCGCAATTCTGCAACGGGTGGAAGCGGAATCGGTTTGTCCATTGTCAAAAAGATTATCGAAGATCACGGTGGCAAAATCTGGGCGACCAGCATCGAAGGACAGGGGACAACCATGGTATTTGTCATTCGCAAATATCAGGAAACCATTATGAACGAGACAGCGGTCAATGACGAAGATGACGAATATCGCGATGCGGAATATACAACCGTAGAGGACAGGAGGACAAAATGAGTAAAGTTTTGATTATAGAAGACGAAGTAGATATTGCAAATCTGGAAAAAGATTATCTGGAATTATCCGGGTTTGAAGTCGAGATGGAGCATGACGGACAGCGCGGTCTGGCACGGGCACTCTCAGAAGATTATGACATGTTCATTTTGGATCTGATGCTGCCGGGGATGGATGGATTTGAAATTTGCAAAGAGATCCGCGAGCGTAAGAATACGCCGATTCTGATGGTGTCTGCCAAGAAGGATGACATTGATAAGATCCGCGGTCTCGGCCTCGGTGCGGATGATTATATTACCAAGCCGTTCTCGCCGAGTGAGCTGGTGGCAAGAGTCAAAGCACATCTTGCGCGCTATGAGCGTTTGATTGGAACCAATGTCGAAGAGAATAACATTGTTGAGATTCGCGGAATCAAGATTGACAAGACAGCGCGTCGCGTCTGGATCAACGGCGAAGAAAAGCAATTTACCACCAAAGAGTTCGATCTGCTGACATTTCTTGCGGAACATCCGAACCATGTCTATTCCAAGGAAGAACTGTTCCGTGAAATCTGGGATATGGAGTCAGTGGGAGATATCGCAACCGTCACGGTACATATCAAAAAAATCCGCGAAAAAATCGAGCTCGATACTGCAAAGCCACAGTATGTTGAGACCATCTGGGGCGTAGGCTATCGCTTCAAATTATAGACGGGAGAATATACAGTTGGAAATCATATATGAAGATGATGCGATTATCGTCTGTTATAAACCGGCCGGCGTGCCGACACAGACGAAGCGACTCGGACAACAGGATATGGAGAGCCTGCTCAAAAATTATCGCGTCAGGAATCATGAACAGCCCTATATCGGAGTCGTTCACAGGCTGGATCAACCGGTGGAGGGCGTGATGGTGTTTGCCAAAACACCACAGGCTGCTGCAGATTTGTCGGCACAGGTACAAAAGCGAACCATCGGAAAATGCTATCTGGCACTCGGAATTCGTGACGAAGGCGCCAGGATGCTCACCAAAGGGCAGAGCGGTTCGCTGACCGACTTTTTGGTTTTTTCACAGAAAGAAAATTTATCACGCATTATTACAGAACAGCAGGCGAAGTCTGCCGGTGCAAAAAAGGCAATGCTGGATTATCAAATCATGGATGTGCGCAGTCTGGATGGACAGACTGCGGCTTTGTTTGATATCACGCTTCATACCGGTCGCCATCACCAGATCAGGGCACAATTGTCACATCTGGGATATCCGCTGTACGGAGATCAAAAATACGGGAATGCAGCGGGAAAGACCGCATTGGCACTTTGCTCTTACCGGATTGCTTTTTCACATCCGGTGACAGGAAAAGAGATGGATTTTGTGATTGAACCACAACATCCGCTTTTGCAGCGCAACAGGATGAACATGCAATTGCCGGCTGATGTGGAAAATATAATACAGACATTGGAGAACGCCGGATTCGAGGGCTATGCCGTGGGAGGTTGCGTGCGTGATACACTTTTGGGACGCGTTCCAAAAGACTGGGATATCACGACATCGGCAAAACCGCAGGAAGTCAAGGCGCTCTTTTCGCATACGATTGACACGGGAATTCAGCATGGTACGGTTACCGTGATGCAAAACCATGTGGGATACGAAGTGACAACTTACCGGATTGACGGTGAATATGAGGATGCACGCCATCCGAAAGAAGTGACGTTTACATCCAGCCTGGCGGAGGATTTGCGCCGGCGCGATTTTACCATCAATGCGATGGCCTACAGTCATTCGACGGGACTGGTGGACCTGTTTGATGGCGAAAAGGATTTGAGAGAACACCGGATTCGCTGTGTCGGGAATGCAACGGAGCGCTTTTCGGAGGATGCACTGCGCATGCTTCGCGCAATCCGCTTTTCGGCACAGCTCGGTTTTGAGATAGAACAGGAAACCTGCGATGCAATCCGGGAACTTGCCGGAAGCATCCGAAAAATCTCTGCGGAACGTATCGCAACCGAATTGATCAAGACGGTTACGAGTGCGCATCCGGACTATCTGGAAAAGGCTTATAAACTTGGACTGACAGCCTATGTGTTGCCGGAATTCGATGCGATGATGCAATGTCCGCAGATGAACCGGAATCATTGTTTTGATGTGGGCACCCATTCCCTTGTCGGAATGCAGCAGATCCAACCGGAAAAAGATTTGCGTCTGGCAATGCTGTTTCATGATGTGGCCAAGCCGCTTTGCAAAAGTACGGACGAGACAGGGCAGGAACATTATTACGGACATCCGGAGATGGGCGCAGAAATGACGAAAAAAATATTGCGCCGTCTGAAACTCGATAATGATACCATCGCGCATACCACGGCCTTGGTGAGATATCATGATGAAAGACCGGAGTTGACGGACAGGACACTGCGACACTTCCTCAATCAGATTGGCGTGGAGCTTTTGCCGGATCTGATTGCAATCAAGCGGGCGGATATCCTTGCACAAAGCGAATATCTGCGCAAGGAAAAGCTGGAATATCTCTCACAGCTTGAAAGTCTCTGTGCAGGCATTCTTGCGCGAAATGAGTGTGTGTCACTCGCAGGGCTGGCTGTAAACGGCAAAGACCTGCTTGCACTGGGGATTCCGCAGGGAAAACAAATTGGTGCAATATTAAAATATCTGCTGATGATTGTTTTGGACCATCCGGCAGAGAATACCAAAGAGCATTTGATGGAGATGGCAGAAAGATATGAAAAGAATCTCGAAGAATAGGCTGATGTGGATTGCTGTCTGCATATTGACGCTTGTCCTGTCTGCATGTGGCAAACAATCACTGGATAAGCTGGGCGAGGGTGGTTACCATTATTATTATCCGTCCACACAACAGGATGGTACACAGGTGGCGGAGCGCGAAAAGGAAGACATTCTCTATATGATTGTCGCCAATGATACGGTACATGAGCTGATTCATGTCTATTGTTATGACAATGGGATGCAATATCAGTATCATTACGGCCTTTTCACCGATTTTCTCGACAAATACGGCAATACCGACTCGGCAGCACAGTTTACTCCGGGGCGTGTCGTATGGCTCGGCAGCACGGATGAGGAAGGTAAATTAAAAGAACTCGGGATTTCCGACCGTGTATGGGAATATAAAGATATCACGCGATTTGAAACCAATCCGGAAGAAGGACAGCTGAAAATCGCGGATAGTCTGTATTCGTACGGAAGTGATGCAATTACCTTCAGCAACGATTCCCAGGTGGAATTTGACAGCATTACGAAGGATGACACGCTTGCGGTCGTCGGAATCGGCAAAAAAATCCTTTCCGTATCGGTGACAACAGGTCACGGAACCCTTCAGCTGGCCAATACGACATTGTTTGATGACAGCTATCTGCAGGTGGGGGAGAAGATTTTTGTCCGGATCACACCGGATATGAGTCTGGATCTACCGGAGGGACAATATCGTCTGGCGGTCGCAAATGATGGCTGGGGTGGCACCAAAGACATCAAAATCAAACGCGGCAAGACTACAAAAGTCGACCTCGACAAGATGAAAGGTAAGGGCCCGAAGTATGGAAAAGTACTGTTTTCCATCAATCCGGAGGGCGCAATTTTGTATCTTGATGGTCAGCCGGTCGACTATTCACAGCCGATTTCGCTTAAGTACGGAAAACACAGTTTGTCAGTTGTGACGGAAGAATATGATGACTGGGAGCGTACGCTCTATGTAAATTCGCCGGAAGCAACCATAATAATTAAGGTTACCGACGAGGAAACACCTGCTCCGAGCACGCAGGTTGTAGAGGCTCCAAAACCGCCAAAAACCACAGAATCAGCGGATTCACAGGGGTCGAGCGAAACGTCGACTGAGCAGAACCCGGATTTGTATAAATACCTTTCCGATTATTTGTCAACCCTTTCTTTAAGAGATTAATAAATTTGTAAAATCTCTACAAACCCTTGAAAAATGGGCACTTTTCCTTGACAAACAGGTCGAAAATTAGTATAAATAGTTTTGTAATAAATTTAGTTAATCCAGAGGAGGAATTTAACATGAACAAAGCAGAATTAGTTGCAGCTATCGCTGAGAAGGCTGAAGTATCTAAGAAGGATGCTGAGGCAGCTGTTAAAGCTTTTACCGAAGTTGTATCAGAAGAGTTAAAGAAGGGTGAGAAGATCCAGTTAGTTGGATTCGGAACTTTCGAAGTTTCTGAAAGAGCAGCTCGTACCGGACGTAACCCACAGACTGGTAAGGAAATCACCATCCCAGCTTCTAAGGCTCCTAAGTTCAAGGCTGGTAAGGCTTTAAAGGATTCTATCAACTAATCTAATTAGATAGAGAGTTCATTATGAAAAGGGAAGGAGATCGGTTTATCCGGTCTCTTTTTTTGTGCATGAATGGGAGAATATGATATAATAAGAAAAATAGATTGAATGTTGGAGGAAAATGATGAGACTGGACAAGTTTTTGAAAGTATCCAGATTGATTAAGAGACGCAGTGTTGCAAACGAAGCCTGCGATAACGGACGAGTTATGGTCAACGGTAAGGTGGCAAAGGCATCTGTCAATGTTAAGGTTGGCGATATTATTGAGATTGCATTTGGACAGCGCACCGTGAAAGCCAGAGTGCTGGCCCTGGCGGATACCACCAAAAAGGAAGAAGCAAAGGAATTATTTGAGTATCTTGCAGAATAAACCTGAGAAGTTGAGAGGGAGCCGAATGACAGCGCGTAAACATAAAAACCGGCGCGGCGAGAAAATCAGCATTGCAATCATTGTATTGCTGTTGCTGGTTGCGATGAATGTGCAGGTTTTTCGTCTGAAACAAAAAGATAAGTCTTATGCGGAGCAGGTAGACAAATTGCAACAGCAGCTTGCAGATGAGACAGAACGGGCCAGTGAATTAAAGGAACGTGAAGCCTACATGCAAACACTGCAGTTTGTGGAAGATATGGCAAAAAGCAAATTGGGACTTGCATATGAGAATGAAATCATATTCAAAGAAAGCGACGAATAATATTCGCCGCTTCTTTTGCAGATAAAGGTGGGACATGAAACAACAATTACTCGAAACCATTCGAAAATATCATATGATTGCACCGAATGAGACGGTATGCGTGGCAGTGTCGGGCGGTGCAGATTCCGTTGCTTTGCTCTGCGCACTCAAAGAACTTGAGCCGTGTCTGCAATGCCGGATCACAGCTGTGCATGTGGAGCATGGCATTCGCGGCAACGAGAGCATAAGAGATGCGCAGTTTGTGCAGGACCTGTGTGATATGCTGGAGGTTCCGCTGACCGTGCATCATGTCGATGTACCGGAATTTGCAGCAATGCAGGGAATCGGCATTGAGGAAGCGGCCCGCATCCTTCGCTATCGCGTGTTTGAAAACCTGACAGAGCCGTCTGTGGTGGCACTGGCACATCATAGCGATGATCAGGCGGAAACCGTACTGTTTCAGCTGGCAAGAGGCACCGGATTGCGCGGCCTCTGCGGCATGCCTCCCGTGCGTGAGCTGACGAATCACATCCGACTGATCCGGCCGATGCTGGGGGTGACACGTGCCCGGATAGAAGCCTATTTAAAGAAGCAGGGACAAAGCTATTGTACCGATGCGACCAATGAAGATGAGGCTTACAGCCGCAATTATATACGTGCGCAGGTGCTTCCGGCTTTTGCGGGAATCAATCATCATGCAGCAGTACACATCAGTGAAACGGCCTCGCGCCTGGCTGAGGTCGAGGACTATCTGCAAAGGCAGACCAAAACCGCATTTGAGAAAGCTGTCGTAGAAGAATATGAATTTGAAAATCTCTGCGCGGAATTGTCCCTGTCGACCCGCAGACTTTCGCAAATGCATCCGGCGATTGCCCGCCGTGTGATTCATATGGCCATTGCGGAATTGCTGCACAGTGCAAAGGACATTGAGGCCGTGCATGTGGATGAAGTCTATCATTTACTGGATCATGTCGAAGGTGCGAGTATACAACTGCCGGGATGGATGAAGGTCTATCGGGACAGTGACCTGATTGTTTTTATGAAGGTACCTACACGCGAACTGTATGAGCAGATGAGCGAAAAAGTGCAGCCTCAGGAACTGATTCCTGTTACGGTTTCGGCGCAGGAGATAAAGATGCTGAAACAGGAACAGACCACAATGCAGATTTTGCTTTGCAACAGAGAAAACACCGTGGTGAAAAAGCTGACACTTTGCGTGCGTGAGGCTACAAACTGTGCGGATTTGCGCAAAAAGTCATGTACGAAATGTTTGGATTATGATAAGATTAAAAATGGATTTGTAATTCGAAGCCGTCGGGAATCGGATGCATTTGTCCTGAATGCGAAGGGTGAGCATAAGAATGTAAACCGTGAATGGATTGATGCCAAGATACCGGAACATCATCGCGGATTGATCCCGATTGTGGCAGGAGAGACGCAGGTTTATGCGATTCTTTCGAATTATGAATATAAGGGGCGTGTGTCAGTTGATGCATATGTTTCATCAGATACGACATATGTTCTGGAAATAAAAGAAATACAAGAGGAGAATTGAGTGACATGGATTTATCACATCATAAGATTTCTGTTCATCTTTCCGAGCAGGAGATTATTCGCAGAACTGCAGAAATAGGCGCTGCAATCACCAAAAAATTCAAGGGTGAGAGCGTATTCCTGGTAGTTATCTTAAAGGGGTCCATTTTCTTTGCAACCGACCTTGCAAAACGCATTGAATTGCCGATGACAATGGATTTTATGACCGTTTCAAGTTATGGCAGCGGTACAGAATCATCCGGAAATGTACAGATCAAAAAGGATCTCGAGCATTCCATTGAGGGCGAGAATGTCATCATTGTCGAGGATATTATTGATTCGGGCAATACACTCAGCCGTCTGATTCCGATGTTAAAGGAACGCAATCCGAAGAGCATGACACTGTGTACACTTTTGGACAAGCCGGATCGCCGCGTGGCAAAAGAAGTGGTAGTTGATTATACCGGATTTGTCATTCCGGACAAGTTTGTAGTCGGATACGGACTTGATTATGATCAGAGATACCGCAATCTTCCTTATGTCGGATTTGTGGAAGATATTTAATTGGACCAGATAAAGGAGAAGCAAGATTGAATACAAAAAGCAGAAATACGGGAGGCGGATTTTTCGTTTATGCGATTCTGATCCTCATCGTGGTATTGGTATGGTATTGGATGGGAAATCACAGAGCCACAAGCTCATATACCGTATCTGATTTGAAGAAAGCGTTGGAGCAGGAGCAGGTAAAGACCATTACGGTTATCCAGAATCGTGAAGTGCCGACCGGAAGTCTCGAAATTACAATGGATGATGAGGCGCATACGACAAAAGTCTTGTATACCTCAGATGTCAATGAAATGCAGGAACTTGTCAATTCTTATCATTTTGACAAGCTGTATGTGGAAGAAATCCCGCAGGAAAGCTGGATTATGAAACTGCTTCCATATCTTTTGATTTTTGGAGCATTTTTCATTTTATTTATCATCATGAGCAACAATTCCGCAGCGCAAAGTGGCGGAAGCCGCATGATGAACTTTGGCAAGAGCCGTGCAAAGTTGTCGACGGAGGAAGACAACAAGATTACGTTTGCAAATGTTGCCGGCCTCAAGGAAGAAAAAGAAGAACTTGAAGAAATCGTAGATTTCCTCAGTGCACCATCCAAATATACGATGCTTGGCGCGCGAATTCCGAAAGGCGTTTTGCTGGAGGGCCCTCCGGGAACAGGTAAGACTTTGCTGGCAAAAGCAATTGCAGGCGAGGCCGGTGTGCCGTTCTTTTCCATTTCCGGATCGGATTTCGTCGAAATGTTTGTCGGTGTTGGAGCATCCCGTGTGCGCGATCTGTTTGAGGAGGCAAAGAAAAATGCCCCTTGTATCGTATTTATCGATGAGATTGATGCGGTAGCAAGACGCCGTGGAACCGGTATGGGCGGCGGACATGACGAGCGTGAACAGACATTGAACCAGATGCTGGTAGAGATGGATGGTTTCGGTGTCAATGAAGGCATCATCGTGATGGCAGCAACCAACCGTGTAGATATTCTTGATCCGGCAATTATGCGTCCGGGTCGTTTTGACCGCAAGATTGTAGTCGGTCGTCCGGATGTCCGTGGCCGTGAAGAAATATTAAAAGTGCATTCCAACAACAAGCCGCTGGCGGAGGATGTGGACCTCGCACAGATTGCGCAAACCACAGCCGGATTCACCGGTGCGGATCTTGAAAATCTGATGAATGAATCTGCTATCTTTGCCGCAAAGGCAGACCGCAAATTTATTTTAAAAGAGGATATTCAGCGCGCATTCGTTAAAGTGGGAATCGGCGCCGAAAAGCGCAGCAAGATTATCTCCGACAAGGAGAAAAAGATTACCGCATATCACGAAGCCGGACATGCAATTTTGTTCCATCTGCTTCCGGATGTCGGACCGGTTTATTCCGTATCCATTATTCCGACAGGTCTTGGAGCAGCCGGCTATACCATGCCACTGCCTGAGAAGGACGAAATGTTCATGACCAAAGGCAAAATGCTTCAGGAGATTATCGTTGACCTCGGTGGACGCGTGGCGGAAGAACTGATTTTTGATGATATCACAACCGGCGCATCGCAGGATATCAAACAGGCGACCAAGCTGGCAAAAGCGATGGTGACAAAGTATGGCATGTCAGATTCCATCGGACTGATCAGCTACGGAGAGGATGAAGAAGAAGTATTCATCGGTCGTGACCTTGCACATGCGCGTGGCTACAGTGAAGGTGTTGCTGCAAAAATCGATGATGAAGTCAAGAAGATTATCGATGACGCATATGCAACCGCCCGTCGCATGATTGACGAGAACAGAAGCATTCTCGATGCATGTGCACAGCTTCTGCTTGAGAAGGAAAAAATCGGCAGAGATGAGTTTGAAGCCCTTTTTGCTGACTAAATTGTGCAACATTCTGAGGGGTGTAAAAAAGCTGGTACCAAAGTACTGTACAATCTGTACATAATGACCCATAACTTTTTGTGAAGTTTGTGCACACTTATTGGTATACCCGTGGTATTATAATACCTGTAAAAACCCCCCAATACATTATATAGTTTTTGCTATACCCCATAGTAAAAATACCTTCTCCTAAAAAAGACAGCGATCGTAGCTGTCTTTTTTACTTTATACGGACTTCTCAAATCCGGGGATAATGTGATACAATGTAGAGCGGATGTGTAAAGACACATGCAAATATACCAGAGGAGTTCATTTATGACCGGAGAAGAACGCAGAGATTCGATTATTACCAATCTTAGAATTGCACAGAAGCCTTTGAGCGCATCCTCACTGGCAAAAGAATTTGGCGTGAGCCGCCAGGTAATCGTGCAGGACATTGCTCTGCTGCGCGCGAACGGAAGCGAAATCTACGCAACCAACCGTGGCTATCTGCTGATGAGCAAGAGTTCCCGCCCACAGCGTGTCTTTAAGGTTTTTCATACCGAAGAGCAGACACGTGAGGAAATGCAGTGCATCGTCGATCTCGGCGGTCGTATCGAAGACATTTTTATTTTTCACCGCGTCTACGGCGTTGTGAGAGGTGATCTTCATATTGCATCCCGCAAAGATGTGGATGATTTCATGAAACTGATGGCCGGCTCGGAATCGCGTCCTCTGAGCGATGCGACCAGCGGTTATCACTATCATACCGTATCGGCCGAGCAGGAGAGCACCCTTGACCTCATTTTTGAGGAACTCGGCAATCGCGGATTCCTGGCAGGGCTCCAGGATTACGAACCTGTCAACTTCTGGGAAACCAAATAAAAGATTACCATTTACAGCCTGTTTTATGATAAACATCCTCAGCCCATAAACCCGGTACCCCCTTCACATTTTTGCGAATATTTAAGGTTTTCAATATGCAAAAGGCGAGCATCACACATGTGTCTTTTGATGAATGAACCATTTTGAAAAAGGTTTATGAAGTGGCGGACACTTAATTTATTGATATTATGTACTCCTCAGTCTAAGGGATACCCGGGTTCAGACTCCGTTTGCATAGCTCACTCCGATTCACCCGGGTATCCTTTAGATGAGAAGTACATATACGATCGCTTTGTGTGTCCGCCAACGATAAACTTTTTTCAAAATTGTACAGGCATTCAAAAGACATATGGTAATCAGGATGCGAGCTTTTGCATATATGAAAACCAAAATATTCTTGCAAAGTGAAGGGGGTACCGGGTTTATGGGCTGAGGATGTTAGGCAATACACGCTGTGAATGGTAATAATAAAAGAGGATTATTTGCTTGTGTAGAGGTGACAAGTGTGATATAATTCTTGATTGTCAGGGCAGATTCCCGAGTGGCCAAAGGGGACAGACTGTAAATCTGCTGCACATTGCTTCGGTGGTTCGAATCCACCTCTGCCCATAGAAAAAGAATCGCTCAAAGGAGCGATTCTTTTTTTGTGCGATTAATGAGCTTTTAGAATTTTTTCCCATGGCATGACAGCCGGCCAATCGGTGGTATCGAAGCCATCCCGTATGCAGGAACAATAATATTTCAGCTTCTTAAGACGGGCATCATTGAAGTAGTAGGTCAGGATGAAATCAGGGTCGTCGCTGACTGCATAATTGGCAGCTTCCCCGAACAGTTCGGCACGGTCTTCGGTAGGATAGGTGGTGCCATAGGCATCGACGAAATATTCTGCGTAAGTGTAGTACGGTTCGTAGGAAGTGTAATCGCTGTAATCGTAGCTGTATTCAAATCCTTCCGGATTGTAGGATGCCCATTTGGTTTCGGAATAGAGCGCATCCATAGTGCTCCATACGGAGCGATAGTCGAGACGACTGTCAATCATGTGGGAGAATTCATGGTTGAGCGTGTAGCTCATGTCCCAGACGAAATTGCAGTCAATGACCATTAGCTTGCATTGGCCAAGTTGGGAAACAAAGGCGCCAGCTTCGGAGAGCATGCCGTCGGCGTCACTGGACAAGGTGCCTGCAAAATAAAAGCGCAGCGAGCTGAGATTGCCATACATCAGCTGCTGAAAGAAATTATCCGGATAGAGTGCAAGAATTTTCTGGAATTGCTTGAGTGCATTCATGGTGGTATCGCTGTGCGTCATGGTTGCGACATTGAATACATCAATCTGGTTCGGAACTTCTTCTCCAAGATAAATTTCAATATTATATTGCTTTTCCAATTTGTTTGCGAGTTCACGGCATTCTGTGAGATCGCCCCAGTCGTAGGATCCGTCATCATAAAAATTGCTGTAAATCGGAAACATCTCCGGATCCTTCTCATGCATCTTCGCCCGATAAGTATATTCCAGTTCATAAAAATTGTCATAGCAGGTAATCGGATCTTTTTTCTTTCCTGCATCACTCAGGTCCCAGACCAAAAGCTGCGGATCGGAGTTCTCCTGATAGATGAAATAAAAGGCGAGATTGTCGGCTTCAAAGAAAGCACAACTTGTCAGCTCACAGGCCTTCTTGGAAAAAGAGAAGGAACTCCTGACGGTGCCGTCTTCCTCATAATAAATGCCATTGCATTTGGTTGGTTTGTCTTCGGAAGTAATCTTTTGATTGAGCACATACGAATGATCTGCAAATATCGTGGCATCTGTAATATCTCTTGCCTCAAAAAAGTAATTGTTTTCATCGCTGTTGACATATTTCCAACACTCATCCGAAAAACTGGTGCAGAGAATATAGTCGTCATCATATACCGAACCGATGTAGGTATCAATGGATTCGACCAGCAGCTGCGCACTGTCATCGGAAGCTCGATAGCTCCAGATGCTCTGCCGCATGGATTTACTGTCTATGCCGGTGATGATGAGCTTTGACTCATCCTTTGACTGAGCGACCAGCTTTGGCGACAGGATGTGTTGAAAAAAGTCGGTCTTGACCGGTTTTGCATTGAGAGTAACCGGCTGTTCCGGAGATGAAATCTCATCCGGAAATTGAATGCTGTAAATATAGTCGCCTGCGACTGAGTTTGCATAGATCGTGTTATTGTCACCCATATAAAAGATGCTCTCAAAATCAGTGCTGATGCCGTTGACCTCAAAGGTGCCGACCAGCTCAAGCTTGTCATCGTAGATCCATATGAGGTTATTGGTTTTGGAGAAGAGCAGTAATTTGCTGCTTCCAAGAACACAGTAGCCGTCGCAGTCGAGCTCGTCATATGGGAGCGATGCGAGAATGCTGTTGCTCCATGGACTGTATAAATCAAAGGACAGTTTGTAATCTTCGTCGGTCAAATCCTGAACCACAATCTTCTTCGTACTGTAAGCCGCCTGACCGACCATCAGGATATGATCGCCGAGTCGAGCCAGATCAATATAAGGTTTTCCGAGAAAATTGTCGCCGGATAATGTATAGAGATTGGAAGATTTGGGAACCGGGGTGGCGTCGTCCCAAAAGAGCGGATTTTCGCGCGCCTCTTCATCTCCCACATATTTGCTTTCGAGATGCGTGATGATGCCGGCTGGATCACAGCCCGTCAGCATCATTGCACAGATCAGAATGAGTGCAATCGCAGATTTTTTTCGAGTTCCGTAGTTTGTCATATTTTGTCTCCAAACAAAAAATAGTAATTCTGATTTCAGTATAAAACACGAGAAAATCTTATGCAATTTATTTCTTGACGGGACGGCAGAATCTTGGTGTAATAGTAGGAGACATTCCGGACAAGGAATGGAAGAAAGTGAGAACCAATATGAGATCAATTCTGGCTGTAATATTTGTATTCTTTTTCCTGGTATTCAATTTACCGGTGATGTTTGTACTTTGGATTGTCGGGAAATTTAACCGCAAGAAGGCCGATCTGGCGGAACTGGCGATTGTCAATTGGGCATTCCGCTGCGTGATGTTTATCTCCGGCGTTAAATTAAAAGTAAAAGGCCGCGAAAATATTCCGGATGATGAGCCGGTGCTGTATGTCGGAAATCATCGAAGCTTTTTTGATGTCATCTGCACTTATCCGCAGGTCAAGGGCCGTACCGGATATATTGCAAAAGACGGAATCAACAAAGTGCCGATTCTTGGAATGGTCATGAAGAGACTGTACTGCCTCTTCATTCATCGCGATGATATGAAGCAGAGCCTGAAGGTGATATTGACCGCAATTGATTATGTGAAAGATGGTATTTCCATTGCGATTTTCCCGGAAGGCACCAGATGCCATGATACCGATCCCTGTGCCATGCTTCCTTTTAAAGAAGGATCTTTCAAGATTGCATTGAAATCCGGATGCAAGATTATCCCGATGGCGATTACAGGCGCGGGAGATATTCTGGAGAATCATATGCCGTGGATTAAGAAGGGTGTAGTAACCATTACATATGGTACACCAATCGATCCGAAGCAGCTGGACAAGGAACAGCAAAAACAGATTGGCAGCTATGTACGAGATGTAGTACATGCCATGCTGATCGAGGCGTACAATGAAATCTAAAAAAGTTTAATCTAACAATGTGTGAATATAATACGAAAATGTATATTATTCATAGAAAACCCAGAACTGCCGAATAAATATAATTATATAGTACTTATGGACCATTGCCCGCGTTTTATTGCTTTGCTATACTAAAAACACAAGATGTTGTGTTTCATGACACGACAAAAATGCAAAATATGAGGAGGGTGTTATGGAACAGGCAGAAATCAACAAAGTACGCGCGTCCGTGCATCAGCAGTGTGGCAGCAGAGTGAAGATCCAGTTGGATCGCGGACGTAACAAAGTTGACATTCAAGAGGGTGTTATTCAGGAAGCATATCCGAGTGTGTTTACGATTTTGGTGGACGACGAATTGGACCGTAACCCACCACAGTTGCTTTCTTTCAGTTATAAGGATATCATCACCAAAGATATCCGCATGAAACTTTGCAACGGCTAGTTTAGATAACTTAATAGGGAAAATAAAAACATCAGGGGATTCCGTTTCGCTGATGTTTTTTCTTTTTCAAATATGCTAAAATATTATTGAAAGTTGCCGATATACAATTTAGAAACTCTATGCTTTGGCAATCAATGAGGTACAGATATGGTAAAAGGTCTCTATACTGCACATACCGGAATGGTAAACGAGATGAAGCGTCTCGATGTAATGACAAACAATCTGGCAAATGCAGATACCTATGGATATAAAAAAGAAGGAACCACTTCTCATTCATTTGGTGAGAAGCTGGCATATACGGTTCGCGACACATCCAATTACGGACTTGATCGCAACATCGGATCAATTGTATATGGTGTGCATCTTGGAGAAACCTATACCGATTATTCGAGCGGCAGTTTTGAAGTGACAGATAACAAATCTGATTTTGCTGTTGCCGGAAACGGATTCTTTGCAATCGCATTTGAAGACAAGCAGGGACAGGCGAGTGTGAAATTCACACGTGACGGGGCCTTTGTTGTCAATGCAGAAGGTTATCTGGTTACCAAAGACGGAGACCATGTCCTGAATATGACAGGAGCGGTTAACCGCGATGCGGGACCGGCCAACTGGGTGCGGGTTGATCCGACACGAGATTTCGAAGTGGATGAACTCGGATATATTTATCAGAACGATCAGGTGGTTGGCACAATGGGCCTGGTTGATTTTGCAAATTATGATTATATTGAAAAATACGGAGAGAATCTCTACAATCTTGTCGATGGCGGACAGATTGTGGTGGCAGATGGTTCGATTCGTCAGGGATGTCTCGAGACATCCAATGTACAGGTAGTGGATGAGATGGTAAATATGATTACCATTCAGCGTGCGTATGAAGCAAATCAAAAGGTAATCACATCCATCGATGAGACACTCGAAGTTGCAGTGAACCAAATCGGCAAAGTGTAAAGTGAGGGAATAGCTTATGATGCGAGCACTCTATACGGCAGCGACCGGAATGAAATCAGAGCAGGTTAATGTGGATACCATTTCCAACAACCTTGCAAATGTTAATACAGTAGGATACAAAACAGAGCGTACCGAATTCAAATCGCTCTTATACCAGACGATTCAGACGAGGACCACTTCCGCAAACGGTGAAGAAAAGCCGGTATCTGCACAGGTTGGTCTCGGTACCCGCGTGGTGGCGAATACTTCTATGTACACCCAGGGTTCTCTGACTGCGAGTGAAAGTGCAACCGACTTTGCAATTGAAGGACAGGGCTTCTTCTCTGTGCGGGGTCTGGATGGCAATACTTATTACACCAGAAACGGTAACTTCACATGGTCGCTCGATGCACAGGGTAGAACTTTCCTGGCAACACAGGATGGATATGCAGTGCTGGATACGCAGGGCAATCCGATTTATGTACCGGAAAATGTCAATGCAGAGCGTATGTATTTCTCACATCTCGGTGAAGTGGGATACAAAGATGTCGAAGGCAATGTTACCATGTTGAATCAGCAGTTCGGTCTGTATCAGTTTACAAACCCGAACGGCCTTGAAAAGCGCGGAGATTCTCTTTTGGAAGCAACCGCAGCATCCGGTGCACCGATGGCGGAGACCACGACACAGGGACTGGTACAAAGTAAGGTACATCCGAAATATCTCGAGGCTTCGAATGTATCGGTTGCAGACGAAATGGTAAATATGATTATCGCACAGCGTGCCTACGAATTAAATTCAAAGGCGATTCAGACCGCTGATTCGATGCTGGATACCGCAAACAATCTGAGACGCTAATAGTAGCAGGAGTCGCATATGGATGTAAAAAGCCTACAAAATTCAATCTATACAAATGGCACGAATTCCGTCGAAAAGGCGGGAAGCGACGCACTCAATACCAAAGTTGGAAATCTCTCACAGAATTCTTCCGAAGAAGAGATGCTCGGTGCCATCAAGGAATTCGAATCCTATTTCATGGAAAAAATTCTGAAAGATGTCAAGGAAACCTTCTCCTCCTTCGGGGATGATGAAGAAGAGGATTCAACGATGACACAGATTACGGACATGTATATGGATTCGGTGTATGAGAAACTGGCGGATCAGATGCTTGACGAAGTCGGGGAGACCGTGACGAAGCAGTTGTTTGAGCAGATGAAACGCAATTATAACATTCCACAGGTTCCTGAAACAGAAGAATCATAAAAATGAGCAGATTGAATTTTCAATCTGCTTTTTTATTGCGATTGGGCGGGAATCCATTATAATAATTAGAAAGAAAAGGAAAGAGCATAGGAATCAATGGAAACAATCAATGGATATGTTGATCATATTGTCTGGCGGAATCCGGACAATGGATATACCATTTTAAATTTAATCGTAGACGGTGAAGAACTGACCTGCGTCGGCAATTTTCCTGATATTGCAGAAGGCGAAAATATCGAAGCACAGGGGGATTATACGGTTCATCCGACATATGGCAATCAGTTCAAGGTGGCCAGCTATGAACAAAAGGCGCCGGAGGACGAAGAAGCCATCGAGCGATATCTCGCAAGCGGCGCTATCAAAGGCATCGGTGTCGCGCTGGCGGCACGTATCGTTCGCAGATTTAAGGCTGACACTTTTCGCATCATGGAGGAAGAACCGGAGCGTTTGTCGGAAATCAAGGGGATTTCTGCGCGCAAAGCGATGGAGATTGCCGATCAGGTCAATGAGCGAAAAGACCTGCGTGAGGCGATGCTGTTTTTGCAGCAGTATGGCATTACGATGAATCTCGCAGTGAAAATCTATCAGCGGTATGGTGCGGATGTGTATCAAATGATCCGCGAGAACCCATATCGCATGGCAGAAGACATCGAAGGCGTCGGCTTTCGGACTGCTGATGAGATTGCCATGCGCGTCGGCATTCACACTGATTCAGACTTTCGTGTGTGTTCCGGAATCCTGTATACGCTGATGCAGGCATCCAATGAAGGACATACTTATCTGCCGGAAGAGGAACTGTCGGGGCGTGCCGCGCGTCTTTTGGAAGTGACGCCGGAACTGATCGAATCGCATTTTATGAATCTGGCGATGGACCGCAAAATTGTCATGCAAAATCGTGGAGACGAGGTCTGCATTGCTTCGATGATGTTTCATCGAATGGAAGAAAATTCCGCAGCAATGTTGAAAGCGCTGGATACGCAATATGATATTTCCGAATCGGTCGTGCGCGCACAGATCGCACAAATTCAAAAAAAGACCGGCATCGAGCTTGAAGCACATCAGGCGGATGCCGTGGTGGAAGCGGCGCGCAACGGCCTGTTGATTGTGACCGGTGGACCGGGTACCGGAAAGACTACGACAATCAATTGCATCATCCGTTATTTTGAAGAAGAAGGACTGGATATCTTCCTGGCAGCGCCGACCGGCCGCGCGGCCAAGCGCATGAGTGAGACCACCGGGTATGAGGCACGCACAATTCATCGTATGCTCGAAGTCTCCGGAGGACCGGAAGGCAATGGGGGATTTGAACGGAATGAGCAGAATCCATTGGAGACGGATGTCATTATCATCGATGAGATGTCGATGGTGGATATCACGCTGATGTATGCACTTCTCCGTGCAATCCCGCATGGTACGAGACTGATTCTCGTCGGCGATACCAACCAGTTGCCGTCCGTGGGACCGGGCTGTGTGCTCAAAGATATGATTGCATCCAAAGCATTTCATACCGTATGTCTGACCAAGGTGTTCCGTCAGGCGTCGGAGAGTGACATCATCGTCAATGCACACAAAATCAATCATGGCGAGGAAGTGGTATTGGACAACAAGAGCAAAGATTTCTTTTTCCTGAAGCGCTATGATGCAGATAAAATTATCAATGTCACACTGCAGCTGATTGTTCAGAAATTGCCGAATTATGTCCATGCAACTCCGTTTGATATCCAGGTTCTGACACCGACGCGCAAAGGCAATCTCGGTGTGGAGCGGCTGAACAAAATTTTGCAGTATTATATCAATCCGCCGGAGGACGGCAAAAAGGAATATGAGCATGCCGGACGCATCTTCCGTGAAGGTGATAAGGTGATGCAGATTCGCAACGACTATCAACTTGAATGGGAAGTGCGTAGCAAATACGGGCTAGCCATTGAAAAGGGAATGGGTGTCTTCAACGGCGACATGGGCATCATCGAAGAAATCAACCGGTTTGCAGAGCAGATGACCATCTGCTTCGATGAAAATCACAAGGTAGAATATTCGTTCAAACAGTTGGATGAATTGGAACATGCCTATGCGATTACAATTCACAAATCGCAGGGGTCGGAATATCCGGCTGTGGTAATTCCGTTGATGAGCGGACCGCGCATGCTGATGAATCGCAATCTGATTTATACGGCGGTTACCAGAGCAAAGAATTGTGTGACCATTGTGGGTGATGAACAAACCTTCTATGAGATGGTTGCAAACAATCATGAGCAAAAGCGCTATACCGGGCTTGCGGATAAAATTGCAGGGCTCAATAAATAAAAATGCATATTCTTGTTAAAAAAGATGGCAAAATTGTATTTTTTTGCCGTCTTTTTTGTTTGCTTTTTTCGCACATTTTTCATTGAAAAAACCAGGTCGCTGTGATAGAATTTTCTAAATGCGAGAAAAAGGGCATTCGTCTCTTTTTTTTTGCCCACATATCAACAGAAAGGCAGAATATATGAAAGCATATCTCATCTTAGAAGATGGAACCGTGTTCACCGGAAAGGGCATTGGTTCTGACAGAGAAGTCATTAGTGAGATCGTGTTCAACACTTCCATGACCGGATACCTTGAAGTGCTGACAGATCCTTCGTACGCAGGTCAGGCGGTCGTCATGACCTATCCACTCATCGGCAATTATGGTATTACACCGGATATGGAATCTCAAAAACCATGGCCGGATGGATACATTGTTCGCGAATTATCCCGCAACTATTCCAATTTCAGAGCAACCGGTTCGATTCAGGATTTCTTGCTTGAACATGACATTCCGGGAATTTGCGGTATTGACACGCGTGCCCTCACCAAGATTCTTCGTGAGAAGGGAACCATGAATGGCATGATTACCCGCAATGAGAATTACAATCTGGATGAGATTTTACCAAAGCTTCATGCTTATACAACCGGCAATGTGGTTGACAAAGTGACCTGTGATGAAGTGCATGTCCTGAAGGGGACCGGCAAAAAAGTTGCTTTGCTTGACTTCGGTGCCAAAAATAATATTGCAAAGAGTTTGAATGACAGAGGCTGTGAAGTGACCATTTATCCGGCACGCACAAAGGCAGAAGAAATTCTTGCTGCAAATCCGGACGGCATCATGTTGTCAAACGGCCCTGGAGATCCGAAGGATTGCGGCAGCATCATCGATGAGGTGAAAAAGTTATATGATTCCGATGTGCCGATTTTTGCAATCTGTCTCGGACATCAGCTTATGGCACTCGCAACCGGTGCAGACACCCATAAGATGAAATACGGACATCGCGGCGGTAACCATCCGGTAAAGGACCTCGCGACAGGAAAAGTATATATTTCTTCACAGAACCACGGATATGTGGTTGACACGGATAAGTTGGATCCGGCTGTTGCAACACCGGCTTTCGTGAATGTCAACGATGGCACAAACGAAGGTCTTGCCTATGTCGGCAAGAACATCTTTACCGTACAGTTTCACCCGGAGGCATGCCCTGGACCACAGGACAGCGCATACCTCTTTGACCGATTTATTGATATGATGAGCAAGTAGAAAGGAGCCACAAATGCCTAGAAATCATGACATTAAGAAAGTATTGGTAATCGGCTCCGGTCCTATTGTAATCGGACAGGCTGCAGAGTTTGATTACGCAGGAACCCAGGCATGCCGTTCTTTAAAAGAAGAAGGCGTAGAGGTTTGCCTGGTGAATTCCAACCCGGCAACGATTATGACCGATAAGCAGATTGCAGATCAGGTTTATATCGAGCCATTGACATTAGATGTATTAAAAGAAATTATTTTAAAAGAAAAACCGGATTCTATCTTGCCGACACTTGGTGGTCAGGCGGGACTGAACCTTGGTATGGAACTGGCCGAAAGCGGATTCTTGGAAGAAGCCGGTGTGAAATTAATCGGAACCACGGCCGAGACTATTTTTAAAGCTGAGGACCGCCAGGCATTTAAGGACACCATGGAAAAGATTGGCGAGCCAATCGCCGCTTCCCAGGTTGTAAACAATATCGAAGATGGTATCAAATTCACCAATACCATCGGTTATCCTGTAGTGCTCCGCCCTGCATTTACCTTAGGTGGATCCGGCGGCGGTATTGCTCATAATGAGCAGGAATTAATCGAGATTTTGAGCAACGGATTGCGCTTGTCCCGCGTGGGAGAAGTATTGGTAGAACGTTGTATCGCAGGTTGGAAAGAAATCGAATACGAAGTAATGCGCGATGCAAACGGCAACTGCATTACTGTCTGCAACATGGAAAACATTGATCCGGTTGGTGTGCATACCGGTGATTCCATCGTTGTGGCTCCTTCCCAAACCTTAGGTGATAAAGAATATCAGATGCTTCGTAGCTCTGCTTTAAATATCATCAATGAGCTTGAAATCACAGGTGGATGTAATGTGCAGTATGCACTCCATCCGGAATCTTTTGAATATTGTGTAATCGAGGTAAACCCTCGTGTATCCCGTTCTTCTGCGCTTGCATCCAAGGCGACCGGATATCCAATCGCAAAGGTAACTGCAAAGATTGCTTTGGGATATACCCTTGATGAAATCAAGAATGCAATTACACAGAAGACCTACGCCAGCTTCGAGCCGATGCTTGATTACTGCGTCGTAAAGATTCCACGTCTTCCATTCGATAAGTTCTTAACCGCAAAGAGAACTTTGACAACACAGATGAAGGCAACCGGTGAAGTTATGAGTATCTGCGACAACTTCGAAGGTGCGCTGATGAAGGCAATCCGTTCTTTGGAGCAGCATGTGGATTGCTTACAGTCATACGACTTCTCTGAACTTTCAAACGAAGAACTGTTAAAGCAGTTAGCAGTTGTGGATGATCGTCGTATCTGGGTTATCGCAGAAGCACTTCGTCGTGGTGTAAGCTATGACAAGATTCATGAGATTACCATGATTGACCATTGGTTTATCGATAAGCTTGCAATTCTCGTCGAGATGGAAAAGACATTGATGCTCTGCAATCCGGCAGTTGCAAAAGCAACCGGAACCCATGCAAGAGAACTTACTGCAGAACTTCTTGCAGAAGCAAAACGCATCGAATATCCGGACAGCGTCATTGCGCGTCTGGTTGGAAAGACCGAAGAAGAAATTCGCGATCAGCGTTATGCGAACAATATTGTAGCAGCATATAAGATGGTAGATACCTGTGCGGCAGAATTTGCAGCCGAGACACCATATTATTATTCTGTATACGGAAGCGAAAACGAAGCAGCAGAAACCAAACCGGAAAAGAAGGTTTTGGTACTCGGTTCAGGTCCGATTCGAATCGGACAGGGTATCGAATTTGACTTCTGTAGTGTACATTGTACCTGGGCTTTCGCAAAGGAAGGCTGGGAAACCATTATCGTAAACAATAACCCGGAGACGGTTTCTACCGACTTCGATATTGCAGATAAATTATATTTTGAGCCATTAACCGCAGAAGATGTGGAAAGCATCGTAAACATCGAAAAGCCGGACGGTGCGGTGGTACAGTTCGGTGGACAGACCGCGATTAAGCTGACCGAAGCCCTAATGAAGATGGGTGTTCCGATTCTTGGAACCAAGGCTGAGGATGTGGATGCAGCCGAAGACCGTGAACTCTTTGATAAGATTCTTGAAGAAACCGGAATTCCTAGAGCATCAGGCGGCACGGTATTTACTGCAGAGGAAGCAAAGGAAGTTGCAAATCGCATCGGTTATCCGGTACTTGTTCGTCCTTCTTATGTCCTGGGCGGACAGGGAATGCAGATTGCATTTAACGATGACGAAATTGATGAATTCATGGCAATCATCAATACCTATGCACAGGATCATCCGATTTTGGTTGATAAATATCTTCAAGGAAAAGAAATCGAAGTGGATGCGGTATGTGACGGCGAAGATATCCTGATTCCGGGTATCATGGAGCATATCGAGCGTACCGGTGTGCATTCCGGAGACTCCATCTCTGTTTATCCGGCACCGACCATCAGCGACCATGCCCGTGACACTTTGGTGGAATACACCAAGCGTCTGGCAAGAGCATTGCATGTAGTCGGATTGATTAACATCCAGTTTATCGACATGGATGATGAGATTTATGTCATCGAAGTAAATCCGCGTTCTTCAAGAACCGTTCCGTATATCAGCAAAGTAACCGGAATTCCAATTGTGGATCTGGCTGCAAAATGTATTATGGGACATACCTTAAAGGGTATGGGTTATACTCCGGGACTTGCTCCGACAGCAGATTATATTGCAATCAAGATGCCGGTATTCTCCTTCGAGAAATTGCGCGGTGCGGAAATCTCTCTTGGACCGGAAATGAAATCCACAGGAGAATGCCTCGGAATCGATAAGACCTTCAACGGTGCACTTTACAAAGCCTTTGCAGGCGCCGGCGTGAAACTGCCAAAATATAAGCAGATGATTATGACCGTAAAGGATGCGGACAAGCCGGAAGCAGTTGGAGTTGCAAAACGTTTCGAAGCACTGGGCTACAAGATTTATGCCACAAGAAGTACTGCAAAATATCTGCAGGAGCATGGCGTAAATGCGCTCCGCGTCAACAAGATTTCGCAGGAATCTCCTAACGTAATGGATTTGATCCTTGGACATAAGATTGACCTGGTCATCGATACTCCGACACAGGGACGAGACAAGTCACGAGACGGATTCCTGATTCGTCGAAATGCAATCGAAACCGGTGTGTATTGTATCACTGCAATGGATACGGCAAATGCACTTGCGCATGCGCTTGAAACAGCAGATGCCACAAAAGAACCGGTTGATATCGCAACTGTAAAAAATATATAAGAAAATTTTAGGAAGAAGAACTGCGTAAGCGGTTCTTCTTTTTGTTAGGGGATAGAGTCAATTGACGGAGAATAGTGATTTTTGTATAATTTTTTTGTTCTGAAATTTGTGGAAGTGTTTCGCTCAGTGGGGGCTTCTCATGATGAGAGAAAGGGAAAATATATGACGGAAATCAGTATTGTAAATGGCATGAATGAATATGGATATCAGGGGATGGATTTGGAAATTCCGAAGTTCACTTTTCATGCCTCCGGTAACTTTAGAGAACGGCGAAAAAAGGAAAATTTGTATTTCGGGCGATATGTAGACTACCTTTCGAGATTATACAAACTGGCGGATGAGGCGGAAGACAGTAGAAAAAATTTTGCTGAAATCATCGCATTATATCGAGGTATAAAAACTGTTTGCGATGATTGCGTATTGATGGTGGTCACCGACAATTTAGAAGAAGTGGATGAACTGAAAGAGAAATATGATCTTAAGTTTCTCGGAATTGACATTGGAGATTATTTTGAAGGGTCGTTGTTTTTCGATGAGCGATATGATTTTTTGAATGAATATAAGCTGATATCAAAAGAGGAAGATGCAAAGGCGTATCTTTTGAAACATCCCTCTAGCGACGGCGTTAAGAATCAGATGTATTATGTGTTTCGTTATCCAAACGATAAAGACAAGTATTTCGAGTGGCTTGAAGCACAGCGGGAAAACGTGCTTTCCAATCAGGATATGAATCATGATGAAAAAGTATGTCGGCTTGCGCTGATTCAGTTATATTTATCGGAAGAGGACTATTGGGAAGCGTATGATGTGATCGATGCGAATGCAACGGAAAACGATTTCTATGCGAATTTGTTCGGGGCATACTGGGAAGCGCACTTTTTATTTGACAGACCGGAGAAAATGTTTATCCGTTTACGTGAACAAATAACGCAGTATGATTTGAAAAAGCAAGCGCAAATAAAATATGTTGAGGCATTGTATAAGCGAATGCGCAATGAGAAATTTATCGAAGAATTGCATCAAGCCGTAGCATTATATGACAATATATCCGGACCTGCGATAACATTGATCAAAGAGGATACTTCTTTGAAAAATAAAAAGATACTGCTTGAAAGAATTCGAAATAATGCGGTGATAAAGCCCTATGAGGATGAAGACTGCATAGAGCCGGAGCGGTATTTGGATGAGTTTATTTGTCATAATATTTATAACTCGGAAGAAGAAATGGATAATTTGCTGGCTGAACTGGATAGATTAGAATTAGTGGATAGATCAGAATTAAAAGGGAAAAATCCGCTCGGGACTTTGGAGAATCCAAGCCTTATGAGCGTGCTTGTTGTACTTGCTTTTATTGCTCTTTATATATATTTGGTGGCTTACGTGTTTTAGGGGGCAGAGTCTCGCGAGCGAGACTTGAAGCGGCTGAATATGAATGGCAGCGGAATCTCAGTGGAAAGTGCGTTTTGCGGTTGAAGCAATATTGGAAAGAATGATATATTAGTATCGTGGAGTTGTTATCGTAAATCAAGAAGGAGAAGGGGTATGCAATTTGTAGCAACTGACGAATTGAAAACAGGGATGCGGTTGGCAAAACCAATCTATAACAAGAATGGTGTGTTACTGTATGATATTAATTCGCGACTGACAGTGGCTGCCATCAACAGTATTAAGAATTTCGGATTGATCGGAATCTATATTTTAGAGCCGGCAGAACCGGTTCCGCCGCTTTCACGAGAGGATATCGCGTTTGAACAGATGCAGACCATCTGTATGTTTAAGTTGCGCGAAATCATGGACCAGGTAGTTTCGCGCCAAAAAATAGATTCTTTAAACAGTCTGATTGAGGATATATTGCGCAATTATGGGAAACTGGATCATCGCGTGAATTTTAATCAGAATCTACGCAGTCCGGAGGATTTTATGTACAAGCATGCAATCAGCACTGCGATTCTGGTGGCGATGATTACCAGCCGTTTGTCGTATACGGTGCAAAAACAGCGAACCATGATTGCAGCAGCTCTTTTGTTTGGCGTTGGATACCGATATGTACCGCGTGCCATTCTGGAAAAGGGCGAAGATCTTGATGAATCAGATCGTGAGGCGACGCGCCGGTCGCTTGCGAGAGGACTGGATTTTCTGTCCAACTATCGAGGAGACTTTGATTATTTTCCACGCGCGCTGGCTTTGATGCAGGTGTTTGTATATCACGGCTCGGATGATTTGGGCTCATTGAAACCGGACGAAGATTTACTGCAGATGCGGATGCTGTTGCGTGTGGCAGATCAGTTTGACCGCGCTACGGCAATGAACATTGGACATGCTCCGATCTCTGAAATCGCAGCAATTCGGATGCTTGAGTCTGATCCGTATGAGTATCATCCGGTATATGTGACAACATTATGTGAATGCATTCATATTTGCCCGGGTGCAGCACGCGTGGATTTCGCAGATGGTACAAAGGGGATTGTCCTGGTCGAAAATCCGGTTGATTTTATGCATCCTGTGGTCCTTAGATTTTCGGATAATGAAATCTATGATTTGACGAAACCGGCCGTACAGCGGCTGATACAGATCAAAGATATCATGAAGACAATGGACAATCGCGTGAAGATGGATGCCGATACTATCAAGCAGTTTGTGCCGGATGAGAGGCTGATTGAATTGACGAAAAAATTCCGTGCGGCTTTATATCCTGTAGCATCCGGTCAAAGGACAAAGGAATATAAAGGCGATTTGGTTTCGCATATATAGAAAATAGTACATTTGGTCATTGTGTTTGCCAAAGTGGACTGTTACAATGAGTTTATTGTGAAAAATAACAAGAAACGAGGAAAAATATGAAAAAGCGCATGACATTGGCAGTACTGGTTTTATCGCTGGTGATTGGCACAATTTCATATGGACCGCTGTCACGGACGGCGGCGACAACTTCGGATGACCTGGAGACACAGCAGGAGGAAGTGGATGAAGAAATCCGCAAGCTGAAAGAGCAGCTGGGTGACAGCAATTCCGAGCTGGATCATATTTCGTCGGATGTTGTCGAAATCGAGCACAATATAGAATCGACCGAAAAAGAAATTAAAAAACTGAATCAGAAGCTGGAAGAGGTGCAAAAAAGCGCAGACCGTCAGTATGAAGATATGAAACTGCGCATTCAATATATGTATGAGAATGAGGAGCAGTCTTCATGGGTTTATTTTCTGCAGGCCAAATCATTGTCCGATTTGATAAACCGCGTCGAATATGTCAGTCAGGTGACAAAACGTGATCGTGAACTGGCTCAGGAATATGCGGACACCCTTTCCCAAATTAAAGAATACAAGACCGCACTCGAAGAAAAACAAAAAGTGCTGGTTGCAAAAAAAGAAGAATTAAAGAAAAAGCAGGATACGCTGCTGACTTCCATCAATTCTCTTTCATCGAATCTGGATGAGCAGGAGCAACTGTCGGATGAGATTGCACAACAATTGGAAGAAATCCGCGAAGAAGAGCGCAGGATGAAAGAGGAGGAGGCGCGCAAAGCCAATATCGAGGAGGAGCGTCGCAAGGCAAAGGAACTCGAAGAAGAATTGCGTCGCAAGCGTGAAGAAGAAGAAAAGAAGCGTCAGGAAGAGCAGGAAGACCCGCAGGACGAAGACCCGCAGAATCCGAATCCGGCTCCGGAACCGTCAGAGTCGGAATATATCATTCCGGTTCAGTCAGGGGAACTTGAACTGTTTGCAGCATTGCTGTTTTGTGAAGCCGGCGATCGCCGTTATCCGGATGCCATGCGGTATGCGGTGGCATCTGTCGTGGTCAACCGTGTCCAAAGTTCCGGATTCCCGAATTCACTGACATCCGTGATTTACCAGAGCGGGCAATTCAGCCCTACCTTTCATGTGATTTCAAAATTTAATATGACTTATCTTGCAGCAGTCCTGAACGGTCATTATTGGACTGCCGACGACCGTGCGCATTGCATGGGAATTGTCAAATCTGTTTTGAAGGGAAATATCACGGGAAACTGGCTGTATTTCCGCTATGATCCGGATGGAAAGAGGGAAGGTGAGCACATCGGAACGGAAGTGTTCTATTGATGATCCCCGGTTTGACAGAAATAGGTTGCGTTGACGGGCATTATGTGATAAAATAGTGCTTGTTAAAAGATTAACAAGAAGCTGAGAGTGACAACTGGAGGGAATTCTTGGCACAACGAACTTGGAAAAGGAGAGGACATTAACATGGCAAAAAGAGTTGTTTTAGCAGGCGCATGCCGTACTGCAATCGGCAAAATGGGCGGTGCACTTTCAAACACACCGGCTGCAGATCTTGGAGCAATCGTAATTAAGGAAGCATTAAACAGAGCAGGCGTACCTGCAGATCAGGTAGACGAAGTTCTTATGGGATGTGTAATTCAGGCTGCACAGGGACAGAATGTGGCTCGTCAGGCATCTATCAAGGCAGGACTTCCGATTGAGGTTCCGGCTGTAACATTGAATGTCGTTTGTGGATCTGGACTTAAGTGCGTAAACGAAGCTGCTGCACAGATTCTTTCAGGACAGTCTGACATTGTAGTAGCAGGAGGTATGGAGAACATGTCTATGGCTCCATATGCTATGACAAAAGCTCGTTTTGGATATAGAATGAACAATGCAACAATCATCGATACCATGGTAAATGATGCATTGACCGATGCATTCAACAACTACCACATGATGATTACTGCAGAAAATGTATGCGATAAGTACGGAATTACCCGTGAAGAATTAGACGCATTCTCTGCTAATTCTCAGCAGAAGTGTGAAGCTGCAATCGCTGCAGGCAAATTTGATGATGAAATCGTTCCTGTACCTGTAAAGGTTAAGAAGGAAATGGTTGACTTCGTTAAGGATGAGGGACCACGTCCTGGAACAACCGCAGAGAGCCTTGCAAACTTAAAGTGCTGTTCTGGTAAGCAGGGTGGACTTGTTACCGCAGGTAACGCATCCGGCATCAATGACGGTGCAGCTGCAATCGTTGTTATGAGCGAAGAAAAGGCAAAGGAACTCGGTGTTAAGCCAATGGCTACATGGGTTGCCGGAGCACTTGGCGGTGTTGAGCCTGAAATCATGGGTGTTGGACCTGTTGCATCTACCAGAAAGGTATTTGAGAAGACCGGTCTTACCATCGACGACATCGATTTGGTAGAAGCAAATGAAGCATTCGCTGCACAGTCTATCGCAGTTGCCCGTGACCTGAACTTTGACATGAGCAAAGTAAATGTAAACGGTGGTGCAATTGCACTTGGACATCCGGTTGGAGCTTCAGGATGCCGTATCCTTGTAACACTTCTTCACGAGATGGCAAGAAGCGGAGCAAACAGAGGTCTTGCTACTCTTTGCATCGGTGGTGGTATGGGTTGCTCAACCATCGTTGAAGCTTACAAGTAAAAAATAAAAATGTATTTTACCGATGAGCAGTGGATGCACGGCAGACACTGCTCGTCTGTGGTGAATCATATTTTTTTAGACCCTTTGTGAAAAAATAGACATTCCTGTCAATTCTTTCACATGAGATAAAATATCAAAAGATCAAGGAGAGAAAAAATGAAGGTAGGTATTATCGGAGCTGGTACTATGGGCCAGGGAATTGCAAAAGCATTTGCTCAGGTTGATGGCTATGAAGTTGCACTTTGCGATATCAAGCAGGAGTGGGCTGAGAACGGAAAGGCTAAGATTGAGAAAGGCTACGCAAAGCTTGTAGCAAAAGAAAAGATGACTCAGGAGAAGGCTGATGCAATTGTTGCAAAGATCACTCCTGGTTTAAAGGAAGATTTGTGTGCAGATTGCGATCTTATCGTAGAAGCTGCATTTGAGAACATGGAAGTTAAGAAGACAACTTTCGCAGAATTAGACAAGATCTGCAAGCCGGAGTGTATTTTTGCATCCAACACTTCTTCTCTTTCAATTACAGAAATCGGAAACGGATTGACCCGCCCAATGGTAGGTATGCATTTCTTCAATCCTGCAGACCGTATGAAGTTAATCGAAGTTATCGCAGGTGTGAATACTCCGGTTGAAACCGTAGATTGCATTAAGAAGATTTCCGAAGAAATCGGAAAGACTCCTGTACAGGTAAATGAAGCAGCAGGATTCGTAGTAAACCGTATCCTGATCCCAATGATTAACGAAGCTGCATTCATCAAGATGGAAGGTGTATCTGATATCGCAGGTATCGACACTGCTATGAAGCTTGGTGCAAATCATCCAATGGGACCATTGGAGCTTGGTGATTTCATCGGTTTGGATATCTGCCTTGCAATTATGGACGTACTTTACAACGAGACCGGCGATTCCAAGTATCGCGCATGCCCATTGATCCGCAAGATGGTTCGTGGTGGAAACCTCGGTGTTAAGTCTGGCAAGGGATTCTACAAGTACAACGAAGATCGTACAAAGACTCCTGTAGATGCACAATAAGATCAATCAAATAATATAGAAGGAGACGAAAACATGGACTTCACATTAGATCAGAAACATGAGATGGCCCGCGGCTTATTCAGAGATTTCGCTGAAACCGAAGTTAAGCCATTGGCACAGGAAACCGACGAGACTGAGGTATTTCCTCAGGTAACCGTCGATAAAATGGGAAGATTTGGATTTATGGGAATTCCTGTTCCGAAGGAGTACGGCGGACAGGGATGTGATCCTCTTACCTATGTAATGTGTGTAGAAGAATTATCAAAGGTTTGCGCTACTACCGGCGTAATCGTTTCTGCACATACCTCTCTCTGCATCGATCCGATTTTGACATACGGAACCGAAGAGCAGAAGCAGAAATATGTTCGCGCACTTGCTACCGGAGAAAAGCTTGGTGCATTCGCACTGACTGAGCCTGGCGCAGGTACTGACGCTCAGGGCGCTCAGACAAAGGCTGTTCTGGATGGAGACGAGTGGGTATTAAACGGCTCTAAGTGCTTCATCACAAACGGTAAGGTTGCTGATGTTTATATCGTAATCGCAATCACTTCCGTAACAGAAGACAAGCGTGGACGTAAGAAGAAGAACTTCTCTGCATTTATCGTTGAGAAGGGTGCTCCTGGATTCTCATTCGGAACCAAGGAGAAGAAGATGGGTATCCGCGGATCTTCTACTTATGAATTAATTTTCGAAGATTGCAGAATTCCTAAGGATGCAATCCTTGGACCGGAAGGAAAGGGATTCCCAATCGCAATGCACACTCTTGATGGTGGTCGTATCGGTATCGCTGCTCAGGCACTCGGAATTGCAGAAGGTGCTTTGGATCGTGCAGTTGCTTATACCAAAGAGCGTAAGCAGTTCGGTCGTTCTATCGCAGCACAGCAGAACACCCAGTTTGTACTTGCAGATCTTGCAGCAAAGGTTGAGGCAGCTCAGCTTCTTGTTTACAAGGCAGCAAAGGCAAAGGAAACCCAGAAGGTTTACTCTGTAGAAGCAGCAAAGGCTAAGCTTTTTGCAGCTGAGACCGCTATGGAAGTTACCACAAAGGTTGTACAGCTCTTCGGTGGATACGGATATATCCGTGAGTATGATGTTGAGCGTATGATGCGTGACGCTAAGATCACAGAGATCTACGAAGGAACTTCAGAAGTTCAGCGTATGGTAATCTCTGGTGCATTATTGAAGTAGGAGGAAGAAATACATGAATATCGTTGTATGTATTAAACAGGTTCCGGATACCGCTGGCGGAGTAAAGTTCAACCCGGACGGAACACTTGATAGAGCATCTATGCTTGCAATCATGAACCCGGATGATAAGGCTGGTCTTGAGGCCGCTCTTAGAATCAAAGATGCAACCGGAGCAAAGGTTACCGTTCTTACCATGGGTCTTCCAAAGGCAGATGTGATGCTTCGTGAAGCTATGGCTATGGGTGCTGATGAAGCAATCCTTGTAACAGACCGCGTACTTGGTGGTGCTGATACCTGGGCTACTTCTTCAACTGTTGCAGCTGCTGTTAAGAAATTGGATTATGATTTGATCATTACCGGTCGTCAGGCAATCGACGGAGATACCGCTCAGGTAGGACCTCAGATTGCAGAACATCTTGGACTTCCTGTTATTTCCTATGCAGAAGACATCAAGGTTGAAGGCGACAGCGTAGTTGTAAAGAGACAGTACGAAGACAGATATCATATGGTAAAGGCTAAGATGCCATGCCTGATTACTGCTCTTTCAGAATTAAACGAGCCTAGATACATGACTCCTGGCGGAATTTTTGACGCTTATGATGAGAAGGAAGTAACTGTATGGGGCAGAGCAGATTTGACTGATCTTGACGATGCAAACATCGGTCTTGCAGGCTCACCAACAAAGATCGCAAAGGCTTCCGATAAGGTAGCAAAGGGTGCCGGAGAAAAGGTTAACCTTGATCCGACTGAATCTGTAAACTACCTCATGGAGAAGTTCCGTGAGAAGCACATCATCTAATCGATGTGTCAATTAGAAGCGTAAATTTTCATATTATCATAATAGGAGAATAAACATGGGTTTAGAAGAATATAAGGGCGTCTATGTGTTCGCCCAGCAGGTAGACAATGAGTTAAGCTCAATTGCTTTCGAATTGATCGGAAAGGGAAAAGAGCTTGCTGAAAAGTTAGGTACCGATGTGACCGCTGTACTCTTGGGCTCCAATGTTGGAAGCCTTACCGATGAGTTAGGTGCATACGGTGCAGACAAGGTTATCGTTGTAGATAATCCTTTATTGGAGACTTACCGCACAGAGCCTTATGCACAGGCTTTGACAGCTGTAATCAATACTTACAAGCCGGAAATTATGTTGGTTGGTGCAACCGCAATCGGTCGTGACCTCGGTCCTACCGTTTCTGCAAGAGTTGCAACCGGTCTTACCGCTGACTGTACCGTTCTTGAGATTGGTGATTTCCCACTCAATCCAATTCCTGGTAAGGAAGATCAGCAGAAGCACAACCAGCTTCTTATGACTCGTCCGGCATTTGGTGGAAACACCATCGCAACCATCGCTTGTCCGAACAACCGTCCTCAGATGGCAACCGTTCGTCCTGGTGTTATGCAGAAGCTTCCAAAGGATCCTTCTCATAAGGCAGAAGTCATCAACTTTGATGCAGGCCTGGTTGAAAACAATCGTTATGTAGAAATTCTTGAAGTTGTAAAGGCAGTTGGAAACGTTGAGAACATCATGGACGCAAAGGTTCTTGTATCCGGTGGTCGTGGTGTTGGATCCGAAGAAGGATTCGAGCAGTTGAAAGAGCTTGCTTCATGCTTCAAGGGCGGAATGGTATCCTGCTCACGTGCCGTTGTTGAGAACGGATGGTTAGCACAGGATTATCAGGTTGGACAGACCGGAAAGACCGTTCGTCCAAACATCTATTTCGCTATCGGTATTTCAGGAGCCATCCAGCACGTTGCTGGTATGGAAGAGTCTGACCTCATCATCGCAATCAACAAGGATGAGGATGCTCCAATCTTCGATGTAGCTGACTACGGTCTCGTAGGCGACTGGAAGAAGATTGTGCCACAGCTAACAGCAGCCCTCAAGGCTGAGAACTAAAATTCGTCTCCTAATCTTGAAAAGAGCCTCCCGTCAGGGGGGCTCTTTTCACTAGAAAATGATTGTATGTTTCAGTTAAATTAGGTATAATTTGAGACATAGACATTTCAGAAAGAAATGTAGGAAGGAGTAAGGAAAATGGATAAGGCAAACAAAGTTTTAAAGCCGATTGTCATTGTACTTGGGGTTTTGATTGTTGCTATGATCGCGTTGACCATTGTTGTAAAAGTGGTTGGAAGTACGGGATCCGGCAAGACAGTTGAGACCAAAGATGTCACAGTGACAGAAACAACTGAGTCTGCAGAAGAAGTCACGACAGAATGGTCATATGAGGATTACTCAACAAAGGCTAATGTCGAAGAGCAAAAGGCTCCAAAGGACGATCAGAAAAAAGACGATCAGAAAAAGGACAAAAAAAAGGAAAACGGAGCGACAGAAGAGTCTTCTGAGACAGAAACAGAAACAGAAACAACCAGCGAGACTGAGAGCGAGAGCGAAGGAGCTGAGGCTACTTCTGGCAACGATCTCAATGCACCGCAGTAAGGAGGAGACAAGATGTTTTGTACAAATTGTGGAGCAAAAAATGAAGACACATCTTTGTTCTGTGAAAGCTGCGGCGCAAAATTAGAAGTTCCTGCAGTACCGGTTACACCTGTAGCAGAAACACCTGTAGCAGAAACCCCTGTAGAGGAAGCTCCTGTAGCAGAAGTTGCTGAGGAAACCGTAGCAGAACCGGTTGCACCGGCAGAGCCTGTTGCACCTTATGCACAGCCACAGCAGACAACTTATACACAGCCGGTACAGCCACAGCAGGCAACTTATACACAGGCAGCACAGCCAGTACAGCCACAACAGGCTGCTTATGCGCAGTATGCACAGCCGAGACAGCCGATTAATATGAAACAGCTGATCTGGCCGATTCTTGCCGGATGCGAAGCAATCTTATTGATTGTGATGATTGTAGTATTCTTTAGTGTTGGAAACGGTGTTTACAGCGCAAAGAATACAGCAGTTACCTATTATAAAGCATATCTCGCACAGGACTGGGATGCGGTATATGACTATATTGACATGGATGAGGATGAATTCCTGACCAAAGAGAGCTTTATTGCTTCTCAGGAAACCTCTGCAAAAAAGGATACCTATACGGTAACCGCAAAAGAGAATCCGTACAGCAAGTATGACACTTCTCTTGATAAGAACGAAGCAGAAGTGGATGTTACCTTCAAGAGCAAGTATCATGGAGAACAGCAGGAGCGCTTAAAGCTGACAAAGAGTGGAAAGAAATTCCTTTTCTTCCCAAGCTGGAAAGTTTCTGCGTCAACTTATGTTGTAAATGATGTTACAATTTCAACCTATAAGACCTTTGATGTTTATCTTGACGGAAAGAAGCTTGATTCTACCTATGCAAAGGAGCAGGATGAGAATATGGTTGTATATACCATTCCTCATTTGTTCCGCGGCAATCATAAGGTTGCAATCGGATTTGGCGATGCAGTAGAAGATGCACAGATTGCAGATTTCAGCTACGACGGTTCAACTTATTACGATTATGAATTTTCATTGTCTGGAGATATGCTTGAAGCGGCTTCAAAAGTTGGTTATGATTCCTTTGTTACCTTTGTCAATGCAATGGTAACCGGTGCAGACTTTGAATCCGTATCTTCTCTTTTTGCAGATGCGGCAAAGCAGGATGCAGAAAGCGCATGGAGCAATGTATGCGGAAACTATAGCCGTTTCTATGCACAGAGAATCAAGACGGCACAGGCCGCCGATATTCCGCAGACCGAGGGAATTACAGCACTTGATCTGAAGAATATGAAGATGACAGTAAACGGAAGCGGTGTCAACGGAGACGGAAATCTCTATGTGGATTTCTATCTTTCATATGATTATACATCTGTATATCGCGATGTGACCACTGACTGGTGGACCGGCAAAGTGACTGTAGAATCCAAGAATTATGATTCTAACGGCAATACAGAATACATGAGAATGGTTTATGTGGACGGCGAATGGAAGTGCAATGCCAATATCAGTCCATATTTCTATTACTGGTAGTTCTTACGCGCGATTGCAAAGAATCGATAATATGATATAATAAGGAAGTTCCGATGAACCGGAACTTCCTTTTTTATATTATTTGTTGATACAACGAAAATTTATCATATTTGGGAGGCACAGAATCCATGAAGAAATCACATAGAAAAGATGTTATCATTGCCCGCATTATTTTTGCGGCAATTTTATTGGTACTGGCCGGAATGATAGTTTTGCTTTGCATGCTGTTTGCCGGTGGCAATAAGAACAATACACAGATTTCTCAGAAGAACCATTCACAGGCACAGACAGAGACAGAATCTCAATATGTACCGGCTACCGTTGATCCTGAGACTCAGACACAGGAAACACAGGTGGAGGAAAAGAAATATGTTGAGGCAACCGCAAACGTGAATTTGCGTGAATCTTCCGATGCGGGAAGCACAAAGCTTGCTGTAGTCAATACAGGTGACCGTATGCTTGTGCTTGGAGAGGAGAATGGATTCGTTCGCGTTGATTACAATGGCACCATCGGATTTGTCTACAAAGATTATGTCAAAGATGTTGAGCCGGAATCAACAGAGACCACGCAACAATAAGAGAGATAGAGGAATAACATGAAACGATGGATTCGTCCGGTTGTGCTCGTGCTGGTATTTATTGCAACATTATGTATGGGCACACTGCTTATGAATAAATCGAATAAAGACCTGACTGCATCACTGGAGGCGGCAACGCTTCCGGTGGTTCATTTTTTGTATAATGATGTCACCATCAATGAACTGCATGGTTATCGTGGCGCAATGGATTTGAGTGCGATGCGCGATACCATCACACCGATTGAGGATGACCGCCTTTTGCATGTCAAGATCAATACTTATGGCACGGCGGTGGATGCCATTCAATATGAAATCCGCAGTCTGGATGGAGAGCGATTGCTGGCAGACGGAGAAATCTCTGAATATACGAGTGACGGTAATCGTGTAAGCTTTGATGCACTGGTGGAGAATTTGCTCGAAGACAATCAGGAATATGTTTATTGTCTGAAGCTGACCATCGCGGGAGAGGAAGTAAATTATTATACACGCCTCGAGCGCGTGAAAAACCGCAATGTTCCGGAGTGCCTTGCCTTTGCGGAAGAATTTCACAAGTATACTTTCAGCGATGAAGCATCATCCTTTATCCCGCGTTATATGGATCCGGCGACCGGAGATGCAACCACACTCAATTATGTCGATTTAACCTGCACCTTAAAACAGATTACATGGGGCGAATTCAAGGGAAATATCGTCGGTGAAGCAGTCGCTGATTTTAAGGAAATCAATGACACCTATAATGTCATTGTGGTTCATTATGTCATGAATTCCGTCAACGAAAAGGGAGAGACGGAGTATTACAATATAGAAGAATATTATCGCCTGCGCAATACACAGAACCGTATGTATGTTTTGAACTTCGAGCGCACCATGAAGCAGATTTTTAACGGTGAGAACCGTGTGCTGAATACAGAGGGAAATCTGAATCTCGGAATCCGTGATCGTAATGTGGACTACAAGACAAATGACGGCGGAAATATCATTGCCTTTGTACAGGAAGGCGAGCTCTGGTGCTATAATGCCAATGCGAAACATATTTCACGCGTTTTTTCATTCCGTTCGCTCGAGGGAATTGATGCACGTGAAAACTGGGATGAGCATGATATCAAGATTGTCAGCGTTGATGAGGCCGGCAGTGTGACATTCATTGCATATGGGTACATGAATCGCGGCGCGCATGAAGGCGAAGTCGGCGTAGCGGTTTACCATTATGACGGCCTTGCGCATACCATCGAAGAAGAAATTTTTATCAAAACAAACAAGTCCTATGAGATATTAAAAGCAGAGCTTGGAAAGTTACTGTATGTCAATGAACAGGAGACCTTGTTTTTGATTATGTCAGGCAATCTGTATGAGGTCGATCTGGCCGGCAAGACCAGTCGTGTCATGCTCAAAGGCCTTTCTTCCGAAAGCTATAGTGTGTCGGAATCCGGCCGCTATTTTGCCTATATCGATCCTTCGGATGTCAATCATGCGGATTTCATTACGATGATGGATTTGCGGGATATTTCCGAAAAGAAAATCAAGGCGGAAAAGGGCAAATATTTGCGACCGCTCGGATTCATTGATGAGGACTTCATCTATGGCATCGCAGATGCGAATGATGTGTTGACGGATGAGGCAGGCAATATTTCTTTTGCAATGAAGCAATTAAAGATTGTCGGTCTGTCAGAAGGCAATCTGTCCGAACGCAAAGATTACCGGCCGTCATCGGGATATATTTCAGATATCTCGGTAGAGGATTATATCATCACTGTCAATTTGGAGAAAAAGTCCGATGGACGATATGTCAGCGCCGGCACGGATTCTATCATGAACCGTGATGCGGATACGCAAAATAATGTCATTGTCGGAACGAGTGTGACGAAAGTCAAAGAGACGGAAATCGTGTTGGAACTGGCAAATGCCAATAATACAGAAGCAAAGATGATTACCTCACAGCTTCTTGTCTCAGAAACGGATACCTCTTTGGATATCGAGATGAAGGAGAGTGAGAAACAGTTTGTGGTCTATATGAAAGGCAATGTCCTGATGATTACGGATCGCATTTCAGAGGCAATCGATTGTGCATACAAATATTCCGGTGTGGTGGTTGATATGCAACAGCATTATGTATGGAATCGCGCAAAGGAAACCTATGTGAATCCGTTTGGTGCGATGAAAGTATATGATACCGATCGCGGAAGCGGTACGATTACATGTGCGGTCAGCGCAATGCTGATGCGTGAGGAAGCCGGAATTGCAGTTGCGGATCTGATCAAGAACGGTACATCGGTTTATGATATTTTGCATTCGACTTTGAAAGAATATCATGTCCTGGATGTCTCCGGTTGTACACTTGATCAGGCCCTGTATTATATCAGCGAAAACAGTCCGGTTTTTGCGATGACGGGAACGGACAATGCGGTACTGCTGACCGGCTATACTTCCAAAGTGGTATATTATTATGATATGGCAAAACAGTCGACCGAATCCATGGATTTGGAGAAGGCATCCGACCTGTTTGCACATAGTGGAAACATATTTATTACTTATTTAAAATAGGTTTTTAATTGTGATTGTGTATAAAAAAGTACATACTTGTCAGTTATTTCAGTAAAAAGTTACAGAAATGTTTGATAAGCCTTGAAATAGCAATTAAAATGCATTATATTTTATCAAGTAAGTAATTGTCATTATTGATAAGGAGTAAATAATGTTAAAAAAGAGAGTAAATGTATCTGATCTTTCTAAAAATCATGAGAATCCAATTGCAGAGCTTGTTCAGGTCGCATGTCGATATGACAGTGAAATTACATTAGAAAGCGATAACCGCAAGATTAACGCTAAAAGTATCATGGGTGTTATGGCATTCAACCCATCAGAGAACATGGCGGTAGAAATTGGGGCCGACGGAGCGGATGAGCAGGATGCTTTAGTAGCACTTGAAACATTTTTGGTTAGCTAGTTTTTTGAACGGGAGGGTTAAAAAATGGCAAAAGATGTAAAGGCAACGAAGACAACTGTAGCAAAGACCAATGCGGTCAAGAAGGAAGAGCCGATTCTGGCAGCTGTAGTAGAAGAACCTGCCAAGAAGGCACCGGAAAAGAAAGCACCGGAAAAGAAGGCACCGGCCAAGAAAGCACCGGCTAAGAAAGCACCGGTGAAAAAGGCTGTAACAGCAAAAGAGACAACCAGCGTCATTGTTCAGTATCAGAATAATGAAGTGAATGTTGCCAGTGTGGAAGAGAAGGTTAAGGCACAATTTATTTCTGAAGGCCATACAGCAGCTTCAATCAAGAAGGTTGCAATCTATGTAAAGCCGGAAGAATTTGCGGCTTATTATGTAATTAACGAAAAATTCTCCGGAAGAGTTGATTTATTCTAAAAAAATGATATAATAACATTTGGCTGCCGAAACGCAGCCAACACGCGGGTGTAGTTCAATGGTAGAACACCAGCCTTCCAAGCTGGATACGTGGGTTCGATTCCCATCACCCGCTTTTTTGCTACACAAAAACAATTTTAACACAACAGGAGGATGAAATGGAATTATTCACTCTTACGAAACGCAAGCGCCTTCAGTCCGAGAAAGTGATGACTGTGGTTTGGGCAATCTTGGCAATCCTTTTTGCTGCAATGATTTATTTCATTGTATTTGCAATTTTCCCAACCATTTTGTTTGCAGTATTATGGTATATCTGGGCGAAACGACGCTATTTGGAATATGAAGTTTCTTATTTTGACGGAGATTTCAGAATTGCGAAGATTATGAATAAGAGCCGCAGAAAAAAGATTATGAATTTTACAATGGATGAAGTCATTCAGATTGCACCTGCGGGAGACCGTTGTGTATATAAGTATGAGAATGATGTGCAGACCAAACTGGTGAACTGCTATTCAATGGAAGCAGATGCAAAACCATATGATATCGTCTTTAAGAAAGAAAACAAATTCACTTTGGTGAAAGTGGAACTGGACGATCGAATGCTGGCAGAAATGTGCAAGAAATATCAGCAAAAAGTTGTGCGCTACTCTTGATCGGAGCGATTGAAACGCATACGACTGCTGTCTTTTTGGAACTCCTGGACCTGGTATCCCCGGATATTGTGGTTCAGGAGTTTTAAGCATTTTGGACATAATGTGCCAAAAGACACAGGGGCACCACATCGCTGGCAATGAACAGCCGTAAGAGACTCTTCGCTGGTAATACGATACTCGATGCGTCCTTCTTTAATCCAATGTTTAATTTTGCGGACCGGAATTTGGAAATGATCTGCAACCTGATATTCGTTGACATTATTTTGGCGGATGAAGTCTTTGACTTCCTGAAAGAGCAGGTTGTCTTTGCATGCAGGACACAAGTCTTCCTCATATGAAGCTGGAAGAGGCCTGTGACAATATTGACATTCTTTGTATTCGTCATGTGTACCCGGCATTTCAAATCCTCCCGCATAACCAATGTGATATAATAAATAAATAATCCCTTACCTATAGCATAACTGAATCAGGGAAAAGTGAAAAGAGGAAACTATGGAAAAAAGACAAAAAAATAATCCGATTGCGGTTTTTGACTCCGGAGTGGGTGGAATCAGTGTTTTAAAAGAACTGTTGAAGGTGATGCCGGAGGAAAACTATCTTTTTTTTGGAGACTCAGTGAACGCGCCTTACGGGACCAAAACAACTGAACAGGTACGGGCGCTTACGATTCGCCATGCGACGGAATTGTTTGAAGAGGGGGCAAAAGGATTGGTTGTCGCATGCAATACCGCAACTTCTGCAGCTGTGCGCAATCTTCGTGAGATATATCCGGATATTCCGATTGTGGGAATCGAGCCTGCAGTCAAGCCGGCAGTGGAAGCCAAAGACCATCCGACTGTTTTGGTGCTTGCCACGCCAATGACGATTCGGGAGGAAAAGTTCCAACGCCTGATGGAACGATATGAGAATCAGGGCAAAATTATTCCGCTTCCCTGCCCGGGCCTGATGGATTTTGTAGAGCGGGGCGATTTGGATGGTGCGGATTTAAAAAAATATCTTGTGGAACTGTTTTACGCATATCAGAACGAAAAAATCGACAGTGTTGTGCTTGGCTGCACACATTATCCGTTTGTCCGTGATGCGATTGTGGAGACATTGCACCGCCCAGTCACGGTATTTGACGGTGGAGAGGGAACTGCGCGCGAAATGCATCGCAGATTGGAGGCCGCAGGCCTTTTGTGTGACCGGAAAGAGCCCGGTGCAGTTGAATTTCGCAATAGTTTGCCGGATCCGACGGAAAAGATTGCATTATGCAGGAAACTTTTATCCACTTTCTAATTCATTTACAAATTTTATAAATTGTTTCTTTAGTGAACACAAAATGAACACATTTTATGTGTATATTAATATTTGTCAAAGGGACACCCCCCTTTTACATTATTCCCTTTTTATTTTAAACATTTTCATAACTAAACTCCTCGATAGAGCCTCTGGTCCCCCCAGAGGCTCTATCACTTTGTGGAAAAAGATTTGACACCATGACAAAAAGGAGTACAATACTAACAGCGTTTGAAACAGGTAACAACAGGAGGAATTATTATGTTAGCTGCACAAATCACTGCGATTGTTATTTTTGTCGCGATGTTTCTGATGATTATTTCAGAAAAGATAGAACGCCATTGGGTGACACTTGGCGGAGCTTTGATGACGATGATATGTGTATTTGGACTTGCAATGAGATCCAAAGAGGCATTGCTTGAAGTTTTGAATATCCGGTCTGTATTTACGAAAGAGTTCTGGTATGCTGCAGGAGAGGCGAGTGAGTCGACGAGCGGCATCAACTGGGCGACCATCCTTTTTATTGCCGGAATGATGGTAATGGTCGAAGGAATGGCACGCACCGGATTTTTCCGTTGGCTTTGTATGTGTATTGCAAAGGCGGTACGATATAAAACCATTCCGATTTTTATCACATTTATGGTGATGTCATTTGTACTTTCCATGTTCATCGACAGTATCACCGTCATTCTGTTTTTGGCGGCGGTTACGGTTGAACTGGCGCAATTGCTCAAATTCAATCCGATTCCGATGATTCTGTCGGAGATTTTTTGTGCAAACCTTGGTGGCTCGGCAACGATGTGCGGAGATCCGCCAAACATCATTATCGGAACAGCATTCCACTATTCTTTTGTGGACTTTTTGACCAATACGGGATTGATTGCAATTTTGTCGCTGGTAGTGATTATCATTTATTTTTATCTGATTTTCCGAAAAGAACTGACAGCAAATGCACAGACTGCAATTGACACATCTGCACTTCCGAAGCCGGCGAGTGCAATCGTGGACAAAAAGGGATTTGCAGTCAGCTGTGTGATTTTTCTTTGCGCGGTTGTGCTTTTGGTGACACATGCGATGACCGGGCTTACGGTTGCCTTTATCGGTGTGTTCATTGCACTTGTTACATTGCTGACATCTGGAAGACATTGTGCGGAGGTGCTGCGCAAAGTCGATTATAAGACGCTTTTGTTTTTCATCGGATTGTTTGTGGTTGTCGGAGGACTTGAGGAGACGAAAATTCTTGAACTCATTGCCAAATTTATCGAGGTGATCAGCAACGGAAATGTCTATATCATGATTGCGATTATCATCTGGGTATCGGCAATTGCATCTGCATTCATCGATAATATCCCATTCGCGGCAACGATGGTTCCGGTAATTAAGACACTTTCCGCAGCCGGATCGGTACCGCTTACCACACTTGCATGGGCGCTTGCAATGGGAACGGATGTCGGCGGAAGCGCGACTCCGATCGGGGCATCCGCAAATGTAGTGGGAACATCTGTGGCAGCCAAATCCGGATATCCGGTCGGCTGGGGCAGATATTGCAAAGCCTGCGCACCGGCGACGATTTTGGTGCTGGCAATCTCGACCATTTACATTTTTGTGATTTATCTGTAAAGCAGAATGATAAAAAAACAGCTCTCGCAAGAGAGCTGTTTTGCTTTATTCAGGATTGGATGTCGGATTTAACTGATTGGTGACATCGAGATAAAAGAGTGCGTTGCACTGGCTGAAATATGGCGATACCCAGAGGATGCCAAGTCCGAGTGAGAGAACCGTCAGCAACAGCATCGGCAAAAAGCTGAGGATCATGCCGATGAAGCGAACGCGAGACCCGTGCATGTGCTGATAGGAAGCACGGATGGCATCCCAAACGGTTGCCTCCGGATGTTCTATCAGATGATAAAATATCAAAACAATATTGCTTTCAATAAACAGAATCAGCATAATCGACAAAAGTGATGCAATCAGCATGAGGACGATTCCTTTGGTTGAACTGTCAAAATAGTAAAAGTAAATGACAGAGGCCATGGAAGGCAGTGAAGCCAGTGTTGACAGAAGCAGTGAATACAGCCCTGCAACAATATAACGGTCCGGATGATTTTTGAATCCGTAATAAATCATGGAGATGCCAACCGGTTGGTGACGCGCCAGATTTATGTGAACCAGAATGGTTCCTGCCGAAAATACTTCTGCAATCAGTACGACCAGAAAATTGACTGCGTAGGTAATGATTTGCTGGGAGAGCACGACAGGCTCTCCAATCGCATAAGAAAAGATTGACATGACCACAGACAAAATCAGGGCCGGTATCAGAAATACACCGATGGCGATCCTGTATTGTCCGCTTAAGTTCTGTCGTGCCAATCGTTTGAGTTCGCTAATTGTAATGTGCATTTTGTAATAGTTCCTTTATGTATATTGGACCGGATCAGACGGAAAAATCAGCATGCTGTCCGGTTAAGCTGGCCGCATCTTCGGCCTTCCGTTCCTGCTGATAAGGATTGGATTCGTTTGGATATCTGATTTGCGTATGCGTGGTGCCGCCGGATACATATGTGCGGCCGCATTCCGGACAAATCGAAGTACGGATGGTGACGGAAGCCTGAATAACTTCACCGCCTGCCTCTTCGGCCTTGTTATAAGCATTGGTGACATGCATATTCTCGTGTGCACGCACAGCGGCACCGGCAGCTGTCGGTGATATATGGGCTGCATTCTTGAATGAAACATTTTGCTCGTCGGAACCATCCTGATATTTGCGCCTTTTACAGGTCTCACATTCTTCCGGATTCTTTCGACCCGGCATATAAGCCGGTGTTTGCATTTGCGAGCGGTTGATTTGCATATCAGACATAGGCACCCTCCTTTTTTCGGTCTGTTACAGACCAAGCAGAGTTTGTAATTCTTCGTATGACATTCCACTGTATGGGGCATATGCTTTGATTATTTCATCGAGCGTACCGTATTTGTGGAATGCGTAGTAAATTGCATATCCGTAAATACCGATGGTTGCTGCAATCCCAATCAGACCAAGTGCCAATGCAATTTTGGCCCGCTCACTGAAACGGCGACTGCCGCCGCGTGACAGCGATGCAAAAATAATGGCAAGTGACCCGGCCGGAAGCGAGAAATAACAGAAAGTGCAGCTGAGGATGGAAATGATTCCAAGGATAAATGCTGCGCGCTCCATCGTCGAGGAATGAGTAATTTGATTGTCCATGAGGACCTCCTGGTATTGATTTATTATATTCTATCACGAATTGAGTTTGTTTTGCAATCAGAGGTGAAATTAGGTATACTTATGTGAATGAGAATTATTATGAAATCGAAAGTAAGAAAGGAATTTTGAAAAACAGCATGGATATCATTGCAAAGATTTCGGAAGAATTAAATATCAAAAAATCACAGACCGAAGCAGCGGTTAAACTGATTGATGAAGGAAATACCATTCCCTTCATTGCCCGTTATCGTAAAGAAGTGACCGGAGCGCTCAACGATGAGCAGTTGCGTGACCTGTTTGAACGACTGACTTATCTGCGCAACCTCGAGGACCGCAAGGCAACCGTCCTGGCCAGCATCGAAGAGCAGCAGAAGTTGACACCGGAGCTGAAGGCACAGATTGAGGCTGCAGAGACACTCGTCGCTGTGGAGGATTTGTATCGCCCATATAAACAAAAACGTCGTACCCGTGCAATCATTGCAAAAGAAAAAGGACTCGAACCGCTCGCAGAATTGATTATGAAGCAGGAAGAGATTGCATTACTTGAAGAGGCTGCTGCCTTTGTGGATGAGGAAAAAGATGTTAAGACGGCGGAGGATGCAATCGCAGGCGCAATGGATATCATTGCGGAGCAGATTTCCGACAACGCAGAATTCCGTACCAGAATCCGTGAAATGACGACCAAATCCGGCAAGGTGAAATCCACCGCAAAGGATGAAAAGGCTGAGAGCGTCTATGAGATGTACTATGAATATGAGGAACCGGTGACAAAGGTGGCCGGTCATCGTACGCTTGCGTTAAATCGCGGAGAGAAGGAAAAAGTTCTCACAATTAACGTGGAGGCTCCGGAAGAGGAGATCCTGCGTTATCTTGAGAAGCAAATCATTACCAATGACACGGCAGAGACAGCGGAAGTATTAAAAAATACCATCAAGGATGCATATGACCGCCTGATTGCTCCTGCCATCGAGCGCGAAATCCGCAGTGAGCTGACGGAGACTGCAGAGGATGGCGCTATTAAAGTGTTCGGCAAAAATCTTGAGCAGCTTCTGATGGCACCTCCGATTGCCGGACAGGTGGTATTGGGATGGGATCCTGCATTCCGTACCGGCTGCAAGATTGCAGTGGTTGATGAGACCGGAAAGGTGCTTGATACCACAGTTATTTATCCGACCGCACCGCAAAATCGTGTGGAAGAGGCAAAGGTTGTCATCAAAAAGCTGATTGACAAATATCACGTAACCTTGATTTCCCTCGGAAACGGGACTGCTTCGCGCGAATCGGAGCAGATCATTGTCGAAATTTTAAAAGAGATTCCGGTGCCGGTACAGTATGTCATCGTCAATGAGGCCGGGGCATCCGTATATTCGGCAAGCAAGCTTGCAACAGAAGAATTCCCGAATTTTGACGTGGGACAAAGAAGTGCGACTTCCATGGCGCGTCGTCTTCAGGATCCGCTTGCAGAACTTGTAAAGATTGACCCGAAGTCCATTGGTGTCGGCCAGTATCAGCATGATATGAACCAGAAGAAACTCTCCGATGCACTCGAAGGTGTCGTTGAGGATTGCGTAAACAAGGTTGGTGTGGATTTGAATACCGCTTCAGCTTCATTGTTGGAATATATTTCCGGAATTTCCAAGCCGATTGCAAAAAATATTGTTACCTATCGTGAAGAAAACGGTAAATTTACTTCCCGCAAGGAACTCTTAAAAGTTGCAAAGCTCGGACCAAAAGCATTTGAACAGTGTGCCGGCTTCATGCGCATCACAGAGGGCAAGAATCCGCTTGATGCAACAGGTGTGCATCCGGAATCTTATCAGGCGACAGAGACTTTATTGGATAAGCTGGGATACAGCATGGAAGATGTGAAAAACCGCAATGTGGCAGGCATTTCCAAAAAGGTATCCGACTATGTGAAGCTCGCAGAGGAACTTGGCATTGGTGAGCTTACTTTACAGGATATCGTGAAAGAACTTGAAAAGCCGGCGCGTGATCCGCGTGAAGATATGCCAAAACCGATTTTGCGCAGCGATGTTCTTGATATGGAGGACCTGACCCCGGGAATGGAATTAAAGGGAACCGTTCGAAATGTGATTGACTTCGGAGTCTTTGTCGACATCGGTGTACACCAGGACGGGCTGGTACACATTTCCGAAATCTGTACCAAATTTATCAAGCATCCGCTTGAAGCAGTCAGTGTAGGCGATGTGGTCAATGTCAAAGTGCTTGATTGCGATGTCAAGAAGGCACGTATTGCATTGACAATGAAGGGACTGAATCCGGAGATTGATGCCCGCATCAAGACAACAGCGCCGACTGAAGGACGTCCGCACAAGAAGCCGCAAAAGAAGCAGCAGAAGCGTTCTGATGCGATTGATGTCAGCGCTTTGATGGCAAAGATGGGCGGCAACCATGAGCGCAGAAACCGCAAATAAATATTGACACAGATGATTGACAACATCATGATCTGTGATAAAATAACCATGAATAAAATAAGACGATTCTTCGGGGCAGGGTGCGCGCAAGCAATTCCCGACCGACGGTGATAATGCATGATGCATTTTAGTCCGTGAACCACATTGTGGCTGATCCGGTGCGAATCCGGGACCGACAGTATAGTCTGGATGAGAGAAGAAGCATACACATGTTTTTGTGTGAGCAGACAATGATCAGGCCTCGGATGATTCCGTGGCCTGTTTTTTGTTCCGGGAGGAATCGGTCAAAAAGGAGAATTATTATGACGAAAAACAAACTTTTTTCTGCCCGCTATGTAGCCGGCACTGCAATGTTGACAGCAATTGCATTCATTTTGATGTATCTGGAATTTCCGATTCCGATTATGCCTTCATTTTTGAAACTTGATTTTTCTGATTTGCCGGCAGTAATCGGCGCGTTTGCGTATGGACCGCTTGCAGGTGTCCTGATTGAATTTTTAAAGAACCTGATTCACCTGCCATTTACCAACACGGTCGGCATCGGAGAGATTTCCAATTTCGTGCTCGGTGCGGTATTTGCATTTACCGTGGGTATGATCTACAAACATAAAAAGACCAAAGGCGGTGCATTGATTGCAGGTCTGTGTGGCGCGGTTGCCATGGCGCTGATTTCGGTGCCGGTCAATTTCTTTGCGGTTTATCCGCTGTATTATTCCGTATTGCAGTATCCGGAGGAAGCCGTGCTTGGTATGTATCAGGCCATTCTTCCATCCATGAAATCCATTTTGCAATGCCTCTTTGTATTTAATCTGCCATTTACACTAGTAAAGGGATTGATTTCGGTTGTCATTACGATGTTAATCTACAAACCTTTGTCTCCATTGCTTCATGGTCGCCGATAGTTCCTCTTCACAGTCTGTTTTATGAGAAACAGCCTCAGCCCATAAACCCGCTAAACCCTTCACGATTTTGCGAATATTTTAGGTTCTCAATATGCAAAAGGCGAGCATTACTCATGTGTCTTTTGATGAATGAACCATTTTGAAAAAGGTTTATGTAGTGGCGGACACTTAATTTATTGATATTATGTGCGGGTTTATGGGTTGAGGCTGTCTGGCAATATTACAAACTGTGAATGGGAACCCCGGCTTTCTGATGGGTGGAGCCGGGTCTTTTCTTTATCCACAAAATATAGTATAATTAAGCCAAATGTGAAAGGATAATTAGTATATGTCTGCAGAATTTTCCGTGCAATTGACAGCGAAAGATTTGTTTCGTTTTAATATGAGAAGTACCTATACAACTTTACAGGGACCGATTTCCATAATCATTGCGATTTTGTTTGCGGTATCCGGAGTTGTTTCTGCCATGAATGGCAATTATCAGTATATGGCATTGTATTTTGCAATGGCAATCTTGTTTGTCGCTTATATTCCGTGTACACTATGGTTTCGCTCCAAGAAGACCATCGAAAAAAATGAAGTCCTCTCAGGTGTGTTGAATTACCGAATCAATGAGGATGGAATTGAGGTGATCAGCGGAGAGGAAACCGGTTCTCTTCCATGGGAATATGTATTTAAGATGGTATCCAACAAACAGTATTTGTTGATTTACAGCAATCGGATTCATGCATATATCATTCCGCGCGCACAGATGAAGGAGCATTACGAGACAGTTAAGGCAATCGCATCCGAAAAACTTGAAAAATATCGTGTGAGAATGAAATAGAAAGCGAAGAGGCAATTATGAGCACAGTCATTTATGAAACCAATTCTCCGGAAGAGACGCATGCGCTCGGCAAACAGATCGGTGAAGCTGCAAAAGCCGGAGAACTGTATACATTGACCGGCGATTTGGGCGTTGGCAAAACTGTTTTCACACAGGGCGTGGCAGAAGGACTTGGCATCGAGGAGCCAATCAACAGTCCGACTTTTACCATTGTTCAGGTATACGAAGATGGCCGTTTGCCCTTCTATCATTTTGATGTTTACCGCATCGGAGACATTGACGAGATGGATGAAATCGGCTATGAGGATTATTTTTACGGTGATGGCGTCAGCATCGTGGAATGGGCGGAATTAATCGAGGAACTTCTGCCGCAGGAGCGAACCGACATTATCATTGAAAAGGATTTGGAGAAGGGATTTGATTATCGCAGGATAACCGTAATCTCGCATGAATAAGCATGAAAATATTGGCAATAGAAGCCTCCGGACAGGTGGCATCGGTCGCAATTGCGCACGATGACAAAGTCCTTGGAGAATACAGCATCAATTACAAAAAAACACATTCAGAGACACTTCTTCCGATGATTGACGAAGTGGTGCGAATGACGGAAACAGAATTGGAATCCATCGATGCGATTGCAGTATCGAAGGGCCCGGGCTCTTTTACCGGACTGCGCATCGGATCGGCAACCGCAAAGGGACTTGGCCTTGCATTGGACAAGCCGATTATTCCGGTGCCGACTGTTGACGGGATGGCTTATCGGCTTTGGGGCAATCCGTCATTGATTTGTCCACTGATGGATGCCAGACGGCGCCAGGTTTATACCGGATTGTATGCATTTGAAGGTGATCAGCTGATTGTCAAACACGAGCAGTGTCTGGCTATCATCGACGATTTGATTGCCCGTTTAAATGAACTGCAGCAGCCGGTTGTCTTCATGGGTGATGCGTCTGTGACATATGAAGCATTCATCCGTGAGAACGCACAGTTTCCGGTATCATTTGCGCCGGCTGCACTGCGCGAACAGTCTGCGGCTGCCATTGCAATGCTGGGCAAAAAAATGATGGAGCACGGAATCACAGAGACCGCGCGCGAGCACAAGCCGGATTATCTGCGTGCTTCACAGGCAGAGCGTGAGCTCGGAAATAAAGCAAAGGATTTTCGGATATGAGTCAGGTGTGTATCACATATGCAACCGGAGATGATTTGGAGGCAATGGCTGCCATTGAGAGCAGACTGTTTTCGCGTCCATGGAAAGTAGAACATTTCCGGGAAGCGTTTGCACGGGACTATGCGACACTCCTGGTGGCAAAGGCGGAGCAGACGGTATGCGGCTATGTCTGTATGTATTGTTCCGCGGATGAAGGTGAGATTACCAATGTGGCAGTTGATCCGGCATTTCGCCGTATGGGAATCGGAACGGAATTGATGAATGCCGCGCAGCTTGAAGCGCGCGAAAAGCATTTGCAGCAATTGATTCTGGAAGTTCGCATTTCCAATGAGCATGCTATTTCTCTCTATAATAAAATGGGGTTTGTCAATTGTGGGGTTCGAAAAAATTTTTATGCTGAGCCGGTTGAAGATGCCGCATTAATGGTATGGGAGAGTAAAGAATGTTAGATGTATGTCTTTTAGGAACGGCAGGAATGATGCCGACACCGCGCAGATGGCTGACCGCCCTGATGCTTCGATATAACGGGAGCCAGCTTTTGATTGACTGTGGCGAAGGTACACAGATTGCAATGAAAGAAGCCGGTGTGAATTTTAAACCGATTGATATTCTGCTGATTACGCATTTTCATGCAGATCATGTCAGTGGATTACCGGGATTGTTATTGACGATGGGCAATGCGGAGCGCACGGAGCCGCTTACGATTATCGGACCGGCGGGACTCAACCGTGTGGTATCGGCATTACGTACTATTGCGCCGGAGTTGCCTTTTGATTTAAAATGTATAGAGATTACAGAACCGGATGCGGATTTTGAAATCAACGGATATCATATTCATGCATTTCGTGTCAAACATAATGTCATTTGCTACGGTTATTCCGTAGAGATTAAGCGCGCAGGCCGCTTCATGGTAGAGCGCGCAAAAGAACTGGAAATTCCGCTTCGCTGCTGGAACCTGTTGCAAAAAGGACAGAAAGTCATCTGCGATGGAGTGGAATATACACCGGATATGGTGATGGGCGCACCGCGAAAGGGAATTAAGCTTACTTATTGTACGGATTCCAGACCGGTGGATGCAATTGCCGAAAATGCAAAAGGATCCGATTTATTTATTTGTGAAGGAATGTACGCAGAGCCGGATAAATTAAAGAAGGCCAAGCAATATAAACATATGACATTCTATGAAGCTGCGGAACTGGCGAAGGCTGCCGGTGTCGGAGAAATGTGGCTGACGCATTTCTCACCGTCGCTTGTCAGAGCAGAAGATTACATGCCAAAGGTGCGTGAAATCTTCCCGAATGCGCATTTGGGAAAAGACGGAAAGTCAACAACCATCCAATTTATTGAGGAGTAACAAATGAAAAAGACCGGCATTGTTGTGGCGGCGATTCTCATTGTTGCAGTTCTTGTTGGTGGATTCTATTTCACGGTCAAACGAAGCAGAGTGCCGAGCAAGTCTCAGCAGCAGGCATTGACGGAAGTGGAAAAAATCAATACCAAGGATCTGGAGCGGGATTATCCATCCACACCACGCGAGGTTGTAAAATTTTACAATCGAATCATAACTGCATATTATTTTGAAAAAATCTCGGACGAAGAATTAAAGAAGATGACCTCACAGGCATATGCTCTGTTCGATGCACAATTGCAGGGAAACAATCCGAGTGAGATTTATCTGCAATCGGTCAAGGCAGAAATTGCTGAATACAAATCTGCATCCAAAACCATTTCTCATGCAGATGTATGTGACAGCAATGATGTGCGTTATCTGACGGATGGGGATGATAAGATTGCCTATGTAAAGGCCTCTTATTTTATGAAAGAGGGTAGTGACTTCAGCCGCACCCATGAAATGTACATTCTGCGCAAGGACGCAGATGGATTTTGGCGAATCCTCGGATATTATCAAATAGAAGCAGCGGACAATGCGTCCGGAAATGAGTAAATAACATGGAAAAAGAAATTAAAATATTAGCAATCGAGAGCTCTTGCGATGAGACTGCAGCAGCTGTCGTAGTTAACGGGAGGGATCTGCGGTCGAACGTGATTTCCTCCCAAATTGATTTGCACACCCTGTATGGAGGCGTAGTGCCGGAAATCGCATCGCGAAAACATATCGAAAAAATCAACCAGGTCATTGAGCAGGCGCTCAAAGAAGCGGATATGACACTCGATGATATTGATGCCATTGGAGTCACCTACGGACCGGGCTTGATTGGTGCACTGCTGGTTGGCGTGGCAGAGGCGAAAGCGCTTGCCTATGCACGCAATCTCCCGCTTGTGCCGGTACATCATATCGAAGGCCATATCAGTGCCAATTATATCGAAAATCCGGATCTAGAACCGCCGTTTTTATGTCTGGTGGTATCGGGTGGACATACACATTTGGTGCGTGTTCTCGATTATGGCAAATACGAAATCCTCGGTCGTACGCGTGATGATGCGGCCGGAGAAGCGTTTGACAAAGTCGCGCGCGCAATCGGACTGGGTTATCCGGGTGGACCGAAAATTGAAAAAGTCTCACACGAGGGAAATCCGGATGCAATTGCATTTCCGCGTGCAAAAGTCGGAGATGATGTCTATGATTTCAGCTTTAGTGGTCTGAAGTCGGCGGTATTGAATTATCTGAACGGATGCCGTATGAAAGGAATTGAAATTGTGCAGGCAGATGTGGCTGCATCTTTCCAGAAGGCGGTTACTGATGTGCTGGTGGATCACGCGATGCATGCAGTAGAAGAGTATCATGCCGATAAATTTGCAATCGCAGGTGGTGTGGCATCCAACGGTGTCATTCGTGCTGCCATCGAGGAGGCATGCAAAGCACGCGGCGTGAAATTTTATCGCCCATCCCCAATTCTGTGTACGGACAATGCTGCGATGATTGGTGCGGCAGCATATTATGATTTTCTTGCAGGCAAGCGCGCCGGTATGGATTTGAATGCAGTTGCGAATCTGAAACTGGGAGAATCCTGACGCGCGATACGATAAGGAGACACGCATGAAAAGCGTTGCAATTGTACTTTCGGCCGGGGTCGGCCGCAGGATGGGAGCTGATATTCCAAAACAATATCTGATGCTTGGGGATTATCCTGTCATTTATTACTGCTTAAACGCATTTGAACAAAGTCCGGTCGATGAGGTGATTCTCGTCTGCGCAGAATCGGATATCGATTATTGTCGGACGCAAATCATTAACAAATATCAATTTCAAAAAGTAAAGGCCATTGTATCCGGTGGAGCCGAGCGGTATGATTCGGTTTATCGAGGGCTTCAGGAGGTTTCGGAAGACACGGATTATGTCCTGATTCATGATGGGGCGCGTCCAATGCTGACTGTCGATCTGATTCGACGGCTTTTAACACAGGTAGAAAAGGAAAAGGCCTGTGTTCCTGCCGTTCCTGCAACGGATACCATCAAAGTCAGCGATGAACAGGGATATGCGGTTGATACACCGGATCGCAAAACACTCTGGATGGTGCAGACACCACAGGTCTTTTCCTGTGATATTGTAAAAACAGCATACGAGCAGATTTATCAGAAGCCGTCGCCTATACCGATTACAGATGATGCAATGGTGGTAGAAACCTATACAAACAACCGGGTGAAGCTGGTGATGGGCGATTATTCGAATCGCAAAATCACGACTCCGGAAGATCTGGCAATCGCAAATTATTTGCTGAAAATCCAGTAATAAAAGGGCTTCTCAAAAAAAGTGGTCAAAACATGAAAAAAAAATCAAAAATTAGTTGACACACACATGCTTTGATGCTAGAATAAATTTCGCGCTGAAGAACAGCGCAAACAATTGCAGAGGTATCGAAGTGGTCATAACGAGGCGGTCTTGAAAACCGTTTGTCCGAGAGGGCACGTGGGTTCGAATCCCACCCTCTGCGTTTCACAAGCAAATATCGAAGTAATTCGAGCAGCTACTTCTCCGGTTTGGGGAAGTAATTTTTTGCCACCGATGTGATAATCGTGTAAGCAGAAGTACCCAAGCTGGCCGAAGGGACACCCCTGGAAAGGGTGCAGGTCGTTAATAGCGGCGCGAGGGTTCAAATCCCTCCTTCTGCGTTCCTTACGAGTAAAAAGTTTTTAAAAATTTTTTAAAAAAATTCTTAAAAACATTTGACAACTTCAAAAAAATGTTGTATTATTTGTAAGCTGTCCGTTGCGAGTGAAACACCAACGAACAAACAACAGAACCTTGATAACTGAACAGTGAATAACCTTGAAAGATTTGAAAAACTCGAGAAGAATTTTTAAGATTTTGAAAAGATTTGAGCTTCTGCTTGCAGAAATGCGAAAAGATTTTCAAAAGCTTGTATTCGGCGAGAGCCGAACATCGAGCGAACTTGTTC
>NZ_PDYG01000135.1 GCF_002735305.1 Agathobacter ruminis
CCAGCCCAGTAAAAGCATACGAAGGAGCCCAAAAACCTAGGGTTCGTATGCATCCCAGCGCGGCAAAAGCATACGAACAAGCCAAAAAACCTAGAGTTCGTATGCATGCCGGCCCAGCAAAAGCATACGAACGAGCCAAAAAACCTAGGGTTCGTATGCACGCCAGCGCGGCAAAAGCATACGAACGAGCCCAAAAACCTGGAGTTCGTATGCATGCCGGCCCAGCAAAGGCATACGAACGAGCCAAAAACCTAGGGTTCGTATGCATGCCAGCGCAGCAAAAGCATACGAAGGAGCCCAAAAACCTATGGTTCGTATGCATGCCAGCCCAGTAAAAGCATACGAACGAGCTCAAAAACCTAGGGTTCGTATGCATCCCAGCGGGCAAAAGCATACGAAGGAGCCAAAAAACCTAGGGTTCGTATGCATGCCAGCGTGGCAAAAGCATACGAAGGAGCCAAAAAATCTAGGGTTCGTATGCATCCCAGCCCAGTAAAAGCATACGAAGGAGCCCAAAAACCTAGGGTTCGTATGCATCCCAGCGCGGCAGAAGCATACGAACGAGCCCAAAAATCTAGGGTTCGTACGCATTCCAGTGCGGCAAAAGCATACGAACGAGCCAAAAAACCTAGGGTTCGTATGCATCCCAGCCCAGCAACAGCATCCCGGCTCATTCAAGTCTCGCTCGCGAGACTTGGCGCGAGATTTGCGTCAGCGCTCGTGGAGCGTTTATCTCAGTCGGAGATTGTAATCCCGACTGAGATAAAAAAATCTCCCGCATCGGCCGAGGCCTGATGCGGAAGACTTTATCATATCAATTATTTATTCCAGCCCACAAATGCGTCTGGCTACATATACACCGGAAGCTGATGCATGAGACAGGGAGTGGGTGACTCCACTGCCGTCGCCGATGATATATAATCCTTTGTGGCGGGTCTCGAGATGCTCATCGAGTTCCACTTCCATATTATAGAATTTGACTTCGACACCATAGAGAAGGGTATCATCATTTGCAGTACCCGGAGCGATTTTATCCAACTGATAAATCATTTCGATGATGCCGTCGAGGATACGCTTTGGAAGCACCAGACTCAAATCGCCCGGTGTTGCTGCAAGCGTAGGGCGAACCATACCTTCTTCGATACGTTTTTCGTTGCTTCGTCTTCCGCGAACCAGGTCGCCGAAACGTTGAACGATGACACCGCCGCCGAGCATATTGGAAAGGCGTGCGATGGATTCGCCATAGCCGTTGGAATCTTTAAATGGTTCAGAGAAATGCTTTGCAACCAAAAGTGCAAAGTTGGTATTCTCCGTCTTTAATTCATCACCTTCGTAGCTGTGTCCGTTTACGGTTACGATTCCGTTGGTGTTTTCGTTTACGACCATACCGTTCGGGTTCATACAGAAGGTGCGGACTGCATCTTCGAACTGCTGGGTACGATATACAATCTTGCTCTCATAGAGTTCATCAGTCAGATGAGAGAAGATGACTGCAGGAAGTTCCACGCGGACACCGATGTCGACACGGTTGGACTTGGTCGGGATGTCCATTTCCTGGCAGACGGTTTCCATCCATTTGCTTCCGCTGCGTCCTACGGAGATGATGCATTCGTCAGATTCAAAAGTATCATCCTTGGTAGAAATGCGATAGCCCGGATTCATTGCCTCAACTTTGACAACCGGTGTGTCAAAATAAAAATCTACCTTGTCTTTTAACTCATCATAGATATTTTCCAAAACAACATAGTTGATATCTGTGCCGAGATGGCGAACGGAAGCATCGAGGAGCTTCAGTTTGTTCTGCATGCAAAGCTTCTTTAAACCGGTTCCTGCAGTGGAGTAGAGCTTGGTGCCCTCGCCACCGTGCTTCATGTTGATTTCATCGACATATTTCATGAGTTCGGTCGCTTTGTCCATTCCGACATGTTCATAGAGTGTGCCACCGAAGTCGTTGGTGATATTGTATTTTCCATCCGAAAATGCACCGGCACCGCCGAAACCACTCATGATAGAGCAGGTAGGGCATTTGATACAACTCTTTACTTTTACCCCGTCGATTGGACATTTACGCTTTGCAAGCGGATGTCCTTCTTCAAATACAGCAATCTTTTTGGACGGAGACTGCTTCATTAATTCATATGCGGCGAAAATTCCACCCGGACCTGCGCCGATTATGGTTACATCATATTTCATAGTTTTTGTTCTCTCTTCCCTATTTTTTGAAAACGCGGAGTTATAAATATAGCGCGATTCCGCTGAACTGTCAAGTGATTTACTGCTCGCGGAAGGTAATTGCTCCGGTTTGTGAGTCCATTGCATCCACAATTGCAAGTGATTCAAGATGAATACCACGCTCGCGAATTAAGTCACCGCCTTGCTGGAACCCCTTCTCCACACAGATTCCTGCGCCGACAACATGTGCCTTTGCCTCTTCACAAATTTCAAGCAAACCGAGCAGTGCACAGCCGTTTGCAAGAAAATCATCAATCAAAAGAACGCGATCGCCCTCGTGAATATACTTTTTGGAAACCATCACATCGTAGATTCTGCCGTGTGTAAAGGATTCCACCTTGGAGCTGTAGACATCGCCGTCGATATTCTTGGTCTGGCTTTTCTTTGCAAAGACAACCGGCACGCCGAAATACTGTGCTACGATGCAGGCAATTCCGATGCCGGAAGCTTCAACCGTGAGAATGCGGTCAATCTGCTCATCTGCAAAAAGGCGTTTGAATTCTTTGCCCATTTCATTAATCAATTCAATGTCCATTTGATGGTTCAAAAAGCTATCCACCTTCAGCACATTTCCCGCGCGGACAATTCCGTCTTTGCGGATTCGTTCTTCTAATAATTTCATTATTGGTCCCTCATTTCATTATTTACATACCCTTGGATTTGTCTAAACAAGCCATCATTGCTTCAAAGACAGCACTGCGAAGTCCTTTGTCTTCGAGCACGCGTACGGCTTCGATTGTGGTTCCGGCAGGTGAGCAGACCATGTCTTTTAATTCACCCGGGTGTTTGCCGGTCTCCAATACCATTTTAGCACTTCCGAGCACAGATTGCGCGGCAAATTCATAAGCCTGGGAACGCGTCATTCCGCCTGCAACTGCAGCGTCCGCCATTGCTTCAATAAAAAGAAACACATAGGCAGGAGAACTTCCGCTTACAGCGGTGACCACATCCATCAGATGTTCCCCTACGACCTGCGTGCGTGAAAAACTCTTGCAGATATCCTGCAACAAATGCACATCGTCTTCGGTCATCCGTTCATTCGGACAAATGCCCATCATGCCCTCGCCAACCATAGCCGGTGTGTTTGGCATGGTGCGCAGAATTTTTTTGTCTGTTCCAAGCAAAGAGGACAGCCATGCAAGCGTTTTGCCCGGTGCAATGCTGACAATCAGGCATTCCGGACGGATGTCATCTTTGATTTCACAGATGACCTGTTCATAGAACTGCGGTTTGACAGACAAAAACAAAACATCGGCAAACGCAGCTGCCTCGCAATTGTCAGTAGTGGTGCGGATGTCACAGGATGCGTGGATGGCTTCCAGCTTTTCCCGGGAACGGTTGCTTGCCATGACATTGTCCGGTGCAACTTTTCCGGCCTTGATGATTCCATGAATCATGGCAGATGCCATGTTTCCGCAGCCAATGAATGAAATGTGTAAATCCCTCATAATCAATACCTCCTTATTCATTCACATGAGAAAGGAATCGTGTGCCGACTTCTTTCCCTGCAACAATATCATATAAAACGGAAGGATCGCTCCCGTTTGCAATGACCACATCCATGCCGCTTCCGGTTGCAATCTGTGCAGCGGACAATTTGGTTGCCATACCGCCGGTACCAAAATGACTTCCGGCGCCACCTGCGAGAGCGGTGATGTCCGGTGTGATTTCTGTAACCGTATGCAACAGTTTTGCATCAGGATTTTTGTGTGGATCTGCAGTATAAAGACCGTTGATATCGGAAAGGATGATCAGCAAATCGGATTGTACGGCAGTGGCAATATGCGCACCGAGCGTATCATTATCGCCGACTGCAATTTCCGCAGTGCTGATGCTGTCATTTTCGTTGATAATCGGAATCGCATGATATTCGAACAGCTTGAACAGGGTATTCTCGAGATTGCAGCGTCGCTCCGGTTCCTCGAGATCTTCCTTGGTGATCAGAATCTGTCCGACGACATGATTGTATTCGCCAAAGAGGCGATCGTATATATACATGAGTTCGCACTGTCCGACAGCAGCGGCTGCCTGTTTCCCGGGAATGTCACTCGGACGACTTGTAATCGGGAGTTTACCGACCCCCATTGCAATGGCGCCGGAAGAGACCAGCACAATTTCATGCCCTTCATTTTTTAAGTCAGATAATACTTTTACTAATTTTTCCATCCGGCGGATATTAAGATTGCCGGATTTGTGGGTCAAAGTTGACGACCCTACTTTAATTGTGATCTTCATGTTTTTCCCCTTTAAAAATCGAACAATAAAACACATTTATTACTTTATCACAGAAAAGGAAAACAGTCACTAATAAAAAAATGACACCTCACTAAAATTTGCACCCTAACATTTTGAAAAACGAGTAAATATAGTAGGAATTGAGCAACCAATGTGCTTAAAAATATCAGAAAGGGGTTTTTACGATGAAGAAAAAGTTACTTGGACGTCGTGCGTTTGCCGCTGCGCTTGCAGCAACGGTGATGGCGACGGCAATGCCGTACGGAAGCATTCCTGCGGTAGCGGCAGAGGAAATGTCAAATGAGACGGTAAATCTTTTGTCGATTGGCAACTGGGATTTCTGGACCGGTGAAGGAGGTGCCGGTTCCATGAGTGAAATCGAGGGCGGCGCAGCCGTGTCTGTGACGGCTGCGGGAGGACAGCTTTATGCAATCCAGTACACGCATGCGCTTGAAATGGTAGTCGGGGAAACATACCAGATCAGCATGGATTTCCTTTGTCCGGAAGATGCCATCGTGCATCTGAACCTGCAGGAGACCGGAAGCTGGAGCTCGATTCTTCCGGAAGACAAGCAGGTGATTCACCTGAAGGCGAATGAGGTATATCACTATACTGCAACAACAGCAGCTGCAACTTCCAATTTTGTCTCAAATGGTAAACTGGCCATTATGTTTGGTGCGGAATCACAGAATGTGGGCAAGACCATCTCTGTGACCAATGCGAAGATCATGGGACTGACTTCCCATCAGGAGACAGGAACAGAGGAAGGACAGGATGGAAATACCGGAAGCGATGTGGTTGTGGATGCACCTTCCATCAATCTGAAAGCGGCCGATACGGAATTGTATGTCGGTTCTGACTGGGCAGGTGCAAATGCGGTAGTGACCGAGGACGGCGCTAAAGCTGTCATCAATGCAGGAAATTTCGGCTGGAACGGAGAATGGGCAATCCAGTATATGATTCACAGTCTCGGACTGCGAGACCAGACGGAATATACGGTGGCTGCCGATCTGACTTCCACTGTAGACAAAAAAGTCCTGATTAAGTTGGACGATTCAGGAATGATTGTTGACACCGTATCGCTCAAAGCAGGTCAGACATATCATTATGTAAAGACAATTACATCAGGTACGTTTGCAAATCAGACATTATATTTTGCATTGGGACAGATGAGCGGCGAAGATGCCAATCGTGCGGGAACCGTCACAATCGAAAATGTCAAAATCGCCGGCGAAAAGGATGAGCAGGAGAACACCACTCCGGATTCTGACAGCGAATATAATTTTGCAGATACCGAGAACAACCGCATCAATGATTATGCGGATCCGGGAATCGAAAAAGAAGGATATGAACTGATCTGGGGCGATGAATTCGATGGCAACTACGGAAATGATACCGTGGACCGTGCGACAGGTCTGAACCTGGATAAGTGGGCATATCAGCTTGGTGACGGAACCACCGATTGCGGCAATTACGGATGGGGTAACAACGAGCTGCAATGCTATACCAAAGATTCCAAGAATATTGCGGTCAATGAGGATCTGACGGGAGACGGACAGGCAGATGGTCTGCTTCGTATCACAGCATCTTATGAAGACAATGGAATTGTTTACGCAGGCGAGAGTGCAAAGAAGTATTCTTCTGCCCGTATTCGCACCACTTCACCGTCGAAAGAATTGTTCAATACGACTTACGGCTATGTAGAAGCACGCATCTCCCTGCCACAGACCAAGGGTGCATGGCCTGCATTCTGGATGCTTCCGGAGAGCACTTCGATTTACGGAGGATGGCCGGTATCCGGAGAAATTGATATTCTTGAGACAACCGGAACCCATGCGGATGAGGTATGCGGTACCTTGCACTGGGGCACACCGAACCATGTATATAAAGGAAGCGGATATGTCGGACTCGACAGTGATGTGAGATTTTTCCATACTTATGCGATTGACTGGAAACCGGGTCAAATCGACTGGATTTATGATGGCAAAGTCATCTATACTTCCACAGAATGGGCAAGCGGCATTTCGGGTGCATCGGACAGCTTAAGCTTTGATGCACCATTTGATCAGCCGTTTTATGCAATCTTAAATCTTGCTGTGGATTCAGGCAATTTCGGTGGCGCAGCAAACCGCGCAGCATTTGGTGGCAATATCAATATGTATGTGGATTATGTGCGCTGCTTCCAAAAGACGGAAGGTTATCCAAAGTCAGCAAAGCAGACCGTGGACAAAAATGCAAAGACCGACTGGGAAGCATACAGTGGCCGCAACATGATTGGAGAAATCGCGGAGGATACCCTTGTGGGAACCGGTGGTGGACTCAATGATGCAGCAACCGATGCTGATAAATGGTATCTTTCAAACCAGGATGATGCTGCAGGTGCCGGTTTGCAGGCATATACTGATGCAGACGGAAAGACCTGGGCAAAAGTTAATATTGCAAAAGCAGGTGGACAGGATTATTCCAACCAGCTGATTGGACATTTCAATGCCATAAAAGGCTATACTTATAAAGTAAGCTTTGATGCATATGCAGCAGGCGACATGGTCGGCAAGACCGTCAACTGCGATGCAAAGGAATACGCAGGCTGGTCTACCTATGCGGTTTCCAATGTGAAACTGAACAGCACACCGTCAAGCTATGCATTTGCATGGAACCAGGGCGAGAATTTTGAGAATTGCCGTATTGAATTCAATCTCGGTGCACAGGGAACCGGCGAAGTATACATTTCCAACGTGAAAGTAGAAATCATTGACCCTGCAACCATCGAGGATGTCAGCGGCGGACGTCAGGTGCTTGCCGGAGGAGAGCTTTTGTACAACAGCACCTTTGATCAGGGCAATGATCATTTTGGATACTGGACTGCTGCAGACGGTACAACCGTAGTGATTCCGCGTTATACGACAGAAGATTTGACCGGAAATGATGTATCCGTTATTGATGTGGCATCCAAGAGCAACTACGAAGCAATTGCAGACGGCAAAAAATATTATGAGCGCCGTGCACAAATCTCTGCAGATGAAAATACTCCGGCTCAGATTTATCAGACCGGATTTGCGATGGGCGCAGATGATTATGCTGCCTCCTTCGATCTGTATGCAAAAGAAGATACTGCAGTCAAAGTATCCGTTTTTGCGACCAAAGAGACAGAAGACGGATTTGTTTTAGACAGAGAAGTCCTTTCAAAAGTTTATCGCTATCGCGCAGAAGACGGTGTCAAGAATTACAAATTTGCATTTACCACCGATACAGACCTTGCGAATGCTGCAATCGTATATACTTTTGCAAAGAATGTGGATGTACAGTTTGACAATGCGCATCTCGTAGGCGCACATCAGGGTGTGCAGGTAGATGAAAATCCGTTGAACGAGAATACAACCTGGACCGGTGATGACGGCAATGGCAATACCATTTCTTTAATCACAGACAATGGTACTGTCACAATGAAAAATATCTTGAGCGGAGCCAACTGGTATGCATGGCAGCTGCCTTCATCCAACTTCACCGTTGGTGCCGGATATACTTATCGCTTTGCATTTGATTACAAGATGACCGGCAATACCAATCAGACATTCCAGTATATTATTCAGGAAGCAGGCGGCTCATGGGCCGTTGTCAGAGATGTTGAAACCGTCACCTATGACGCAGACAATGCGGATGCAGCAGGCTTTAACCATTATGAGGTTACTTTTACCAGTGCTGTGACACTTGATAACTGCCATGTGGTATTCGGATTCGGAAATTCCGCAGCAGACGGCCGTGATAATGCATTTACTTTCAAAAATGCGGATATCAGACTGGTTAACATGGCTGACGAAACATCCGGAGATGACACGGAAGATGACAGCGCAGAAGTAGATCCTTCTGTTTTCGTACCGGTGCACGCAGAAACACCGGCAGATGAGGACGATCATAACGACGGCCAGAATCAGGATAATCAGAATCAGGATGATCAGAATCAGGACGATCAGAATCAGGATGATCAGAATCAGGATGACCAGAATCAGGACGATCAGAATGATGACGGACAGGATCATGACAAAAAGGATCATGACAAAAAGGATCATGACAAAAAAGATCATGACAAAAAAAATCATGATAAAAAAGACAAGGACAAAAAGAATCAGGACAAGAAGGATAAGGACAAAAAGAACAAGCGCGCAGGTGCAGGAGATCCGGAAGCTGTTGTGGCTGAGGATTCTAATTCTGAATCTGAAGCTGTTCAGGGCTCGGATGACAAGACTGTGACAACCGAAATTGAAGCAGGGCAGGCTCCTGCTGCAGGTCAGGCTGCAGATCAGGCCGTAGAACAGAACAGTGTAAACCCTGTGATGCTTTGGACTTTGCTGGGACTGGCGGTAATTGCATTGATTGCCGGAGCAACCGGAGCGGTATTAAAGTTTAGAAGCAAAAAATAAAAAGCATAACAGCATAAAATCAAAAGCGGTACATATCTCTGTGATATGTACCGCTTTTTGTTGGCCAATCTTTGAATACACGACAAAGAGGCATACAAGCTGTTCCCTATGATGTTTGATATCTCATACGGAGCAAATCTTGTATGCCTGAGTTTTCGCTCTGTATTTTATTTGTCTTCTTCTGATACCTCGTCTTTTGGCTTTGGGTCCGGCAAATCCAAAATCTTACGGATGGTAGACTGGACTTCCGGATGGGCACGGTAGGCTTCGATTAAAGCCTTCTCGGGAGGCGAGATGGTCAAAATCTTTTTTTGCGATTGTTTCTGAATTGGAACCATGGAACGCAACTCGTAGATTTCACATAGAATTACAAATTTTTGCATGCTGATATTATACTGACCACTTTCCCAATTGTAGATGGTCTTTTCACTGACCCGGGTGTGATATTTATCAGTAAAAATTTGTTTGACCTCAGGGATGTTCAATCCCTTTTCTAAACGATACTGACGAAGCAGTGTACCGATGTCATATGCACTTAACATAATTGCTGAAAACCTCCGATTTTGACTGTATCGAAGATATGACATTTCAGCAAATAATACTCGTGACGCGGGAAAATCAGGGAGCGAAAACGGGCGGGGGAATCGATACTCTCGTGACACGGGAATTGCGCCGCAAAAAAGATATTGACAAAAGGCTGTGAAAAGTTGATGATGAGCATGTGGGAGTTTTAAGGAGTTTGTGTTTTTATGGAGTATTTTTGTATTTTCCTGGCAGTCTGTGTACTGATTGCCTTTTTATTCTATATTCAATGGATCTGGAAAGACTATTATGTCTACCGCAAAGAAACGCGCGACCGCAGCATCAGTATGGATGATGAAATGCGTGTAACGCATACGATCGAAAATGCGCTTCGCTCGGATGATGTGCTGCTGACCAGTCTGTCGCTGACTGTGGACGGAAAAACTGCGGATCTGGACGATTTGATCATTACCAAAAACGGAGTGTTTATCATTATTCCTTATGTCGGATCCTATTCCCGTTTTACAAACAAAAAAATGAGACAGGCGCTTCGTCGCGGAAAGCGTCAACTGTATGTCCTTCACAAATATCTTGGACTGTGCGGTATTTCCATCTGGCTGAAATTTTGCATCTTTGTGCTCGACTGTGATTGCACGAAAAAGAGTCGCAGATATTTATTCCAGCCATCCGATGTAGATCGGATCATTCATTCAAAAGGCATGCAGACTTTGGATCGTTCCACCATCAATATTATTTACACGCATTTGTTTCAATCAATTCGAATGTCACATGAGGAGGACCGTGCATGAATTTACCGGAATCTCTTTTGCAGTTTCAGGGACAGCAAATCGTTATTTACGGAATCGGAACGGAGACGGAGCGACTGTTGCCGGAGTTAAGTGAATATTTTTCCATCATCGGATTTTTGGATGGATATCGTGACAATGGGGCAATCTACGGATACCCCATTCTTTCTGTCCCAGAGATGCTTGATGCACAGGTGCCACTTGTACTGGTGGTGGCGCGACCGGGCTCCTGCAAAGCGATTGCAAAACGGATCGGCGTGCTCTGCCGCGAAAATAAAATTGCATTGCTCTCGATTGATGGATTGGATCTGCTGGCCAAAAGACAGTCCGGATTTTTGCTGAATCCGGTCATTCTGCAGCGCAACCTGCCGGAAAAAGCGGTTTGCTTTTCCGCGGAAGAACTCACGCAAAAAGCACAGCTGGCGCAGGTAATCAGCATGGATTTGTTTGATACATTATTGTGCAGAATGACACTGGAACAGGATTTTTATCAGATTCTTGATTGCAGATTGCAGGAGATGGGAATTGTTTTTCCGGATTTTGCAAAGAAACGACTCGCAATCGAAAAAGAATTGTCCCGTCATACGGCGCCGCGTCTGAAAGAAATATATTATTGCCTGCTGCAGGATGTGCAGGCAGATGAATCGGAAGTGATCGAGCACCTTGCGGATGCGGGAATCGGCAGTATTGTGGAGCACACAGATTGTGCGAAAGAACATACCGGAATCGCAACGGCTGCCAATATGCTTGCAGAATTTGAATGGCAGCAGGATCTGCACGTCCTGTGCGAGCGGACAGAAATGTGTGAATTGTATCGAAACTGGGTGCTGCAGGGTTATACGGTTGTCATCACAACGGATATGTTTTATTCGAAAAAACAAATTGCTGACCTCCTGGCACAGTTCGACTTAAATGGATATGCGGATATTTTTGTTTCATGCGAATACGGAACCGGTAAGGATGGAAATCTGTTTGATCGCGTCAGGGAGGCTTATGGGGCCTATGAAATCCTGCACATTGGAGATGATGCACGAAAAGATTATACCTGCGCCACCGAGCATGGACTTTGGGCGGCAAAGATTGCAAGTGTGTCTGACTGCTGTGAGGCGTCCGGAATGTTTGGCATGGAGGATGCAGTGGAATCCGCAGCACTGTCTGACCGCGTGAAATATGGCATGTTTTTTGCAAAATTGTTTAACAATCCGTTTTTTGAGCCTGCGATGCCGGTACATATTCGGAATGCAAAGCAGGTGGCCTATCTGTTTTGTGCGCCGATTATTACGGATTTTATGCTCTGGCTTGCACAAAAAATGGATATGACACAGACGGAGGCGATGTGGTTCGGTGCGCGTGACGGTTATTTGCCACTTCGCCTGATGCACATGCTTGCACCGGAGAAAAAAGGATACTATGTTCTGACATCGAGAACGGCGGCAATTCGTGCCGGCGTCAGCACTCCGCAGGATCTCGATTATGTCAGTGGCATGCATTTCTTCGGAACGAAGCAGGAGGAGCTTCGCGTGCGCTTTGGCGTGGATGACGAGTCAAAAATTATGGACGAGGCAAAGAGACTGCGCCGCAATTATCTGACTTATTTTGAATCGCTCGACTGCAGGGAAACAAAGTGTGGATTTTTTGATTTTGTGGCGAAGGGAACTACGCAATATTATCTGCAAAAAGTGCTGGATTGCTCCCTGACCGGATTTTATTTTTTACAGCTTGAACCGGAAGCTATGGCGGATAAACAGCTGTGCATCGAATCCTTTTTTGCATCGGATCCGAAGTCATCAATTTATGAGAGCTATTATATTTTGGAAACCATCCTGACCGCTTTGCATCCTCAGGTTCTCGCCTTTGATGAGAGTGGAAAGCCGGTTTATGCCAAGGAGACGCGCACACAGGAAGACCTCGAATGTGTTGCGCGGATGCAGGATGCCATCGAAGAATATTTTGCACAGTATCTGTCTGTTGTCCCGCCGTCAAAACGGTCGGATGAGAAGGAGGTATCGGTGCAACTTCTGCATGCCATCCATCATTTTCCGATGACGGCGGAGGATTTTTTGGCATTGACCGTGGAGGACCCTTTTTTTAACAGGATGACGGATTTGAGGGATGTGCTGTAAGTAGATTTGTGATATAATATTTGCATCATCTTACGAATGAAAATACATAAAATGAATTTGAGGGAATCTATGAAGAATCATACAGATAATTTTGTCGATATGGACCTGAATCTGGACATCAATACAGATACGGATATCGATCATGACACGGATAACAATAGCGACAACAATCATAAAAAAGGGAAAAAGGATAAGAACAGTCTGCCGGCAATTCTTCTCAGAATGGTCGTATGGCTGCTGTTGGCATGTGAGATTGCAATGGCGATGATGATAGGCATCAAGGTCATCTCCATGGAGATATTGCCGATGAAATATCTGATTGCCATTTTCATTCTCTTTTTGATTGTCAACGGACTGGTTGTATTCTTTAATATTCGAAAGCAGGGGGCAATTCCGCTGATTGTTGTTTTGGTTTTGCTCTGTGCAGTGTTTGCATATGGTGCGACGGCAATCGCAAAAGTGGACAATACGCTGAACAAGATGAGCGATACGCATTATGTTACGACAACATATGCCGTTGCGGTGCGAAAGAGTGATCCTGCGCAGACCATGTCCGATATCAAGGGTTATTCCATTGGTTATTCCAAGGATGACACAAATGCCGCAGAGGCCAAGAACCAGCTTGGCAAGCAGGTTCCTTCTCTGACCTACAAGATTTTTGACAACGAATCCATGGCGGCAACTTCGTTGCTTGAGGAACGCACACAGGCGATTCTGATCCGCGAGGCCTCGATTGAAATGTTGTCCGACTCCGAAGATTTGGCGCATTTTGCTGATTCCATTCGTATAGTTGGAACCATTGAAATAAAGACCGCATCAAAGACAAGGCGTGCGGAGGAACTTGGAGATCGCGATACATTCGTTGTTTATATCAGCGGAATTGATACCTACGGAGATGTGACTGCACAAAGCCGAAGTGATGTCAACATTATTGCCTTTGTCAATTTAAAGACAGGCAAGATGCAATTGATCAGCACGCCGCGTGATTATTATGTGCAATGTCCGTTACATGATTATGCATATGATAAGCTGACCAACTGCGGATTGTACGGAATCAAATGTTCGGAAGATACGCTGGAACATCTTTACGGCGAAACCTTCACGATTGATTATTATGTGCGCCTGAACTTCAGCGGTTTCATGAAGATTATCGATGAGCTGGGCGGTATTGATGTCTATAATGAGTCATCCTTTACCTCGGTCGACGGTATGTATTTTGAAGCCGGAGATTTGCATCTGAATGGTCAGGCTGCGTTGTACTTTGCCCGTGAGCGTAAGGCGTTCCGCGCAGGTGATATCATGCGTGCAAAGCATCAGATGGCAGTGATCAAAGCGATGATTTCAAAGATGACCTCCACCGCGATGCTCAAAAATTACAGCAAGGTGCTCGATGCCGTGGCTGACAGCTTCCAGACGGATATGCCTTCCGAGACGATTTATTCTCTTGTGAATTATCAGCTGGACAAAGGAACCAATTGGCAGGTTGAGTCCTTCACGCTCGAAGGCGAGGGAACACGAAGCACCGATGCATATTCGCAGAAGGGACGCAGCACCTACGTCATGCTTCAGGACGAAAAAATGATTGCTGAGGCAAAGCGACTGATCGAAGAAAATATGAAATAAAGGGGAACATTTTGGAGAATTTTTTGTATGGTCTGGTCGGTCTGATGGCCAGAGTGCATCAGTTCATTCTGACATGGAATGATGCATATGAATATCATTTTAGCGACAAATATCTGCATTTTCTGGTGATTGGAATTCTGGGAATGCTGCTTGTGATTGTGATTCATCCGATTTTTCTTTTGCTCGCAAAGCACAAGAAGGTGATGGCAATCACCTTTGTCTATGTATTTACGCTGATTGTGGTCATTACATTTGCCATCGAAATCGGGCAAAAAGTGACGCACACCGGAGTGATGGAATTCGCAGATATCGAGTTTGGACTGTTCGGCTTCATCCTGATGTTCGCCATCTTTGATATCGTACGACTGCTGATTCATTTCATTCTCTATGTGGTGCGCGGTCCGGTAGATGACAGAGATGATGATTTGAGCCGTGACTATGACGATGATTACGATGATGACTAGATGTTATGAGGCCGGTTACAGAAATTATCGATTATGATTATAAAGAAATCATTGACGATAGTCAGGTGTTTATGATATCTGTTATAAGATTTGAAACATATTATTTTATGCTTCTTGTAAAGAGAGCGCGTGATGCGCTTTCTTTTTTTGTGCATCTTTCGTGATGAAATATAGTACTTTCGTGTGATATAATAAACTGTATTTATAACAAAGCGTATATGATTTGCCTAATTTAGAATATGCAATCATGACATATTTTGTCGGTTGTGAATGCGAGCGAGACTTGAAATTTAATTTGTATATGTTATTAGTTTATTTTAGATGAAAAGAGGAACTTTGATTATGAAAATGAGTTTTTGGAATCGAACAATCGCCAAAATGACCGTGGTATTTGTCCTCTGTTTTACACTTGCGGGATTTGGAACCGTAATGCACGGAAATGGACAGGGAGACGGCAGCGTTCAGGCTGCGCAAAAAAGCAAGACGAAATATAAAATCACATACGTTCTTGATCATGGCAAAAATAATGCGAAGAATCCGTCGACCTATACGAGCAGCAATCGCACAATCAAATTGAAGAATCCGACACGCAAGGGCTATAAGTTCATGGGCTGGTATTCATCATCTTCTTACAAGACCAAAGTGTCCGGAATTCCGGCTCATGCAAAAGGAAACAAAAAGTTTTATGCGAAATGGGCCCCGACAGGTAGCAATTATCTGTATGTTTCAACCAAAGGCAAAGACACCAACAAGGGCACATTTTCAAAGCCGTTTAAGACCATACAACGCGCAATCAGAGCTGCGAAACCCGGGCAGACGATTATTGTGCGAAGCGGAACCTATGTTGGCACAACTACTTTTACGAAATCCGGCAAAAAGAACGCATATATCACAATCACAACGTTGAAGGGTGAAAAACCGGTGGTCACCGATAAGCAAAATTCAGCGCATGAGGCAATCGGATTTGACATGAATGGTCAGTCCTACATCAAAATCAACGGGTTGCAAATCAAAGACATCAGGGGACAGGTCGCTTATGGTATTGTTTTCCGTGGCGGGGAACAGAATGTGACCATCTCCAACAATGATATTTATCATATCAGCACAACGCATCCACAGGATGGAGACGGGGAGGCAAACGGCATTCTCTTATTTGGTGAATCCAAAAAGCCAATCAAAAATGTGCTGATCAAATCAAATAAAGTACATGACAACAAGAACGGCTGGTCAGAGAATATTTCTGTTTCGGCAAACTGCGAGAATGTCAGGGTTGTCAACAATAAGGTGTATAACAATACCAATATTGGAATCGATTTTGCAGGAAATGCCGGCTATTGCAAAGTGAATGCACTTGACCATCCGCGCAATTGCGAAGCAACCGGAAATGAGGTATACAACTGCAAGAGCAGCTATGCCAAGAATGCCGGAATCTATGTGGACGGCGCACAAAATATCACTATTTCAAAAAATAAAGTGCATCATAATTATTATGGAATTGAGGCCGGCTCAGAAATCTGGAAAGATTCATTCAACAACCGGGACAACCAGGTGAAAAATATCAAAATTACGAGCAACCAAATCTATTCGAATTCCGATGGCGGCGTGCATGTCGGCGGATATACACCGGTTGGCCAAATGGATGAGGAAACCGGATATTACACCGGTGTGGTTGCAAAGGTTGTAATCTCCGGAAACACATTGAAAGAGAATGGTTTCAAAAACAATGACGGTGGCTACAATGGCGAGATTTTGTTTGCAAAATGCACCGATATCACCATCAAAAATAACCGTTTTTACAAGAACAACACTGAATTCCCAATCTTCCAGTGCGACCGTGCTATTGTTGCTTCCGGTGGCCTTGGCAAACTTACTTTTTCAGGTAATGTATGCTACTCAAAGCACTTTGATGAAATCTATTCAGAATTGCCGTCGACCTACCATTTTACCCTTGGGGGACGGGGGTCAGCGGTAAGTCGTGTGTCCCTAAAGGGAAGAAGGGTGTCCCTAAAGGTAAAAAGCCAGTAAAATCAAGGCTTTGCGCATGCTTTTTGGATGCGAAAATGTGCAGGTTATGCATGATTTACGGCGCGAAAAGGGCATAATTTGCTTATTATTTCTTGAACAAAAAACAAATTGATGGAAACGAAAAAAGAGGAACTATGGTTAACATAGTTCCTCTTTTGGCTTTTCCTGATACAAAAAACATGTATACCTTTTGGGACACCTTACTGCACTTTAGGGACACCCGACTATCCGCTAACCCCCGTCCCCAAAGGTAAAATTAGTAAAGGGGAGAGGCGAAGCCACGAATGTATCGCCCATTGACAGGAATTTCGCGTTTGCCGACACTGTCAGGATTGCCGCCTTTGTTTCCTTCGATGACGGTAATGATGCCACCCTGGCAATCTATGACGATGCCTACATGATCCGGCCAGCCGACGCAATCGGTCTTGTAATAGTTATCACTGTCAGCCCAATCATAGTAGATGATATCGCCCGGCTTTGGTACATAATCATCTTCCTCAATCCAGATTTTTTTGTTTTGGGTTTTGGACATTTCCTTCCATAATGCAACCTGTCGTCCGCAGCTACATTCCATCACGGTTTTGGATAGTACTTTTGCTTTTACAAACATGGCGGAGACGAAGGTGGCACACCAGGAATCGGTATATTTGACTTTGTAATTGCTGCTTCCGGAATTGTATGTATCCCGGAAATCATCGATTGCATTATTGTAAATATCGATGATTTCATGATGTTTTTCGCTGCCTTCCAACACACCAAGATATTTCAATGCTTCGCCAACAACGGAGAGACCTGTTCCAAATCCTTTGCTTGAGGCTACGACCTTTCCGCTTTTGTTCATTTTGTAAATGATCTGGTTATAGAAACGGTAGTAATTGGATGACCTCTTTAAAATTTTACCGGATGAATAATAGTATTTGTTGTATACGCCGGTGAAAATTTTTGCGCGTCCGGTCTGATAAGCGACCCGCATCAGTTTTCCGTTGAGCTTTACGAAAAATGAACCGGTCTTTTTCGTGTTTTTCACAATGGCAGCCTTGGTGGATTTCTTGGCAACACGAACATAATAGTATGCGCCATCCGGCTGCATTGCATACGCATAATAGTAGGATTTTTTGCTGGCGTTCTTATAAGTGGACAGCTTGCCGGCCTTGGTAGCTTTATAGAGCTTTTTGTTGTAATAAACAAAATATTCTTCGCCGGCTGTTTTTACCTTTCCGTTGCGGTAAAAATATTTTTTATAAATACCGGAGAAAATTGTAGCCAGTCCGTTTTTGTTCACGGTAAACAAGGTTTTATTGTAAAACTGATAGGTGCGTGATTTGGTGAATTTCCGCACTAGACCGTTTGCAACGGAATATAATTGCGGACCATTCACAGTATACAGCGGGATGATGCCCGTACTGTTATATGCTGTGGCTGCCCCGGTATCGTCGAGACAATATATTTTGGCCTTTTGACGTGCGGTGATGCTTGAAGCTGAAATCAGCTGATTGTTGCCCGTCAAAGAACGGTTTAACAGGACATACTGTGAATTCAGAATGTTTCCGTCATAGGCATAATATGCTTTGTTATCCAATGCATTTTTGAAATATCCGGAAAAGATGGATGCTTCACCGGTTTTGGTGACCTTATAAGCAGTCTGCCTGTCCAGACAATACTGCGTCTTTCCGGTCAGAATTTGTCCGTTTGAGAAGAAATATGTTTTGTTTTCATCATAGGTCTGATTTTGATCATGGAAAGACATTACGCCGGTATAATTTTTGTGACGTGTGCATACCCCTTCGGAATCAAGAATGTAAATGAATGCTTCCGAATAGGTTCCGTTTTTTAATTCATCAATGGAGACAATCGTGTAAAATGGATATTTTTTTTCGCCTGTTTTTGGATTATATGTTTTTTCATAATGCGCCAACAATGTTTGGTTTTTTTGCGGAGTACCGTCGATGGCAAAATAATATTTACTGTCTTTTGGATTCTGATAAAATCCTGTAAATTTATGTTCTGCGTTACCATTCTTTAGCGCACGGTAAACGGTTTTGCCATACACTAAATAATAAGGGGCACTGCTGGTCTTGATTTTTCCGGATTTGTCGATGAAATAGTAGGCGCTTTTGGTTGTATTGCCTTCTTTCCAGTATATTTTTCGTCTTCTCGTACCGTCATTTTGATATATTTTTCCGGTGCAGGTGCCATCTGTATTTGGGGCTCCAAAGTAAACAACCACAGCATTCGGATAATCCGCAGCTTTACTTGGATCGACTACACTGTAGATGGTGGTTTTTTTTGGAGTGGTTACTGTTTCTTTATTAATGAGCAGATAGCATTTGCTCATATATTTTCCTGCCTTATTTAAAACAGAATATGTTTTCCCTTTGTTATTATAAGAAACGGTAAAAAGTGGAGCAGATACGGTAACATTGTTGGAATTGACAGATATTTCCTCTGCCTCGTTTGTTTTGTTATCTTTGTTGGTCGCTTCAGCATTTTCAATCTGATTGTTCTCAGAAATGCTACCGGTTGCTTCAGAAGATTCGTTCTCAGGGGATTTCGAATCTGTGGATGCTGCCTCCTCAGCCCCTGATTCCGTAGACCCTGCCTCCGTAGAGTTTGTTTCGCTTTCTTCTGCTATAACTGCTTCTGTAGCAGAATCCTGTTCATTTGCATATATGTAGTTGGTCCGGGATGGTACAAGCCCGGCAGATAGCGTAAGAACTAACCCCCACGCGATAATTTTTTTTCTTAACATAAACTTCCTTTCCTGTAAAAACCCTAAATAAAATATTACTTATTTCCTATTTTATCAGATGTTGTGTGTGTTGAAAACCTTTTTTCCTTTGGGGACGGGGGTCAGCGGATAGTTGGGTGTCCCTAAAGGTGTAGTACCCCGTCCCCAAAGGAAAGAAGGGTGTCCCTAAAGGGAAAATGTCTGTTCAACCGTGATGTATTGTAGTAAGAAAGTCTTGACTTAAGGAAAATAATATAGTAAATTAGGACTATATAATTTGAATAATGTTTTGGGCAAAACATGAGAAATCATGTGACGCAAAGCTCTAGAGCCTTTTACATGGTAGTCAGTTGCAGAAATTTTGGTATTAGACATCGCGGGAAATGCCCATGATGTCTATTTTTTTACCGTTAGGGACACCCTTGTGCATTTTAGGGACGGGGTACTAGAACGTTAGGGACACCCGACTATCCGCTGACCCCCGTCCCCAAAGGAGAGAAGATGAAGAAAGCATTCAGTGCAATCCTGGCAACAGCATTACTGCTGACGATGCCGAGCATGACGACGCTGGCCAGCGAAATTGAATATGTGGATACGACGGAGCTGGAGCGATTGCTGGAGCCGAGCGGAGCGAGCGGAGATTATGTTGCGGTGGATGATGAGCCACAGGCACTGGCATATGGCGGGGATGCAGAGGAACTGCAACAGGTGGACGAGTTCTTTGCGCTGACAAAGGCGGAAAGCGTACAGGCGGCTGCATCGGCATATCCATCAGCGGATCCGCTTGATTATTTAAAGCAGACATATCCGGGAACAAGAAGACAGTTTGAGGGAACCTGCTGGGCACATTCGATTGCGGCAAATGCCGAATTTTACAGTGTGAAGAATGGTGTGCTGCAGACCGGAACCAATACAGACCTGAGCGAATACCAGATTGCTTACTTTGGATATCATTCGGCAGAAGCGCCGGATGGCGATACGCAGGGAGACAGCTATGCATTTCGCGCAAAAAGCGGAAGCAGAGAAACCTGGCTGACAAAGGGACATAATCTGACATTTGTGGTTCATACATTGAACCAGTGGGACGCAATTGCGGATGAAGCCATTATTCCGACTCCGAGCCAGAACCTTGAAGCGGGCCTGACGGAAGACAAGGCGCACGATCGTAATCATGTGGTGATGACGGATGCGCGTGTAATCAAAAAAACAGAGAAGGATGCAATCAAAAATGCAATCGTGGCAAACGGGATTGTATCGATTTCTTATTATGCGGATGGTGGGTATGCTGCGCTGGATAAGAATCAGCAGGCAAACTGGTATTGCCCTAATGCAAAGGAATCGAATCATGCAGTTGCGATTGTGGGATGGAATGATCAGTATGCGGCAAGCAATTTTAAGAAACGACCGGCCGGAAACGGTGCGTGGCTTGTGAGAAACAGCTGGTCGACGAAGACGGAATATTCCATCAACAGCTATTTTTGGCTGTCTTATTATGATAAATCAATCAATGAGAATGTTTACGCATTGAATTTTGATCTGCAAAGCAGATATGCACATAATTATCAGTATGATGGCGGTAACTACAGCCAGCCATCCATGAAACTGCAGGCATCTCAGAGTCTTGGGGCGAGAGCGCCGAAGGCAGCCAATGTGTTTACGGCAAACCAAAGCGCGTCAGATGAAACATTAACCGCAGTCAATCTGACCTATAAGTATTATTCGGATTGCAATTATAAGATTGAAGTTTATAAGAATTTAAAAAATGATTCGCCGAACAGTGGAACGCTTGTCGATGCGGCAACCACTTATGGCACGACCACCTATCCGGGCATTTATACCGTCAAGCTGGATGCCCCGGTATCCCTGAGCAAGGGCGAAAAATTTGCAGTGGTGGTAACCACCTGGTCGGAGAACAACGGTTCTGTGACCTATTACCAGCCGGACAGAGAATATGCATATACCGGCTGGGACTGGATGACCTCGACCGTAGCGGCAAAAAGCGGACAGAGCTATACCTACGATTACGGCAACCAAAATTGGCAGACTTTTTCGCAAAACGCACAGTCTGGAGTGACGGGCAATTATTGTATCAAGGCATTCACGGTTGAACAGCGCGTAGCTGTTCCGGCAAAATCTAAAGTCATCTATCATTCCAATGACGGAAAAGATGACACACGCGTGGAATCTTATGCGGCGAATGCAACGGCAAAAGCTGCGGAAAATCCATTTAAGCGCGACGGATATGAATTTGTTTCATGGAATACAAAGGCTGACGGAACCGGTAAAAATTATGCAGTCAACGCAAATATTACCGGTATCGCGGCCGGTGAGCAGTTCCATCTGTATGCAAAATGGAAAGCAGAAACAACAGAGGTAAAGTTTGATCCAAACGGCGGAACTCTGCAGGGCAGTGAAACGAAGCTCGTGACCTATGGCAGCACATTCGGAACACTTCCGCTCGCAATCAAAGATGCATATATCTTCCTGGGATGGTTCACACAGAGAACCGGAGGAACACCGGTAACTGCGTCATCCACATGTACTTATCACGGAAAAATCACACTGTATGCGCAGTGGGGCATACCCGGTTATACGCTTTATCTGAATCCAAACGGAGGAAGCATCGACAAGAGCAGCCTTGCGGTATATTTCAATAAGAGAATCGGAACCATTCCGACACCAAAGCGGGATGGATATACATTCACGGGCTGGTTTACCAAAACCAGCGGCGGCACGCAGTATACACCGAATACGCTTTACAAATCGCGCACCGGTATGACCGTTTATGCGCGTTGGAGCGCCAATACCTATGCGGTTACGTATTCCTATAACGGCGGAAAGCAGGACAAAAACAATCCGAACCCTACAAAGTACAGCGTGGAGACAAGAACGACTCTGATGCCGGCCATTCGGAGCGGATATCGATTTACAGGATGGTATCTGGACAAGAACCTGACAAAAAAACTTACCCTGCTCAGCATCGCGGAAATCAAGGCGAAGGGTGGAAAAGTTGGAAAGCTGACCTTGTATGCAGGATGGGATGCAAACAGCTATCGCATCACATTTGATGCAAACGGTGGCTCCGGAATCTCCGCAAACCAATCGATTACGGTAAAAACAGGACAAAAGGTTGGCACACTGCCACAGGTCAGAAGAACCGGATATACGTTTGGCGGCTGGTTCACGAAGCCGACGGCGGGAACTAAAATCACAGCAACCACTGCATGGAAAGCAGAAAACGGAACCAGATTGTATGCACATTGGACCAAGAGCCGTTATACCATCAAATATATGCTAAGCGGCGGCAAAAATGCAGGCGGCAGTGCAAAATATTACTATTATGGAGAAGCAGTCACACTGAAAAAAGCGACCAGAACCGGATATCGATTTGTCGGCTGGTATCGTGATGCACAGCTCAGGCAGGCAATCTCCACGACCGCTGGCGCAGCAGAAAATCTTACAGTTTATGCAAAATGGGTACCGATTCGTTACAGCGTCGTGATCTATGGTGCAAACGGAAATGTCGTACAACAGAAGAGCCTGGAATATACCGAATCCGTCAAAGTGGCAGATCCGGGCGCAGGCAGTTCGAACAAAAAATTCCTCGGGTTTGCGACTTCTGCAAGTCTTGCACAACGAGGAAAAGTAAAATATCGTGTAGGACAGTCTTATAAGAATCTTGCCAATGTAGAAGGCAGGACGGTAAGTCTGTATGCTGTATATCGATAATCAAAAGTGAAACAGGCATGAAAAAACGCGAGTCATTACGACTCGCGTTTTTGACGCCCGACTTATTTGCGTGATAACTTAAACAGATTGGCATCGTCGGCAAAATTGCTCATTTCATACAAAACCATCACGCGGTCAAAATGACCTTCATTCATCAGCTGAGCGATATTTTCATTGAAGTATCGCAAATCAAGGATGGTGATATGTTTGTATTTCTGAGCCAGATACGGAACCATACAATTGGCAAATGAGTCTTTGACTAGGAGGAGGTTGCCGTCGCCTGTTCCGTCAATGTCCAGCCGGCCAATGTTACCGCCGAGAAAGTAAGCATATTTGTCCTTGGTGTCGAGCTTGGCATTGTCATATAAAATATCGGAATCACTCTGTCCGGATGAAACGACAGGCGCTTCAATTGCATCATAGATTCCGTTGCGGAGCAACACGCGTGAATAAAGAGTGCCATGGAACCGGTCCGTCACGGTTGTCATATCGGCGTTGATGGCATCTTCAACTGCTTTTGCATCAGAGCGACCGTCGATGATCTTTCGGAAAGCCGCATAGGCGGCACGCGTGGTCCAATGGTGGTCCGTCCTGTAATACACCTGTGTCGAATTGGTAAGGAGTTGGAACGTACTGCGCAAATCCTGAAGGACTACAGAATCGTTCAGGGTTTGCTGAGCAAGCTGATATTTGGCATCTGCATCATATACAGGAGCATTGCCAGGAAGATAATCCGACAAAATCGTGTATGGAGACGGAACCAGAACCACATCAAAATCGTTTACGGAGTAAGCATCCGCAAACTTATTGATAAAAGCAAGGTTGTTTTTATATTGGCGAAGGTTAAAATCACCCTCGCTGCATTTGTCAAACAGATATCCGTCCGTGCCGATATAGGTGTCGTTGATTTCGCGTGAAAGGCATGCGTATCGCATGGATGATGCGAGAGAAAGCCACTGATCGCGAAGCGGAAATTGATCCGCGAGCACACTCTCCACATCCGAAGTGGATGAAATGGAGGAGACGGTTTTTAAATATCTGTTTTCATTTTCAGAAAAGGTCTTTTGACCCGTGGCAAAGATGCTAATGCCACCAAGCACCATCAGGCCGAGAAAAAGACCGAAATATAATTTTTTCATAAAGACTCCTTAGAACCTTAAAATCTGAAATAAAGGAAAGGATTGTAGCTGCCGTTGATTAACAATGCGACGGATAATCCGAATCCAAGCAGTCCCAAAAACAGACGGATTGGAGATGGCAGTTTCTGATACCATTTCTTTGGATAGGAGGTCGCAAAAAATGCAAACACCACCAGCAACAACGCATATTCCATTCCGTAAAAGGCGCTCGCACCGTTAAACAACGAAGCACCGATGCCGAACATGGCTGAAAGCTGTGCCACCAGACCGTCCCATGTGGTATTTGAAAAGAGCACCCAGCCAATCAATACGACAAAAAGTGTGTAGAGATGCTTGAGGATGCGAGGCCAGTTGGCACAAAACCGTTTGAGCACAAACTTTTCCAATACGAGGAAAATAAAATAATAGATTCCCCATGCAATAAAATTCGCACCGGCGCCATGCCACAGACCGGTCAGAACCCATACGATAAACAGATTGAAAACCTGTCTTGCAACGCCTTTGCGATTGCCGCCGAGCGGAATATATACATATTCCTTAAAAAATGAACTCAATGTCACATGCCAACGGTTCCAGAATTCCGTAATACTTGTTGCCTCATATGGATGGAGGAAGTTCTCCGGGAAATGAAATCCCATCATCAGACCGATTCCGATGGCCATATCCGAATAACCGGAAAAATCAAAATAGATTTGCAACATATAAGCAATTGCGGAAAGCCATGCCAGGCAAACGGTGCTGCTGTTTGCCTGGATGGAGGCAACCATTTCTCCGCAAATGTTTGCAATCAAAATCTTTTTGCACAGACCGAGAATGAAACGCTCCATGCCATCGCCAAGCATATCTGCCGTGATGGTACGGTGGTTGATCTCAGTTTCCACATCGCTGTAACGCACGATTGGTCCCGCAATCAGCTGTGGGAACAGCGCGATATACATTCCAAAATAAAGTGGATTTCTCTGTACACCGACCTTGCCCCGATAAACATCAATCACATAGGACAATCCCTGGAAGGTGAAAAAAGAAATACCAATCGGAAGTGCCAGTCCCACTGCCATGAAGCCGGTTTGCCCGAACAGCTGCGCAATCGAGGAGGCAAGCGCGATGCCAAGATCCAGATATTTGAACACGGCCAGTGCGCCGAGATTTAGAATCAGGCTGATAATCAGGACCAGTTTCATCCCGGCAGCAGATGATTTTTGCCGCATGTGTTCAATCAGGACTCCACTTGCATAATTGATGCAAATGGAGCCGAGCAAAAGCAGGATATACAATGGCTCTCCGAAGGCATAAAAGACAAGGCTGGCCAGAAGAAGCCAGATGTTTTTTAACGCTCCGGGGCAAATATAATAGACAATCAGGGTCAGTGGTAAAAAGAAAAATAAAAAAGTAATACTACTGAATACCATGATTCTTCAACTCCGCATTAAAATTGGATTTGTCCGAGCTGCTGTTGGTACTGATAAACAGCCCGATATAGCAGCCATTGTGGGTCAATAATGCACGGTCTACAATTTCGACCTGTTCCGGAGTATAATTCTCCATCGTTCCGCGGCGCGAATCGATATGATCCTTTAATGCATTCATAATCGCGGTTACATCATCATTGCTTTTGGCGCAGATAATGGTCACCTCGCCCGCAGTACCGTCATTGGCATATGCGTGATAATAGCCGTCGACACGATCGTAATCAACAGAGCAGACTGCAGTGAAATTCAATTCAGCATCGTCGCTATCGGAAGTGTCTACTGTCATATCAGACAGAGAGGAATCTTTTTCGACCACTGCTGTTCCGATTTCATTCAAAATTTTATTGAGCTCTGCGCCGGTCGCATGGTCTGCGTTTTTTGCACCGCAACCGGTCAAAAGAGAAAAGGAAAGTGCAGCAGTTACTGCGATTTTTTTTAAATTTATTTTACTCATAATTCACTCTTTCCGGACATTAGCCTGAGTATCCGCCGGCAAAATCAATCTTAAAGGTCTTATTGATCAATTCAAGCATTTCCTGATAAATTTCATCGTAGCTCATTTCACCTTCTCCACCTTCACCGGCGCGGGAATCGGTCAGGGAGTAGCATACAATTGTTGTATTCTCATCCACATTGATCAATGAACAGTCGATATATTTGCCGGACAGATTGTCATCCATTCCGGATTCAAATACCTGATTCATAATCTCTGCCATAATCGATACACGCTGTGACTTTGTTGCATCGAAAGCACCGATGTTGAAATAGAATGCTGCATTCTCGCGAACACCGTAGGTGGCACTGTAAACAGTCTGAGGAATCGTGCTGATATCTTTTGTCTCGACAGCATTCTGATATGCATAGCAGTATTCATAAGAATCTGCAACAGGAAGTGCACCCTTATCATTCCACTCGTGTCCGTTGCGGGCCATAGAATCAGACATGTTAAAGTTTGCGTAATTTCCGGTGCTTGAATCAGAATAGATATCTACATGATACCAATGCTCGCCGATCTGTACGAGATCCCAGCTGTGATAATCATTATGTACAATGTGGCAATCAATTCCAAGCATGTTCATGAGCAAACGGAATGTGGTTGCATAACCAACACAAACTGCCTGCTTTCCGGTCAAAACACCATATGGGGTTGAAACCGCTTCTGTGGTGTTGACACCCGGAACACTGATGGAACCACCTTCGGAAGTGCTGATGTTTTTGCACATCCAGTCATAGACAGCAACTTCTTTTTCGTAATCGCTCATGTTGTCTTTGACCGCTTCCTTGATTACATCTGAAGCAAGCTTGAGGGTCTCCACTTCCTGCTCATTTAACTGTGAGTCGTCATTGGATTTGTATGCATCGGAAATTGCGGTTGTACTCTTTATCTCATACTGTCCGCCAACCGAAAATCCATCTTCCTGGTAAGCTTCGCCTTCAAGCTCTTTGGCCTGACGCTCACGCTCATCATCGATGAACTGGCTGACTTTCTTGTCAGCTTTCTGAGCAGCAGTTGCGGTAATTACCTGAAAAACGACAAGGCCGATATTTACGACCAGCAGGCATGCTACGCAAATTGCAAGTACCACAACAGATTTGCTTTTTTTACCCCCTGTTTTTTCAAATTCTCTTTCATTTGTTTCCATAATTGTTCTCCTTCTTGGTTGACTTGTTTTGATAACTTAACTATATCATTTTCCATTCCAAAATACTTTAAGACTTTCTTAAGATTCCTTAAGTCTCTTTAAAGAGTCATTTCTGCCCCCTATTTTGTGGGGGTCCCCCATTTGCCTTGGCACCACCCGCCGCCTACCGGACCGCACACACGGCATCCAACGGCAAGATTCTCTTCAAAGCCGTATGCCGCTTCTTTGATTGAGGCTGTTCTTTCAACTATTTGCACTTCTCCTGCACAGTCTTTTCCACGCAAACACCCGATATTCCTGATCACTTTCCTGGGCCATATAGACCGGTAGAGGAACATCATTGGGAACGCGCTTAGTAAAACAGAAGCCGCTTTACCGGCCTCTACCTACCGGTCAGCACACACGGCATTCGAAAGCAAGATTCTCTGCAAAGGCGCGCCCGCTTCTTTGATTGAGGTTGTTCTTTCAACTATTTGCACTTCTCCTGCACAGTCTTTTCCACGCAAACACCCAATATTCCTGATCACTTTCCTGGGCCATATAGACCGGTAGAGGAACATCATTGGTAATGCGCTTAGTAAAACAGAAGCCGCTTTTGCGAAGCGCTCGATACGAGCCGCCACGGACGGCGGCGAGAGTCGATGGCGTCCCGGATGGACGCTCTGAGACGGTGTCGAGCGCTCAAAAGCGGCTTCGTTGTTTTACTTAGCAAATGGACAGTGTTCCGTACCGGTCTATATTGCGGCTTCGTGGTTTTACTTAGCAAATGGACAGTGTTCCGTACCGGTCTATATAGGACAGGAAAGCGATTTAGAGAATCTAAGCCTTGGTGCTTATCGTGTGTGGTCCGGTAGGTGGTGGGCGGTGCCAGGGCAGATGGGAAACACTCGAAAATAAAGGACTTGCAGAAAGGACTTGTGAAAAAAGTACTAGAAATGTTATAATATATTTGGAACTATGCGCAACTTGCAGTTGTGTATGGCGAGTAATATTTGTATTGAAAGAAATTGGTTTTAGAAATGAAAAAGAAATTAGTCAGCATGATGATGGTATGTGGCTTGGCGCTTGCAATATTTGCGAAGGTGCGTACCGAGGATCCACAGATGTCGGAGGTGACAGCAGAGGAAGAGATTCGTGAACCGGAAGAAGTGATTCGAAAGGAAGCGGATTTACAGACAATTATCAATGATGAGAAGACCATCTCGATAGATGTGAAGCGGTATGATGTGGAAGAGAATGAAGCATCCTATGATGAAGAAACGCTTGCAATTATCGAGGACTTGAAGAATGCGGTGGAAACTCCGGAAGAAATTGAAAAAGCGATGCAGGAAAGCGACGAAGTGGAGCAAACCTTGCGCGCACAGAGGGAATCGGAGGCACAGATGTCAGAGGCAGGCGGCGTTCGCCTGATTCAGGCTGAAGTGCCGGAAGAAATGATGCGTCCACTGAGAACCGAATATACGACCATTGCAAATAAGAATCTGATTCATGAGAGTCAGACACAAAAATGTAAAAGAGTATATGGTGTGGATGTGTCGCACTGGCAGGACCGCATCAATTGGACAAAAGCAAAGGCTGCGGGCGTACAGTTTGCAATTATTAAGGTTGGCGGCAGAAGTGTTTATGATGGCAGTCTTTATTATGACAGTGAGTATTATCATAACATTGAAGGTGCGCATGAAGCCGGTGTAAAAATAGGTATTTATTTCTTTTCACAGGATATGAATACAACGGAGGCAAAGGCATCTGCCAATTATGTAATCAACAAAATCGAACCGTATCGTTCGTTTATCACCTATCCTGTTTTTTATGATATGGAAGGAGAGGCAAACAGCGACTATCGTATTTCAAAGGCGAATTTTACGAAGGCAGAACGCACGAAAGTATGGTGCACTTTCTGCGACACGATTAAGGCGGCCGGATATACGCCGGGCACATATTCGTCTTATTCGAGCTATTACGATTACAGCGCAAAAGACAAAAACGGACCATTCCCGATTGATTCAAAGGATGGCACGAGAGTCGATACGACATTATTTGAGCAAAAAGGATATTATATCTGGCTGGCGCGTTATTTTGACCGCACAGGTACCTCGAGAAAATATAATATGTGGCAATATTCGGAGAGCGGAACAGTCTCCGGAATTGCGGGACATTTGACAGATCTGGATGTAGCATATATTCCGGTCAAACCGGGACAGGTGACCGGACTAAAACAGACCGCGAGCACGGAGGACAGCATCACCTTTGAATGGAAGAGAGTGGATCTGGCCGACGGTTATTACTATCGCGTGACGGACAAAGCGGGAACCGTACTTTCTGCCGGAAAGACAGCAGATACTTCATTGACGCTTACGAAATTAAACAAATCGGGCAATGCTCTGTTGCAGGCCGGAAGCACCTATCAGATTGCGGTGCGCGCATATTATGATGCCGCATATACACTTGACGGCACGAATCTGTATGGCAAATATTCCGAGGTGCTGACAGCGACCACAAGACCTGCACAGGTGCAGAATCTTTCGAGTGCTTTGGAAAATATCAAATCGGACCGACTGACGCTTTCGTGGTCGAAGGTGACCGGTGCGAAGGGATATCAGATACGCCTTTGGGATGCGTCGAAGAGCGCATATGTGACATTGCAGGAGACCACTGCGACAACTGTTACACTGACAGGCTTAAAACCGCAGACGCGTTATGTTTATCGCGTGCGTGCCTATAATTATATCAATGGCAAGACCAAGACCGTCGGATTATCATCCGAAAAATGTACTACATTTACCAAACCGGACACAATCAAACAGTTCCGGGTATTATCGAATTCGGCAACCGCAGTCAAACTTTCATGGTCTGCGCAGTCTGTAGATGCATATCAGTTGCTGGTTTATCGCGGTTCCACTTTGGAGCAGAAAATAATCATTGACAAGACGCAGACACAGGCGGTGGTCAGGGGACTTAAAAGCGGAACAGAATATACCTTTAAGATTCGCGGATACTTTGTGCCGGCAGGAGAGAGTGCGCGATGGTATGCAGTCTGTGTCGCAGCAAAGATGACGACCAAGCCGGCCCAGCCTGTTAAATTGACGGAAACCTCAGCGACGACGGGCAAGATTACGCTGGGATGGGAAAAAATAACAGGCGCGACCCAATATCAGATCGCAGTCTATGATACCAAGACAGCGAAATATAAGACACTTGCATATACAACCAAGACTGCTTATACTGTCACCGGATTAAAATCCAACAAGCGTTATCGCTATAAAGTGCGTGCTTATAAGACATATAATGGCACTCGCTATTATGGCGCATATTCGGCGGAATATGTGGCAGCAACAAAAGCTGCAAAATTGCAGAACCTGCGGGTGACGGACAGAACCGATCATTCTTTGACACTTACATGGTCAAAGGTGTCCGGCGCACAGGGCTACCAGGTGCTCGTATATGATAAGAAGGATGTGCTGGTATTTAAAACCTTTGTCAAAACGACCGGATATACGGTGGAAAATCTGAATCCGGCATATGAATATCATTTCAAGGTGCGTGCCTACAAAAATGCAACCGATAAGAAAGTATACGGAGCATGCGGTGATTTGTTGAAATCCATTACAAAGCCGACGAAGGTGACGGGACTCGAGGCGACCGTAGAAGGTCAGCAACTGACACTCACATGGACAAAGACTGCGCGCACAAGCGGATATCGGATTTATCAATATGACCCGAACGCAAAAAAATCCACATTGATTGCCACAACTGCAGATCTGACATTTACCATCGACCGCCTGCAATCCGGCAAGGAATATCACTATCGCGTGGCGGCATATCGTACATTTGCAAAAAAGAATTATATCGGCTCAGCGAGCAGCATTGTTTCTGTTACAGTTGAATAACCATATTCATATTCATTTCCGATAGGAGGCGATTATCATGAAAGTGCATTTGAAACAAATCCTCTGGTCCGTATTATGCATGGGCTGCATATGCGCAGGGCTGCTTTTGAATGCGCCGGAGACTGTCAGAGCGGAGGATAACGGAGAACCGACCACACAGACGGATCCGACAGACCCGACCGATCCGACCGATCCGACAGATCCAACTGATCCGGATGTGGAAGAGTTGCCGAGCGGACTGGTTCGCAAGGACAATCAACAGATTATGTATTACGATCCGCAGACACATCAGCCGGTGAAGAGCCGTCTGATGAAAATCACGGAAAATGGCACAGCGTATTATTTTTATTTTGACCGGAATGGGTATGCTTACCGAAACGGACTGCATCGTCTGACGGTCAGTGGCGTGGCTCGCTATTACTATTTTCTGCCAAACGGACATGCGTTTACCGGAGGATTGCGCAGGATTCAGGCATCGGACGGAAACAAATATTATTATTGTTTTGATTCCAAAGGCCGGGCATATACCAGCCGTCTGCGCAAGCTCGTAATCAAAGGCAAAGCCTACTATTATTATTTCAAAGCAAACGGACGCGCGGTTACGAATCGGATTTATCCGGTCGTGCGAAGCGGCAAGAAATATTATCATTATTTCAATCAATATGGCCGTGCCCTGACTTCTAAATGGAAGACCGTCGGCAAGAAACGCTATTATTTTGACAAATACGGCCGGGCGCTTGTCGGCCGCAAAAAAATCAACAAGAATTATTATTTCTTTAATTCAAAAGGCGTTTGTCAGACCGGATGGCACAAGACCGGCAAGAAATGGTATTATTATGACACAAAGAAATATAAGCAGAAATTTGCAAATAATGATCTGCATACCGCTGCAAAACGCATAGCCAAAAAGGAAAGCGAGACCGATTATTATATTGTAATCGATACCGATCATTGCTGGCTCTTTGTATTTAAAGGAAAAGCCGGCGACTGGAAGCCAATCCGATGTTGGCGATGCAGTCCGGGCAAACCGTCGACACCGACCGTGCTCGGGTATTATAAAGTCGGAATCAAGGGATATTCCTTTGGACGCGGCTTCAGCTGTTATTATTACACGCAGATACTTGGTAATTATCTGATTCATTCCGGAACCTATCGTCAGGGCACGAGAACCTTGCTGGACGGACGAATCGGAGTCAAGATTTCGCACGGTTGCGTGCGTCTGGATATCGATCATGCAAAATGGATTTATGATACGATTCCGACCCGCACACAGATTTATATTTATGATGAGTAATTCAAAAAGAATCGCAATTTTATTAATGGCGGCAGTGTCGCTCTCTGATCTGCCTGTTTCGACCGAATGTTATGCATTTGAAACGGAGCAGACGGATCAGGGGGATACTGCGGCCATTTTTGATTATGTACCGATCGATGTGGACCCGGAAGGTGCGGAATATGAGGGCTCTCTTTCGGATGCAGTGGAGTCTGATTCGTTTTTCGAATTGTCCTCCACACAATTCAATGCGGCTTATGCGGCAACCTATCCGTCGGGCGATGCACTTGCGTATCTGACCGGCAAATATCCGTCCACGCGATTGCAGTTTTCCGGAAGCTGCTGGGCATTTGCGGCAGTGGCAAATATCGAATTTTCCGGTATCACAAACGGCGTGATTAAGACAGGAAAGTCAACCGATCTCAGCGAATATGCCTTTGGATATTATGCAACACATTTTGTGGAAGACCCGCTCGGCGGCACAAAGGGAGACAATTATCGCTTTACGAATTCATCCTGGTATGCTGCCGGCCACAATTCCAATTTTACGATGCATACCATGAATCAGTGGCTTGCTGCGACAACCGCTCAGAAGGTGCCGACGCCGGATGATCTGAATGCGGGCGTGGATAAAAGCAAGGCGTACGACAATGATTATCTGGTCACAGATGTACGCATCTTAAATATCCTCGATGACCCAAAGGCGGTCAAAGCCGCCATTCTTTCCAACGGCAGCGTATCGGTCAGCTATCACCAGGGGGCGGACGCGAATGCCTACAACAGCAAATATAACAGTTATTATTGTTCACAGAATCTGGGAATCGACCATGAAGCTGTAATCGTAGGCTGGGATGACAATTTTTCTACCGGCAAATTCAACAAGAAGCCGGCAAAGAAAGGTGCATGGCTGGTGCGAAACAGCTGGTCAAACAAATCGGTTTATTCGAACCAGAGTTATTTCTGGATGTCCTACTGTGACAAATCGCTTCACTGGCAGGCATTTTCCTACTCGGTTGCGCCGGCCACGGATTATGATCACAATTATCAATATGATGGGACCAATTGTGCGACTGCCGGCCACTTTGGCTCAAGAGCAGCAGAGCCGGTCTCAGTCAATGCGCCAAAATCTGCCAATGTATTCAAGGCGAAGGGACGGACGGAAGCGGAGATGCTCTCGGCAGTGAATTTGACCTTTACCGATGTGACGGATTTGAATTACAGGATTGAAATTTATGTGAATCCGACCGACTCGTCCAATCCGACCGGCGGCAGGCTGGTGTCCTCAGCCACGACGACCGGTAAGACCAGCTATGCAGGCATTTATACGATTCCTCTAAAGAATCCTGTAATTCTCAATCACGGGGATTCCTTTGCCGTTGTTGTAACCGCATGGAAAAAAGATGGAACGAGATATTATTATTATCAGCCGGATCGTGAGAGCCTCTATACCGGATGGGCCGGAATGACAGGTTCGGTTGCCGTTCCGAATGACAGCAGCTATCTGTATGACGGAACAGACTGGAATGAACTTACCGTAGAAGAGCTGCCGGATACCAAATATGGCAATTTGCGCATCAAGGCATTTACAAGTGATTACAGCTTAAATGGTGCGCCGGCAGCCGTTCGACTTTCGCAGACTTCGTTAAATCTGAACAAAGGTGCAAAGGCAACACTCTCTGCGGTGGTAACGCCAAAGAATGCGATCAATTTCAGCAAAATCAAATGGACCAGTTCCAATAATAGCATCGCTACCGTTTCGAACGGAACCATCACCGGAAAGGTGGCCGGGACCGCAAAAATTACAGCGCAGGCGCTCGACAAAAACGGTCAGGCGATTCCGGGTGTGAAGGCAGTTTGCAATGTGCGCGTCTGCATTCCGGTATCCAAAATTACACTTTCGGAAGATGTGATGACATTCCGTGTCAATGAGACACGCAGTTTGAAAGCAATCATTGCACCGACCAATGCGACCTTAAAGACTGTGACATGGACGACTTCGGATAACTATGTTGCCAAGGTCGATGCAAAGGGAAGAGTGACCGGTGTCGGTCAGGGAACTGCGGTCATCACTGCAAAATGCGGAGGCAAGACGGTCAAATGCAAAGTCCAGATCCGAAGTCTTTACGATCCGATTGTGGTACAGGCATCGGCAACGACAAACCGGATCAACCTCAAATGGAATCCGGTCAATCTGAATTTCATCGATGGATATGAAATCTGTTATGCGCCTTCTGCCAACGGCGATTATGTCTGCCAGAAGTATGTGGCAGGTGTCCGTAGCCGTTCGTACAGCATCACGGAAGTGGTGCGTGCCGATGGTGTGCGCGAAAAAATCAAGCCGGGCAAAACCTATTATTTTGCGGTATGTTCCGCATTTTGGCAAGGAAGTACACTGCTGTTTTATCCGACACTTGCGAGCAAAACAAAAGCGGTGACAAAACCGGCGAAAGTCACAGGACTTCAAAAAGTCAAAACGACACGCACTTCAATCAAACTAAAATGGAAAAAATCTTCCGGTGCAACCGGATATTATGTATATGTCGCGACATCCAAGAATGGAAAATACAAAAAGGTGGCGACACTCAAAGGCTGTTCGAAGACAGCATATACCTATAAAAAACTCAAATCGCGCAAGAAATACTATTTCAAGATTGTGGCCTACAAGACAGGGAATCAGACCTATCGAGCGGCCGCAAGCAAGGCAATTGCAATTCGCACAAAATGACGACTTGCACCAAAAAGTGCAATTCGCTATACTTATTTTATGATTCAGATTAGTGAAATAAAAAAGAGCTATGGAAAACAGTTGATTTTGGATGGCATTTCATTCGAGGCACAGCCGGGCGAATGTGTTGCCGTCATTGGCCGCAATGGTTGCGGAAAATCAACACTGATGCAGATCCTGGCGGGAATAGAGCCGCCGGACAGTGGCGAATTGAATTATTATCATCGCAATCCGCGCAAAGATCCGAAAGTATTTCGGGAATTGTGCGGATATGTTCCGCAATCGAATCCTTTGATGGAAGAGTTGAGCGTGCGGGACAATCTCAAATTGTTCGGAGCAAATCCGGCAATTGTGGAAGATGAATTGCTTCGTCCGTTTGAACTTGCACCGATTTTGAACAAGCCGGTCGGCAAACTGTCGGGTGGCATGAAACGTCGTGTGGCAATTGCATGCGCGGTACATCATATCCCTTCTATTTTATTTATGGATGAGCCGACGACCGCGCTGGATATTTATTTCAAACAATCCATCCACGAATGGATGCGTCAGTATCAAAAGATGGGGGGCATTTTGATTATGTCCACGCATGAAGATGCGGAAATCAGCCTTTGCGGAACACATGTGTTCATTGAAAATGGGAAGGCGACTACAAATCATATTCATTAAGGAGACAGAAAGAAAATGGAAAGAAAATTTGATCCTATGACAGGGGAACCGATTACACAGCCGAAGCGTCTGGTTTGTCTGTTTGGATGCGGTGGCAACCGTTCCCGCAGCCGCCGTTGGCGCGTACGGCTTTGGAGAATCTAAGCTTCCGCGCCTATTGTGTCCTGACCGACTGGCAGGCGGCGTCAGGGCCGAAGACCCGGTCGACACCAGTGGCGGGGGCGGGGGAAGAGGACAGGGAGGCCGAAGGGGAATGCAGGGCGGAGGGAAAATGTATGAAATGAAGCCCTTGTATTTATTTTGTGGTCGAAAAGCAGTATAATGGGCAGTGATGTTGAACAAAACGGAGGAAGCCTATGTTAGTGATTAGAAGCGCAAGAGTCATGGATCCGGAAACGAATCTGGATGAAGTCATGGATGTGATGATTGCAGAGGATGGAACCATTGCGGAGATGGGAAAGGGATTGGCGGAATCCGTGGATCCGGAGCAGGTGCAAATGATTGAGGGTGCGGGAAAGATTCTTGCACCGGGATTTGTCGATGTGCATGTGCACTTTCGTGATCCGGGACTGACATATAAAGAGGATATTGTGACGGGTGCTGCGGCAGCGGCAGCCGGTGGATATACAACTGTGGTATGCATGGCAAATACAAAGCCGACAATCGATTGCGTGGAAGTATTTGAGGAAGTAGCAATGCGTGAGCAAAAGCTTCCGATTCATGTATTGCAGGCAGCCAATGTTACCATGGGAATGCAGGGAAAAACACTGACCGACATGAAGGCACTGCATCGGGCAGGAGCAGTCGGTTTTACGGATGATGGTGTTCCGGTGATGGATGAGAAACTCTTTACAGAGGCACTGCGTGTGTGTAAAGAACTCGATGTTCCGATATCGGTGCACGAGGAAGATCCCAAATATATCTGCAGCGCCGGCGTGAATCAGGGCACTGTGTCTGAACAGCTGGGGCTCGGCGGAGCATCCGCTGAGGCCGAAACAGCAATGGTAAAGCGCGATATTGCGCTGAATGAAACAATCGGTGCGAAACTGGATATTCAGCACATTTCGAGTGCCGAAACAGTGAAGCTTTTGCGGGATGCAAAGGCGAGAGGCATTCGCGTATACGGCGAGGTGACTCCGCAGCATCTGGCTGCGACAGAGGAACTGGTGCTCGAACGCGGCGCATTGGCCCGTGTGAACCCGCCTCTGCGTACAGAAGCAGATCGCAAGGCGTTACTTCGTGGACTGGCGGATGGCACGATTGATATGATTGCAACTGATCATGCGCCACACAGTGCAGAAGAAAAAGCCAGACCGATTGCAGAGGCTCCGAGTGGTATGATCGGACTCGAAACAGCATTGGGACTGGTGATGACTTATGCCGTGCGCAGCAAGGAAGCAGAGCTGATGCAGGTTCTGCGTGCATTGACCTGCAATCCGGCAAAGCTGTACGGCCTGGAGGCCGGTCGCATCCAAAAAGGCAAGTCTGCAGACCTCGTATTGTTTGATCCGGAGTGCAAGTGGACCGTGCCGCAGACCTTTGCTTCCAAAGCGACCAATTCTCCGTTTATCGGAATGGAGCTATACGGAAAAGTATGTATGACAATCTGCAATGGACAGATTGTATATCAGGAAGGCGAGAAATAATCATGGAATCAATGGAAGAATTATTTGATATTCAGGATTGCCCGCTCTGTGACGGCGGTGCATTGCTGGAGGAAGAGTGCAATTGCGGATATTATGTGATGTGTCTGGATTGCGGATGCCATACTGTCACAATCGATTTTAAAAATGAAGAGCAGCGCAGAGATGCTGCCGGACGCGCAATTGATTTGTGGAATGCCGGAAAAGTAATTTCTAGCAGTCCGGGGGAATAACTATTTCATTTATGGTATAGTAATTATAGAAAGTGTGTGTTATAGTATCTAGTGCTCTAAAATTTTAACAAAAGGGAAGCTGATGGATACAAAATAGATAAATCAAGTGATATAAGATAAGGAAAAAGGACGATATCGTGGACTCACGCCAACCATTATCGAAGGGTGAAATGCTTGATCTGATTGATCGAAGCTCTGTGGTACATACACAGGAACACACCGAGACATATACGATACCAGAATTTCAAAAACTTGTATTAGACGGTAAAATCACTGACAGAACAGCGACAGCAAAGCTGGTGATCGGAGGTTTTGTCAATGACAGTTACCATATATACATTGATCGCATGCTTGTTACGCGCAGTACAGGGGTGATCACTTATCGTGGGATTTTAAGACTTTACCGTATGGAAGACCTGCAGATTCAGGTGACCTATAAAGCACAGCGATTCTTTACGAGAGAAGAATACAAACGAAACAGCAAAGATAAGAAAGATAAAAGAAAACGGGGCAAACGCAGCTAAAGGCGTCAGCCCCTTTTTGTTTTATAATTCATGTTCACCTTTTTTCTTTGTGATTTCACGCATATATGCAGCAGTGATAATGCCGGACGGGAGTGCAATGACAGCAATGCCGACCAACGAAGAAAGCATGGTAATCAATCGCCCGACACCGGTTACAGGCGAGATGTCTCCGTATCCAATCGTGGTAATGGAAATGGTGGCCCAGTAGATTGCATCAAAAAAGGTATCAAACATATCCGGTTCAACCTGAAAGATGATCATTGCAGAGGAGACAATATATATGATGGTCAGAATCAGGACTGCAACCAGCTGATGGCGTACGCGTCGTATGACATTTTCGATGATGCGCATGGTCTTGGAATATCGCGCAAGCTTGAGCATGCGAAATACGCGAAAAATTCGGAAAAGACCAAAGAAAGTCATAGTCGGAAACAGGAAATACAAAATTGGAATGACGGAAAGCAGATCCACAATTGCCATTGGAGAAAATGCATATGCCACATAGGCCTTGTAGATTTTGACTCCCATTTTGTAATCTGCGGTAAAGACACGCAGAATATAATCAATCAGAAATAAGATGACGGTCGACAGGTCAATCATGCGGGTATAAAAGTTGTCGGTTTTGATGGTCAGGGGAATCATGCCGACAATGACCGCTGTCAGAATCATGATGTCATAAGCTTTGCTGGCATAATCACCCTTTTGGGAGGCTTCTACAATCTCGTAGATGCGTTTTTTTACCTTATCTAATCGGTTCATAGTATACCTCCGTCTAAACGATGTGAATGATTGCCATGACACCGAGAAAAACAAGAAAGGCAATTACCAGCAGGCAAACCAGCACGACAATTTGTCCTGCGATATCCATTTTTTCACGAATGCCGGTATCCGTAATAACCTGCGTACTTTTTTGAAATCGACTCATAGGCAAATCCTTTCCGAACAGTATGTATGTGTTAAATAAATTATAATCAAAAATGAATATTCGCAGAAGTAAGTTTATTGCACAAAAATTGTCTGCATTTTTAGTTCAAAATAACTAATTGATTGACAAATTAATAATTGAGTAGCTTGAACTCAAAACTGTCGTAATAGCAAGAAAAATATCGTTTGAAATATAGGAAGAAAGTGCTATAATGAAATAGGCATTAAGCTAGTAATTTTAATAAGGGGGCTATAAAATGGCTACAGAAAACAAAGGTAACAAAGTATCATTTGGCAAAAGTGTACTGATGAAAATCACTTCGTTTACAGTGGTTGGTATGCTGATCTTAGGTATCGTTCTTGTGACGGTTGCAAGCATTTCTTTTGACAAAGAAATGAGCAAAATCACAAAGAACTATCTGTTGAGCGAAGTAGACATTCTCGGGGTTGAATTTGAGAATAACTTTGCACATGGTCTGACTCCGGATGCAACGGAAGAGATGACCGGTTTACTCTCAAATGTGCATGTGAACGAAGCAGCGAGCAGTTATGCTTATCTTGTAGATGAGAACAAAACCATGCTGTGGCATCCGACAGCTGACAAAATCGGCAATCCGGTTGAAAACTCTGTCGTACTTGGCATTTGTGAGAAACTTGAAAACGGCTCTTTTGACATGAGCAAAAAGTCAGAAGTTGTGGAATATGTTTTTAAGGGCACGACCAAATATGCATCATATTATGTGGGAAATATTAATGACACTGAAAAATTTATCCTGCTTGTTACTGTCGACAAAAAGGAAATTTTCTCGCCGGTTACATATACCATTTTATTCATGATCGGCTTCATGATTGGTATGATCATTCTTGTGAGCGTATGCTTCTTCTTCTTCCTGAAGCGTGCAATCACCGCACCATTGAATCAGATTTCTGATCAGATTGATCAGGTTGCAGGATTGGATCTGCGTATCGAGATCAACGGCAAGATGGCAAAGAGAAAAGATGAAATCGGTGTGATGGCAAGAGCATTGAGAAAGCTTGTCAGCGAGCTGAAGATGACTCTGGCAACCATGCGTGAGCAGTCAATTGCACTTTCACGAAGCAATCAGGAATTTACTGACAACTTCAGTGCAATGGTAAATACCATCAATGATGTAAATAATGCAGTAGAAGAAATCGCAGAAGGCAGTACTTCACAGGCTCAGGAAACCGCAAGCGCAGGCGATCAGGTTTCGCAGATGGGCGGCGTAATCGAGAAGAACTCCATGAACGCACAGCAGATGGATACCGCAGTCAATACAATGACATCCATCTCAAGAGAATTGAACAATACACTTCAGGAACTGTCAGATATCACAGAGCGTACCGCTTCAAGCATTCGTGAAGTGGCAGATCAGACCAATATGACCAATGCTTCCGCAAACAAGATTCGTGAAGCAACCGCTGCAATTACCAATATTGCAAGTCAGACCAACCTTCTTTCACTGAATGCTTCTATCGAGGCTGCACGTGCAGGTGAGGCAGGTAAGGGATTTGCGGTTGTAGCGGATGAAATCCGTAAGCTCGCAGAATCTTCTGCAGAATCAGCAAGCATGATTGAAGAAATTGTAAGCGAATTGATTGAGAACTCACAGACATCTGTAGAGAAGATGCAGAGCGTAAGCGATGACATCATCGAGCAGAGCGAGAAGCTCGAGAATACATTCGAAGGATTCCGCAAGCTTGACAGCGAGGTTGGATCTGTTGCAGGTGCTTCCGGAAGCGTTTCAGAGCAGACCGTCAATCTGGATGATCAGAAGAATGTCCTCACCTCTGTTATTGAGCAGTTGGCAGCTATTTCAGAAGAAAATGCAGCCAGCACACAGGAGACTTCTTCAAGCATGCAGATGCTTGCAGAGACAATCACCAATCTTCAGAATGAGGTTGATGCACTTGCCGGTCTTTCTAACGGACTCGACGGAGAAATCGGAAAATTCCAGGTATAAAATATACGCTGATATAATTTGAAATAATGACCCGCGATATCTTAGGATTATACAAGGATTCGCGGGTCTTTTTTCGTGCTCGAACGGTGGAATTCGGGACTATAATGTGATAAGATAGCGAAGAAGAAAAGGAACAAACTATGAAGATATGGATTACCAGACATGGTCAGACCGATTTGAATCGACAAAAACTGATGCAGGGCCTGACCGACGCAAAATTAAATGAAACAGGAATCGCTCAGGCGCGGGAGGCGCGTGCACAGATTGGCGAGATCAAATTTGATGCCGTATTTGCAAGTCCGCTGGATCGTGCGATCGAGACTGCTTCCATCATCGGCGGAGTCGATCGCGACGAAGTGCATGTGGATGCGCGCATTATCGAGACCGATTTTGGACGCTATGAGCAGTGCAAATATACGAAAATGGGACCGGCGATGACATTGTACTGGGCCTGCCCGGAGCTGTTTCCGGCACCGAAGACCGTGGAGACCATTGAATCCATGGTAGCACGCAGCCGGTCTTTTTTACAGGAGATTGAAGCTTGTGATTATGAAAATGTTCTGATTGTCTGCCATGGCGGAATCATTCGTGCGCTGTGCGGATATCTTGAGGACCGCAAAAATCATATCAAATGGCGCCCGAAGGCACACAACTGCGAAATCCGCGTTTACGAAAGTGTGAATGGAACACATCGGTTTATCGAGAAATATCGGAGATAATAGGATGAACAATTATCATCAAAATGAAGATGCGGGTAAATTCTCATGGGAAGAAAAAGAGATTGACTCGATTCGACTGACCATGGATGACCGGAGCGAAATACTGCGTTATGTCGGATACAGTGGACAGCCGTTGACGGATGAATTTGAGAGCCAACTGCAAATTTGCATGGAAAAGGTAAATGCCGTGGCGCAGCCGCGTTTGATTGCAACGCTGTTTCAATGTGAGCCGGTTGTGGTCGGAGATGTGATCGTGGAATATAAATGGCCGGAGAGTCTGAATTTTTTGACCGGAGAGGATATTCATACCCATTTAAAAGAATGCAGGGAAGTCCTGCTGTTTGGTGCGACAATCGGCGCTTCGATTGACCGTGCAATTAGGGTGGAGGAGATGCGTGAACCGGTGCATGCACTTTTGATGGATGCCTGTGGCAGCACATTGATTGAGTCGGTTTGCGATCATTTTGAAGCCATTTTGCGTCGCAGATATCGGGACGGGGAAGAGCATTGGCATTTGACAACGCGCTTTTCACCGGGATACGGAGATCTGCCGCTGGAAATACAAAACCATTATGCAGATGTAATCGAAGCGCGCCGCATCGGTTTGACGGTGACGCCGGAACATATTATGATTCCCCGTAAATCGGTGACCGCGATTATCGGGATAGCGGATCATGAGATTGGAGAAAAACATCGGTCATGCGACAGCTGCAATATGAATGCACATTGTCGCTTCCGCAAGCATGGCGTGCTTTGCGGAGAATAGCATGTTGCGAAGATTAGAAACGGATAGGAGCAAAACATGAGCAACCAGAAATTTACAATTCTTGACGGCGGAATGGGAACGATGCTGCAGGCAGCAGGCCTAGCGCCGGGCGAACATCCGGAAGTCTTTGGATATGAGCATCCGGATGTGGTGCGAGATGTTCATAAGAAATATATTGATGCGGGCAGCCGTGTGATTTACGCAAACACATTTGGCGGCAACCCGCGCAAGCTCGAAGGGTGTCCGATAGACACCGAAATCGCAGTATCGACAGCTGTGAGCACAGCGCGTGAAGCTGCCAAACAGGGTGAAGAAATGTATCATGAGCCGGTTGCGGTCGCACTGGATGTGGGCCCAATCGGCGAATTGCTTGAACCGCTCGGAACGGTCAGTTTTGAAGATGCATATGAATCCTATAAAGAGACAATGATTGCAGGTGCCGGGGCCGGTGCGGATCTGGTGGTAATAGAGACGTTCACCGATTTGCTCGACGCAAAAGCGGCAGCACTTGCCGCATTGGAAAATACAGATCTTCCGGTCTGGGTGACCATGACATTCGAGCAAAACGGACGTACCTTTACAGGTACCAGCATCGCTGCATTTGCATTGACCATGGAGGCGCTCGGCGTGAAAGCGGTCGGAATCAACTGCTCTCTCGGCCCGAATGAAATCCTGCCTTTGGCAAGGGAACTGAGCGAATGGACCAATCTGCCAATCGTCATCAAGCCAAATGCGGGACTGCCTGATCCGGAAACAGGGGAGTATCGCCTTGGAGCCGAAGATTTTGCAGAGCAAATGATGCAATACAAAGGACTTCCGCTGATTGCAATGGGTGGCTGTTGCGGCACGAATCCGGATTACATTCGTGCGCTTTATGCACAGATGCAGCAAAACGATATCGCAAGAATCCCGCTTACGGGAAGTGGCGCATATCAATTTGACGGAACCGGACTGTTTACGGAGCCGCGCACCGGTGCAAGGCGAGGAATCTGCTCTTCCACCAATGTGGCAGAGTATGGTGGTGTGCGCGTCATCGGGGAGCGATTGAATCCGACCGGAAAGAAAAAGTTCCAGCAGGCTTTGCTCGACCATGATATGGATTATATTTGTAAAATTGCACTTGAAGAAGAGGAGGCCGGTGCGGATATCCTCGATGTGAATGTCGGTGTGCCGGGGGCGGATGAGAAAACACTGATGGTAGAAGTGGTGAAAGCACTTCAGGGCGTGATTTCCGTGCCGCTCCAGATTGATTCCGCAGAGGCGGATGTGGTGGAGGCAGCTTTGCGCGTATATGCGGGGCGTGCCATTGTCAACTCGGTCAATGCCGATGACGAACGCCTGGATGCATTTCTGCCGGTATTGAAAAAATACGGAGCCGCAACGGTCGGTTTGTGTCTCGATGAGGATGGCATTCCGGAGACCGCAGAGGGACGCATTGAGAAAGCAAAATATATCACAAAAAGGGTGACAGAATACGGCATTCCGAAATCCGATATTCTGATTGACTGTCTGACTTTGACTGTATCGGCACAGCAGAATCAGGCGATTGAGACCTTAAAGGCCCTGAGGGCGGTACATGAGATGGGATTACATGCCTGCCTTGGTGTCAGCAATATTTCATTTGGTCTGCCGGCGCGCAGCCATATTACGGAGAATTTCCTGATTCAGGCGATGCAATGCGGACTGGATTTTCCGATTATCAATCCGAATGTGCTTGCACTGATGGATGCGGTTGCTTCTTTTAAGGTATTGTCGATGGAAGATGTCAATTGTGAATCTTATATTGCGCGCTTTGCCAATCGCAATGAAAAGACCATCGTACAGCAGGGAACCGGAACTGCAGAGTCGCAGGCCTCGAATGCGGAGATGAATATCGAGGAAGCGGTGCTCAAAGGATTAAAAAATGAAACGCGAGCATTGGCGGAAAAACTGCTTGAGACGCATACGGAAGAGGAAGTCATCAACAAAGAATTGATTCCGGCATTGGATCATGTCGGGGAATTATATGAAAAGCAGGTAATCTTTTTGCCACAGCTGATCAGTTCCGCGAATGCTGCAACCGCGGCTTTTGATATGATTAAAGAACGCATACATGCAAAGGATGACGGAGAAAACGTTTCGAGCGGAACCATTGTTATTTGTACTGTAAAGGGCGATATCCATGATATCGGCAAGAATATTGTCAAAGTCATTCTCGAAAATTACGGATATCGCATGATTGATCTCGGACGTGATGTTCCGCCGGAAAAGGTGGTGGAAGCAGCCGTGACACACAAAGCCGGGCTGGTTGGATTGTCTGCACTTATGACAACCACACTGCCTGCAATGGAAGAAACCATTGAGGCGCTTCATCGTGAAGTGCCGGAGGTCAAAATTATGGTAGGCGGTGCGGTTCTGACTCCGGAATTCGCACAAAAAATGGGCGCAGATTATTATTGTGTCGATGCAAGAGCATCGGTGGCTGTCGCAAAAGAAGTATTTGGAGGAGCATAAATTGCAGGAAATTCGAGAATATATAAAAGAACATAATCTGTTGTTTGACGGGGGCTTCGGAACTTATTATACACAACGCTTTCAGACAGATATTCAAAATTGCGAGAAAGAAAATCTGATTCACCCACAGCAGGTGAAAAGTGTACACAGTGCTTATATAGAAGCCGGCGCAAGGGCAATTAAGACCAATACATTTCATTGCTTCGATCAGGACAGACAGATGCAGGAACAGGTGATTCGGCGCGCGTATGCAATTGCGAAAGAAGCAGTTGAGGAATCCGGTGAAGATGTATATATCTTCGCAGACTTCGGACCTGCACAGGGTGAGACCAATGAGCAGTGTGAGGCATACTTTACCTCTGCAATCGATGTTTTTCTCGAAGAGGGTGCAACCAATTTTTTATTTGAGACACAATCTGCAAACAATGGATTGCTCCCGGCAATCGCTTATTTGAAAGAGCGGCAGCCAAACGCTTTTGTGCTCGTATCGTTTGGTGTCATGCCGGATGGATATTCGGCGGAGGGTTGTTATTATCAGAGCCTGATGCGCGAATTCCTTGAATCCGGTCTGGTGGACTATATCGGATTGAACTGTGTGTCGAGTCCAAAACATCTGGGAATGCTGGTGGAACGTTTGTCTGTGGAAGAGCGCAGACGGATGTCGCTGATGCCGAATGCCGGTTATCCGGTGGTGCGCGGGTTCCGCACATTCTTTGACGGCAGTGTCGATTATTATGCAAAACAGATGCGAATCCTTGCGGAAAAAGGGATTCCGATTCTCGGAGGATGCTGTGGTACGACCCCGAAACATATCGCGGGAGTTGCACGCGAATTGGCGCAAATGGAACAATATACCATAGCTGACGAGTTGGAAGCAAACCAAAAGCAGCAAGTGAGAACACGTGTGGAAGTTGCGCCTGACAACAGACTGCTGGCTAAACTCAAAAGTGGGAAAAAAGTGATTGCTGTTGAATTTGATTCTCCGAAGAATGCGGATGTCAGCAAATTTATGGAAGCGGCAGCGCAGCTGCAGCAAAGCGGAATTGACGCAATGACAATCGCAGACTGCCCGATTGCGGTTGCACGCATGGATTCCACACTGCTTGCGTGCAAAGTGAAAAGGGAGTTGGATTTGGATATTATTCCGCATATGACTTGCAGAGACCGCAATACCAATGCCACAAAGGCCCTGCTCCTTGGGGCACATGCGGAGGGGGTTCGCAATGTTTTGTTTATCACAGGAGATCCGATTCCGACCGCGCAGCGCGATGAAGTCAAGCAGGTATATCAGTTCAATTCGCGCAAAATGATGGGATATGTCAATTCGTTAAATGATGAATTGTTCGCGGAAGCACCGATGGCAATGTTTGGCGCTTTGAATGTGAATGCGGTGAATTTTGATGTGGAATTAAAGCGTGCGCAGCAGAAAATGCAGGAGGGTTGCATCGGATTTTTGACACAGCCTGTGATGACGGAGGAGTCGATGGAAAATATCCGCCTGGCGCGCAAAACACTCGAAGGCGCATATATCCTTGGAGGCATTATTCCGGTTGTCAGTGAGCGCAATGCACGCTTTATGAACGAAGAAATCAATGGCATCACGATTCCACAGGAAATGATCGATGCATATGTCGGCGCCGACAGGAAAGAAGGCGAACGGCTTGGAATCACATTTTCCTGCCGGATTGCAGAAAAAATTGCACCTTTTGTAGACGGTTTTTATTTCATGACACCGTTTGGAAGAGTCTCTTTGATCTCACAAATAATTCAGACCATTTTGTTGAAAAACTGTGACTAAAGTTCTATAATTGGAATGAGGGATTTTTACTTTTTTAGTTTTGGATTCAACAATGGGGCAAAATGGACAAGAGGGCAAAACAAATTTACAAGGGGTTAATCCGGCAAAAGGATATGTTGTCGGAGCGAAGCATGCTCGATGCGATTACCTCTATTTACAACAGCATACATTTATTGGATTTTGAAAAAGACGTTTACAATGAAATTCAGGCAACACCGGAAATACATGACTATGTCGGCTCGACAGGCAAGATTTCCGAGTGTTTTCCTGCAGTCATGAAAGAGATGACCACACCGGAATCCCGTGAGTCAATGGTTTCATTCGTGGAATTTGAGACGATTACGGAAAAGCTGCGCGAATGCGACAATCTGGAGGTGGATTTTCGAGGTGTCATTCATGGCTGGATTCGTGCGTCTTTTTTTGTTATCAGCAGAACCCTTACCGGCAAATTGCGCAAAGTATTATTTACGACGCGTGTTGTTGATGTGGGGATGAGTTCACAGATGGATTTTGAAAAAGATATGCCGGTGGCATATGTGGTCCTGCGTGCAATTTATGATGAGTCACACACGCAGGTCCGGGATATGGAATTTGTCTTCGTGAATCAAAAATATTGCGAATGGACGGGGAAAGCACCGGAAGAACTGATTGGGCAGACAATCTATGGAACGTTTGAACGTACGAATGATGATTGGCTGAAAAACTGTCAGGAAGTGATGATAGAGGGAAAAAGCAGTTACGGTCGTGTTTTTGCTCCGGAGATGGGCGCATGGGTTTCGTTTAATTGTGCACCTGTTTCCAAGAAGGACTGTTGCGCATTTGCTTTTATCAATTCGGATGAGGAGCAAAAACAGTTTGAGACCAATGAAGCGGTCATTTACTGCACCACGGTCCTGAATTCGGAGCGCGATTACAAGACCGCGATGAACAAGATGTTTCATACACTTGGATATACACTTCATGCAGATCGTATTTTTTTGATGGAAGTCAACAACAATATGGTGGAGACCACCTTCAAATGGACTTGCCGCTCCGGAGAGGATCTGGAATGTCCGCCTAAGTATCCGATGCATGTCCTGTTGCGTATGCGCGAATTTATGAATACGCATCGCAGCGTCTCGCTGTATGAGGTGGACGATTTTAAGCAATTTGATAATTCTGTTTATGAGAATATGAAGGCACGCGGAGTGAAAAATCTGGCGATTAAGATTCTTTACAGCAATCGACGACCGATTGGAATCATCTGTGTCGAAAATTATGAAGACGATCATGTGCTTGATATTCAGCAGGTGTTGAACAAGATTTCGTATTATGTGTCATTCCGCATTACCAATCACGATCTGGTGGATGAACTCGACACGGTCGGCAACAGGGATGCGCTGACGGGACTGTTGAACCGTCATGGAATCGATCGCTATACGGATCAATATATTTATGCGCATGAGATGATGCCATGTACGCTGATTATGCTGGATATCGACAATTTCAAATATGTCAATGACATGTTTGGCCATCTGGCAGGCGATGAAGTGCTTTGCACGCTGGCAAATAATTTGAAAAAGATTTTTCCGGAAGAGGCATTGATCGCGCGAAACGGCGGCGATGAATTTCTGGTTTTTATGAAAAATGTAACTGCGCAGCAGGCCGAACCGTATATTGACAGACTGGTCCATATGGATATGGAATTTCAGTTTGAAGAAGGCCACTGTATGGTGACGGTGTCTGCCGGATATGTGGAATATCCAAAACAGGCAAACGGACTTCAGGACTTGTTTAAAAAAGCGGATATTGCATTATATGCTGTTAAATTGAATGGCAAGAACGGTGCACATATCTATGAAGAAGGCATGGAAAAAGAGGACCGGAAACAGCTTGGATTCAACATGAATGATATCGTGGAGAATATTCCGTGTGCATTGATTGTGCATGAGGCAAAGGCGGAGGGACACATCCTATTTGCAAACAATCAGGCTGTGGACATGTTTGACTGTACGGATTTGAATGATTTCCTGCAGTATGCGGGATTAAATTGTCGCGGGTTTATTCATGAGGAGGATTATGATTGGCTGATGGAGGACCTGTCGCTTCAGAATGCTGCGGGACTTCCGATTCTGCGCAGCAAAAGGGATTATCGTGTTGTCACGCGAAAGGGGACGGTAAAAAGGGTTTTTGACATGCAGCGTCTTGTCGAAAGCAAGTATCATGGAAGCATTGTTTATGTGCTTTTATTTATGAAAGAGTCGTGTGAGGAACTGTCATGACAACAATTCAACTGATTCAAATTTATATTGAGCTGTGGTCGGCCGTACTATGTGCGGTCTTTGCCGTCAGCCTTTTTATCATCCGCAAGGAAGAACCGAAAAGTACGCGGACTTTGAGGCATATGTTTTTTCTGATGATGATTCTGCTAATTGCGGATGTATTCGCAATCTATTATCGCGGCAATACGACAACCATTGGATGGTGGGCAACGCGTATTTCCAATTATCTGGTGTTTGCATTGTTCATTGTGATATCCATGTTTTCGGTTGCCTTTTTGCTCGAAACCATCGGAGACCACGGACGCAAAATTCCGCGCAGATGGGCATTTGTAATGGGACTTATCGGCCTCGTTTCTTTGATCCTTCTGACAATTTCACAATTTACAGATTGGTATTATTATTTTGATGAGACAAATCATTATACGCGTGGTTCGTGGTATCTGCTGTCCAATGTGGGACCGGTTGTCATTATCTCGCTGTATTTGGCATGCATGATTTATTATCACAAAATGCTTGGAACATTTGAGACACTGGCACTGGCTTCGTATGTGGTTTTTCCGGCAATTGCGACGGTGATACAGACTTTGAATTACGGAATCGGATTTGTCAATATTGCACTGGTTCTGTCGGCACTGATGCTGTTCGGGCAGCGGATGAGTTCGCGGTCACAGGCTGTCCGCGAGGCGCGACTGCGCATTGCGCTTGAACGCGCCAAAAGAGGTCATGCCGACGATGAAATGTTGGATGAGAGAATGCGCCGCGCTTCTTTGGGAAAAGGCAATATCAAACATATTTTTATCGTGAATCCGTTTGCCGGAGTTGCAACAAAAGTGGAAGAACTGCGTGAAATCATTGCAAAGCTGCCGGAAGATGATTATTTTGTCTTCACGACGCGCGGACCAAAATCCGAAACACAACTGATTCGCAGAGTCATGCATTATTTTGAAGGATACAAATTGCGCATTTATTGTTGCGGTGGATCCGGAACTTTGCGCAATGTTATCGAAGGAATCGATGATCTCTCGAAAGTGGAGATTGGATTCTATCCATGTGGCCTGTCCAACGATTTTCTGAAAGTGTTTGGAGAGGACGAAGAAAAATTTCATCATATCGAAAATCTGATTGACGGGGAAGCAATTCCGATTGACTATATTCGCACGAATCACGGGATTGCACTGAATGCACTGTCGATTGGAAAGGACCAGCGCCTGATGGACGCATTTGAACGATATCGCGCGCTCAGCCGCATGGGAAATCGAATGCCTTATTTTATGGCGGTGGTACAGAGTATGTTCCATACCGGAATGAAGGAATACGAAATCGAAGTGGACGGCAAGACCTATACCGGAAAGCATCCGGAGGTGATATTCGGAAACGGCTGTGTAATTGCAGGTCTGTTTCATTTTGCCCCAAAAGGCAGATATCGTGATGGATATGCCTCTGTATTCATGGCGGACAAATCCCGTTACATTGGCACCTGGCGCACAGCGCTTGCTCTGATGAGTTCGGACATGGATCGTGTATCGGAACGGGGATTTATGGGCAATGCCGAGACCTTTAAGATTCGACACAAAGATGGCAGCCCGATTGCAATTAATCTGGATGGCGAAATTGAATATGGCTATACAGAGTGCGAAGCCTCTGTTGTCCATCAAGGATTGAATTTTATTATCCCAAAGGAGGTGGAATCTCATGGTTGATCAGAACTATCATGCAGGGCGCCTCATCGCAATTTTCCTTTATGTCGTGCAGGGAATATTTGTAACAGTGGCTTTGACTGTGGATCCAAAAGTGAATAACTGGATACCGGTATGCCTGCTGGTGGCGTGGTGCATCACCTTTTGGGAAATCACGCGCATGACAAATGAAAGAGGTGTTACCTCATTTGCATTTTGTATTTTTACCTGTCTGTCATCTCTGGTGAATGCGGTGGTGCTGACATATATTTACAAGACATTCGCCATGATCGTTGTGGTATATATGGTGCAATGCATCGTGGTCATCTGTTTTCGATTGAAACGAAGCGCGGTTGTAATCGGTCTGGCGATGATTTTTACGCTGATGCAATTTGCTGTGGCAGAATTGCTTGGAATCATCCATTTCATTAAATGGATGGAATTTGCTGTACTGATCATCGGAATCCTGATCAGCATGTGGGCAGTCTGCGAGGTTGTTGATTTGATTCAGACGCAGGAAAAGCGTTTTGCGGAGCAGGAGCGAAGCCTCGACGATATGCTACATATTGTGGAAGTGATGTGTGACGAGGCGCGTGCGGGAACCAAGAGCAAATCGGCGTTTTTGTCAAATATGTCACATGAAATCCGCACACCGATCAATTCGATGCTCGGCATGAACGAGATGATTATGCGCGAATGCAAGGATGAGAACATCCGCAGATATGCACAGAATATCGAAACAAGCGGTAATATGCTGTTGTCGCTCGTCAATGATATCCTCGATTTTTCCAAAGTGGAATCGGGCAAAATGGAGCTGGTTTATGTCGAATATCATTTGAGTGCAGTCTTAAATGATCTGATTAATATGATATCGAACCGGTTACAGGAGAAGCATTTGGATTTTATCGTAGATGTCGATCCGACGACACCGGAATGCCTGATGGGCGATGAGATGCGCATCAAGCAGATCCTGACCAATTTGCTGACAAATGCCGCCAAATATACGGATGAGGGTAGTGTGACTTTGAAGGTCTACCCGGAGATGCGTGGCAAGAGTGGAAATGTGCGTATCTGCTTTGAAGTGATTGATACAGGACGGGGAATCCGTCTGCAGGATCAGGAACATCTCTTTGATGCATTTCGTCGTGTTGATGAAAAGAAAAATCGCAATATCGAAGGAACAGGACTGGGACTGGCGATTGCGAGTGATTTTACCGCATTGATGAACGGTGTAATCGGAGTCGAGAGTGAGTACGGTCGTGGTTCTGTCTTCTATGTGAGAATTCCGCAAGTGGTGACGGAAAAGCAGACCATTGGCAATTATTCTGAGCGAATCAAGCTCAAGAAGAATAAGAGCAAAGAATATGATGCAATGTTTGTGGCGCCGGATGCAAAAATCCTCGTCGTGGACGATAACGAGATGAATCTGACTGTGGTTGCCTATCTGCTCAAGCATAATAAAGTGCAGATTACAAAAGCAACAGGCGGCTGGCAGGCGGTTGAACTGCTCAGACAGCAGCAGTTTGATCTGGTATTGCTCGATCATATGATGCCGGAACTGGATGGTGTGGATGCGCTCAAGATTATGAAAGCGGAGAATCTGGTGGAGCAGACTCCGGTGATTGCACTTACCGCAAATGCAATCGCAGGCTCACGGGAAAAATATCTCTCACTGGGATTTTCGGATTATCTGAGCAAACCGATTTCGGGTGCAGATTTGGAAAAGTGCTTCATGAAATGGCTGCCGCAGGACAAAATTATTCTTTCAGAATAATTATGGATAAAAAAATACGCAAAATATAACAAAAATCGAAAAGTTATTCATGTATAAAATCGGTATACTGATTACAAAGAGTAACAAAGGAGGATGTATTATGAGTATCAGATTCGGCATAATCGGTTTCGGATTTATGGGACATGAACATTTGTCTATGCTTCAGGAATTCGACGGAATTGATGTAGTTGCCATTTGCGATAATGCGCCGGGCCTTTTGGATGATGTACCGGACGGAATAAAGAAATATGTGGATGCAAATGATTTGGTGAAAGATCCGGATGTGGATGTGGTCTTGATTGTTGCAAACAATAACCAGCACTTGAAGCTGGTAAAGGCAGCAGCCGAGGCAAAGAAAGATATCATTTGCGAAAAGCCGCTTGCACTTTCTGCGGCTGAACTGGAAGAAATGGAAAAGGTGGTAAAGGAAAACGGTGTGAAATTTACCGTGCATCAGCAACGAAGATTTGATCCGGATTTCCGCACCATCAAGCAGGTGTTTGATGACGGATCATTGGGAGATATCTACACCGTTCAGACCAAGCTATACGGCTTCAACGGAAATATGCATGACTGGCATGTTTATCCGGAACAGGGCGGTGGAATGCTTTACGACTGGGGTGTTCATTTGATCGATCAGATGCTTTGGATGATTCCGGGCAAAATAACATCCGTATTTGCGGACGTGCGCAATGTCATCAACGAAAAGGTAGATGACTATTTTAAGATTCTGCTTCGCTTTGAGAGCGGAATTACAGCAGAGATAGAGCTGGGAACTTATTTCTTAAAAGATCCAAACAGCGAGAACAAATGGTTTGAGCGCCATTGGTTCATGGGTGGAAACAAGGGAACTGCATATGTGGATGGCTTTGATCCAATCGGAAAGAAGTGCACCACCAGCCAGTTGCTTACAAATGTAGGCGGACAGCGTACTATGACCGCTGCAGGCCCGACCAGATCCTTTGGACCGCCACCGGAAGGAAGAATTGTGGTAGAGCCAATCGAGGCTGCAAAGACAAATCACAGAATGTATTTCGAAAATTATGTGAAAGCATATCGCGGCGAAGAGGAATTCCTGGTTCAGATTCCTCAGGTAAAGCGTGTGCTCGCAGTGATGGATGCGGCAAGAGAATCTGCTCGCACAATGAAATCCGTAGATTTTGAATAACATAGAAATCATAGCTGAATATGAATTGACTGAAAGCTCAGACTCCTGCCTGCAGGAATCTGAGCTTTTTATGATGAACAAGAATATTTTTTGATTGTAAAAAAGTCAAAAAAGGATAACTGTGGAATATTTTTCGTGAATGAATTTTAATAAAATGGAATAGTAGAGAAGATGACGGGGGCATTTTTATGGTAAACGATATGACGAAAGGGAGCCCGGTTAAGGCGATGACATTATTTGCAATACCGCTCTTTATCGGAACCTTGTTTCAACAAGTCTATAATATGGTCGATACGCTGGTGGTGGGAAATTTTGTCGGTTCGGTAGAACTGGGAGCAGTCGGCTCCTGCGCGCCTACGTTTAATCTCATTATTGCGCTTTTGACCGGTCTGACGGGCGGAACATCTGTGATTATGGCGCAGGCATTCGGGGCAAAAGAAGAGGGAATGGTCCGCAAAATTTTTATCTCGTCGACGATTGTCAATCTATTGGTGGGCCTGTTTTTGACGGCTGTTGGAATCTGGATTTCACACCCACTGTTAAAATTGTTGCATACGCCTGACAAACAGCTTGGGTTTGCGACCACTTATCTGACTGTGATGTGCGCAGGGATTCTGGCAAACTGCATGTACAATGGCATGTCGGCGGTGCTGCGGGCACTGGGAGATTCCATCACACCGCTGGTGGTACTGATTGCGGCGAGTCTTTTGAATGTGGTGCTGGATTTGATGTTTGTGATTGTTTTCGGCTGGGGTGTCGCAGGTGTGGCTTTGGCGACGGTTCTGGCACAGCTGATTTCGGCAGTCGCATGCATCGTCTATGTTTTGATCCGACTTCCGGAACTTCGTTTTGGCATCCGGGACTGTCGTCTTGATGCACAGGTTGTAAGCGAGATTATCCGAATCGGTGTCCCGTCGGCACTTTCTTCCTGTGGCGTTTCACTCTCTGCCATGTTTATGCAACGGGCCATCAATGGTTTTGGCGATGTGGCAGTTACCGGATATACGGTCGGCAACAAAGCAGAACAGATCGGGATGTGTCTGTCCTATGCCATTGGAATGGCAACGGGAACATTCTGTGGGCAGAATATTGGCGCGAGAAAATACGACCGGGTCAAAAAGGGATTGCATATTGGATGCTTGATCGGATTCTGCTATGCAGCAGTCGTCTCGGTGCTGGTGATTGTCTTTGCGCGTCCGTTTGTGGGAACTTTTACACAGAGTGCGGCAGTGGCGTCAGTGGCGGAGGAAGTCATCTATGTAACGATGTCGTTTGGCCCGGTATTGGGGCTGGTTTTTATTTTCCAGAATTTCCTGAAGAGTGCAGGGGATGTGGCACCGACGGTTTGGATGAGTCTGATGGAAATTATTTCCCGTGCAGTGCTTGCAGTACTTTTTGCAGCGCTTTGGGGACGATTCGGTGTCTGGTGGGCGACACCTGTGGGATGGAGCGCATCCCTGTTGCTGGGGTTCATTCGATATCGTTCAGGGACATGGAAAGACAAGGCAATCCTAAAGTCAGAATATGAATAATAAAAATTAAATGATAAAACAAGGGAGGTATTTTTATGTTTGACCAGTATTTGATTCGAAAAGACAGTTTACAAAATGTGACAGAAGATGGAAAAGTCACCGGCTTTAAGTTTGCGGTTCGCATCGCAGATTACAGAGGATGTTTTCTCTCTCTGCACAATGGTTACTACATCAATGTGGATGGCACGGAATATCCGCGCAATTTGCAGCGATTCGAAATCAACGGCAAGGCGCCGCGTAGTTTCGAGGAAATCAAGACCGCCTGTTGGGAGCATTGGAATTATGATGATGAAGGTTGGGTTTACGTGACAAAGGAAGGCGGATTGTCGAAAGGCATGCATAAAATTGGTTTGCAGCAGTCGATTTTGGCCCAGTATGGATACATGCCTTGGGATGAGGAATGGGTGAAGAATCCACCGGTTCCGGGCTCCGGTGCAGGCGCCGGAAAGACAGAAACCATTTGTCAATTTGATTTAGAATTACAGGAATGCTAGGAGGTGGGAACTATGGCAATCAAAAGAGGTGTATCACTATACAGTTATCAGCAGGAGCAGTTCTTCGGACAGATGAGCTGGAAGGATCAGATTCGGGAAGTGCGTGAGAATCTGCATACAGATGGAATCGAAATCATCGACGAGGCGGTCATCAGAGATTATCCGTTCCCAAGTGAGGAATTCTGCTTTGATTTTCGCAATACAATGGCGCGCTATAATATGAATGCAGTGACCATGGATGTCTATCTGGATGTGCATCAATTCCGTGATCATGTGATGACCCATGCAGAGGCGGCTGAACGATTAAAGAATGATATTCGCCTTGCCGCAAAGCTTGGCTTTAAGAATGTCAGACCGCTTTGTCTGGTCCCGATTGATGTCATCGAGGCTGCACTGCCTGTTGCGGAAGAGTGCAATGTCCGTATGGGAAAAGAGATTCATGCACCGCTTCCGATTTTTAAAGGCGATAAGCCGCAGCCGACAACGGGAATGGCGGCAGCATTGGATTTTAGAATGACAGAACAGATTTTAGAACTGGCAGATCGCACAGGCTCTAAACATGTTGGCATCGTACCGGATTTTGGTATCTTCCAATACAAGCCGTCTTCTGTGGCGATTGCATATACCAAGCGCCACACCAATACGCCGGAGGCAGTAGATTTTATTTTGAAAAATTCAGCAAATTACGGACCGGATGAAATCCATCAGATTGTCAGAGAAAAATATCCGAATCATGACCTGCCGCTCAATGCGGTTGACAGAATGGCTTTGCATGAGATGTCTGCGAATCCGGAAGATTTGAGAAAGATTATTCCTTATATTGTAAGCATGCATGGCAAATTCTATGAGATGACGGAAATCGCGGGCAAGCCTGGGCAGTATGAAGATGCCTGCATTGATTATGAAACGCCGATGAGAATTTTGAAAGAAGAAGGATTTGACGGCTATATCAATTCCGAATATGAAGGTCAAAGAGACCAGCAGGACATGGGCTACGAAAATCTGCCGGATAGCCGGGAGCAGGTTCGCAGACACCATGAGATGCTGGCCAGATTAAGTTAATATTCTTTTGCGATGTCGAAAAAGCATACGTTGTGTGCATTGAGTGTGATGGAAAGCGTCAGCTCTGATTCGACATTCAGGAAAATAACACGTTCCTCGGGCACGCAGGTTTTGCGGAGATAATCCACATCTGCGCGCGCCGGGGTTTGTATTTTGTACATATATTCCGTTTCGTCAATGATACTTGCACGGAATCCGCCCAAATGCACATCGAGCAGGCTGCCGTGCGCCCTGTCGAGCAGATGCCGATGTACGCGGTATTTGCCCGGAGTCAGACCGCTGAGTGTGAATTTCATCGTAATCGGCGGGACGGATTCGAAATAATGATAGACATCCAAAATCGAATGTTTCACATTCTTTACCAGTGATTCTACATTTGCAAAATGCGCATAGTTGTAGGTGAGCACCTGATAATTCCCGTCTTTGCTCTGCGTGATGCAATAATTTTCTCCCTGTTCAATCAAAAATTCACCCATACGATTCAAAAATGAATATGCATGATAGGCCGGTGTCGGAATCTGGTTCTTGTTGATCAGACTGATGCCATTGACCAGATAGATGCTCAGATCCTTGGATTTAAAAGAACTGTCATCGAGCATCCAGTAACCGATCATATCGGAATCGGTATGCATTTCAAGCAGGTTTTTGGTGATGAAAGTTGCCTGAAAACATGATTCGTTGATATAGGTCTGTGGAATCAGCGAGGAATTAAATTCCGTGATATACAATGGAATCTCATGTCCCATAATGCTTTTGATACGGTCGAGAATCCACAACTGTTGTGTTCGCAATCCGCGCGCAACGGCGGACAAATCGATGTTGCCAACTTCGTCAAGCGTATATTGCAAGGTAAAGAAGTGCACGGAAATGAAGTCGGGATGGAGATCACGGTTGCGGAATTCTTCTAACTGATGGATGAGACTGTCTGAATTCATCGAGGTGATATGTCCCGGCCCGCCAAACTTCGAATTTGGTAGATATTTTTTGATCAGGCGATTGATTTTGTTAAAACCCTCGAAATAGTCATCGTCCGATTCGCGTGGGATTTTCCACAATTCAAAATGCCATCGGTCCAACCATTCAGCGTCATAATGGTCGGTGACAAAAGCAAGGAATGCCTCAAACATGTTCAGAAAACGTTCTTTGTTGCTGTAGATGCGCATTGGGACATTGGCCATTGAATAATTCAGATAGTCAAAGGAATTTTTGCCCAATTCGATGAACGGCGTCAGCCCGTTTTCATATAACAGATTGAGCACAGTTTGCACATTTGCAAAATAGTAATCATTGCGACCGGCAAGACGTGGGATCATGGTATTGCTGATCATGCCTTCGATGCGCAAATAATCGAGATTCAGGTCCTGATTGGCTTTGAGGAGACGCTGCACGAATCCCTGAGAAAGCAGATTGTGTGCGTAACCGACATTGATCAGTTTTGTGAAATTATGCGGCATCTGCGTCTTAAGCCCGACAAATGCGGAAATCTCTCTGGTATTAATATTCTCAACTGCCAGTGGCGTTTCGAATTCACGATTTTCGCTGAGCCATTCAGCGGTGACCGGCGGGGCAGAAGTCGCTTTTTTGCGGTATTCGCGCGGCGAGATCTGGTAGATTTCCTTGAAACGACGGTTGAAAGTCGAAATGTTCGGGAATCCGTGCTGCACGGCAATGTCAGTGATGCTTTTGCTGGTATACATGATGTCGCGCAGGGTATGCTCGATGCGAAGCTGGTTCAAATATTGATTGAAATTCGCATGAAAATGCCGTTTGAAAAATTTGGACAGATATTGTGGTGTCAAAAACATCGAGTCGGCCAGGCTACTTAACGTGATCTGCTGACGATAGTTTTCGAGCAGGTAAGTGCGAATCTGCGAGATGCGTTCCTGGTATTTGCCACCGTCGTTTGTCGCATCGCTGACGGTGATGGAATAATCTGTCTGCAGCAGTGCGAGCAACTGATAAATCTGACCCAGCAAAGAAAGCTCATGCAAATCGGAATTGTCCAGATATTGCGATGAAATATTCATAATCAGGTTTTTGATCTGGATATAATTGCGGTTTGGCTCGAGGATGGAATCACAGAGAATCTGCGCATCAATACAATTGTTTTGCACCATAAAACCGGAATTGATTCCGAAATGAATCATGATATTGTCGTTGCTCGGTTCAAACCGATAGGCATGGTTGCTGTGCAAAACCGTCACATTGTTTTGCGGATATTCAATGCTGTCACCGTTCTCGGAGGTGATGGTAAGCGTGCCGGATATGATATAAATCATGTCAAAAGTGTCGCTCTGGTACGGGATACTCTTTGACAGATGGTATTGTTTTAAGAATGAAATCGGGAAATCAGAATTATAATTCATAAGCTTTCTCCACTTTATAATTGTAATCAATTTGGATAAAAATCACTTCCAGCGACTGTATGGTCGGGGAAAGTGACAAAATGCCGTCTTCTTTCACCTGCAACGCCTCCAGCTCTGCATGCGGAATCGACAGCGCCTGAAGACAGTCGATATCGGTTTGCGCAAGGTCGGTCACATCGCGGATCTTGCTGAATTCATGCAGCAGATTACCGGAATGCTGATTCAGCCGGTAAGATTTGACGAGATAACGGCCCGGCACCATCTGTGTCAGGGAAATGTTGAGCTGTTTTGGTGCGAGCGGCTCAAAGACGAACTCGTCGGACTCGAACAATTCTTTACAGTGTCGGCTTGCAGTTGCTTCCAATGTCAGACCGGGGCAATGATAAAGCAACAGCTGATAAGAGAATTTGCTGCTTGAAGTCATGATCAGACCCGGATGTGTGCTGACCATTTGCGTACCCAGCTGATTGAGAAAATGAAATACATAATAGCTTGGCTTGCGGATACCCAGGTAAGTAAAAATACCGGAACCTCCAAACAACAATCCGCGTGAATCGGCATATTCGGTACTGATATCGGAAAACAGACAATATCCCAACGCATCGACTGACTCGAGGTGTGTTGTCATAAACCATGACAGGGTACATGCGAGAAAGACGGAGTCGTTTAAGAAATTGCGTTTGTTGTAAAACGGTCCGAATTCTGTCATATAGAGCGGTATGTCGCGGAAATATTTGCGCACCAGAAGCGTGCTTTCACGCGCACGGTCAACCAGGATAGAACCGGTCGGCATGATGCCGGAATCCGGGGACAGATCCTTGTTGCCGTAGACAAAAAAGCTGATAAAGTCAAAACGGATTTGCTCTTTTTGGATATTTTTCAGGATGCCTTCAAACTCCGACAAAGGAAGGATAGACTGATATCCGGGACCACCGACTTTGCAGTCTGGGACATATTCGTGAATGATGCCTTCTATTTTTTGGTAGGTGGTCAGAAACTGCCACGGTGTCTGGCGCGAGCTGCTGCGATTGGCAAAATCATAGCAGACTTCAAAATGCCAGCGTGACACTTCGCGCAATCCGTACCGGTTGTGACAGGTACGGATGAAAACCGGGAGCACACGCTGCAGCTTCTTATAATAACTCTGATAGTTCTCAGAGGAATTAATCAGATAATTGTCGCCCGTTCCGTGCCCGATATGACGGTAATGATTACCCAAAACAATCATGGGAATCAGATTGAGACTCAAAAACAGATCGAGCACCTGGAATATTTCTTCGAATACATAAAAGATTTGTCCGTTGATTTCATGGATGGTCATCTCATCAAACAAATCAATGATACGCGCGTACCTGAAATTGATTTCGTGTTGCAAAGAGATGAGTTGATTGCGGAACTGCGGATTTTCCATATTGGCGCAACGACCGATATTGAGAATTTGACGCCAGGAATTCGGCATCTGTCCGAAGTCGGTGCTGTAGGAAGTGGAATACTCCTGAATATTGGCAATTTGATTGGATTCGGTTTTTTGCGCCTGATGCACGGCATTGGACAAATACCGGTCAAAGTTGCTCAGTCGATTCTCTTCCGGGAAAGGCAGTATTTCGCAAGGAAGCAAACTCTCATTTCGAATCTGCTTTGCATTTTTGCCGTAAGATTTCTGCAATGCCTTGTTCATGGACAGCGCGGAGTGAAAACCGAGCAATCCTGCGAGTGCCTCCTCCGAAAAAGAGGTATATTGCAGCAAAGGCAGGCAGAGTGTCGCTTTTTGCGCATTGACATAATCCTTGAAGGTGCAACCGTATTTCTTTTGAAAAAAGGAAGCCAGATATTGCGGAGTCAGATGCACGGATGCCGCAGCATGATTCAGGCTGATGTTTTGCAAAAGATTTTCATGGATATATTGCAAAATCTGCTCGTTTGTCGAATTGGTCAGCTCCTGGTCCGGCATATGATCCTCGGCCGGGAAAATGCGCATCAGATCATCGATGAACTGAAAATAGTAATGTGAGACCAGACCGGTGCGATAGCTGCGAATCAGATTCTCAAGCGAACCGATGCATTCTTTTAAACGTACATTGGTGGGACTGTCATGAATGGATGAAAAAACAGTAAAGTGATCCAAAGATGACAGGAGCAGATAGTTGTTGAGACGGATGACCGCCAAAACGACCTGACTGATCGGCTGTATGCTGATTTCCACACCCGGTGGCAGAAGCAGCAGATCTTCCGGCAGGAAATAGGTATTGCGGATCAGCGCTTGTCCGTCGAGCAGCAACAGGATGGTAAAATCCTGATGGCGATAGGAGAGCGGCTTGTCTAATTTGTAGATTTCGATTTCCTGAACCGGTTTTTCCAGAGAAATAAATGACATGAATAACTCCTTTCCCATTACAAGTATAGTTTGATTATAACGCGTCATGTTAAAAAAATATATACAAAATTAAGATAAAGATGCAAAAATGGGAAAATAGTCTGCGTAAATAATTAAATCAAATAGAAAATGGAGCAAAACATGAAAAGTAAAAGAGATATAAATTCAGTATGATGATATTGCTAGGAAGGTTAATGGTAAGGAGGTCATATTCGTGAAAGTTTTAGGAATTTCATTTGGTAGATTAAATCAACGTTCCGACGTAATGGTAAAAGAAGCTTTAATTGCAGCAAAGAAGGCAGGGGCTGATGTGGAATTCATCAATACCGTCCGTTTGAATATCGGACATTGTCGCGCCTGCGACTATTGCAGCAGATGCAAAGATAACGGTGACACGGAAATTCACTGCTGTTTCAAAGATGATTATCATATTTTGGAAGAAGCAGTTCTGGATGCAGACGGCATCATCATTGGTGCTCCGGTATATGCAGTTGGTATTGTAGGACAGTTTAAGAATTTCGTCGATCGCTTCGGACCGTCACATGATCGTGCGGCTTTGATCGAAGAAAACAAGAAGCGCGAAAAAGAAGGCAAGCCGCTTTTGGATGAGAGATATTTCAAGGATCGCTACACCGGATATATTTCAGTCGGCGGAGCCGGCACACACAATTGGGTGGCCCTTGGATTGCCGATGCTTCATTTGAACGATTTCTCACAGTGCATGAAGTGTGTGGGACATATCGATGCTTATGACCAGGGTCGTACAGGCCATCCGGTATTGAACCGTGAATTGATGGAAACCTGTGCACAGCTTGGTAGCGCAGTTGCGGAAGCAATCGGAAAGCCATACGAAGAAGTGGATACATGGGTAGGTGCAGACGGCGTTTGCCCTGTTTGTCATAATCCGCTTCTGTCAATCAACGGAACAACAGATGTGGAGTGTCCGATTTGCGGAATCTGGGGCAAGCTTTCCGTAGAAGGAGACAAGGTTAAGGTAACCTTCTCCGAAGAGGAAAAGGCGCGTGCGCGCAATACCAAGATTGGTATTTACGAGCATTATCACGAGATCCAGAATATGATTCCGGTCTGCGTGCCGAAGCTTCAGGATAATAAAGACTTTATCGACGCGGAGATGGAGAAATACAAAAACTTCGATGAGTATATCAAAACGGTATAATTCGGAGCTCGAAGGAGGATACAGTATGGAAAACTTAAAGACACAGATTGTGGTCATCGCCGGAGGACCATCAGGTTTGTCTGCCGCATGTCAGGCTGCTGAGGACGGCGCAGATGTCATTGTAATCGAAAAGGCAAATGTGGCAGGAGGCGCAGCCAATATGGGAATGGGACCGCTTGGAATCGGTACCCGCTACCAGCAGCAGCAGATGATTGATGTGACCGTTGAGAAGGCATTCAATATGTTTATGGATTACACCCACTATAATGTGGATGCCAGACTGGTAAAAAGATATTTCGAACAGTCGGCAGAGACCATTGAATGGCTCGAGGAAAAAGGTGTGGAATTCGAAGGCGCATTCCGCTATTTCCCACAGTCCGAGGCAACATGGCATATCGTCAAGACCGGTAACAAAATCGGCCCTCGCGCAGCCGGTCATATGAATAAAGCGCTTTTGAAAGATGCGCAGGATAGAGGCGTCAATGTTCTTTTGGAGACAAAGGGACTTGAGATTATCAAGGATGACGAAGGCAAGGTTTGCGGCGTACGCGCACAGAACGCACAGGGTGAAGAATTTGTCATCGAATGTAAAGCTGCAATTATCTGTACCGGAGGAGCCGGCGCAAATAAGCAGTTTATCCAGGATGAGATTGGATTGGAACAGGGACGTGAAATTTACAATTTCGCAATTCCGGGAATCATGGGTGACGGATTAAAGATGGCATGGGCTGCAGGCGCAGATCATCTGCCGGTACGCATCGAGCAGGCGGCTGACCTCGGTGGAGGTGAGGAAGCTTCCGGAAATGTCATCAATGTGATGAAACAGCCGAATCTGATTGTCAACAAATTCGGAAAGCGTATCATGAACGAGGAATTTTCACAGAATACCACCTACCTCGGCAATGTGGCAAATCATCAAAAAGACAAGACAATTTATGCTATTTGTGATACTGCAACCGCAAAGGGTTATGTAAAGAATGGTGTAGATGTTACCTCACTTGTTACACCTGATCCGGATGTTTCGGGATTCTTTGATGATTTTGATGAGTTGGTTGCAAACGGATCAAAGAATTTCTTCAAGGCCGACACCATCGAAGAACTTGCGGGAATGCTTGGCATCGATGCGGAGACCCTTGAGGAGACCGTTGATGAATACAATGATTTCTGCGATGGCAGAGATGAAGAATTCTTCAAGAATTATCGCTATTTGAAGAAGCTGCGCAAGGGACCGTTCTATGCGGCAGCAATTCATCCGGGCGGATACGGCACGGTTGGAGGCATTCGAATCAACGAAAACTGCGAATGCTGCGACAAGGACTTCATGCCGATTCCGGGTCTGTATGCAGCAGGTGCGGATGCATGTAATATTTACGACGACAGCTATATGTTCCTGTTGCCGGGTAACTCCATGGGATTTGCCGTGAATACCGGACGAATTGCAGGAATGCAGGCTGCAGAATATGTGGAAGAATAATTGCACTACAATGAAAGATACAAAGGAGAAATGACTATGGCAAAGAAAGTTAGAGTAGCAATTGTGGGATGTGGCGGAATTGCAAATCAGAAGCATATGCCTTCTCTTGCAAAATTCCCGGAGCGCGCTGAAATGGTAGCATTCTGTGATATCATTCCGGAGCGTGCAGAAAAGGCAAAGGCAGATTACGGTACTGCTGATGCAAAGGTTTATACGGACTACAAGGAGATGCTTGCGGATAAGAGCATCGAGATCGATGTAGTACATGTATGTACACCAAATGTGGCTCATTGCCCGATTACCGTTGCTGCTTTTGAAGCAGGCAAGCATGTTATGTGCGAGAAGCCGATGGCACATTGCACAGCAGATGCACAGAAGATGATTGACGCATGGAAGAAGAGCGGCAAGAAATTTACAATTGGATATCAGAACCGTTTCCGTGATGATACACAGACACTTCATGCATCATGCGAAAGCGGAGAACTCGGAGAAATCTATATGGCAAAAGCACATGCGCTTCGTCGCCGTGCTGTTCCGACATGGGGCGTATTCCCGAACAAATCCCTCCAGGGTGGTGGTCCATTGATTGATATCGGAACACATGCATTGGATATTACTTTATGGATGATGGACAATTATGAACCGGAATCCGTTTCCGGACAGGTATTCTACAAGCTCGGAAGAGATGAGCATGGCCCGGAAGGAAATGTATTCGGTCCATGGGATCCAAAGACTTTTGAAGTAGAAGATTCAGCATTCGGTCTTGTAAAGATGAAGAACGGCGCTGTGATCTATCTTGAAGCTTCATGGGCATTGAATGTTCTGAAGTCTATGGAAGCGTCCACAACTCTTTGCGGAACACGCGCCGGTGCAGAAATTCACCACGGCGGAAGCTATCCGGAAGATGAGTTGATTTACAACACCGTCGAGCACAACCAGCTGATGGAAAAGATCATTTCCCCTGCAGGAAAGGTTGATTTCTTTGAAGGCGGAGCTGCCGCAGAAGCTGTTCGCGAGCAGGATCAGTGGCTCGATGCAATCTTAAACGACAAGGATCCTCTGGTAAAGCCGGAGCAGGCCTTTGTAGTTACCCAGATTCTTGAAGGCATTTACAAGTCTGCAGAATCCGGAAAAGAAGTTTTCTTCTAAATATCATTCCAAATACCAAGTTCAAAAGCCAAAAAGGGGTCGGAAAAGACCCCTTTTTTGGTGCAAAAAATGCAGCATAAAAAAAGAGACTAAAAATTAATATTTTAGACAAGATAAGTTGTGCACACTATAACAATATTAAAAAATCGTATCTCATAGAGCAAAAAACGAAAAGGGGCAATGCCATAACTATGTTAATATCATCGTATAAGTTAAGGGTTTTTATTGAAGGAGGACTTATGGAGAAGAGCAAAAACAAGATTGGCGAAGGCCTCTTGTGGGATATCATTTTAGCCGTCCTGATGCTGGCTTCCCTGGTGGGCTTGTTTTTTCCGGCAGCATCTTACAAATATCGTGCTAAGAGTTATTCCCTGTTGGGCTCCTCATTACTTGAGGGAAAAACACTTGGTGGAGGCCGCGTCGTACTAAAACCAAACATTGCACTCTGGATTGCGGTTGTTGCAATCACTGTCTGTGCAGTTTTACTTTTGACATTGGGAAGAAAAGCAAAGAAGGTGGTCGCTGAGGTACAGGCAATTGCGGCAATCATCGGAATCGCAGTTCCTGCCGTTCTCGCATCCAAGATGGCAAGCGTTCTCGATGGATTAAAGAGTGTAAAGGCAGGATACGGACTGTATATCATTGCAGCAGTGAACCTGATCATTCTTATTTTCGCACTCAAGAAATTATCGGATCACAAGATTTTATGTGCACTTGATTTTATGATCCTTCCGGGTATGATTTACTTCCTGATTAACAATTACATTCCGATGTTTGGAATTTATATTGCATTTAAAAAAGTAGATTATTCCGTTGGATTGTGGAAGAGTCCATGGGTTGGATTATCCAACTTCGCAACACTGTTCCGGTCAAGAGATTTGATGATCATCACGCGCAATACACTTTTGTATAATGCGGCATTTATCATCCTTGGAATCTTAACCGGTATCATCGTCGGAATCTGTTTGTCGGAAGTGGCAAAGAAATTCCTGCAGAGAACCTATCAGACATTGATTCTGCTTCCACAGCTGATTTCATTCGTCATTGTTGCTTATATTGTTTATGCATTCTTTGCAGCAGAAGTCGGAATGGTCAGCCAGATGACCGGACTCGAGGATTTCTATTCCAATACGAAGTATTGGCCGTTTATCCTGATTTTCATTAATGTCTGGAAACAGCTTGGTTACAATTCCATTATTTTCCTGTCATCCATTGTCGGAATTGACCGCAGCCTTTACGAAGCTGCCCGCGTCGATGGGGCAAGCAAATGGAAACAGATTGTATATGTTACCATTCCGCAGTTGAAACCAACCATTATTACCTTGTTCGTTCTGCAGTGCGGACGAATCTTCTATTCAGATTTCGGATTGTTCTATCAGGTACCGTTGAACCAGGGTGCACTGTATGATGCAACCGATACCATTGATACTTTTGTATACAGAGCTTTGATGGTCAACAACAATATTTCGCTTGCATCCGCAGCCAGCACCTATCAGGCAATTGTCGGATTCATCCTCGTACTTGTTGTTAATCTGATTGTACGAAAAGTAGACAAAGAATCAGCAATGTTCTAGGAGGAGGCAATATGGAAGATTCAAGTGTAAAGGGCGTAAGAGAGAAACGCTTCCAAGTTTTAATCAATATCATATTAATCATCCTGACCTTGATGGCAGTATTGCCGTTTATCCTTCTTTTGGCTTCATCGCTGACAGAGGATGGCACACTCGCAAGGTTTGGATACAATTTCTGGCCGAGAAAGTTTTCGGCATATGCATATACCTATTTGTTTAGTTCCAACGCCGGACGAATCATGCGTTCTTATGGAATTACCATTGTCGTAACGGTAATCGGAACTGCAATTTCTCTTTTGATCGGACCAATGTTGGCATATCCGCTTTCCAGAAGAGATTATAAGAGAGCAAAAATTATTACATTCCTGGTTTTCTTCACCATGTTGTTCAACGGAGGTATTGTTCCTTCCTACATCATGTGGACGCAGACCTTCCATGTGAAGAACACCATCTGGGCATTAATTTTCCCGACCCTGTTGTTCAATGGATTCTTTATCATCCTGTACAAGAACAACTTTGCAACCAATATCCATCCGGCTTTGATTGAAGCCGCAAAGATTGACGGTGCAGGAGAATGGTACATTTATTTCAAAGTCATTCTTCCGCTTTCCCTTCCGATTCTGGCAACCATCGGCCTGATGGTAGGCCTTGGATACTGGAATGACTGGGCAAACGGATTGTACTATATCACCGATGAAAAACTCTATTCATTGCAACAGTTGCTGAAGAGTATCATCGACAATATCAAAAACATACAGACGATTTCGCAGGCGGGAGCAGCGGCAGCAAAACTCCCTGGTACATCCATCCGTATGGCGATGGCGGTGGTCGGAGTCATTCCTGTTATGATTTTGTATCCATTTTTCCAAAAAGCATTTATCGCCGGAATCTCCCTTGGAGGAGTAAAGGAGTAATCATTTGATGGAACGATTTTTGAAAGCAGACAATTGGTTTTTTACGGGGATAACCAAATTGGTTTTGTTGATCCTGGTCAATGCGATGTTTATCATCGGATGTATCCCGGTGGTTACCGCTGGGGCATCGCTGGGGGCATTGTATCATACGATTCACAAGAATCTGATGGACAATCGCGGATATACGATTCCATGCTTCTGGGAAGGATTCCGAAGCAATCTGAAACAATCCACGATTGCCATGGTGATATTTCTGGCAATCTCAGCAGTATTGTTTGCGGATGACGCGATCATCCGGACAATGGCACAGAGCGGCAAAATCAACGAAGGCTTTTCAGTTTTGTTCTGGATATTGCTTGGACTGGTTTGGTTATATGCAATCTGGGTTTTTGCATCAATCGCATTATTCCAAAACAGTTTGAAAAACATCATGCGAAACAGTCTGGTACTGTTTTTCGCAGAACTGCCGACAACGGTTTACACGGCAGTTATCATAGCATTTACTGCATTCACAATCTGGCTGATCTGGCCGTTGATATTTCTGATGCCGGCTGTGGGGATCTGGCTGATAGGATATCGAATGCAAAAAGTCTTTCGGCGTTATCAGCCGGAGGATACGGAGGGTTTATAATTTGCATTTTGCATGATTATAAAGGATTAGGTTAATGTATTAAGGAGGAAAAACGTATGAAGAAAAAACTCTTGTCGCTCCTGATGGTGGGCGCAATGTCAGCATCTCTTTTTGCAGGATGCGGCGCTGCCGAAGAAGAGGACAACAAAAATGACACTAGCAATCAGTCAAAGGCAGAAAACGAAACTCCGGATAAGTTTGATGAATTACAGACCATCAAACTTTACCAGATGAACACTTCTTTCAGCAACGACAATACAGCAGTGACTGAGGCAATCAACAAGATTTCCGAGGAAAAAATCAATGTTAAGGTTGAACTGAATCAGCTTGATATCGGATCTTACATTGAGCAGTTGCCACTTATGATGTCATCCGGCGAAAAATTTGACCTTGTTATGTGTACTGCAATCCCAACCTGTGGATTTACCACAATGCAGGCACAGGGCCAGTTGATGGACATCACAGAGTATGTAGATGACTATGCAAAGGAGACAAAGGAACTCTTGAGCGAGTATCTGCCATCTACCACAGTCGATGGAAAGATTTATGCGTTGCCATGCTACAGACAGTACAACTCAAATATCTATCTTGAGATGAGACAGGACATCTTAAACGAGCTCGGTCTTGCAGAGGAAGCTGAGAAGCTTACCAGCTGGACAGAAGTGGAAGCACTCTTTGAGAAAGTTTATGCAAAGTTAGACACACTTCCAAGCGATATGCAGGTATCTGCACTGTTTGGACCAACTGATAACCAGGGAACCATGCTTACACCTGGAAGCATCGTTTTATGCGGTGACAAATTCAGCGATGCAATCGGATTTGACGCATTAGGAGACAATTACAAATATATCTACACCGATGCAGCAACTCATACCGTAAAGAACATGTTCGAAACAGATGAGTACAAGCAGGTCATCGAGCGTCTGGACAAGTGGTCATCAAAGGGCTGGATCTACAAGAATGCACTTGCAGATACCGATAACTCAGGTGATACCGGATGCAGAAACGGTGTATACTTCGCATATCTTTCTACCGGTGAATTCGGACAGGATGCCGTTAAGGAAGCAGAAATCGGAAAAGAACTTTGCACCATCGAAATCGCATCCATTCCGATTACCACACAGACCGGTCGTCAGTGGAGCTGGGCTGTTCCTGCAAAATCAGAGAATCCTGAAGCAGCAGTTGCATTCCTCAACCTGATGTATACCGATCCTGATATCGAAAACCTTTTGGTATATGGTATCGAAGGAACTGACTATGATGTAGTGGATGGACAGGCTGTTGTTCGTAAGGATGCAAAATATATGTCATCAGACTTCTTCTATGGCAACCAGTTCAATGCAATTCCTAAGTCAGGAAACGGCGCAGACTTCCGTGAGAAGGCACTTGAAAACATGAAGAACGCTCCGTTCTCAGAATTCTACGGATTGGCAGTTGATGCCTCTGAAGTATCTGATACCGTAACCGCAGTTTACACTGTATTACAGAAGTATCAGCTTCCAATGGAGGCAGGCTCTAAATCATATGCAGATAATAATGCAACCTTGTTAAAGGAATGTGAATCTGCAGGCATCAAGACTTTGATTGATTACTATCAGCAGAAGGTTGACTCATTTGTAAAATAATATGTATTTTTTGCGGGCAGGGCATATTGCCCTGCCCGATTTTTCAAAATCGGGGCAGGATTGAAATATGGTAAAGACAAAGTATGGATTAATTGAAGGAATAGAACACGAGGGTTATACAGAATATCGTGGAATCCCTTATGCAAAACCACCGGTAGGCGCGCTTCGTTGGAAAGCACCACAGGAACCGCAAAAGTGGGATGGTGTGCTCGAAGCAAAACAATTTGCGGCAAAATGTCCGCAGGAGGAAGTGAGCCCGGATACCCCATGGGGCGGATTCTTTTATCGTGAATTTTATGCGGACCCGGCCTACAATGTGCCGATGGATGAAGATTGTCTGTATTTGAATATCTATGCTCCAAATACACAGGATGACAAAAAATTACCTGTTGCATTCTGGATTCACGGCGGTGGATTCGGAGGCGGATACGGATGTGAGATGGAATTTGACGGCGCGCAATATTGCAAGCGTGACGTGATTCTTGTAACCATTCAGTATCGACTGAATATCTTTGGATTTTTGGCACATCCTTGGCTGGATGCGGAATCTAAGACGAATACTTCCGGCAATTACGGAATCCTTGATCAGATTGCAGCGCTCAAATGGGTGCACGAAAATATCGAGGCATTCGGAGGCGACCCGGACAATATCACAGTATTCGGACAGTCTGCGGGAAGCATGAGCACACAGGTATTGATCAGTTCTGATCTGACAAAAGGAATGATTCGAAAAGCAATTATGCAAAGCGGAATTGCCGCAGAGAATCAAAAGCTTTTATTTACACCTACTCTCGCACAGGAGGAAGAGGTGGGAGAATTGTTTGTACGTGAAACCGGTGCATCCAATCTCGAGGAATTGCGGGCACTTCCGTGGGAAAAAGTGCTTGCCTGCAAACAAAAATTTGATGCGGCTGCGATGGATCTTGGGGTGGGCCTGTGCCTTGTCCCAAATGCAGACGGCATCCTGTTGAAAGATACGGTAAAGGAATGTTACCGCAAAGGAGAATTTCAACATATCCCTTATATGCTTGGATGCGTGATTGATGATCTGGGATGCACTCCGGATCAGGTCCGGGCAAAAGAAAAAGGTCCGCTGTATGCGGAAAATGAAGCATTCGCACAAAAATGCGATGCACTTGGAATTCCGGCATATGTTTATTATATGCCACATGAATTACATGATGAAGACGGTAAGACCAAACCTGCATTTCATTCTGCAGAATTGTGGTATACCTTTGGCACATACGATCGCTGCTGGAGGGAGATGGACGAGCATGACCGCTCGTTATCGGAATCCATGCTGGATGCGTGGACGGCGTTTATGAAAACATCCGTCCCTGGAAGCGATTGGCAACAATATACGAAAACTCAGCCTTTTGTAAAGGTATTTGAATAAGAACAAACAGGAAGAGGAGGAATCCAAATGGAAAGAAAAGAAATTATTGAAAAGTTAATAGAGTTTGCTTCACTTGCATTTAAAGTAGATGCTTCTACACTGAGTGAGGACACCAACCTGAATGAGCTTGGAACCGCTTCCATGCAGCGTGTTTCCATGACAGCATCGATTGAGAATGAATTTGATGTGATGATTCCGGTTGCCAGATTCGGACAGTTTGAAACCATCAGCAAGTTGGCAGATTATATCGAAGAAGAGGCATAACTATGGTCGAGAATGTGAAGCTTGGAAAAAATATGAGAAGTGTTTCCATCGTTGGAATCGGTGCAACACCTTTTATGAATCTGATTAAAAATGAGACATATCATGGATTGACCAATGGAGAATTATTTGGCCGTGCCGCGCTTGATGCGATGCGAGATGCAAATGTACAGCCTCGTGATGTACAATATTTTTTCCATGGTTCTGCAAACCCGCATGTTCTGAATAACTGTATCACACCGAATGTACAGGTTGCTGACTGGTTTGGTATGCGCGGAAAGGGATCGCTTTCCCATTCCGAAGGATGCTGTACCGGATATATCGCACTGGAAGAAGCGGTATTTGCTGTGGCTTCCGGCGCGTATGATATTGTATTGACCGGCGCCTGTGATTGTGGTACCGGTATGCCGGATGGCAATACACCGGATCATATGCGTGTGGAATTGTCGACAGAAGTATTATTCCCGGATCTCGATTCGATCTTTGATCGTGCATACGGCCGTTATCTCGGCGGCGGACCTGGTATGAATCATGATGACTGGATTAATCTGTATGCGCATGAGAATCATCTGACACCGGAGCAGGTGGATGATGTTCTGAATCATCAATCGTATCATATGCGTCGCGCGGGCGCTTTGAATCCGCGAGCAATCCGGCGTCAGACATTTGACGAGATGGCAAAAGAAGCGGGATATGATGATGTCTGGGAATACATGAAGAGCCCATATAACCCGAAGATGACACAATATCTGCGCACCTCGAGTGATTCCTGTGTGGCAGACGGAGCTGCTACCTGCATCGTCGTTCCGACCGAAATCGCGCACAAATTTACAGATAAACCTATCGAAGTATTGGCGATCGGTGCATCGGTACTCGATGCGATTGTGCCGCATCTGGAAAAGAAGGCAACGGCAATTGCCGCAAAACAGGTCTATGACGCAACCGGTTTGACTCCGGATGACATCGATCTGGTCATGGTCAACGACTTTATCGGTTCGTCAGCATTCCTTGCCGCAGAGGAAATCGGATATCTGCCAAAAGGAGAAGGCTGGAAGTATGTACTGGAAGGTCGAACCGCCTTTGATGGGGATAAGCCAATCAATCCAAATGGAGGACGCACTTCTTATGGTCATGCATTTGGCGCATCCGGACTTGCAGATGTATTTGAGGCTGTTACGCAGATGCGCGGCGAAGCCGGAAGCAGACAGGTGAAAAAATTACCGAAATATACATTTTTGCGTGGATTTGGTGGTGCACAGAATGTGCGTGCCATCATCTTAAAAGCAGGATTTTAGGAGGGATAATATGGATCAAAATACAATGACAACCGAGGAATTCTGGAATCCGGAACATATTGTCGAAAAATTCTGGAATGGGTTAAAAGAAGGCAAAATATTGGCGCGCAAATGCCCTGAGTGTGGTGCAATTGAGTTTCCGCCACATTTGGCATGCAACAGTTGCGGATATATCGAAACCGAGTGGACACAGATGAGTGGTAAGGCAATGCTCAAAAGCTTTGTTTTTACAGGTGTATTAAATGCCCGTCTTGAACTCGAGGACCGTGGACTCAAATATGTCTGCGGTGAAGTGGAATTCGAAGAAGGAGTATCGATTAATGCGGTGATCCTTGGAATAAATAAAAAGAAAGGGCGTGAGATACAGGACAAACTTCCCCTTCCCGTTCACCCTGTATTTTACGACATGGGCCGCTACACGACCTTGTTCTTTGAATTGGATGAAAATTAATTTTTCATTTAACTCCATATAGAATGGAAATTGCAAAAAAAGGAGCATATGCCATGCTTCTTTTTTGCGTTATAATAGGATTATCAGATGATAAGGAGAAAGGAAACAACTATGAAATTAGAAAAAACTGCAGAAGCATTCGTGGAAGAACTGCTTGGCAAAATGACGCTGGAGGAAAAAATCGGCCAGATGAATCAGGCATCCGTGTCATTGGTCGGAGGGTTTGATGTTCCGTTTGAAGAATTGATTGAGATGGTGACAGACGGCCGCGTTTCACAGGAAAAATTTGAAGAATTGATGCGTACATCAGAGCGTGATTATCATGAGGATGATATCAGAGCCGGACTGGTGGGATCTGTGATGTGCCAGGATCCGGAAAAGGTCAATGAATTGCAGCATATTGCGGTGGAGGAAACAAGACTGGGAATTCCGCTTTTAATCGGACTCGATGTCATCCATGGATTCCGCAGTATCTATCCGATTGCACTTGCGGAGGCATGCGCCTTTGATGAGAACCTGTTTGAGCGCACCGCACGGATGGCGACAAAAGAATCCCGTGCGAAAGGTGTGAACTGGCATTTCGCACCGATGCTGGATGTTGCACGCGATGCCAGATGGGGACGCGTTTCTGAAGGCCCGGGCGAGGATCCGTATCTGGGCAGCTTGTTTGCACGGGCAAAGGTGCGTGGCCTTCAAAATGACCGGTCATGCACGGACAATTATGTGGCAGCCTGCCTGAAGCATTATGTTGCTTATGGTGCGTGCGAAGCAGGGCGCGATTATAATACGACGACAATGTCTCCATCCATTTTGCGCAATGTCTATCTGCCGTCATTTAAGGCTGCAGTGGATGAGGGGGCAATGACTGTGATGGCTTCATTTAATGATTTGAATGGTGTTCCGTGCACCGTCAATCAATATACCCTGCGTCAAATCCTCAAGGGAGAATATCAGTTTGACGGACTGGTTGTCAGCGATGCGAATGCAATTCGCGAATGTGTGATTCACGGAATCGCAGCAGACAATGCGGATGCCGGAAGGCAGGCTGCAATTGCCGGACTGGATATTGATATGGGCACCAATATTTACCGCAATCATCTCGCAGATTCGGTGCGCGAAGGACTGGTGGACGAATCGGTGATTGATGATGCCGTGCGCAGAATCCTGCGTGTCAAGAAATGGCTGGGATTGTTTGAACATCCGTATGTTCCTGAAGAACTGATGCATCGCTATGACACTTTGCCGGCCGAGCATGTGGAACTCGCACGGGAAGCGGCAGAGAAATCAATTGTACTTTTGAAAAATGACGATCATGTATTGCCATTGAAAAAAGATACAAAGATTGCATTGGTTGGCGCATTGGCAGATATGCCGGAAGAAGTGGTCGGCTCATGGGCTTTGAGCTGGCAGCCGGAAGACTGTGTCTCTTTGAAAATGGGATTGGAAAACAAAAAAGCCAATTTCGAATATTTCCGCTGTGCGGGACCGGAAGGCGATTATAACGAAGATGAGGTTGCACAGGCAATTGCATACGGTGAAGTCATCGTGGCACTGGTTGGAGAGACGACTGCCATGTCAGGCGAGGCAGCAAGCCGTGCAGACATCACGATTCCGGGACAGCAGCGCAGACTGCTTGAAGCACTTCAGGCATCCGGTAAGCCGGTTGTCGTATTGCTCCAAAACGGTCGTCCGCTCGCCCTCGATTGGGAAAAAGAACATTGCCCGACGCTTGTCGAAACATGGCATCTGGGCATTCAAATGGGAAATGCAGTTGCAAATGTACTGTTTGGCGAAAAGGTTCCGGAGGGAAAACTTTCGGTCACCATGCCGCTTATGACAGGTCAGTGTCCGGTTTATTACAACCATCCGAATACCGGACGCCCGGGCACCAGAGGCAAATTTACTTCCCGCTATCTGGATGCGGGACATGAGATCGCATTTGTGTTTGGACATGGACTCAGCTATACTACATTTGAATATCATGATCTGCAGGTCAAAGACTGTGGAGACAAATTTGAAGTGAGTGTCAGTTTAAAGAATACCGGAGACTGCAAAGCGACAGAGACGGTACAGATGTATCTGCAGGATGTAACTGCAAGTCTTGTCCGTCCGGTGAAAGAATTAAAAGGATTCCAAAAAGTGACGCTCTCCGCAGGACAGCGCACAAAAGTGATGTTGGAACTGGACAAGACGCAGATGGGATTCTATAACAATTCGGAAGAATATGTACGTGAAGATGGATTGTTCCGTATTTATGTGGGTGGCAGTTCCGGGGACTGCCTGTGTGAAGAGATTACTGTGCAGTTCTAAGAGGAAGCAATATGATACGAAGTAAAGCAGAGGCTTGCCGAATTCTGGGAGTCGGAATCCTTGCAACAAAGGATGAAATAAAATCTGCATATAAGAATATGGCAAAGCGCTTTCATCCGGATGCACTGGGTGGATCAAAAGAGCAGTATTATATTGCACGCGAGGCGTATGAATTTCTGATGAATGGCACGCAGATAGATGCCGGCAGGATACTGGGCACCACACCTGATATGAAACGACGTCGCGAAGAGGAGGACGCTTATGCGCGCTGGTTTGAAAAACAGCGCGCGGAGCATTTGCAGCAACAGATGCAAAAAGAGCAGGAAGAGGAAATGCTTCGAAAGAAACAAAAAGAAGAATATGACAAAGCGATGGAGGCAATCAATGCCATCCGCGTGGCAGAAGCAATCAAGGCGCTGATTCGGGAGGATAAGAAGTAAACATGATAAATGTAAATTTAACATCTAGACAAAAGCAGATCCTGTGGCTTCTGAATGCCCGACAGACAGTCTATTCCGGCAAGGAACTGTCCTCGGCAATGGGAATCTCTGACAGGACTTTGCGCACGGATATTACCCAAATCAACCGGCAACTTGAAAGTTATGGAATCAAAATTGAAGCAGTGCACAGCAAGGGGTATCTCCTGTCCGTGCAAAATCCAAAGAACCTGCTGGAATTGTTTGCAACAATGGAAAATTATCAGACCAAGGAGGACCGCATACTGTCACTGATTTTGAGACTGCTTGCAAAAGTCGGATGGCAAAATCTCGGCGAGCTTGAGGATGAAATCCATGTGAGCCATGCGACGATGGAAAAAGATATCAAATCCATTCGCCATCGTTACAGTCAACAATATCCGTATTTAAAGATTGAGCGAAAAGGCAATCAGATTCGGATTGAAGATGATGAAAAAAAGAAACGCAGTATTTTGATTCGCACTTATGTGGAGAATTGGGATTATGATTCCAAAGAGGGAATCATTCTGCTGAAAGATGATTTTAAATCCGGACAATTGGCAAAGATACAGGAATTGTTAAATGAACAATTAACACAGACCGACACCTATCTGGACGATTATGCATTTGTCTATCTGACCATGACAGTGGTGGTAATGTATCTGCGCAACCGCAACGGATTTACGATAGAGGATATGTCGGAACCGGTGGAGTCGGTTGTTCCGGCGCCGGCGTCATTTTTGCAGGCGCAGCTGGGAGCTGCCCGCATTACGGAGCCTACCGGAGAAATCGATGCGTCTATGCAAATACTGTTGCAGGAGATGGAGCGCATCTGGGAGATCCAATTCTCCAAAAGCGAATATCGTTATCTGTCCGAAATCAAGCAGCAGCTTGTATTTCTATGTGAAAAGAATACTCAGCGCGATTTCATTTTCCTAAGCCGTACCGATGAGACGAGCCGTGCAATCGTGGATGAATTGCGCGAAGCACTGAATGCGCAATACGGAATTGATTTCTCAGAGGACGATATGTTATATGTCGGTTTAACAAGACATGTGCAGGGAATCCGAACAGGCATGATGACGCCGCCACGGCCGAACCGGGTGCTTGGAGAAGAGCTGCGCAAGAAATATCCGTTCCTCGGAGAAATGGTGCATTTCATGCGCAGATTCCTGGAGGAGCGATGTGAGATGTCTCTGGGCAGTCAGGAGGAGAATTATCTGTTGCCGCCGATGATTCTGGCGGAGTCTGCGCTTTATCAAAAACGGCGTGGAAGCGGAATCCCGACAGCGGTCATCAGCCATTTTAATGACAGCACTACAATGTGCCTGATGAACCAGCTGAAGCAGCATTACGGCGCGATTTTGGATTTGTACGGACCATTCACGCTACATGAGAGGAATTTGATTGACCAGAAGAATGCATCCCTGATTGTGAGCACAGTGCGCGCTGATGCATTATATCAGGCCTTCCGCGTGCCGGTATTAAAAGTCTCTCCACTGTTGGATGCGTCCGATCAGATTGGAATTGATTTGTATCTATACAGTCTGAAGAACCGATATTTGTATCAGGCACCGCTTTTGCCTATGGCGGAATATTTCCCGAACAGTCTGTGTTACCGCCTGACAAACAAAAATAATATACTTCCGCTACTAGCGGAAATTAAAGAACGGCTGGAAAAAGAAACCGGCTATCCGTGCCCTTCCAAAATCAATATGGAAAGTGACTATTTTTGCGTGCTGACCAACGGATTTTTGTTCTATTATCAGATCAATAACCGTCTGGCGCAAAGTGTTGTAAGCCTCGTAGATCTGGGCAAAGAGACCTCCTGTCGCTATGCGCGAAACATCCGCACGGTGATGTATATGCAGATGCCGCAGTCCATGCGTCCGACGCTGGGGTGGTTTTACTATATTGCGATGGAACTTGCACAGTATCCGGAAGAATTAAAAGCGGTCTTTTCCGGCAAATCATTGGAAGATCTGACGATTAATATCAGCCGCAACATCACAGAGAATTTCCGTTAACTAACGGAAAAAGCAAAGTTGAACAGGTACACCCCGTTTTCGTATACTGATAGTAGCGAAAGGGGTGTTTTTTTATGGTATATCCAAACTTATTCAAGCCAATTCGAATTGGCAATTTAAGATTAAAGAATCGTATCATCGCGGCACCGACGAGTCCGAGTATGATTACAACAGAAGGTTTTTTTACGCCTGAAATGGCAGCTTATCTGGAAGAAAAAGCATTGGGCGGCTGTGCAGTGGTGACTTACGGCGAGGCAATCGTTCATTCCGCAACCGGAAAAAGTCACAACAAGCAGTTACAGCTGGATGCATTTGGTGTCCGTCAGGGACTGACGGAATCTACACGCATGATTCATAATGCAGGAGGTCTGGCCAATATCCAGTTGTCACATGGCGGTATGTACGGTGGTCTGGCATCTGTCGGCGGAGACATCGGCACTTGTGCGAAGGCATACGGACCGAGCGAAATGGAGATGCCTGCCGGACATGTCGAGGAGATGCCAAAGGAATTAATATATGAAATCATCGAATCCTATGGTAAATCTGCGAAACTTTGCAAGGATGTCGGATATGATATGGTGCAGGTGCATGCGGCACATGGCTGGCTGTTCAACCAGTTTCTTTCGCTGGTATTCAATCATCGCACCGATGAATTCGGGGGAAGTCTCGAGAATCGGGCACGTTTTTTGATGCTGGCACTGGACGAAGTGCGCAAAGCGGTTGGACCCGGCTTTCCGATTGAACTGCGTCTGAACGGAGATGATTTCCAGGAGGGCGGACTGTCGCTGGAAGATTATATCGAGGTTGCAAAGCTTGTCGATGACAAGGTTGATTTGTTTAATATCTCATGCGGCAATCATGAAGATCCGGCGATGTTCTGTCGTACGCATCCGAATTCATTTTTCCCGCGCGGCGTCAATGTATATTTGTCAGCGGAAATTAAAAAACATGTCAAGCATCCGGTTGCCTGTGTCGGCTCATTAAACGATCCGGCGCAAATGGAAGAAATCATTGCGAGTGGACAGGCAGACCTGGTTGAAATCGGAAGAGCGCTGGTCGCAGATCCGTATCTGCCAAACAAAGCGAAATGCGGATGCGCGGATGATATCAATCCATGTCTGCGCTGCTATGAATGTTTTGGAGCAACCGGTCAGCTGGAAATGATCAAATGTACGGTTAATCCAACGCAGGGACATCAATTGGAAGAAAAATTAAATGCACCATTAATCAAATGCAAAGTGCCGGAAACGGAGAAAAAGAAAGTACTCGTCGTAGGCGGCGGCCCGGCTGGCATGGAGGCGGCCATCACAGCTGCAAACCGTGGGCACGATGTGACACTGGTGGAAAAATCGGATCGCCTTGGTGGCAACCTGCATCCGGCAGGAAGTGCATTCTTTAAGCAGGATATTCGCAAATTGTGTGAAGTGCTCGTGCGCCGTGTGGATCGTGCAGGAGTCAAAGTAATCCTCAACACTGAGGTGACGCCGGATTATGTAAAAGCATTTGCACCTGATACATTATTTGTTGCAATCGGTTCGAACGAGCTGAAACCGCCAATCAAAGGCATCGACAGTCCGCATGTATGCATGGCAATCGAGGCGGAGCTGCATCCGGAAAAACTTGGCAAGCGTGTCGCAATCATGGGTGGAGGACTTGTCGGCGCGGAAGCTGCCTGCAGCTTTGCGCATGAGGGGCATGAAGTCTCCATCATCGAGATGAAAGATGATGTGGCCCTCGAAGTGAATTCTTTCTATCGGGGAGGCCTGATGCCGCATGTGCATGAGAGTGCGACCTGTTATGTAAAGACAAAGGTGCTTGAGATTGTTCCGGAAGGTGTCCTGGTAGAAAACGAAGAGAAGGGACAATTTGTCATTCCGGCAGATTCCGTTGTATGTGCATTGGGATTCCGCGCACCATATCCTCTGGTGGATGCACTTTGCGATTGCGTGGATGATGCGCGCATCATCGGTGACTGCAACAAAGTGGGTATGATTTACCAGGCGATGGACAATGGCTATCACAGCGCATACCGCTTATAAAAATAATACGCAATAAGAAATATGAAATGAGAGATGATGAATGAAATCGAAATATAATTTTACTGTACGACACTATATTACAATCGTATTTTGCTTTCTGCTGGCGCTGTTGGCAAATGCGTCGACTTCCGATTCGGAGAATGTGCTTCTGCCGCTTCTGGCAGAGGCGAACGGATGGGATTATTATGGGCGTGTACTAAGCCTTGTATCGATTGCCGGAGTTGTCAGCGTGTTCGGAAATCTTTTGCTGGGAAAGCTTTGCGAGCATATCGGGGCGAAATGGCTGCTGATTGTATGTCTGGTCGGAACGGCGGGATTCGCATTTCTCTATGGAACCGCACCGAATTATATCCTGCTGCTCATCGGACTGATCGGCACGATTTCCTGCGGACAGAGTATTTTTTATCTGGGCGTCAACACTTTGGTTGCCAACTGGTTTGCACAGGAAAAAGGACTGGCAATGGGCTTTATCACAATGGGACCACCGGTGGCAACCATTGTGATGGTTTCCGTGCTGGGACGAATTACGCGCACATATTCTGCCACAGCCGGTGTATATACGGTTGTGGCGGTCCTGCTGATTGTGGCTGTGCTGTGTCTGCTCTTCGTGCGCGAGTACCCGGACAAAACGACCGCGCATGTGACCGGGCATCAGACGAAACAACCGCAGAGTGAAATCACACTGCGGGACTTGCTCAAATCCAGATCGCTTTGGGCAATCATCTATTGCATCGGTGCATGCAGCATCGCTCAGACGGGATTGATGGCACAGTGGCTCGTGCGATACAAGGGTACTGCATTTGAATCCGGGGCGGCCTGGATGCTATCGGCCTGTGCCATTCTTGGCATCTTTGGAAGTATGCTTGCCGGAACCATTGCACATCGTATGGGCACGCGAAAAGCATATTGCATTCTGGTGGTATGGTTCGTTGTGGCATTGATCTTGAATTTTACCAATTTGGCGGTACCGGTTTATATTTCGGTGGTGATGTTTGGACTGATCATCACACTGTTTCAGATCTTTATGCCGCTTTTTGTACTGTCTGCATTTGCAACCGATGATTTTAAAAAGGCCAATGCCATTGTCTTTCCGATTTCGGGATTGATCGGACAGCTGACCTTTGCATTGATTGCAGCGTGTAAACAGTTGCTGGGTGAGGTGCGATATGCATATCTGATCTATGCATTTTTATTGCTTTCCACCTTGTTGGTGGTTCGGCTGATTCGGACAGATAGCAGAAATACGAACCAGAAGGATGAAAATTAAAGACACATTTAATCGATAGACAAATTACCATTTGCCTTATTTTGGTCAGATAGTGTAAAATGTAAATACTGTGACAAACGGAGGTCATCCATGAAGAAACGAACTAATGTAATGGCCATGGCGATGGCTTTTACAATGATGGAGATGCTAACCGGATGCGGCAATGCGGTACATCGTGTGGATCATACGACTGAGTCAGTGACACAGACGCAGGAAACAGATGTAACGGCACCGGTATTTACATTTCAAGAGGATTTTACAATTGAAGAAGGCGACAGCGTAGCTTACAAATCACATGTGAAAGTGACGGATGACAGCGGCATGGACCCTGAGATTACGGTGGACAACAGTCAGGCGGATCCAAACACACCGGGCACTTATCCGATCACATATATCGCAAAGGATGCGGCAGGCAACGAATCAAGTGTGACTGTGACCATGACGGTGACGGAAGCACCGGAATTTTCGGAGAAAAAAATCGGGCCGCTTGTCGATGAAATCATTGCGCAGGAAACAACGGATGACATGAGCAAGTATGAAGTGGCATCCGCATTGTATTGGTGGTGCAAGAATAATATTTCTTATTCTGCAGTGGATTCCGATACCGAAAATATCTGGGAAGGTGCGTATACCGCAATCAAGGACAGACGCGGCGACTGCTTTACCTATTATGCAATCTATGCGGCATTGCTGACGAGAGCAGGCATCGACAATCAATGCGTTACGAGAGTGAACGGACCGAGTGACCATTATTGGAATCTGGTCAATTACGGTGACGGATGGTATCATTGCGATACCGGTCCGGGAAGCAGCAATTATCGGATTACCTGCTTTATGCAGACCGATGCGCAGCTGGATTCGTATGATGCATGGGACGAAGAATGTCATGAATTTTATCAGTTTGACAAAGACAAATATCCACAGCGTGCCACGAAGATCATCTATGGACCAAAAACTTACGGGGATGAATAAGGAATGAGACCAAAAGGCAGGTGTTTACATGCTGACATATGATGATGCATTAAATATGAACTATTATAAGAAGACGGACTTTACCGGCTGGATGGGTGGAATGCGGTTTGTCCTGGGCAAGGAGCCTGAGGCGGACGAATTTCACGCATGGGTTTGGCCCGGACCGTATATCTTTGACAAGACGGATGATTCCAAAAAGACGGATGCAAAGTTTCCTTTTACCGATGAAGGCAGAAAAGCGGCGGTGGACTGGATCAATGAGCAATACGAATCGAGAAAGGCCGAATGGCCGGACAAAAAGATGAGTACGGAATGGATGTAAAATATAGTAAGAAAAATGCCACAGGATTTCCTGTGGCATTTTATGATAATGGGCTTGAGAAGACTCGAACTTCCGACCTCACGCTTATCAGGCGTGCGCTCTAACCGGCTGAGCTACAAGCCCATATGGAACTAACGAAAGATATCATAATAGAAACCGGACAAATAGTCAAGTGGTTTCATTTACAAAATTATAAAATGTGCTTATAATGGTTTAGAAAAGGGAAAATTTATAGAAAGTTAGAAAAGAGAAACAAATGAAACAAAGATGGATGCTTTGTGCTTTTTTGACATTGCTTGTATTAGGGGGTACAGGTTGCGCGGCAAAGAGCACGGAAAACAAGACGTTTCCGGAGAACTACCATATTTCCGGAGTTGACGTGGGCGGTATGAATGAAACGGAAGCGAAGAAAGCGTTGACCGATGCGGTTGCAGATTATTCTGCAATTGTCACGATGAACACATATGAAATCACGCTTGGCGAAGACGCGCTGAACCTGACTTATGATGATTCGCTGGATTTGACAAAATTATTGAAGGAAGCGGAGCCGGGGCAGGATATTCAGGTATCTGTTGCAAAAGCAGATATCGATGCCAATGCACTCCAGACTGCTTTGTCGGAGGCTTATTACGAGGCGCTCTCTGAGCGTGTCTCTACGGAAGGACAGGCTGAGGAATCCGAGTCCGAAGACGGTAAAAAGAAAAAAGACAAAGAATCAAAAAAAGAAAAAAGCGAGGCGGAGATTGCGCTGGAAGCATGTCTGGTCAGCAACCGTCCGTATATCAAATATGACAGCAAAAAGCATGCTTTTAAAGCCTGCAACGGCAAAGCCTGCGATATACTCGATTATACATCTGCGGCAGAGGCGTTCTGCAAGCAGGCTGCACAATTGACCACGGCCATCAATTTGACGACCGAGACGGTTTCGGCTCCGGCTTTGAAGGCAGCAGATTATCCGAATGTTGCGGAAGGCGTCAAAAATGCCAATGCACTTTTGAATTTACATCTGGGTGTATATTTTTCCCCGGAGGGATATATCCCTGTCGGAATTGATTTTGACAAAGATACCATCGCAAGCTGGCTGACCGTATCGCGAACCGGCGATGAGGTTATCGTATCCGAGGATGCGCTGTCCGAATTCTGTAGCAATCTTGCGCAGGAACACAACCGGACCAAAAAGTCCGACCGGATTTTCAAAACAACACTTGGAGATGAAATCTCCATTGATGCGCCGGTGGACGGAATTGTAGTTGATGCGAGCGTCTTTTATGACGGACTCAAAGAGGCCATCGAAAACAAAAAAGATGCGACAATCGATGCGGTATATCATACCGTAGAAGACAACTCAACCAATGGAATTGTTGATTTCAAAGGCAATTATTGTGAAGTTGATCTGACTAACCAGCATGTATATGTCTATAAAGACTATAAACTTGTGGTAGATACCGATGTGGTTACCGGATGCGTTGCAAACGGCGGAACCACGCCGGAGGGTGTTTACCAGATTTTTACCCATGACAAAGGCCGCTATCTGAACGGACCGACCTGGCATGTGTGGGTACATTATTTCTGTGCATTTAACGGAGGCATCGGCTTCCATGATACAACTTACCGCAGCAATTTTGGCGGTAGTATTTATCTTTACGGCGGCAGCCACGGCTGCATCAATATGCCGCTTGAGGCAGCAGAGGCACTCTATAACAATGTGGAGATCGGCACCTATGTTGTCTGCCATGGCGGAGTGAAATATGTCGACAAACTGCAGCAGACCTGGAGTGGTACCGCCAGCTACACGGTCAAGGAAGGCAGCAAGGCATTTGCATTGGATGCAGATACCACCGGCAATGCCGATGCACCGTTGACATACAAGAGTTCGGACAAGAAAGTTGCAACCGTCAGCGCCGACGGCGTTGTCACACCGAAAAAGGCCGGTACCTGTACCATTACGGTTCATGCGGCAGAATTTGACAAATATGCAGCCTCTGATTTTGAAGTGACCATCCATGTACAGGAAGATCCGAAAAAGAAACAGGACGACAAGAAAGACAAGGATAAAGATAAGGATAAAGACAAGGATAAGGATAAGCCAAAATTAAAAGAAGCCAAAATTACCGTTTCCACAGATTATACATTGGCTCCGGGCGAATCCACTGTCATCTCCGCATCGGTCAACAGCGGCGCAGCCGTGACCTATACCATCGGAACCCCGAGTCAGAGTTGGCTGCATGTGGGAACAGACGGCTCCGTCTCCATTGATGCTGACGCGCCACCGGGAGAGAGTGCAACCATATCCATCACAATCAAATCTGCAGCCACAAACAAATACAAAGCTGCGACCACCACTGTAACCATCACGGTCATGGTCCAGGAAGTCATACCATAAGGCAAAAAATAAAAAATATTTTAAAAAGTTGTTGACATTGGTGTGGAAGGTATGTATAATACCATTTGTTGACAACATTGGCCCATCGCCAAGCGGTAAGGCAACGGACTCTGACTCCGTCATTTCCAAGGTTCGAATCCTTGTGGGCCAGCTAATGGACAGACCCCAGTGAGTAATCGCTGGGGTTTTGTGGTATATAAAGGAGAATGCATGTACAGTTTTGAAAGCCGCATTCGCTACAGCGAGGTGGATCTGGAAGGAAAGTTAACATGGGTCAAGCTGCTTGATTATTTTCAGGACAGTTCCGTGTTTCAATCGGAGAGTCTGCATGTGGGAGTGGATTTGCTCGCAAAGCGAAAGCGTGCATGGGTCCTGAATGCATGGCAGATTTGTCTAAACCGGATGCCGCGTCTGTATGAGCAGGTGCGAATTGTGACCAGACCGTATGAAATCAAAGGCTTTTTCGGATACCGTAATTTTATTCTGGAGTCGCTTGACGGGGAATGTCTGGCATATGCGAACAGCATCTGGACCTTCATCGATACGGAGCGCAATCTGCCGACCAAAGTGACACCGGAATTTGATGTCTATGAATTTGACGAACGTATCGAGATGAACTATTGCGCACGCAAATTGCAGGTACCGGAAGAAATGACAGATTGTGAGACGATTCCGGTGACCAGACATTTGATAGACACGAACGGACATGTGAACAACGGACGCTATGTGGAACTGGCAATGGAATTGTTGCCGGAGGATTGCAATGTCATGGAAGTTCGTGCAGAATATAAGAAACAGGCAAGAGAGGGAGATACGTTTTTCCCTAAGATTGCCAGGGAAGAAGACAAATATACGGTTGTCATGGCAGATGCGCAGGGCGGCATTTATGCAACCATGCAATTTCTGTATCAATCGTAAAAAGGACGGAAACACAGTGGACGGAAAAACATTGGACGGAAAGACAAGGAGAAACATGATGAAATTAGGAGAATTTCAGGAACTTACCATTATTAAGATGACGGATTTTGGTGCATATCTTGCACAGGAAACCAATACTGCAGACAAGGTGCTTTTGCCGGCAAAACAATTGCCAAAAGATGCAAAGCTCGGTATGCGACTCAAAGTTTTCTTATATAAAGACTCTCAGGACCGCTTGATTGCAACGGTCAACGAGCCGCTTTTGACCATTGGCAAATTCGGCGTATTAAAAGTAAAAGAAATCACAAAGATCGGTGCATTTTTGGATTGGGGACTCGAGAAAGATCTCTTCCTTCCATATAAACAGATGGTCGGACGAATCGATGCCGGAGATGAGGTGCTTGTCTCTATGTACATCGACAAGAGTGAACGCCTCTGCGCAACCATGCGTGGCCTGTACCATCTGCTTTCGCAGCGTGCACCTTATGAGGCCGGCGATATGGTTCGCGGCCGTGTCTATGAATTTTCGGACAACTTTGGAACCTTCGTGGCAGTGGATGACAAATATTCTGCCCGCATTCCAAAGCATGAAGGACATCAGGATCTCAAAATCGGTGATATCATTGAGGCAAAGGTGGTTGCTGTCAAAGAGGACGGCAAGCTGGATTTGACCATGCGCGAGAAAGCATATATTCAAATGGATACGGATGCAGACAAGATTCTTTCTTTATTAAATGAATACGCAGGCGTGCTTCCGTTTACCGAAAAAGCATCGCCGGAAGTCATCGCAAGAGAAACGGGACTGTCAAAGGCTGCATTTAAACGTGCAATCGGACACTTATATAAAGAAAGAAAAATTACACTCGACGACGGAAAGATTCGTTTGAACAGATAAAACTATTGGAATCAACATAGATAAGAAAGGAAGTACAACATGAAAAATGTAATCGCAACCGATAAGGCTCCTGCAGCAATCGGACCTTATTCACAGGCCATCGAAGTCAACAACATGGTATATACCTCAGGTGTTATTCCTGTAGATCCTGCCACCGGAAACATTCCGGAAGGATCTGTGGCACAGGCGCGTCAGGCATTTACAAACTTAAGCAACCTGCTGGAAGCTGCCGGCACAAGCACTGCAAATGTCATCAAGACCACCGTCTTCATCAAAGAGATGAACGACTTTGCTGCCATCAATGAAGTTTATGCAGAATTTTTCCCGGCACCATATCCTGCAAGAAGCTGCGTGGAAGTAGCGCGTCTTCCGAAAAATGTAATGCTTGAGATTGAAGCCATTGCAACCAAATAGATATAACAAAAAGAGCTGTGTAATGCACAGCTCTTTGTTTTTGAACTAGTTTTAAACCGATAAGTCGAAGTTGCTGCCAACATTCGGATTAACGGAAAGCTCCATCATCTTTACAAGGTTGGCATTCTCTTTTTCGGTGCTCTCGAGTGTTTTGTCCAGCATTTCCATGCTGACCTTTCCGGTCAGACTCGTTGGGGTCGCTGTCTGAACTGCACTTAAGGCACTGTTGATTGGTGCGATGTTCATGTGCATCAGCTCCCTTCTCATAGTACTTGTTAGTATATAGTTCTTTTATCCTATTATGACATCCTCCGCCATAGATGTCAATTGTTCAAACTAGCTAATCCTTTTATCCTATTTCCCTATTTTATTGACTACCCCCCTCCTGTAGTGCTCTGTTACCATTCACAGTCTGCATTTTTTTGGCATCCTCACCCCTGGCCCGGTAAGCCCTTCACTTTGCAAGAATATTTTGGTTTTCTAATATGCAAAAGCTCGCATCCTGATTACCATATGTCTTTTGAATGCCTGTACAATTTTGAATCAAAAGACACATGTGTGATGCTCGCCTTTTGCATAGTGAAAACCTAAAATATTCGCAAAATGGTTCAGGGCTTACCGGGCCATGGGTGAGGATGCTTCTGTAATGTCAAAGACGGTGAATGGTAACAGACACTAAACGGGAAAATGTGGGGGTTGACATCGTATGGCCCCTTTGTTATAATGGGTTCGTAATAAATGTAACAAATTCGTAACAATATAATGAGAACTTCGAAACAAATTGTTTCAACGGACTTATTAGGAGGTTATTTCAATCATGAAAACAAGAAGCTTAAAGGTAACAGCAGTGTTGCTTGCGGCAACTATGGCAGCAGGATCTGGAATCGCAGCACTGGCAGACACCCCAACAGCTGGAGTTACTAGTTATACAGCATCTGTTCTTTCAACGGCGTCCTTGCCGACAGCCGGATTCGCATCAACGGTTATGCAGGTAGCAATTGACACAGAGGAAGAAGTACAGGTTGCTTCAAAAGCAAATGTATCTGAGAATAAAAAAGAAGCAGTTACCACTGCTCAGAGTGAATTCGCAAATATCGCAGTATCGAATGTAGAAGATTATGTAAACATTCGAAGCAAAGCAGATACCGACAGTGAAGTGGTTGGTAAGTTATATGCAAACTCAGCAGCTACCCTGGTAGAAGAAGTAGCAGGTGGCTGGTATCATATTACATCAGGAAGATGTGAAGGATATATTAAATCAGAGTATCTGATTGTCGGCGATGAAGAAGCTGCCAAGAAGATCAGCAAGAGAATTGCAAAGGTTGGAGTTGATTCCTTGCGCGTGCGTAAGAAACCATCTACCGATGCGAAAATCGTAGAATATGTAGATGCAGAAGAAGAGCTTACCGTGCTTGACGAGTCCAAAGATGGATGGGTAAAAGTTAAGGTTGGCGAAGAAAAGGGATATGTTTCTGCAGAATTTGTAGAACTTCATACCTACTTTAAAGTAGCAGAATCAAAGGAAGAAGAAAAGGCTCGTCTCAAGAAAGAGGCAGAGGCAAAGAAGAAAGCCGAAGAAGAAGCACGTGCACGCAGAAACAGCAGCAGTTCAAACAGTTCATCTTCAAGCTCAAGCTCAAGAAGCGAGCGCTCATATGATGCACCGGATGGATCTGACGGATCAGCTGTTGCAAGATATGCATTGCAGTTCGTAGGCAACCCATATGTATATGGTGGATCCAGCCTGACCAACGGTACAGACTGTTCAGGATTCGTTATGAGTGTTTACGCACAGTTTGGTGTCGGCCTGCCACACAGCTCATACAGCTTGCGTTCATGTGGATATTCCGTAGGTAGCGACTTAAGTGATGCAAAGCCGGGAGATATCCTTTGCTTTAGCGGACATGTAGGAATTTATATCGGTGGTGGAGACATGGTTCATGCCAGCACAAGCAGAACCGGAATTATTGTTTCATCAGTTAATGAAGGATCATTGATTACCATTCGTCGTATTTTCTAATTGAGACAAAAATAAATGCTGAAAAGAGATTTGCAGATTGCAAATCTCTTTTTTTGATTAAAATATGTCAAGTGAAAAATGAAATATAGCAGGTTGCACAAAGATTGAGAAATGTTTCACGGAAAAGGAAGGCTCAAGTGGATAAGTGGATGCGATTTATCCACTTTCACTCGTGAAAAGGGGGCGAAAATACAAGTTATAAACGAACTTATTCACATTATCCACGCCTTTTTAATGTGGATAGGGCGTGAAACACAAAAGTTATCCACGCAAAAATTTTGTAAAAAAACAATAAACTTTACTCCAAATCGTAAATTTTTTGTTACAAATGGAGTGGGAATAAGGTCACTTGCGCAAGCAAAATATATTTGTTATACTATGATTCGCTATGATAAAAGAACTACATATTGGGGAGCTACAACTAAACAATAATACGGTGCGTGAATCAATTCAGCTTGTTGAGCGGGCCATTGCGGATCAGGGGTTTGTCGCAATGGAAGAGATTACGATGCATACACTTTTCGCCGCGGAGGAGGACGAGAAAGTGGCTGACGGAATCCAGATGCTCGATCACACGGTGATCGCGGACAATGCGATTCTGCAGGCTGTAAATCAAGGGAGTATGCAGCGCAAATTCGAGATAGAGGATCATACCTTCTTCTACGAATTGATGAAGCGGCTCGAACGCAATGGAAAGCGTCTCTTTTTACTCGGGGAATCAAAAGAGAAGATTGCGGAGCGCGTGCAATTGATTCTTGCCAAATTTCCAAAAATTCAAATCGCAGGTACCGGTGCATTGGAGGATTGCATTGGAACCGACGAGGCGTTGGTCAACCATATCAACAGCCTTTCTCCCGATGCCATCATATGCCTGCTTCCATCACCGTCGCAGGAGATTTTTTTGCTGGAGCACAAGGAGAAGATTTCGGCGAACTTCTGGTACGGAATGGGCGAAATTGATCCATCGGAGGGAAAACCGGGGCTGATGAAGCGCCTTTCCAAATGGCGTCAGCGCAGGGCCCTGGAAAAGTTAATATGGGCAAAATAAAAAGTGTGATTAAAAAAAGACATATCTGGCAGTTCCTGCTGATTTTTATCGGCACAGGAATTATGGCATTCGGAATCCAGACCATTTATGATCCGGCCAATCTGGTAACAGGAGGATTCTCAGGTCTTGCCATTGTCATTAAATATGTGACGGGGCCATTGCTGAAGGATTGTCCGGTTGCGATGTTCCAAAACGGTATACCGCTTTGGTTTACGAACTTCGCACTCAACATTCCGGTCTTTATTGTGGCCTATTTTGTACTCGGAAAGCGTTTTATCGGAAGAACCTTATTCGGCACATTGATGTTGTCGGCATGGCTGTATATCATCCCGGTCTATGACATCCCGCAAAACGATTTATTGATTGCCGCCGTATTCGGTGGTGTCTTCTCGGGAGGCGGAATCGGACTGGTGCTTCGTGCGAATGCGACGACAGGTGGTACGGATATGGTATCCGCAATCATCCACCGCAAATTTATCCGCCATTATAATGTGGCAGAAATCATGCAGATTATCGACGGTATCGTTGTGATCATCGGTCTGCTGGTATTCGGTATCCGGCCGACATTGTATGCGGTAATCGCAATTTTTGTTACGACAAAGACCTCAGATTTGATTCTCGAAGGTTTCAAATTTTCGAGAGGGGCATTTATTATTTCCGATCACTATGAAGAAATTTCACAAATGATCTTCCGCGATCTGGATCGTGGTATTACCGGAATCCATGCAAAGGGAATGTATACCGATAGTGAGAAATGCATGCTCTATTGTGTCGTAGCCAAAAAAGAGATTCCGACATTAAAAGAGATTGTTGCTGAAGTGGACAAGGATGCATTTGTGATTGTATCCGATGTTCGCGAAGTTTTAGGTGAGGGATTTCAGGACCATCAGTAAAATTAGACAAGTTTTAGAAAATATGGAAGAGAAAATGCGTGAAAAATGTACATTTGCTCTTCCATTTTTTGTGTTTTTGCATTAAAATGAGTTAAGGTATTTATGCAATATGCAAATACTAGTGAAAAGGAGAGGGATTATGATTTCCAATCAGATACTTCAAAATACGATTGATGGACTCAAAAACATTTCAAAAACAGACTTATGCGTAACTGATCCGGAAGGAAAGGTGATGGCTTCCACATTTCTTGATGCGGAAAAGTATGGAGATACGGTTAAATCATTTGCTGCATCGGAGGCAGACTCGCAGGTGGTAAATGGATGCCAGTTCATGAAAGTGTTTGATGAACGGCAGGTGGAATATATTATTATTGCTGTCGGTGATACCGACGATGCAATGCTTGGCAGAATCGCCGCATTCCAGATTCAGAACCTTCTTGTTGCATACAAAGAGCGTTTTGACAAAGATAATTTCATCAAGAATCTGTTGCTGGACAATTTATTGCTGGTTGATATCTATAATCGCGCGAAGAAGCTTCATATCGAGATTGAGCAGCGCCGTGTGGTTTATATTGTTGAGACCAATCATGACCGTGAAGATAATGAATTAGAGCGTATCCGCAGTCTTTTCACCGGAAAACAGAAAGACTTTGTCACCGCGGTGGATGAGAAGAATGTCATCGTGGTAAAAGAAGTTGCGGACAATGAAGCGCAGGCAGATCTGGTTAAGACAGCAGAATCCATTATGAATCTGTTTAAGGGCGATGCAAAGACCCATGCGCATGTATCATTCGGTACCATCGTCAATGAATTAAAAGATGTTTCCCGCTCATACAAGGAAGCACGCATGGCACTCGATGTCGGCAAGATTTTCTTCGAAGAGCAGGATATCATTCCATATTCCGAACTCGGCATCGGCCGTTTGATTTATCAGCTTCCGATTCCGCTGTGCAAGATGTTCATCAGCGAAATTTTTGATGGCAAATCACCGGATGAGTTCGATGAAGAAATGCTTACCACCATCAACAAATTCTTCGAGAACAGCCTGAATGTATCCGAGACATCACGTCAGCTTTACATTCACCGCAATACTCTGGTTTATCGTCTCGACAAGCTGCAAAAGAGCACGGGACTGGACCTGCGTGTTTTTGAGGATGCGATTACATTCAAGATTGCTTTGATGGTTGTCAAATATATGAAATATATGGAAACCTTAGATTATTAAAGGACAAAAGTTAGGAGAACAGATTTTGATTACTCTTGAACATGTCAGCAAGGCATATACAGCCGGTATTCCGGCGCTGAACGATGTCAGCCTGCATATCGACAAAGGCGAATTCGTCTTTATCGTGGGCGACAGTGGATCAGGAAAATCTACATTGATCAAGCTCCTGCTCAAGGAGCTTGATCCGACAGAAGGAGTCATTACGGTCAACGGCCGCAATGTGAACAAAATACGAAGACGACAAATCCCGAAATTCCGCCGCAAAATCGGTGTGGTATTTCAGGATTATCGTTTGTTAAAGGATAGAAATGTTTATGATAATGTCGCCTTTGCACAAAAAGTCATCGGTGAATCCAATAAACATATCAAAAAGCGTGTACCGGTCATGCTTTCCATGGTTGGTCTCGCTCCGAAATACAAATCATTCCCGGACCAGATGTCCGGTGGAGAGCAGCAGCGCGTCGCGATTGCAAGGGCATTGATTAATGAACCGGAGATTTTGCTTGCAGATGAGCCTACGGGAAATCTGGACAATAACAATACATGGGAAATCATGAAACTCCTCGAAGAAATCAATAACCGCGGCACCACCGTAGTTGTGGTTACGCACAACCTTGAGATCGTAAAAGTGATGAAAAAGCGTGTCATTACCATTAAGAGAGGAACGATTGTCTCTGACACTCGTATGGGTGATGAAAATGCGAATTAGTACATTTTGGTTTACCGTCAAACAAGGAATCAAGAATATTTTCCGAAATAAAATGTTTTCCCTGGCGTCTGTGGCAACAATGGGCGCCTGTATCTTTATGTTCGGTCTGTTCTTTGCAGTGGTTACAAACTTTAACTCCATGTTAAAGGAAGCTGAAAAAGGTGTGGCTGTTGCAGTATATTTCAACAAAGATATCACGAATGAGCAGATCAATACCATCGGTAATGATATCAAAAAGAGACCTGAGGTCTCCAAAGTGGAATACATTTCGGCAGATGACGCATGGGAATATGTCAAAGAGAATTATTTCGAAGGACGCAAAGAGCTCATCGCAGCATTTGAGGGAGACAATCCGGTTGCAAATTCCATGCATTACGAAATCTATCTGAATGATGTGGAGATGCAGGATGCACTTGTCACCTACATCCAAAACATGGATGGCGTGCGCAATGTCAAAAAATCCGAGCAGGTAGCCAATACTTTGGCGGAATTCAACCGCCTGGCGACCTATATCTCCGGAGCCATTATTTTTATATTGCTTGCGGTATCAATCTTTTTGATCAGCAATACGGTTACGGTCGGAATCTCAGTGAGACGCGAAGAAATCGGGATTATGAAACTGATTGGTGCGACCGATTATCTGGTGCGTGCACCATTCATTTTCGAAGGAATGATCATTGGACTGATCGGAGCGGCAATTCCGCTTGTATTGATTTATTTCCTCTATGACTGGATTATCGCTTTTGTGGCATCCAAATTCAATTTCATCGGTGCAATGCTGAATTTCATTCCAACCACACAGCTGTTTGGTCAGCTGATTCCGATTTCACTGATTATGGGTGTTGGAATCGGTCTGGTCGGAAGTTATTTTACCGTACGCAAACACCTTCGTGTATAGCGAGACTTGAATATCTATTATAGTATTATTGTAGGAAGTGAATATCGTGGATCAGAATCATATCGATCAGAATACTACTGATCAGAATATTACAGATCAAAATATTACAGAACAAAATATTACAGAACAAAAACCGAAGCGCACTTTTGCAAAAGGAATGGGGCTTGGCGCAATCATCGGAGCCGTATCATCTCTTGTCATTGCAGCCGTGGCAATCGTGATTTATGTCAAGGTGACACACAGCTATATCGCAATCGGCGTGGGAGACCTGAGTGTTGTCCAAAATAAGGACGAACAAGGTCTGATTGATGAAAAAACTGCTTTTAAAATCAGCGAAATATCAAGCTATATTGACCTGTATTATACAGGTGAATATACGGCGGATCAGGAGCGTGACGGCATGCTGCATGGTCTGGTAAACTCCCTTGGCGATCCGTATGCCGCATATTTTAATGAGACCGAATACAAAGACTTTATGGTCAGCAATACCGGAGAATATGCCGGAATCGGTGCGACACTCTCTCAGGACAAAGAAACCAAGGAAGTGACCATTGTAAAAGTATATGAGGGAACCCCTGCGGAAGAAGCGGGACTGAAAGCCGGAGATCAGATTGTGACAGTCGGAGAGATTGATTCGACGACCAAGGAACTTTCCGATCTGGTTTCACAGATTCGTGGCGAAGAGGGAACCAAGGTGACATTGACCGTCTATCGCAAGAGTGACGATTCAACTTTTACCATTGAAGTTGAGCGAAAGAATATTGTCCTGCCGAGTGTGGAATACAGCATGCTCGACAACAAAATCGGCTATATCCAGATTTCACAGTTCCAGTCGGACACTGACGAACAGTTTGACAAAGCACTCGAAGATCTTGAGAAGCAGGGAATGGAAAAAATGATTATCGATTTGCGCGATAATCCGGGTGGACTGCTGGATTCGGTAGTCAACATCTGTGACCGCATCCTTCCGGAAGGCACCATCGTATATACAGAAGACAAGATGGGCAAAAAAGTAACCTATTCTTCCGACAAGAAATGTATCGATTATCCGATGGTGGTACTGGTGAATGGCAATTCTGCCAGTGCATCCGAGATTTTTGCGGGTGCAATCAAGGATTATGAGTATGGCACTCTGATTGGTACCAAGACATTCGGAAAAGGAATTGTGCAGTCCATCTTTAATCTGAGCAATGGTGACGGACTTAAGATTACCACTGCCAATTATTTTACACCGAAGGGCAATTTTATTCACAAGGTAGGAATTGAACCGGATATCGAATTGGAATACAAGTTCCTGGGCAAAGAGGGAGATGCCTATGACAAGACCCTTGACAATCAGCTGATTCGTGCGCAGGAATATTTAACAAAAGGCAAATAACTTGGGATGGTCGGCACTGGTCGGCCATCTTTCATGTCAAATACACAAAAAGGAAAGAGGTGATCCTGTTGGTAGAACTTGATGCATTCAAGACTGAGCTGCAAAGCTACAAAAATCCATTACAGGAAGTGAGGGATTCACTTTGACCTCCTGAACAAGGAGCAAAAAATACAGGAGCTTGAGCGCGAAATGGAAGCGCCGGACTTCTGGGATGATCCTGAGAAATCTCAGGCAAAGATGAAACAGTTAAAAAGCATGAAGGATGACATGGAGACATATCGCCGTCTCGAGGAGGCCTACAGCGATATTGAAACCATGATTGAAATGGGATATGAGGAAAATGATGCCTCACTGATTCCGGAAATTCAGGAGATGATGGACGAATTTAAGCAGGTCTATGAAGAGATTCATATGAAGACTCTGCTTTCGGGCGAATACGACCGCAATGATGCCATCGTATCGTTACATGCCGGAGCCGGCGGAACGGAATCCTGTGACTGGGCGCAGATGCTGTTCCGTATGTTTTCACGCTGGTGTGACAAAAAAGGATTTGCATTGGAAGTCCTTGATTCACTTGACGGTGATGAAGCAGGAATCAAATCCATCACATTTGAAGTGCGCGGAGAAAATGCATATGGCTATCTGAAATCCGAAAAGGGTGTACACCGCCTTGTCCGTATTTCTCCGTTCAATGCAAACGGCAAACGCCAGACTTCGTTTGTCTCCTGCGATGTGATGCCGGATATCGAGGACGATATCGACATCGAGATCAAAGACGAAGACATTCGTATCGACACCTACCGCTCAAGCGGTGCAGGTGGACAGCATATCAACAAGACTTCTTCGGCAATCCGAATCACGCATTTCCCAACCGGGATTGTGGTTACCTGTCAGAACGAGCGCTCACAGCATATGAACAAGGACAAAGCAATGCAGATGTTAAAAGCAAAGCTGTATATGCTCAAGCAGGAGGAGCAGGCGGCAAAAGCTGCAGGTATCCGTGGCGAAGTGACCGAAATCGGCTGGGGAAACCAGATCCGTTCTTATGTCATGCAGCCGTATACGATGGTCAAAGACCGCCGTACAGGTGTTGAATCGGGCAATGTGGACGCAGTGATGGACGGCGATCTCGATCCGTTTATCAACGGTTATCTGAAATGGTTGTCACTGGGCTGTCCGGAAGGCCTTGGCGGAAATGAGGATGACTAATCCGTTGTCAAGACTCGCTCGCGAGTCTTGCGCGCCGGATTCGGGTCTGCTTCAGCAGACAAATTCCTGTCCGAATCCGTGCGCATCCTCGCGGAGCGTTTAACTCAGTCGGAGCTTGTACCCCGACTGAGTTAAAAAAACTTTCACAACAATCCGAAAAAAGGGGAGCAGAATCTAGTTAAAACTTCCACTTGATAGAGTGGGCTAACTATGTTAAAGTATTCCACATGAAGACAAATGTAAGCGACAGAACGACAAAAGAGAATTTATATGTATTGCGTGAACATGCAGTGCCGGAAGTCCTGATCAAGGTTGCAGAAGCCAACCGCCTTTTGGAATCAGGCAAAGCGGAGTCTGTTCAGGAAGCGACAGAGGCGGTTGGAATCAGCCGCAGTTCATATTATAAATACAAAGATGATATCTCTTTGTTTCATGAAAATTCCAGAGGACGCACAGCCAATATGGTCATGCAGCTTGATGATGAGCGCGGCATGCTCTCAAGTGTATTGCGCACCATCAGTGACTCGAATGTGAACATTTTGACCATTCAGCAGTCCGTGCCTGTTCATGGAATCGCATCGTTGATTCTATCGCTGGATGTGACACAGGACTCTGTCTCGCCGGATGAATTGGCATCCCGCATCGAGCAACTCGATGGAGTTCATTATGTAAAAGTACTAGCTAAGGAGTAAGACGCGAAATGAAGATTGCAGTGATGGGTTACGGAACCATCGGTTCCGGTGTTGTAGATGTTTTGAAAATCAACCATGACAAGATTGCAAAGGCAGCAGGTGAAGAAGTATCCGTAAAATATATTCTCGACTTGCGTGACTTTCCGGGCGATCCAATGGAAAAATGTGTCATTCATGATTACCAGACAATCGTGAATGATCCGGAAGTCGGGGTAGTTGTCGAGACCATGGGTGGCGTAGAGCCTGCATATACATTTGTAAAAGCAATGCTCGAAGCCGGCAAGCAGGTCGCAACTTCCAACAAGAATCTCGTGGCAGCCAAAGGCGCCGAACTGATTCGCATTGCAAGAGAACATGGCGTCAACTTCCAGTTTGAAGCATCGGTTGGAGGCGGTATTCCGATTATCCGACCACTCAATAAATGTCTGACTGCAGACGAGATCGAAGAAATCACAGGTATCTTGAACGGCACGACCAATTATATGCTGACCAAGATGACCGATGAAGGTGCAGACTTTGATGCAGTATTAAAGGATGCGCAAAACAAAGGATATGCTGAGAAAGATCCTACCGCAGATATCGAAGGTCACGACCCGTGTCGTAAGATTGCAATCCTGACTTCCATGGTATGTGGCAAGCAGGTCGATTTTGAAGAGATTCACTGTGAGGGCATCACAAAGATCACTCCGGAAGATATCGCATATGCAAAGGCAATGAATCGCACCATCAAGTTGCTTGCATCCAGCAAGAAAGTAGGCAATAGCTACAGCTGTATGGTTGCACCGTATCTGCTTCCGGCAGAGCATCCGCTTTGCGGAGTCAACGGTGTTTTCAATGGCATTTTCGTACATGGCAATGTCCTTGGCGATGCAATGTTCTACGGTAGTGGCGCAGGCAAGCTTCCGACAGCAAGCGCAGTTGTCGCTGATGTCGTGGATATGGTCAAGCATACCAATCGGCATATTGTAATCGACTGGAGCGAAGAAAAGATGCAAATCGTCGATTACAAGGACAGCAGAAATGCATTCTTCGTGCGCACGACATCTGATTTGGCGGATGCAAAGCGCGCCTTTGGAAGCATTGAGGAGGTTCCGTCACTGGTAGACGGCGAAGTCGCATTTACCGTAGGACCACTCTCCGAAGAAGATTTCGCAGCTGCTGCGGAGCACATCCATGTAGTCAACCGCATTCGTCTCGGATAATTTCACACAAACCACCAGGCCGGCCGCTTATGCGACCGGCTTTTTTGCATTCCTTCCCACGCCCATTTCTGTGCATTCCGCCGTCTCCAGCTCCGCCACCCTCTGCCATGCCTCACACACGGCATTTCGGAAGCAAGATTCTCAGCAAAGCCGCACACTGCTTCTTTGATTGAGGTTGTTCTTTCAACTATTTGCACTTCTCCTGCACGGTCTTTTCGTCGCAAACACCTTGAAGTGTTTCAAATCGCTTTCCTGTCCATATAGACCGGTATGGAACACTGTCCACTTGCTAAGTAAAACAACGAAGCCGCTTTTGAGTACTCGATACCGCC